>DASRDZ010000046.1:0-37314 GCA_035652335.1 Candidatus Dormiibacterota bacterium
CGCGGTCGGTCCGCGCGGCTCTTCGCGGTACGGTTGTCCGGTGCTACCCTCAACGGACGCAGGGGGGCAGGACATGCAGAGCAGGCACTGATCGCCATGGATGTCGAGAAGCTCTCGGGCGCCGCGCTGCTCCGAGCGCGCATCGCCGAGGCGCGCGCCCATCTGGACGAGCAGAACGAGCACCTCAGCCGGCTGCTGGCCGCCTGCAACGCCACCCGCGCGGCGCGCGCCCAGGCGATGGCACCCGCGCGCCGGATCTTCGCCATCGACGTCGTCCGTCTCGGCGAGGTCGAGGTGCTGGTCACCCGGCAGGCGGTCCGCGACGGCAACGCCGTCCGGCGCCTGACGCCCACCGAGTGGCAGCTGCTCCTCTTCCTCCTCGACCAGCCCGGCGTCGTGCACACCCGGTCGGAGCTCGCCGGGGGCGCGTGGGGCTCCGGGTACCACGGGCGTGACACGGAGGTCGAGGTCTACGTCTCCCGCCTGCGCCGCAAGCTCGGCCGCTCGGGACGCCTGCTGGAGACGGTCCGCGGGCGCGGCTACCGGCTGGCGCTCGGCGCCCCCCAGGCGGACCTGCCGGCCGCCATCAGCGCCTAGACCGCCGGGCCCGCGGCGTCCTTCGCCGCCCCGCGAGGCGGAGCACGATTGAGTACGCTACGAGGATGGGACCTGCGGCGGCGCACCCGCCCGCCGGGTCGGTCGGCGCGGCTCCGTCGAGGACCATCCTCGTCGCCTCGTCGGCAGGTGGCCTGAACGCCCTGCTCGTCCTCCTTCCCGCGCTGCCGAGGGACTTCCCCGCGTCCGTGATCTGCGTCCAGCACATGCACCCCCACCAACCCAGCTTCCTGGTCCAGATCCTGGCCCGGCGGTGCGTCCTCCCCGTGGAGTTCGTCGAGCCCGGGTCGACGCCGCTGGCGGGGCACATCCTGGTCGCACCGCCCGGCCGCCACGTCATGGTCGGGGCCGACGGGCGCCTGGAGCTCGGCGACGCGCCGCCCGTCAACCACGTGCGCCCCTCCGCCGACCTGCTCTTCAGCTCCGCCGCTGCGGTGATGGGAAAGGGCACGGTCGCCGTGGTGCTGACCGGCACCGGCCACGACGGGGCCGCCGGCGCCGCGGCGGTGTGCGAGGCGGGCGGCACGGTCGTCGTGCAGTCCCCGGCCGACTGCGAGTTCCCCGGCATGGTCGAGGCGACGATGGAGCTGGTCGAGCCCGACCTGGTGCTGCCCATCGCGCAGATCGCGCCGGCCCTGGAGCGGATGGCGGCGGAGGCGGCGGCGTGAGCGACCACGACCCGGCCTTCGAGCACCTGCTCGACCACCTCGCCCAGAGCCACGGCTTCGACTTCACCGGCTACAAGCGCAGCACCCTGGTGCGCCGCGTGCGCAAGCGGATCGACGAGCTCCACCTCGCGGACGTCACCGAGTACCTCGACTTCCTGCAGGTGCACCCCGACGAGTTCGGCGTCCTCTTCGACACCATCATCATCAACGTCACCGCCTTCTTCCGCGACGCCGAGGCGTGGGACTACCTGCGCGAGGAGGTCGTCCCCCGCATCGTCGCCGGCAAGGAGGACGACGACGTCATCCGGGTGTGGAGCGCGGGCTGCGCCTCCGGGGAGGAGGCGTACACGCTGGCCGTCGTCTTCGCCGAGGCGCTCGGCCTGGAGGCCTTCCGGCGCCGCGTCAAGATCTATGCCACCGACGTCGACGAGGGCGCGCTGGCGCGCGCGCGCAACGGGATCTATGCGCTCAAGGACGTGCAGGCCGTCCCCGAGGACCTGCGTGCCAGGTACTTCGAGGTCACCGGCCAGCGTGCGTCGTTCCGCCCCGACCTGCGTCGCTCGGTGATCTTCGGCCGCCACGACCTGGTGCAGGATGCGCCCATCTCGCGCCTCGACCTGCTGGTCACGCGCAACGTGCTGATGTACTTCACAGCGGAGACGCAGCGGCACGTCCTCGCCCGCCTTCACTACGCGCTCAACGACACCGGCTTCCTCTTCCTGGGACGCGCCGAGATGCTGCTCACCCACGGCAACCTCTTCACGCCGCTGGAGCTGCACCATCGCATCTTCAGCAAGGTGCCCCTGCACAGCGCGCCCGAACGCATGGTGGTGCTCTCGTCGCACGAGAACGACGCTCTCCGCGCGGGGCGTGAGGCGCAGCTGCGCCAGATGGCCCTCGACGCCAGCTCGACCGCCCAGCTCCTCGTCGACGCCGAGGGCACGGTGACGTTGATCAACGCGGCGGCGCGGCAGATGTTCAACCTGGCCGGCAGGGATGTGGGCCGGCGGCTGCAGGACCTCGAGATCTCCTACCGCCCGGTGGAGCTGCGTTCGCGGATCGAGCAGGCGCAGCGCGACCGGCACCCGGTCAGCATCATCGACGTCGAGCGGCATCTCGACGAGGAGCGCGTGCAGCACCTCGAGGTCGCGGTGACTCCTCTGTTCGACGGCGAGGACGCCTACCTCGGCGCCACCGTCGCCTTCGCCGACGTGACCGCGCCGCAGACGCTGCGCACCGAGCTGCAGCGCCACAAGCAGGAGCTGGAGACGGCGTACGAGGAGCTGCAGTCCACCAACGAGGAGCTGGAGACCACCAACGAGGAGCTGCAGTCCACCGTCGAGGAGCTGGAGACCACCAACGAGGAGCTGCAGTCGGCCAACGAGGAGCTGGAGACGATGAACGAGGAGCTCCAGTCCACCAACGGTGAGCTGCAGACGATCAACGTGGAGATGCGCGAGCGCACCGTCGAGCTGGACCGGCTCAACGCGTTCATGGAGACGGTGCTCACCAGCCTGCGGGCGGCCGTGGTCGTCGTCGACGGCGACCTGCACGTGCAGATCTGGAACAACCGGGCCGAGGATCTCTGGGGCCTGCGCGCCGACGAGGTGGTGGGCCGCCGCCTGCTGAGCCTCGACATCGGCCTGCCCGTCGGCGAGATCGCGGCGGCGCTGCGCCACGCCGCCGACGGCGATTCGCGGGGTGAGGAGCTCGTCCTCACCGCGCTCAACCGCCGCGGACGGACCATCGAGTGCCGGGTCACCGTCTCGCCGCTGGTGGCGGGCGGCGCCAGCCGCGGCGCCGTGGTGCTGATCGAGGAGGTGGCGGAGCCCGCCGCGGCCGCGGGCGGGTGACCGCGGCGCCGTGCCCGAGACGCGCGAGGAGCTGCTCTCCCGGCTGCTGAGCGGGCCGCTCGACCACTTCGTCGAGGAGCGCAACCGCCTCGCCCGCGAGCTGCGTGCGTCCGGCGACCGCGACACGGCGTCCTGGCTGGCGGCGCTGCGGCGGCCGGCGCCGCACGTGTGGGCGCTCGATCAGCTGGCACATCGCGACCAGCACGCGGTGCGCACGCTGACCAACCTGGGGCGGCGGCTGGCCGACGCGCAGTCGCGCACGGTGCGCGGCGACCGCGAGGCGGCGCGCGAGATGCAGGAGCTGAGCCGCGAGCTGCAGCGCGCCGTCGACGACGCGGCCCGGCGCGGGCTCGAGGTGCTGCGCGAGGCGGGGCACGGCGCTGCGGCAGGCGCCGCGCTGTCGATGGCCAACACCCTGCGCGCGGTGCTCGCCGGCGACGACGCGGCGCGGGCGGAGCTGGAGGAGGGACGGCTGCTGGCGCCGGTCGAGCCGGGCTTCGGCTTCGGGGCCGGCTCCGCGTCGTGGGAACCGATGCCGGCGCCCTCGCCGGCTGTCACGGGGCGTTCAGCCGCACCCGCCGAGCGGGATCCGGACCCCCGGCGCGTGGCGGCGGAGGCCGCCGCCGAGGCCGCCACCGCCGCCGAGCGCGAGGTCTTCCAGCGCCGCACCGAGCAGCGCCGCGCCGACGACCGGGTCACCGCCCTGCGCACCCGCCTCCAGGAGGTGCAGGCGGAGCTGAGCGCGGCGGAGGAGGGGTCGCGAGCCGCCGGCGAGCGGGTGCGCCAGGCAGTCGAGGCCGCCCGCGCCGCCCGCCGCGAGGCCGACCGCCTCGCCGCCGCCGGGCCTGGCTAGCCGATCAGCGACACCACCGGGCTGGCCAGCGGCATGCCGCCGGTCGAGCCGTGGAAGGGCGCGTCACCGAAGGCGAAGACGCCGCCGTCGCTGGCCACCAGCCAGTAGCCGTTGCCGCTCGGCGTGGCCGACATGCCCACCACCGGCTGGGCCAGGGGATGGCCGCCGGTCGAGCCCTTGAAGGTGGCGTCGCCGAAGCAGAAGATGCCGCCGTCGGCGGCGACCAGCCAGTAGCCGCGTCCGTCGGGCGTCGAGGCCATGCCCACCACCGGCTCGACCAGGCGCATCCCGCCGGTGGAGCCGTAGCCGCCGGCGTCGCCGAAGGGGAAGACCCCGCCGTCGCGCGCCACCAGCCAGTAGCCGCGGCCGCTCGGGGTGGCCGCCATGCCGACGATGGGCTGGTTGAGGTGGGTGCCGCCGGTGGAGCCGTAGAAGCCGGCGTCGCCGAAGGCGAAGATGCCGCCGTCGGAGGCCACCAGCCAGTAGCCGCGCCCGTCGGGCGTCGAGGCCATGCCGACCACGGGCTGGTTGAGCCGCTCCCCACCCGTGGAGCCGAACCAGCCGGCGTCGCCGAAGGTGAAGATGCCGCCGTCGCCGCCCACCATCCAGTAGCCGCGGCCATCGGGGGTCGGCGTCGCGGCGACGACGGGCCGGGCCAGCGGGTGGCCGCCCATGGAGCCGTAGAAGCCGGGGGCCTCGAAGTCGAAGATGCCGCCGTCGGCGCCCACCAGCCAGTAGCCGGGACCCGGCCCTGCGATCGCGGTGCCGGGGGCGGGTCCTGCGGGCGGGGGTGCCACGCCGCTCGACGCCGTGGCGGGGAGCTGCGCGAAGTCCTCGGTGACGATCCAGACGCTCCCGTAGGGCGAGCCCGCGCCGCTCCAGGTCTGGCCGGGCGCCGTGGCCCAGGAGCCCACGCCGACGTCGGTGTAGCCGGCGTTGAGGATGTTGGCGCGGTGGCCGGGGCTGTTCATCAGCGCCGTGTTGAGATACGCGGCCGCCGCGGCGACGTCGGTGACGCCGCTCTCCCAGCCGATGTTCTCGCCCGCCGACTGGTAGGGGACACCGTCCGCCTGCATCACGTTGAACACGTTCTGCGAGCCGCAGATGGTGTGCGAGAAGTAGTTGCGCTGCCCCATGTCGGTGGAGCGCCCGGCGATGCTGAACCCGCAGCCGCCGTACGGCGTGGTCTCGGCGATGCCGGTGAGCTGGTCGTTCCAGCGCAGCGCGGGAAGGCCGTTCTGGGCGCGGTCCTGGTTGACCAGCCGGAACATCGCCTGGTCGAAGCTGAGGTCGGCGTGCGCCACCTTCGGCGACACGGCGAGGCCCGCGGCGGTGGCGAGCCCGGCGAGCACGGCGCCGCTCAGCAGGGTGCCGAGGACACGGCGCAGACGGAGGGGCGGGCGACCGTGAGGCATGTGAGGGGGTACTCCGGTCGGCCCCGGTGGACTCCTTCGGCGGCCCGGCTGTCTCGCGGAGACCCGTGGCTTTGCGTCCCCTCCTCACGGAGGGTTTGCTCTTGTCGGGAGCCGACGCCACGAACTCTACGGGGGGCGCCGCGGGCTCGGACCGGGCGTCGCCCCTTGGTGCTCCGCCCGCAACCGAGGTGTCACACCGCGCCCTGACCGTGAGTCAGCCGCGGGCGGGGCAATTCCTGGCAATGTTTTCCGATCGACCGCTGTCTTTTCTGTTCATGGCGGGCGGCCCGCACCGAGTGCGGGTTGCTCGGGGAGGCTGCGGATGTCGCCGTCGACGACGGGGGGTCGCCGGGAGCCACCGGCGCTGCAGAGGCGGGTGCAGAGCCTCGTCACCGTGTGCCGGCGGCTGGGCTCGCATCTCGACGTCCTGGAGGACGCCCTCGCACCCGCCGCGGACGCCCTGGCGACGGGAGCCGACCCCGGCGCCGCGCTCGACGTCCTGCTGGAGAGCGGCGCCGTCGGCGTCGCGCTGCAGGCCACGGAGGCCATCCGCGAGTACGAGCGCGCCCTACGATTGCTTCGTGGCGCAATCGTCGGGGCGCTGGTCGACGACCAGGGCATGACCTACTCGGCAGCCGCCGAGCGGCTCGGCCTCTCGCGAACGGCGGTGTCACGACTCCATGGCGCCCACCTGGAAGGCGACCAACGTCCGTAGGACTCTGGTGACCAACGGCCCTGGCCGCACCCCGGGGTAGCCCGCCGAGGGTGGGAGCATGCCCGCCCGCATCCTGAATCTCTGCGCATAGATGGCCGTCCTCGCGCCGCCCTCGCGATGGCTGCAGCCGCAGGGCGCAGTCCGCCGCGGCGTCACCGCGGCGAGCCGTGCCATGCGGGTCGCCGGTTTGCGCCGCGGCGGTGCCCTGCCCGTCGTCCTCCTCGCCGCCGCGGTGCTCACCGTGCCCGCCGCCTTCGGCACCAGCGCCCTGCCGACCACCTCGTTCCTCGGGCTCGCCGCCGCCGCCGGCGGCGTCCTGGCCCTCGGGATCGGCGGCATCGCCATGCTCGACTCGCGCACCCACCACGACCGCCGCGGAGTGGCCAACACCGTGCTGGGCACGGCGCTGAGCCTGGTCATGCTCTGCCGCCTGGTGCTGTGGGTCCTCGGCGTCGAGGGGCGCATCCCCCAGCACACCGCGGTCGCCGGCGACGAGTGGTTCTTCGGCGCCATCGTGATGGTCACCGCGCCGGTGCTGGCCTGGGGCGGGACGCACCCGCCCAGCGCCGACCCCCGCCCCGAGACCAGGCTCGGCGCGGCGTTCGCCATCGGGACGGTGCTGGGCGTGGCGGTGGCGGGCAGCGCGGCCCTGCTGTGGTGGATCGGCGGCGACATGCTCGACCACCTCGACGACGCCATCGGCATCACCAGCGCCACGCTGGCACTGCTGCTGGTGCTGCGGGCGGTGCGTCGCGGCGCCTCGGTGCGGCCGGGGACGCGGGCGGCGCTGGCCCTCATCGGCGCAGCCTGCGTCGCCGAGGCGCTCAGCGCAGCCTCGTTCGACCCCTACTGGTATGCGGCCCAGCTGGCCATCCTCATCGGGCTCGCCGCCCTGTTCCTCGGCAAGGTGCGGCTGCTCGGCACCGCGATGCGCACCGAGCACCAGCACCTCTGGGAGCTGCGGACCCTCCACTGGGCGGCGCAGCGGCTCACCTCCACCCTCGACGTGCAGGAGCTGCGCAGCATGGTCGTGGCCATCGCGGCGCGGGTGCTCACCCCACCAGGCGTGCAGCAGCGGCGGGCGTCGCTGTTCCGCGTCGAGAAGGGACGGTTCGTCCTGGTCGCGGACAACGGCGACCACGAGTCCCGGCTCGCCGGTGCGTCCTTCCTGCAGTCGTCGTTGCCCGCCTGGCGGGAGGCCGTTGCCAGCCGCGAGGTGCGCTCGCTCGACATCCGCACGGCACGGATCGGATCGGATGCGCGCGCCGTCCTGGGGCGGGCGGGGCTGGGAGCGCAGATCGTCGCGCCCGTCGTCGTCGGCGGGGAGGTGGTGGGACTGCTCGCCGCCGGCACGCCCCTTCCCTGCCGGTGCTCCGCGGCGGAGATCGGTGCGCTGCGTGGCATCGCCACCCTTGCCGGCCTCGCCTTCGACAACGCCTGGCGCTACACCGACGAGCATCGCCTGGTCGAGACGCTCTACCGGCTCTCGGCGGCCAACACCGACGCGGCGCGCGCCGACGACACCGGCGCCGTGCTGGAGCGCGTCGTCCACGCCGCGGTGGAGCTGACCGGCGCGCGCTCCGGCGCCGTCGTGCTGCTCGACGAGGACGGCGTGACGTCGCACGTCGCCACCACGCGCGACGACGAGCGCGCCGTCCTGGAGCGGTTCGTCGCCGATCTCGGCGGCGCTCGGGTGGCCGCGCCCATCCCGGGACGCACAACCGCCTTCCGCGTCGATGACGTGCTGCGCACGGCGCCACCCGAGATCGTCGCGGCGCTGCACGCGTCGGGGGTGCAGGTGCTCCTCGCCGTTCCCCTGATGCGCAACGAGACCCCCGCAGGCGTGCTCTACGTCGCCGAGCGCAGCGACGGCGTCACACACGAGTTCGGCGCCAACGACGAGGCGGTGCTGCTCGCGCTGGCGGCGCACGCCATGGTGTCGGTCGGCAACGTGCAGATGATGCGCCGCCTCGCCGAGGCCAGCCTCCTCGACCCGCTCACCGGACTGGGCAACCGCCGCGAGTTCGACCGCGTCCGCGGTCTGCGCCCTCGCGCCGGCTTCGCCGTTCTGGCCATCGATGTCGACAACTTGAAGGTCGTCAACGACGAGGCGGGGCACGAGGCGGGCGACGCGGTGCTGCGGGCGGTGGGCGCCACGCTGGCCAGCGCCGCCCGCCCCGACGACCGGGCCATGCGCGTCGGCGGTGACGAGTTCTGCCTGGTGGTGCAGGGCGCCGACCTCGAGGTGGGCCGCAGCGTCGGAGAGCGCCTCAGGTCCGCGCTGCGGGCGGCCTCGGTCCCCCACGGCCAGGCCGGGGTCAGCATCGGCGTCGCCCCCGGCGAGCCCGGCGACGCCGTCGAGGCGGTCTGGCGCGTCGCCGACCTCAACCTCTACCGGGCCAAGGCCGACGGCCGCGACCGCCTCGTCGCAACCACCAAGGTGGCGGGCTCCGCGCCGCGATGGGAGGAGGTGGTTCGCAGCGCCTTCCAGCCTGGAGGGCTGCGCACCGTGTTCCAGCCCGTCGTCGACCTCCGCAATGGCGCCGTCGTCGGATTCGAGGCGCTCTCGCGTCCGCAGGCGACCCCGCCGGGCGAGAGCGTCGACGGGTTCTTCACCGCGGCGCAACGCCTCGGCATGATGCGCGACGTCGACTGGCTCTGCCGGCGCACCGCCCTGGAGACGGCGGCGAAGCTGCCGCCCGGCACCACGGTGTTCGTCAACGCCAGCACCGGCGCCCTGCTCGACCCCGTGCTCGCCCCCGACCAGATGGAGCTGCTGGCCGCCTCGCTCGGGCTGGACCCGTCGAACCTCGTCCTGGAGCTCACCGAGCGCGAGCTGGTCTCCGACCTCGTGCATCTCGCCGCGGTGCTGGCGCGCTACCGGCGCAGCGGCTTCCGCTTCGCCCTCGACGACGTCGGCACCGGCCGGAGCACCCTCGCCCTGCTGGTCGCCGGGGAGCCGGAGTTCCTCAAGATCGCCGGCAACATCGTCACCTCCACGGCGCCGGCCGCCGAGGGCCTGCTGGACGCCGCCATCGCCTTCGCCGAGCGCACCGGCGCCGCGGTCGTCGCCGAGGGCATCGAGGACCAGGCGGTGGCGTCGCGGCTGGTCGCGCGGGGCGTGGTGCTGGGCCAGGGGTTCGCCCTGTTCCGCCCCATGGAGCTGGACGGCGCGAGGGGGCTGGCCGAGCGCGGACGCTAGGATGGGCGCCCACACCGTTTGGGAGGGAGCCCGTCATGCCGCAAGTCTCGATCGACATCGACGCCACGCCGGAGGCGGTCTACGCGCTGGTCTCCGACCTGCCCTCGATGGGGCGCTGGAGCCCGGAGTGCTACCGCTGCGACTGGCAGGACGGCGCCACCGCCGCCGCGCCGGGAGTGCGCTTCATCGGCCGCAACCGCATCGGGATGCGCCGCTGGAGCACCCACGGCACGGTGGTCGTGGCCGACCCCGGCCGCGAGCTGAGCTTCGACGTCCAGTACATGGGCCTGCCGGTGTCACGCTGGACGTACCGGATCACGCCGCGCGAGGGCGGCGTCACCCTCACCGAGTCGACCGAGGACCGGCGCGGCGCGGTCGTCCGCGGCCTGGGCACGCTGCTCCTGCTGGGCACGCCCGGCGCCGACCGCACCCGGCGCAACGAGGAGACCATGGCGGTGACGCTGCAGCGGCTCAAGGCGGAGGCCGAGAAGACCGCAGCCGCCGTGTAGGCGACGGACCTGGCCCGAACTCGTGTAACGATCCGGTGTCGCCGCTCCCCACGGTGAAGATTCGTGAATACTTGCTACTCGCGGTATCACCAACAGGGTGGGTGGCGGAGGAACCATGAGCAGGGTCTTGCTTGTCGAGGACGACCCTGTCACGGCCAAGTTCATGCGGCTGACCCTGGAGAGGGACGGCCACGACGTCGAGGTCGCCCACGACGGCGCCGACGCCGCGGGCATGCTCGCCCGCGCAATCCCGCCCTACGACTGCCTGGTCACCGACTACCGCATCCCCTCCATGAACGGGCTCGACCTGCTCGCCCTGGCCCACCGGCTCGACCCCGCGCTGCCCTGCATCATGGTCACGGGCAGCATGGAGCTGGAGGTGGCGGTGCAGGCGATGGAGGCGGGTGCCGTCAACTACGTGGTCAAGCCGTTCCGCGGCGACACCCTGCGCGTGGTGGTGGCGCGCGCGCTCGACCGGCGCCGCATGTCCGACGAGGCGTTGCGGCTGCGCATCGTGGTGCCGCTGCTGGAGCAGTTCACCATCAAGCTGGCGGACATGGTCGAGGCGCGCGACGTGGAGACGCAGCTGCACTGCCGCCGGCTGATGGCCATGGCCGAGCGCATCGCCCACCGGCTCGACCTGCCCAAGGCGGATCGCGACGCGGTGCGGCTTGGCGCCTGCCTGCACGACGTCGGCAAGATCGCCGTGCCCGACGTGGTGCTGCACAAGGCGGGCCCGCTGCTGCCCGAGGAGTGGGACGTCGTCCGCCAGCATCCCGAGCTGGGCGCCCGGCTGCTCGACGGCATCGAGCAGTGGCACGCGGCCCAGGCCATCGTGCGCCACCACCACGAGCGCTTCGACGGCCGTGGCTATCCCGAGGGCCTGCGCGGGCGCGACATCCCCGTGGGGGCGCGCATCGTCGCCGTCTGCGACGCCGTCGACGTCATGGTCACCGGTCGCCCGTATGCGCGCGCGCGCAGCGTCGACGAGACCGTCGAGGAGCTGCTGCTCCACCGCGGCACGCAGTTCGACCCCGAGGTCGTCGACGTCTTCGTCGGCATGGCCGGCGTCGACGTCGAGATGGAGCAGGCGCTGATCGGCGTCTCCGCCGTGTCGCTGGTGGGCGACGGCGGGCGCTGAGCCGCGGTGCGCTAGGCGCCGGTGGCGCGGGCCAGGAAGCGCTCGCGATCGACGACGGCGCGATGGTGCACACCGTTGGCGACGTCGCCGCGAACGTCCCAGGCTCGCACCCTGAAGCGCAGATGGCGCCCGTTGACGCTCTCCAGCACCGCCTCGGCGTGCACCTCCCAGCCGACAGGGGTGGGGGAGATGTGGTCGATCTCCACGCCCGTCCCCACCGACGTCGAGCCGGCGTCGAGCGCGCCGCGCAGAGCGGCGACGGCCGCCGCTTCGAGCAGCGCCACCAGGCGCGGCGTGGCCAGCACGGGGACGTCGCCGCTGCCGACCGCGGCCGCCGTGTCCGCCTCGCCGACGACCATGTCGGCGCTGCCCCGCAGCCCGCTCTCGACGCTCATGCCAGGTTGGCCGACCGCGGGTAGGCGTCCGCGGGATCGGTGAGCACGTTGACCAGCGCGGGCAGGCCCGAGGCGAAGGCGCGGTCGATCGCCGGCCCGATCTGCGCCGGCTCGGTGACCAGCTCGCCGTGGCCGCCCAGGGCGCGCACCACCTCGTCGTAGCGGGTGCCGGGGCGCAGGTCGGCGGCCACGTCGTAGCCGAAGAAGGCGTGCATGGGGTGCTTCTCCAACCCCCAGATTCCGTTGTTGCCGCAGATGGCCACAACGGGGAGGCCGTGGCGCACCAGGGTATCGAAGTCCATCAGGGAGAAGCCCGCGGCGCCGTCGCCGAGCAGCAGCACCACCTGCGCGTCCGGGCGGGCGAGCCGGGCGGCGATGGCGTAGCCGGCGCCCGTGCCCAGGCAGCCGAAGGGGCCGGGGTCGAGGAAGCAGCCCGGGGTGAAGGTGTCGACGTGGCGACCGGCGTAGGAGACGAAGTCGCCGCCGTCGCCGATGACCACGGCGTCGCGCTCCAGGCGGGGGAGCAGCTCGCCGTAGATGCGGCTCGGCCTGATCGGCGTCGCCTCGCTGCAGAGGTCGGCGCGCTCCTCGGCGCGGATGCGCGACTCCTCGGTGCGCAACGTGTCGAGCCAGGCGCTGCGGTCACGCGGTGCCGATGCGGAGCGGACGGCGTCGAGGATCGCGCCGATGTCGCCGCCGGCGCTCGCAGCCAGCGTCGCGTGCTGCGCGATCTGCTCCGGCGTGGCCGCGATGTGCACCACACGCGCCGGACCGAAGTCGCCGAAGCGCAGCCGGAAGTCGAGCGGCGTCCCCGCGGCGATGACGAGATCAGCGTTGCGCAGCGCGGTGCTGCGGGCGCGGGAGAAGGCGCAGCGATGGTCGGCCGGGATGGTGCCGCGGCCGAGTCCGTTGCAGAACACGGGCACCTGCAGCGCCTCGGCGAAGCGGACGAGCGCGTGCTCGGCACCGTCCCAGTACACGTCAGCCCCGGCCATCAGCACAGGTCGCTCGGACTCGCGGAGCAGCGCGGCGACGCGCTCGACGTCCGCCACGCCGGGCGCCGGCCGCGGCGGAGGCGCGGCCACCGGGCCGTCGGGCGGCGCCGCGGGGGAGGCGAAGACGTCGAGGGGCACGTCGACGAAGGCGGGACCGCGCCGTGGTGTGGTGGCGGCGAGGATGGCGCGCTCCAGGGCGGCGGCGACGTCCTCGCCGCTCTGCGGCGTCAGCGCGCAGCGGGTGATGCTCGCCACCACGGGGATGTGGTCGAACTCCTGCAGCGATCCCGCGCCCCAGCGCACCTGCGGCGCGCGGCCGCCGATCACCAGCATGGGCGAGCCGCTCTGCGCCGCCCCCGCCATGGCGCTCACCGCGTTGGTCACCCCGGGGCCGGCGGTCACCGCGGCGACGCCGAGGCGGCGGGTCAGCTTGGCCCAGCCCTCGGCGGCGAAGGCCGCGGTCTGCTCGTGGCGGACGTCGAGGAGGCGGATGCCGCGCGGCAGCAGCCCGTCGTAGAGCGGGAAGATGTGGCCGCCCGAGAGGGTGAAGACCACCTCGACACCGTGGCGCCGGAGCACCTCCGCCGCCGACGCACCCGCATGGCCCTGCACGGGGAGGAGCCTAGCGGACGGGCTGATGCCTCCGCCGCGCCGTCTTGCCGGCGCCCCGCTGGAGCACGCAGAGCCACAGCCAGGCGGGAACCGCCCAGAGCTTCTGGCGGAAGCGGTCGAGGGTGCGATGACGAAGCTTGCGGGTCGTCTGGCTGGACATGTGGAGCCAGAGTGTCGCCTGTGGCCGGTCTTGGGGACGCCCGTCCGGCCGGTCGTGCCGGGAGCGTTGCCCGCGCGTGACAGCCCGGGCGCACGCGCGCCGCCGTCGCCGCAGCGGCGGCCGCCGGGAGGCCCGGGCCGGGGACGGTACGATGCCGCCATGCGCAGCCGCACGCTCGACGTCGGGGGGCCGGTCCACGTCGCCGACTTCGGCGGGCGGGGGACGCCGATGCTGCTGGTCCACGGTCTCGGGGGCTCGCACGCCAACTGGCTGGCGGTCGGCGACCCGCTGGCCCGCCGGCACCGGGTGCTGGCGCCCGACCTGGCCGGCTTCGGCCTCACCCGGCCGGAGGGACGTTCCTGCTCGGTCGAGGCCAACGCCGCGCTGCTGACCGGGGTCATCGAGGAGGTCGGGCGTCCCGTGGTGCTGGTGGGCAACTCGATGGGCGGCCTGATCTCGATGCTGGTCGCCTCGCGGCGCCCGGCGCTGGTCGAGGGGCTGGTCCTGGTGGGCGCCGCCATGCCCCGGCCGCTCAGCACCCGCCCCGACCTGGCCGTGACCGCGGCGTTCGTGACCTACGCGTTCCCCGGGCTCGGCGAGAGGTACGTGCGCCAGCGGGCGCAGCGGCTCGGGCCCGAGGGCCTGGTGCGCGAGACCATCAAGCTCTGCACCGTCGATCCCTTGCGCGTGCCGCAGGACGTGTACGACGCGCACGTGGCGCTGGCCAGGACGCGGCGCGAGTTTCCCTGGGCGATGGAGGCGTACCTCGAAGCCGCGCGCTCGCTGGTTCGCATCGTCGTGCAGCGGCGCCGCTTCGTGGCGATGATCCGCTCGATCACCGCACCCACCCTGCTGCTGCACGGGGACCACGACCGGCTCGTGCCCCTGGGTGCGGCGCGCTGGGCCGCGCAGGTGCGCCCCTCCTGGCGCCTCGAGGTCTTCGACGACTGCGGCCACACGCCGCAGCTGGAGATGCCGGACCGCTTCGTCGACGCCGTCGAGGGCTTCTGCGCCGAGGGCTCTACGCCTCGGCGGGAACCAGTTGCGCCTTCAATTCCAGCTTGAGGATCTTGCCCGTCGGTCCCTTGGGCAGGGTCTCCAGGAGCCACACCCGCCGCGGGTACTTGTAGGCGGCGACGCGCTCCTTGACGAAGGCGATCAGCGCACCCTCCTCGACCGTCTGCCCTGGACGCAGCGCCACCGCGGCGACGACCTCCTCGCCCATGGTGGCGTCGGGGATGCCGAAGACGGCGGCCTCCAGCACGGCGGGGTGCTGGTAGAGCACCTCCTCGATCTCGCGCGGGTAGACGTTGAAGCCGCCACGGATGACCAGCTCCTTCTTGCGGTCGACGATGAAGTAGTAGCCGTCCGAGTCGCGGTGGCCGATGTCGCCCGTGTGCAGCCAGCCGTCCGCGTCGATGGTCTCGGCGGTGGCCTCGGGGCGGTTGTGGTAGCCCTTCATCACGTTGTGGCCGCGGATGCAGATCTCCCCGTTCTCGCCGTCGCCGAGCGTCGCGCCGTCGTCGCCGATGACCTTCAGCTCGACGCCCCAGATGGGCAGCCCGATCGAGCCCACCTTGCGCGGACGGTCGGGACGGTTGAAGGTCGCCGACGGCGACGACTCGGAGAGGCCGTAGCCCTCCAGGATGGGTGCGCCGAACTTCTCCTCGAACTCGCGCAGCACCTGCTCCGGCAGCGCCGCGCCGCCGCTGATGGCCATGCGGATGGTGGAGATGTCCCACTCGCCCTCGTCGTAGGCCTTGAGGAAGGCGATGTACATGGTGGGCACGCCGGCGAAGACGGTGATGCGGTCGCGCTGGATCATCTGCAGCGCCTTCACCGGCTCGAAGCGCGGCAGCAGCGACAGCGTCCCGCCCGCGTAGACGGCGGTGTTCATCACGTTGCTGGCGCCGAAGGCGTGGAAGAAGGGCAGCGTGGCCAGGGTGACGTCGGACTCGACGACGCCGGCGATGCGGGCGCCGACGATGCAGTTCATCAGCAGGTTGTAGTGGGTGAGCTGCGCGCCCTTGGGCTTGCCGGTGGTGCCCGAGGTGTAGAGGATCACCGCGGTGTCCTCCGGCGCCGTCGGGGTGATCTCGCCGGTGGGGTTGACGCCCACCACGAGCTGCATGAAGTCGGTGCACCCCTGCGGCGCCGGCGTGTTCGGGACGGCTGCGACAGAAACGCGCAGCCCCACCGCGGGCACTGCGTCGGCGCCCTTGACCGCCTCCTCGGCGAAGCCGTCCCAGAAGAAGAACGCCTGCGCCCCGGAGTCCTCCAGGTAGTAGGTCACCTCGGGCGCCTTGAGCAGCACGTTCATCGGCACCGCGACGCAGCCCGCGCGGAGGATGCCGAAGTAGACGATGGGGAACTGCGGCACGTTGGGCAGCATCAGCCCCACCGGCGTGCCGGGGGCGATGCCGCTGTCGCGGAGCGCCTGGGCGACGCGGTCGGCGGCGCCGTCGACCATGCTGTAGGCGAGCCGGTTCTCGTCGAGGATCAGCGCCACCTTGTCGGGGTGGGCCAGTGTGCTCTCGCGGAGCATGGTGCTGAGGTTGAAGCTGGCCATGGGGGCAATACTGTAGACGCATGAGCCGCATCGGCCTTGTGCTCGGCGCCGGGGGCATCGCCGGGCACGCCTTCCACGCCGCCGTCCTCGACGCCCTCGCCGCCGAGACGCGCTGGGACCCCGACGACGCCGAGGTCGTGGTGGGCACCTCCGCGGGCTCGGGCATCGCCGCGCTGCTCCGCGCGGGCATGTCGCCGGCCGACCTCGCCCGGCGGGCCTCCGGGGAGCCGCTCTCACCGGCGGGCGCCCGGCTGGTCCGCCGCCCCGTGGGGATGAGGGCCGCCGCCCAGATCGCGCCGGGGATCACGCCCGGGGCCGCGCCGCGCCTGGCCTTCGCGCCGAGCGCGCCCGAGCGCTTCCTGCACGCCGCGCTGCGCCCCTGGGACATGCGCATCGGGACGCTCGCCGCCGCCGCCCTGCCCGAGGGCCGGGTGCCCACCGAGCGCATCGTCGCCGGGCTGCGCCGGGTGTACGGCGACGGCGACTGGCCCGAGCGCGGCATGTGGATCTGCGCGGTCCGCCTCCACGACGGCCGCCGCGTCGTCTTCGGCCGCGACCCCGGCGCGCTCGACGGCGACGGCTCCGGCGTGCCCGAGGCGGTGGCGGCGAGCTGCGCCATCCCGGGGTTCTTCACCCCGGTGCGCATCGGCGGCGTCCGCTACGTCGACGGCGGCGCCTGGTCGCCCACCAACGCCGACGTCGTCGCCGGGCTGGGCCTCGACCTGGTGCTGGTCATCTCGCCGATGTCGGCGCAGCGCACCATTCCCGCCATCAGCGTCGACGGCGCCGTGCGCGCCGCCTGCCGGCTGCAGCTCACCCAGGAGGTGGTGCGCATCCGCCGCCGCGGCACCGACGTGGTGGTCGTCGAGCCCGGCCCCGAGGAGCTCGACGCCCTGGGCAGCTCGACCCAGGCGATGGACCCGGAGCGCGCCCCGAGCATCGTCCGCACGGTGCGTGAGACGATGCGCCGGCGGCTGCGCGACCCCCGGTTGCGCGAACGGCTTGCGGCACTTCACGGATAGGGGCAGGAGGAGCGACAGACATGGACCGCATGAGCCCGCTCGACGCCTCGTTCCTCCACATCGAGGACGAGAACAACCACATGCACATCGGCTCGGTGGCGATCTTCGACGGACCGCCGCCCGAGTACGAGGACATCCTCAGCATGGTCCGCGGCAAGCTGCCGCTGGTGCCGCGCTACCGGCAGAAGGTGCGCATGGTGCCCTTCGACCTGGGCCGCCCGGTGTGGGTCGACGACGCCCACTTCCACATCGAGTACCACGTGCGCCACACCGCGCTGCCCCATCCCGGCGGCCCCGAGCAGCTGCGCAACCTGGTCGGCCGGGTGATGTCGCAGCAGCTCGACCGCAACCGGCCGCTGTGGTCGATGTGGGTGGTCGAGGGCCTGGAGGACGGTCGCTGGGCGCTGGTCTCGCAGGTCCACCACTGCATGGTCGACGGCGTCAGCGGCACCGACCTGCTGGCCGTCATGCTCGACCTCGAGCCGAACCCCTCGCCGCCGGTGCCGGACCACTGGCAGCCGCAGGCCGAGCCCAGCGAGCTGCGCCTCCTCGGCGACGCCGCCGTGGACTACCTGGTCACCCCGTTCGAGCAGATGCGCGGGCTGCGCCGGGTGGTGCGCGCGCCGCGCGAGAGCCTGGCCCGCGCCGGCGAGGTGCTGGGCGCCTTCCGCTCCGTCATGGGCCTGGCCAGCACCACCGGCCTGGCCACCCTCAACGGACCGATCGGTCCGCACCGCCGCTACAACTGGGCGCGCGGCTCGCTGGCCGACGTCAAGGCGGTGCGCTCGGCGCTGGGCGGCACCGTCAACGACGTGGTGCTGGCGGCGATCACCCGCGGCTTCCGCGACCTGCTCATCTCCCGGGGCGGCGAGGTCGAGGGCTGCTCGGTGCGGACCATGGTGCCGGTGTCGGTGCGGCTGCCCGGCGAGCGCGGCACCTACAACAACCGGGTCTCGGCGATGTTCGCCGAGCTGCCCGTGGGCATCGAGGACCCCGGCGAGCGGCTCGACGCCATCCGCGCCCAGATGGAGGACCTCAAGGAGTCGAAGCAGGCGGTGGCCGGCGAGGTGCTCACCTCGCTGTCCGGCTTCGCGCCGCCGATGCTTCTCTCGCTGGGCATGCGCAGCGCGATGCGCTTCCCGCAGAACAACCTGCACACGGTGACCACCAACGTGCCGGGGCCGCAGTTCCCGCTCTACGCGGCGGGGCGGCAGATGCGCGAGGCCTTCCCCTACGTGCCCATCGCCAACCGGGTGCGCATCGGCATCGCCATCTTCAGCTACCTGGGCACGCTGAACTTCGGCGTCACCGGCGACTACGACACGACTCCCGACCTCGACGTGCTCACCCACGGCATCGAGGCCGGCATCCGCGAGCTGCTCGACTGCGCCGGGGTCGGGCGCGGCACCAACGGGCACGGCCACGCCAGGGTGGAGGACACCGAGGAGGTCACCCAGCCGGTGCGCGCCCGCAGGGTTGCGCCACGCCGCAAGACGGCCACGGTCACGGCGGCGCGGCGCAGCCGCGGCCGGGCGGCGTCACGAAGCGGTGCGGCACCGCAAGGCGGCAGGCGGGGACGTCGTTCCCCGTGACATGCACCTGGACGAGCGCCTCACCCCGCTGATCACCGAAGCCCGCTGGCACACCGTGGCATCCCTGGTCGTGCTGCCGCTGCTTCTCGTCGGGCTGGTCAGCCTGGCGGCGCTGGCCTTCGGCGCGCTGGAGATGGGGCTGGCCACGGCGCAGCGCCGCTCCCTGCCGGCGCCCGCCCTGGTGCGCCGCCTAGCCGGGAGCCCGCAGGCGTCCTGAGGCGGCCGCGCAGGCCAGCCCGCCCGCCAGGGAGAGGGCGAAGACCGCGCAGAGCCCCCAGGCCAGCGGGCGCGCCGCGTCGTGGGAGACGGCGACCGCGGCGCCGCCCAACCCGGTGCCGACGATGATCCCCATCCGCCCGCTGACGAAGCGGGCCGCCATCGCGCTGGTCTCGTCGCCGCGGCCTGCGTACTCCATCGAGGCGAGCAGCAGGGTGGGGAAGGCCACGCCCACCCCGGCCCCCGCCACCGTCCAGCCGGCGTAACCGAGCCAGAGCGGCGCACCCGCGAGCAGCGAGAGGACGCAGGCGGTGCCGGCCACGAACACCGCGGAGCCGCCCAGGGTCAGCAGCGACGGCGCGTACCGCGTGATCGCCTTCGACTGCCACCAGCTCGCCAGCGACCAGGAGATCGAGACAAGGGTGACCGCAACTCCCGCCTCCGCGACGGAGACGCCGCGCACGTCGGTGAGCAGCAGGGTGATGAAGCTGTCGGCGGTGAAGAACCCGAGGTAGAGGAGGAGGTTGAGCGCCACCGCCGCGGGCGCCCCGGCGGCGGCGCGCAGCCAGCCGCGCGGCATGAGCCGCTGCATGGCGACCAGAGCCCCGGCCGCGGCGGCGGCGGCCAGCGGGATCGACCACCAGTGCGTGTTGGCGGAGGCGATGAGCCCCGCCGCCGAGGCGGCGGCCAGCAGCAGCGGCCAGGTGGGGGTGATGCGGGGCACGTCCATCGCGCCGCGCAGTCCGACCAACCCGGGGCCCGCCAGGGCGGCGGCCAGCAGCACCAGCGGCAGGACCACCACGAACACCCACCGCCACCCCACGGTGGTGGCCAGGATCGCCCCGACCGACGGCGCCACCAGGCCGCTGACCACCCAGGTCATGGTCAGCACCACCAGCATGCGCGGCCGCGCCTGGCTGGGATACGCCTTGGCGATGACGCCGTAGGCGATGGTGTACACGGCGCCGCCGCCGTAGCCCTGGATGACGCGCGCCAGCGCCAGCAACGGCATCGACGGCGCCAGAGAGCACAGCACCGTGCCGAGCGCGAAGCAGAGCATCATGCGCACGAATGGCCTGGTGGGTCCCTCCCGGTCGGCGGCCCGCCCGGCCAGCGGGATGGAGACCAGGCCGCTGAGGAAGTAGCCGCTGAAGACGGTGCCGTAGAACTCCACGCCGCCGAGGTCGCGCAGCACCCGCGGCATGGCCGCGACGACGACCAGCGACTGCATCCCGGCGACGAACTCGGTGAGTGCCAGCCCGGCGCTGAGCCGCCCCCGCCCCGAGCCCATCACCTCGCGCCACGAGGGCACGGAGACGCCGGGGGCTGCCATGGGCGCGATTATCCGCGCGGGCAGACGACCCCCGTCAGGCGGCCGGCGCGGCGGGCTGGGCCGCGGTGCAGTAGGCGCAGCGCCGCGCCGCCGCCGGGATCACGCTCAGGCATTCCGGGCACTTGGTGGTGTCCGGCTCGGGCGCGGGCTCGCGCCGGGCACGCGCCGTCAGCATGTTGACCGGCTTGACCACGAAGAAGAACAGCGCGGCGGCCACCAGCACGAAGGCGACCACGGCGTTGATGAAGTCGCCGTAGGTGAACTTGGCGCCGTTGACGGTGAAGATCAAGCCGCTGAAGTCCTGCTTGCCGAAGATCGCGGCGATCAGCGGGGTGAGCAGGTCCCTGACCAGCGCGTTGACCACCGCCGTGAAGGCGGCGCCGATGACGATGCCGACCGCCAGGTCGACGACGCTGCCCCGCAAGACGAACGTCTTGAACTCTCTGAGCATCAGTGACTACCTCCTGCCGATACTCCGGCAGTATGGGTCAGTGACGGCCGAAAGTCATGGGGTGCGGACGGCGATCATGGGCACCAGCTGCTCCCGCGCCGTCATCGACCCGTGGTGGCCGACCATGCGGCTGTGCGCCGGGTCGACGGCGCGCTGCATGACCCCCACACGTCCGTACGCGGCGGCGACCACCTCGCCGATGCGCGGCCGCACCCGGTCCGGCACCGAGGGGCCGAACCAGCCGCCCGCGATCGCCTCCTCGCGCTCGACCACCCACATGCGGTCGCCGAGCAGCTCGCGCCAGGCGGCGAGCACCTCGCCGGTGGCCCCCGGCTCCGTGTACACGTGCCGGGCCCGCGCCTCGCCGCCGAGCGCGCGCACCCCCGCCAGCAGCGCCGGCACGTCACCGACGTCGACGTGGTCCTCGTGGCGGAGGTCGACCATGCCGTGGTCCCCGGTGACCACGAGGAGCGCGCCCGCCGGGAGGCGCCCGGCCAGGGTGGCGAGCGCGGCGTCGACCTCGGCGAGCTGGAGACGCCAGGCGTCGGAGTCGACGCCGCGGATGTGGCCGAGCAGGTCGAGGTCGGCGTGGTACGCGTAGACCAGCTGTGTTCCCGGCTCGGCCAGCGTCTGCGCGGTCACCGCCACCAGGTCGGCGAGGCTGAAGGCGGGCCGGTAGGTCCCCCCGCGGAGCACGGCGCGGGTCATCCCGGAGTGGGCGTGCTGGCGCGGGCCGACGAGGGTGACCGCGACGCCCGCGGCGGCCGCCCGCTCGAAGGCGGTGGCCTCCGGCTGGAGCTGCTCGGGGACCACCCGGTGGAGCAGGTCGCCGCCGTCGCCGCCGGGCTGGAGGCCGTAGGGCGCCCAGGTGAGGTTGTTCATCGGCACCGGCTGTCCCGGGACCAGCATGGTGTACCCGACCAGCCCGTGCTCGCCCGGCGGGCGCCCCGTGCCCAGCGAGGCCAGGCTGGCGGCGGTGGTCGCCGGGAAGCCGGCGGTCAGCGCCGTCCCCCCGCATGCGGTGAGGAACGGCGCCTCGGCGGCATGCTCTGCGACCAGCTCGGCGCCCAGCCCGTCGATGACGGCGACGCACACCGAGGCGGCCGGCTCGACGCCGAGCGGGTTGGCGAACCCCGGCGCGCCCAGGGCGCTGAGCAGCGAGGGGACGAGGTCGGCGAGGGCGGCGCTGCCGTAGCGCGGCAGCGGGACCGGCGGCGGCACCTGGGCGCGGCCCGGCCGGGCGCTCAGCTGGCCGCCGGGGTGCGCGGGCGGAGCAGCCACCAGGCCTGCTCCGGGAAGCGCTCGACCAGCTCGTCGGGCACCTGCGGCGGCTCCGCCGAGCGCTGCGGGATCCAGCGGGCGAAGATCTCGCGGAAGAGCTGCATGCAGGTGTCGAGCGGCAGGGCGAGCCGCTCCAGCCGGGCGCTCTCCTCGTGCAGCACCGCCTCGATGTCCACCAGGAAGCGGCGGCAGACATCCTCCAGCCCGGCCGTCGCCGCCTCGACGCTGCCGCCCCCGCTGGGGTGCTCGAAGACCTGGAGCTGGCGCGCCTTGGCCCGCCAGAGCTCCTCGGTGATGCGGCCGAGCTTCTCCTCCAGCACCGCGGTGAGCGCCTCCGCTTCGGCGACCAGGCGCTCGCGCTCGGGATCGGCCCAGCGCCGGCGGTCGTCGGCGGTGCCCACGGCGCACTGCGCGTAGTAGCGGCCGGGGACGGCGGCGGAGCCGACCTGGAGGTGCTGGCAGGTCCGCTCCGGCTTCAGCGGCCGGTAGCGCGAGTCGAAGGGCATGAGCCGCGCCGAGCGGTACGCCGGGCAGTCGCGGAAGCCGGGCGGGAAGGGTCGGGGATACGGGCACGCATCGTCGGGTCTGCTCGACATGGGCGGTTGGCGCATTGTGCCCGCTCCACTGCCGCGCCGTCCCGAGATCACCGATCTGCCAGCGCCGGCACCGTCTCGGCGAGCACCTCGCGCAGCTCGTGCTTGCGCACCTTCCCGGACGCCGTCCGCGGCAGCTCGGCGAGGACGTACCAGCGGCGCGGACGCTTGTAGGCGGCCAGCCGCGCGGCGCAGCGGGCGCGCAGCTCCGCGGGCACGTCGCCGCCGTTGCGGCCGGGGCGGAGCACCAGGGCGGCGGCGACCTCCTCGCCGAGGTCCGCGTCGGGCAGCCCGACCACGGCGCACTCGGCGACGGCCGCATGGCCTTCGAGGACATGCTCCACCTCCCTCGCTGGGACGTTGTAGCCGCCGCGGATGATCAGGTCCTTGAGCCGCCCGCTCAGCACCACCCGGCCGTCGGCCTCGACGCGACCGAGGTCGCCGGTGCGCATGAAGCCGCCCTGGAGCACCTCCGCGGTGGCCCGGCGGCTGCCCGCATAGCCGAGGAACATGCTGGGAGCCGCAGCCTCCAGCTCCCCGTGCTCGGCGCCCCCGCGGACGCGGACCGCGACGTTCCAGAGCGGCCGGCCGACCTCGCCCGGGACGCCGCCGTCCGGCGGCACCTCGCGCATGGTCAGAGGCGAGACCTCGGTCATCCCGTAGCGCTCGACGACGCGCGTGCACAGCACGTTGTGGACAGTATTGGCCAGATCGACAGGCAGCGGCGCGCCGCTGACGACGGTGAGTCGCAGCGTCCGCGGCCTCTCGGTTGCGGCGGCGACGAGACGCGAGACCATCGTCGGCACCGCCTGCACCACCGTCACCGCGTGCTCGTCGATGACGCGCAGCGCCTCGGCGGCGTCGAAACGCGGCATCAGGGCGACACCCGCGCCGGCGACCATCGAGGCGTTGAGCACCGCGCTCATCCCGAAGCTGTGGGGGAGGGGCAGCGCGCCCAGCTGCACGTCGTTCTCGTCGAGATGGAGCATCTCCCCGGCGACGGCGCGCGCGTTGAACAGCAGCCCGGCGTGCGAGTGCAGCGCGCCGCGCGGCGTGCCCGTGGTGCCGCTGGTGTTGAGGATGACCGCGGGGGTGCTGGGCATGACCGGTCGCGGCGGCTGCGTCGCGTGCTCGGTCAGGGTGTCGAGCTGCAGCTCGCCGCGCTGCGGTGCGGCGCCGTCCTCGCGCAGGACGAGGAGGGCGGCGCCTGTCCCCGCCAGGCGAGCGGCGGCGCGGGCGTGCTGCGCGTGCTCCGCGTCGGCGGCGACGAGAGCGACGCGCAGCCGGCGGAGGTTCTGGGCCAGGTCTGCCACGGGTGCGGTGGTGGGCAGCGGCACGGCCACCGCCAGGGCGCGCAGGGCGCCGTAGTAGAGGACGGGGAAGGCCAGGCCGTTGCCGGAGCAGATCGCCACCCGGTCACCGGGTCTGACCCCGCGACGCGCCAGCCGGGCGGCGACCCCGGCGGCCGCGCGGTCGAGCTGCGCGAAGGTGAGGCCGCCGCGCCCCCGGTCGGCCGTGCGCAGCGCCACCGCGTCGGGCGCGCGCAGCGACGCGGTCCAGGGGAGGGCTGCGAGGGTGAGCACCGGCGCGCCGGGGTCAGCGCAGGAAATAGGCCGCGGGCCGCTCGTCGGTGCTGTCGACGCGATCCGAGGCGCGCTCCAGGATGCGCCGGATCTGCTGGCCGCTCTCCGTCCCGCCGAGCTGCTGGCGGATGCGGGCGACGCTCAGGGGATGGCCGGCCCGGGCGAGCACGTCGAAGACGCGGTCCTCCAGCGATGCGCTCCCGTTGCGCCCATGGCGGACCCGGCCGTTGGCCCGCTGCGCCTTGGGCGGTGCCGGCGGCTCCTCCTCCTCGTCGGGTTCGCCTTCGTGCGTCTCCGCCTCGCGCGGCGGGGGAGGCATCGAGATCGATGCCGGCCGTGCGTGCGGCGCGGTCTCGCCACCGAGCCGGGCGAACAGCCCCGGCAGGTCGTCGAGCGTCTGGCGGACGAAGTCCGGGCTGCCGTGCACCTCGACCTCGCGCTCCCCCTCCCGGAGCCGCACGCTGTGGACGGGGCCGCCACCACCCGGCGTGAACGGCCGCGGCGCGAACGGCGGCCGCGGCCCCGCATCCCGCGGCGGCCCGCCGGGCCCGCCGAAGCTGCGGCGCGGGCCGCCTCCGAACCCGCCAGGACCGGTATGGCGGTCGCGAGCTGGACGCGGCGGGCCGCCGGCGTGGCGTTCGGGAGGCATGGGACGGCCAGTCTACGCCGCGCAACGCCCGGCGGCGCGACCCGGCGGCGTCAGCCGCCACCGGCGAGCTTCAGCTCGCCGAGGGTGGGTCAGGCGCCGCGCGGGCCGAAGCCCGTGCGTCGCCGCAGGGCGGGATCTGCCCGCCCTGTCTGCTCGCCAGGGCGAGCGAAATAACCCGGGTCAGGCGCCGCGCGGGCCGAAGCCCGTGCGTCGCCGCAGGGCGGGATCTGCCCGCCCTGTCTGCTCGCCAAGGCGAGCGAAAGAACCCGCCCCAAGAAGCCCCAGAGCAAGCTCCAGACCTGGACTAATCCCGTCACCCTGCCGCAAGATCCTTGTGACGCTGGCGTTACAGCCAGAGAGGGCAGCCAACCGGCCGTCGCCGGGATTGACGTGGCAGAGAGGTTCGACCACATGGTCAGGGCGACGGGCACGGGCAGCGGGCTGGCAGCGCAGCGCGGCATTCGCGGCGCGCTCGCGCGCCTCGCTCTCGCCGTCCGCGCCGCCCTCACCAGCCCAGCAGGCCGCTGGCTGAGCCTCGCCTTCCTCTGCGGCCAGCTCCTCGACGTCTACACCACCCACGTGGCCCTGGCCAGCGGCCGCTTCCAGGAGGCCAACCCCGTCTTCGCGCCGGCGCTGGCCTCCAACGAGGTGCTGGCCCTGCTGGTCAAGCTGGCCC
The DNA here is from genome assembly GCA_035652335.1 of Candidatus Dormiibacterota bacterium. Classification (GTDB taxonomy): domain Bacteria; phylum Chloroflexota; class Dormibacteria; order Aeolococcales; family Aeolococcaceae; genus DASRDZ01. The sequence continues at coordinate 25,099 of DASRDZ010000046.1, forward strand.
TGGCCGGCCTGGTGCTGCTGGCCGCGCTCACCAAGCTGAGCGGCACCCGGCGCACCGTGGTGCTGGGGGTGCTCGCCTTCATCAGCCTGGAGGCCCCGATCACCAACGGGCTGCGGATGGCCGGGCTGCTCTGAGCGGCCGTCGCCGCAGGGCTCAGGCGCCCTGCGACGGCTCCTCCGCGGGAGGCACGGGGCGTCCGGCGAGGACGCCGTTGCCCTCACCCTGGCCGTTGCCGGCATTGCCTGCGGCCGTGCCCTCGTCGGGCGCGGCGCCCGGCTGGCTGCTCGCCTGCGCGGCGGGCTGCTGCACGGGCAGGGTGATCGACTGCGGCTCGTCGGGCTCGGGCTGGCCCTGGCCGCTCAGCTTGGCCCGGATCTTCGCGCCGACCGGCGACATCGCCAGCGCCGCGGCGCCACCGACCGCGCCCCCGACGAGCAGCACACGGCGGACCTTGTGGCTCTTCTTCGGCTTGGCCGACTCGGCCAGCTTCCTGCTCGCCTTGGTGAGCTTCTTGCCCGCGGTGACGCCTGCGTCAGCGGTCTTCTCGGCGCCCTGCTGGGCGAGCCGCTCGGCCGTCTCGGCGAGCACCTCGGCGGCCTTCTCCGCGGCGTCGCTGAGATTGGAGGCGGCCTTCTCTGCGGCGCTGCGGAGCACCGGCTCGGCGTTCTTGCGCGCCTCGCGGGCGGCCTCGCCGGCGCGCTCGGCGGCCGTGGCCGCGGCGCTGCGGATCACCGGCTCGTACGTCTTGGCGGCCTCGGCAGCCCGCTCGGCGGCGCGTGCCGCCAGCTCGGCGGCGCGGTCGGCCAGCTCGCCTGCGATCTCGGCGGCGGCGCTGCCCGCCTCGGAGGCCTGGCTCCTGGCCCGGTCCACTGTGCTCGTCGACCCGCGACCCAACATGCTCTGCACCTCCACGAGATGTCCGCCGGGGCCGGCGTGATGGGCTGCCCTGGGCGGCGTTGACGTCGAATTCCGTGCGCCCCTCCCACCTGCGAAGGATTCTACGGGGAGTGCGCCCGACATCCCAGCGCGCCGAGCCCGGCGCCGTGCGCCGGCCCCCTTTGACTCGGCGAACGCCTGTTCGCTAGAATGGGGCCATGAGCACCACCCCCGTCGAGCTGGACCTCCCTCTCGGCGACCCCGAGGTCGACCAACTCGCCTCGCTCCGCCAGCGGCACCTGCTCAGCCTGCCCGGCGTCGACCACACCACGGCCGCACGCCTGGCCCGCGCCTTCCCATCGCTGGCGGCGGTCTACGCGGCGCCAGAGGAGCGCCTGCGGGCGCTGGTCGGGCCGGTCGCGGCGGCCCGCATCCGCTGGTTCCTCGACGCCCCGCTGCACAGCGGCGCGGCGCCGTCGAGCACCCGCACCGCCCGGGGCGGCTGGAGGCACGCGGCGTAGGAGGTCCGGCGGTCTACTTCGCCTGCCGCTCCGGCCGGAAGTCGCGCAGGATCCGCCCGGCCTGCCACAGCTCCTGCGCATCCATCGCCGCCAGCTCCGCGTTCAGCCCGGTCCTGTAGTTCGGGTCAGAGTTGGCAGCAATGGCGCGCCGCGCCTCCTCGCCGGAGAGCACCCGCTGGTAGCACTCCTCGATCACCGGCTTGAGCACCGCCTCGAAGCGGGGAGCCCAGTCCAGCGCACCGCGCTGCGCGGTGGTCGAGCAGTTGGCGAACATCCAGTCCATGCCCTTCTCGCCGATCAGCGGGTAGAGCGACTGCAGCGCCTCCTCGACGGTCTCGTTGTACGCCTCCGAGGGCGAGTGGCCGTGGGAGCGGAGCACGTCGTACTGCGCCTTGAAGGCGCCCTGGATCAGGCCCATGAGCACTGAGCGCTCGCCGGTGAGGTCGCTGTACACCTCGTGCTCGAAGGTGGTCTCGAAGCAGTGGCCGCTGCCGATCCCGAACGCCGTGGCCAGGGCGCGGTCGCGGGCGCGGCCGGTGTAGTCCTGGTGCACCGCGAAGGACGAGTTGATGCCACGTCCGGCCAGAAAGTGGGTGCGCACGGTCAGGCCGCTGCCCTTGGGGGCCACCATCACCACGTCGACGTTCTGCGGCGGGATGATCCCGGTGTCGTCCTTGAAGACGACGCCGAAGCCGTGCGAGAAGTACAGGCAGTCGCCGTCGCCGAGCCGCTTCTGCACCTCGGGCCACATGGCGATCTGGGCCGCGTCGCTCAGCAGGTACTGGACCACGGTGCCCTGCTCGGCGGCGTCCTCGATGCTGAGCAGGTTCTCGCCCTCCTCCCAGCCGTCCTCCAGGGCGCGGTCCTTGCTGGGTCCGGGGCGGACGCCGACCAGCACGTTGTAGCCCTGGTCGCGCATGTTGAGGCTCTGCCCGCGGCCCTGGGGGCCGTAGCCGAGGACGGCGGTGACCTCCTCGCCGAGGATGGCGCGCTGCTTCTCGATGGGGAAGTCGCTGCGCTCGATGATCTCTTCGCGGACGCCGTTGATCTCGATGGTCTTCATGAGGTGCTCGTCAGCCTTCAGGTGAGAAACGTGAAGGTGGAGCATAGGGGCTGACGGGCTTTCGCCGCCGGGCAGGGTCCGCGGGCGTCCGGAGGCGGCGGCCGCCGAGGCTCGTGGAGGCGCGGCTGATCGCGCCGCAGCCGGGGGGCGAACCCCACCTGCCGGCCGGGGGCTGGCCTCCTCGACACCTCGCCGGGACGCCCGTATGGTTGCGCCACCATGCAGCCGCGTCCCCACCCCAGCCGGAGCACGCTGCTCGCCCTCGGCCTGGCCACCCTCGGCGTGGCCGCCGCGCTGGCCGCCGTCGGCATCGCCATCGCCGACCGGGCCGCGCTGCCAACCCTCGCCGACGCCGGCTACCAGCGCGTGGCCACCATCGGCCTCACCGTCGTCGGCGCGCTGATCGCCTGGCGCAGGCCGCGCAACCCCTGCGGCTGGCTGCTGCTGGCCGGCGGCGTGCTGGTGGCGCTGTCGAGCCTCGCCGACCAGTACGTGCGGCTCAGCCTGGTGGCGCATCACGGGACCCTGCCCGGAGGGGTCTGGGCGCTCTGGTTCGCCACCTGGTGGTGGGGCCCTGTCTACCCCGCCGGCATCGTCACCCTGGTCGCACTGCTCATCCCCGACGGACGGCTGCTCTCGCGGCGCTGGCGACCCATCGCCATCGCCACGATCGTCGACTCCGTGCTGCTCACCGTCACCGGAATGCTCGTCTCGGGTCCGATGCAGAGCGGCGTCGGCGTGCCCGACTACACCGGGCCGTCGAACCCGCTCGGGGTCATCGACCCCAATGGCGCCGGCAACGTGGTGGGCAACGTCCTCTGGATGGGCGGCGTGGTCCTGCTGCTGGTCAGCGTGGCCAGCGTCGTCGTGCGGCTGCGGCGCTCGCGTGGCGCCGAGCGGCAGCAGGTGAAGTGGATCGCCTACGCCGTCATCGGCAGCATCGTGGTCGGCGCGCCGATCAACCTGCTCAGCCCTGGCGTCTTCCCCACCTGGACCACCGACGTCGTCAACACCGCCGGCCTGGGCCTGGCCATGCCGGTGTCGATCGCCTTCGCCATCTTCCGCTACAAGCTGTACGACGTCGACGTCGTCGTCAGCCGCGCGCTCGTCTACGGAGCGCTGGCCGCGCTGATCACGGCGGTGTACGTCGGCATCGCGGTGGGCCTGGGCTCGCTGGTGGGCGGCGGCGGCAAGCCCAACCTGGGACTGTCGATCCTGGCCACCGCGGTGGTGGCCGTCGGCTTCCAGCCGGTGCGCGAACGGCTGCAGAAGGTGGCCAACCGGTTGGTGTACGGCAGGCGGGCGACGCCGTACGAGGTGCTCTCGACGTTCGGGCAGCGTGTGTCCGATTCCTACGCGAGTGACGAGGTGCTGCCGCGCATGGCCCAGGTGCTGCAGGAGGGCACCGGCGCCGAGGCGGCGACGGTGTGGCTGCGCAGCGGCGACCGTCTGCACCCGATGGCGACGGCGCCGGACAGTCTCGTCGGCTACGAGCCGCTGCCGATGGGCGACGGCGTGCTGCCCGAGTTCCCCGGCGCGACGCAGGCGATCCCGGTGCGCCACCAGGGACAGCTCCTCGGCGCGCTGAGCGTGGTGACGCGCCGCGGTGAGGCGCTCACCGCGATGGAGGGCAAGCTGGTCGACGACCTCGCCGCGCAGGCGGGGCTGGTGCTGAAGAACGTCGGCCTCACCGCCGACCTGCAGCGCCGCGTCGACGAGCTGCGCGCGTCGCGACAGCGACTCGTCGCGGCGCAGGACGGCGAGCGCCGCCGCATCGAGCGCAACCTGCACGACGGGGCGCAGCAGTACCTCGTCGCCGTCGCGGTGAAGCTCGGCATCGCCCAGATGCAGGCTGCCAAGGACCCCGAGAAGGCGAGGCAATCGGTCATCGCCCTGAAGAGCGACGTCGACGACGCGCTGGAGACGTTGCGCGACCTGGCCCGCGGCATCTATCCGCCGCTGCTCGCCGAGCAGGGCCTCCCGGCGGCGCTGGAGGCGCAGGCGCGCAAGGCGACCATCCCCGTCACCGTCGACGCGGACGGCGTCGGCCGCCATCCGCAGGACCTCGAGGCCGCGCTCTACTTCTGCGTGCTGGAGGCCCTGCAGAACGTGCAGAAGTACGCTGGCGCCTCGTCGGCCACGGTGCGCCTGCGCGAGGGCGGCGGCGAGCTGACCGTGTCGGTCAGCGACGACGGAGCCGGCTTCGACGTGGCCACCGCCAAGCGGGGCGCGGGCCTCACCAACATGGAGGACCGGCTGGAGGCGATCGGCGGGCACCTGCACGTCGAGTCGCAGCCGGGCAGGGGAACCACCGTGCGTGCGGCGGTGCCGATCGGCGTGCGCGACGCGGTGGCGTCAGCGGTTTAGCTGCGGCGCGTCGCCCTCGCCGAGCGCCTCGCCGAGGGCATGGTAGGTGCGGTCGAAGTAGAGGAGCGGCCTCGCCTGCGGCGCCGCCCACGCCTCGACGACGAGCCCGACGATGACGATGTGGTCGCCCTGGTTGACGGCGCTCTGCACCTCGCAGTCGAACCAGGCCACGGCGCCCTCGATGAGCGGCGCGCCGGTGCGGGCGACCCGCGTCGTGAACGGCACCGCCGGCCCCGGCACCCGCCCGGTGGACGCCGCCCACTCGCTGATCTCGCGCTGGTCCTCCGAGAGGATGCTGATGCCCAGGTGCTGCGACCGCCGCGCAAAGTCGACGAGCTGCCCCGTGCGGTTGACGGCCAGCAGCACCAGCGGGGGCTCCAGCGAGAGTGAGCAGAACGCCGTCGCCGCGATGGCGTGCACGCGTCCCTCGTACTGCGCGGCGGCGACGGTGACCCCGGAGGCGAACATGCGCGAGGCGGCCCGGTGCACGTCGGCGGAGACGGGCTCGTGCTCCGGCTGGGCCGGCTGCGGCTGCGCGGGGTCCATGCGGGCTCAGCCTACTCGCTCGACCCGGCGGGTCATCCAGATCTCGTCGACGTCCTCGCCGCGGTAGTGCACCATCTCGGGGATGCGTCCGCACTCGACGAAGCCGCAGTTGAGGTACACCTGCATCGCCCGCTCGTTGACGCTGTAGACGCGCAGGACCAGCCGGCGCACACCGAGCCGTGACGACTGGGCGATGAGGTCGGTGACCATGGCCGTGCCCAGGCCGCGGTCGCGATGGTCGGCGGAGACGGCGACGCCCAGCTCGGCGACGTGGCGGCGGCGGCCCACCAGGCGGCGCAGGCCCGCCGTTGCCAGCACGCCGTCACCGGCCACGGCGAGGCGCATGACGTTGTCGCCGCGGGCCATCTCGGCCAGCTGCTGCTCGACGAACTCCGCCTCCTGCCGGCGGGTCAGCGCGCGACCGCTCATGTCGATGAACGTGTCCTCGGCGATCAGCGGGTTGATGAAGGTGAGCAGGCGTTCGACGTCGTCACCGCGCAGATCTCGGATCTCCGCCCCGAACGGGATCGCGCTCATTCCGCGGCGGCGAGCGCTTCTTCGACCAGCGCCAGCTCGTCCGGCGAGGTCTCGACGGGCCTGCCCAGCGTCTCGAACAGGTCCATCTGCAGCACGTGGCGGATGAAGACGTTGCGGTGCTGCGCGTGGGGGCCGTGCTCGCGGATGGCCGCCAGGTGCTCGGGCGCGCCGTAGCCCTTGTTGGACGCCCAGTTGTAGTGGGGCACGTCGTCGTGCCAGGCGGTCATCATCGCGTCGCGGTGCACCTTGGCCACGATCGACGCGGCGCTGACCGCGGGGACCAGCGAGTCGCCCTTGACCAGGCAGTGCACCTGCTGGGCGGCCTCGATGCGCAGCCGGCCGTCGCAGCAGTATCCGTCAGCCTCGACCAGATCGACGAGGCGGCGGAAGATCTCCACGTTGGCCCAGCCCAGCCCGCGCAGGTTGATGTCCGCGGCGGTGATCTCCATGACGGCGACGGCGTGCGCGCGCCTGCGGATGAGCGCCGCCATGTGCTCGCGCTGCCTGGCGGTGAGCTGCTTGGAGTCCTTCAGCAGCGGGTGCTTCCAGCCGTGCGGCAGCACCACGGCGGCGGCGACCAGCGGTCCCGCGAAGGCGCCGCGTCCCACCTCGTCCATGCCGCAGAGACGGAAGACGGCGGGGTCGTCGCAGCCCCACGTCCTCTGCATGTACCGGCGCAGGGTGAACGGCGGCGACCCGCGGCGCGGCATGCGCGCCTCAGTCCACGAAGTCCAGGCGGCCCACCGGCGGCACCAGCCCCGCGGCGGCGCCCCGGTCGAGCAGCTCCTGGTAGGCGGCGCGCCCGTCGGCGCCGAGGTCGAGGGTGCGCTGGTTCACGTACATGCCGACGAAGCGATCGGCGGTGGCACGCGGCAGGTCGCGGGCGTACTGCAGCGCGTGGTCGAGAGCCTCCTCGCGATGGTCGAGGGCGTACTGGATCGACTCGCGCAGCGCCCGCGCAGCGGCCACCGACACGTCGGGCGGCAGGTCGCGGCGGATGGCGTTGGCGCCGAGGGGCAGGGGCAGTCCGGTGAGCTCGCGCCACCACGTCCAGAGCTCGAGCACGGAGTGGAAGCCGCGCTCCCGATGGGTGAGCTGGCCCTCGTGGATGAGCAGGGCGGCCTCGGCGCGATGGTCGTCGACGGCGTCCATGCAGCGGTCGAAGGGCACCACCACCGGCTCGAAGTCGGGCACGGCGAGGCGCAGCTCGAGGTACGCGGAGGTGAGCAGGCCGGGGACCGCGATGCGCCGGCCGGCGAGGTCGGAGGCGTCCATGGGCGCCTTGGCGACGACCATCGGGCCCCAGTCCTCGCCCATCGAGGCGCCCTGGGCGAGCAGGGCGTACCTGCCGGCGACGTACGCATAGGCGTGCACGCTGATCGCGGTGCATTCGAGGCGTCCCTCGCGGGCCCAGTCGTTGAGGGTCTGGATGTCGCGGAGCAGGTGCTCGAAGCGGATGCCCGGGGCGCTGACCTTGCCGGTGGCGAGCCCGTAGAACATGAAGGCGTCGTCGGCGTCGGGGCTGTGGCCGAGCCGGAGCAGGCGGGTCGACTCGGCGGTGGCTGCCGTCATCGGCGGCATTGTAGGGGCCGCCCACCGGTGGGAGGGCTGGGTGGGCCGGGCCCGGTCGCGGCGGGCTCTGGTACGGTGCTTCGCGTCGCCATGGCCCAGCAGACACCCACCGAATCCCCGGCCGGCCCGCCCTTCATCACCCGCCGCAGCCTGCTCTGGTTCTCCGCCGTCGCCACCGCCGCCTTCGTCGCCTACAACGAGCTCTTCTCGGCGAGCGGCAACGGCGCGGGCGGGATGGGCGTTGCCGCGGCGGCGTTCTTCGGTGTCGCCTTGGTGATCGGCTCGGTGGCCTGGTTCGGCGGCATCCGCATGGCGGGGAGGAGCGGCTCGCTGCTCTGGCTCTTCGTGGTGGCGATCACGCCGGTGGTCGGCAGCCTCTGCTACGCGCTCTGGGGACCCGCGGCCGCGCCGCCCGCCACGCCCGGCCCTGGGCTGCGCCGATGAGCGCCGTGGTGTGGACCGACGTGGGCCCGCGCGACGGGCTGCAGAACCTCCCCGGCCCCGTGCCCACGGACGTCAAGGTGCGGCTGGTGCGCGGGCTGCTCGCCGCGGGTGCGCCGCGCGTGGAGGCGACGTCGTTCGTGTCGCCGAAGTGGGTGCCCCAGCTCGCCGACGCCGGCGACGTGCTGCGCGCGCTGGGTGCCGACGCGATGCCCCGGCTGCGCGTGCTCATCCCCAACCTGCGCGGGCTGGAGCTGGCGCTGGAGCACGGGGTGGGCAACGTGCTGGTCACCGTGGCGGCGACGGACACCTTCAACCGGCGCAACGTCAACCGCAGCGTCGCCGAGTCGCTCGACGGTGTCAGCGAGATCACGGCGCTGGCAGCGGAGCACGGCGTGGTGGTCGACGTGGCGCTGTCGGTGTGCTTCGGCTGTCCTTTCGAGGGTGCGGTCGACCCGCAGCGCGTCGTGCAGCTCGCCGGGGAGCTGGTGCAGCGCGGTGCCACGGAGGTGGGCATCGCCGACACCATCGGCGTGGCCGACCCGTTGCAGGTGTCGCAGCTCGTCGGGGCGGTTGCGAGCGTGGTGCCGCTGGAGCGCGTCGCCGTGCACTTCCACGACACGCGTGGCATGGGCGTGGCCAACGTGGTGTCGGCATACCAGGCCGGGGTGACGCGCTTCGAGGGCAGCGCCGGCGGCCTGGGCGGCTGCCCCTTCGCGCCGCGCTCGACGGGCAACGTCGCCAGCGAGGACTCGCTCCAGGCGCTGCAGCGGCTCGGCGCGGACGTTTCCGTCGATCTCGACGCATACTGCGCGGTGGCGGTGCGGCTGGGGGAGGACCTGGGGATGCAGCTGCCAGGGAAGCTGCACCGCGCGGGGGTGTGGCATCCGGACCGTGTGGGCACCGCGGAGGTGAGCGCGTGACCGAGGTGGCTCGCGAGCGGCGCGACGACGCATCGGTCCCCCACGGGACGCACAGCGCCGGCGACGTGCGCGCGCGGCTGGCCAGGGCGCTGGCAGGCGGCTGGGCGCGGGCTGGTGAGAAGCTCGCCGCGCAGGGCAAGCTGCCCGTGCGGGAGCGCATCCGCCTGCTCTTCGACAGCGAGACCGACTTCGTCGAGGACGGCCTGCTGGCCAACAACGAGGCGCCCGACCTCCCCGCCGACGGGGTGGTCACCGGCATCGGCCACCTGCACGGCCGCCCCTGCGCCGTGATGGCCAACGACTCCTCGGTGAAGGCGGGCTCGTGGGGTGCACGCACCGTCGAGAAGATCGTGCGCATCCAGGAGACCGCGGAGCGGCTGCAGATCCCCCTCGTCTACCTCGTCGACTCCGCCGGTGCGCGGATCACCGACCAGGTGGAGATGTTCCCCGGACGCCGCCACGCCGGTCGCATCTTCCACATGCAGGTGCGGCTGTCGGGACAGGTGCCGCAGCTCTGCGTGCTCTTCGGCCCCTCGGCGGCGGGGGGCGCCTACATCCCCGCCTTCTGCGACGCCGTGATCATGGTCGAGGGCAACGCCTCGATGTACCTCGGCTCGCCCCGCATGGCGGAGGTGGTGGTCGGCGAGAAGGTGACCCTCGAGGAGATGGGCGGGGCGCGGATGCACTGCAGCGTGAGCGGCTGCGGGGACGTGCTGGTCAAGAACGAGCACGAGGCGCTGCAGGCGGCACGCAGCTACATGGGCTACATGCCGCAGAGCTGGCAGAGCGAGCCGCCGCTCGCCGAGCCGCAGCCGGTGGCCGCCGACGCCAAGCGGATCGCCGAGGTCATCCCGCTGGAGCCGCAGCGCGGCTACGACGTGATGGACGTGGTGCGTGCGCTGGTCGACGCCGGCTCCTTCTTCGAGGTCAAGCGCCTCTTCGCCCGCGAGGTGGTGACCGGCTGGGCGCGCATCGACGGTCGCGTCGTCGGCGTCGTCGCCTCGCAGCCGCGCTTCAAGGGTGGTGTGCTCTTTGTCGACTCGGCGGACAAGTGCGCGCGGTTCGTCACCGCCTGCGACGCATACAACATCCCCCTGCTCTTCCTCGCCGACGTCCCCGGCTTCATGATCGGCACCGCGGTGGAGCGGCAGGGCATCATCCGCCACGGCGCCAAGATGATCGCCGCGCTCTCGCAGGCGACGGTGCCCAAGGTCTGCGTGGTGCTGCGCAAGGCGTACGGCGCCGGCCTCTACGCCATGAACGGGCCGGCCTTCGACCCCGACGTGACCATCGCGCTGCCCTCCGCGCAGATCGCGGTGATGGGTCCGGAGGCCGCCGTCAACGCCGTCTACTACAACAAGCTCGCCGACCTCCCCGAGGAGCAGCGCGACGCGCGCCGCCGCGAGCTGGAGGACGAGTACCGCGACGACATCGACATCTTCAAGCTCGCCTCCGAGCTGATCGTCGACACCGTCGTCGAGCCGGAGACGCTGCGCGACGAGCTGGTGCGCCGCTTCGCCGTCTACGCCTCGCGCCGCCGCGAGGGGGTGGCCAGGCGCCACGGAGTGTTCCCGGTCTAGAGTCCTCGGTGGAGCCGTCGCTCGACGCCACCAAGGAGGGCCGTCGCCGTGTGGAGCTTTCTGGTCACGCAGTACGTGCGCTTCAACGTCCGCAGGATGCTGGGCGGGGACGTCGAGGGGCTGGTGCGGCAGTTCTCCGACCGCGCCGAGCTGGTCTTCCCCGGTCGCAGCACGTTCGCGGGAGCCTTCAGGGGACGTGCCGCCATCGCCGGCTGGCTGCGTCGCTTCGTCTCGCTGCGGCCGGAGTACGTCGTGCGCGACGTGCTCGTCGCCGGCTTTCCCTGGAACATGCGCGTCGCCTACTGGGTGAGCGACCGCATCGGCGAGCACTACAGCAACGAGGCCGTCGTCTACCTGCGGCTGCGCTGGTTCCGCGTGGTGCAGCAGCGCGTCTTCCTCGACACCGAGCGCGTCGCCGAGTGGGAGCGCGAGCATCCCGAGGAGACGGGCCGCGAGCTGGTGGGGATGGCGGAGCGGGCCCGTGTCGGGTGACCTCACCTACTTCTGGATCCCCTCGCCCGACCCGGAGCGCGGCGCAGCCTTCTACCGCGGGCTCTTCGGCTGGACCCTGGAGGCGCGCGAGCAGGGTGACGGCTACGGTGTGAACAGCACCACCGTGTACGGGGGGATCGTCGGCGGGCGGGAGGGCACGCGTCCCTTCGTGTACTTCGGCATCCTGCCCACCGACGACGTGCGCAGCGCCGCCGACGCCGTGCGCGACTACGGCGGCCACGCCGGCGACATCTCCACCTTCTCCGAGGGCGCCAGCGTGGAGTGCACCTACGACGGCGACGGCGTCCAGTTCGGCATCTTCCGGCCCACCGGCGGGTGGCAGCCGCCGCAGCCGGGCAACCGCCCGGGGGACCTCTCCTACTTCACCGTCCCCATCGGCGACGCGGGCGACGCGCGCGCCTTCTACGCCGCCATCTTCGGCTGGGAGTACGAGCACGACGACCTCGACGCGCCGTACCACCACGTCACCAACTGCACGCCGCCCGGCGGCCTCTACACCGACGACGACGGCGACCGTCCCCGCTCCTACTTCCGCGTCGAGGACATCGAGATCGCGCTGCGGCGGGTGCGCGAGCTGGGCGGCGAGGCCGGCATGCCCGCCGAGTCGGCGACGGGCGTCAGCGCCTCCTGCCTCGACGACCAGGGGATCGAGATCTCGCTCTGGCAGCCGGCACCGGGGTACTGAGCCGCAGCGGGCGGCGGCTATCATCGCCCGCCATGAGCCCGACGCTCGACGACGACCTGCGCCTGGCCCTGGAGCTGGCCGGCGCCGCCGACGCCATCACCATGCAGGCGTTCCGGCGCGCCGACCTGCGCGTCGAGACCAAGCCGGACCTGACGCCGGTGACCGAGGCGGATCGCGGCGCCGAGGAGATGCTGCGCGAGCGCATCGCGGCCGCGCGGCCCGGGGATGCGGTGATCGGCGAGGAGTACGGCGAGAGCGGGGCGTCGTCCCGCCGCTGGTACCTCGACCCCATCGACGGGACCAAGAACTTCGTGCGCGGGGTGCCGGTGTTCGCCACGCTGATCGCGCTGGAGCAGGACGGTGAGATCGTCGCGGGGGTGTGCAGCGCGCCCGCGCTCGGTGCGCGGTGGTGGGCCGCACGCGGCGGTGGCGCGTTCGCCGGCGGGCGGCGCATCAGCGTGTCACGCGTGGCGCGGATCGAGGATGCGTTCGTGTCGTACGACAGTGTGCCGGAGTTCGAGGAGGAGGGGATGGGCGGGCAGTTCCTCGGCCTGCTGCGGCGGTGCTGGCGGAGCCGCGGGCTCGGCGACTT
>DASRDZ010000047.1:0-21783 GCA_035652335.1 Candidatus Dormiibacterota bacterium
CCAGCGCCTGGATGGCGACGCGGACCACGTTGTTGAGCGGCTGCTGCGCGGTCAGCGTGGCCCCGCTGGTCTGGGCGTGGAAGCGCAGCATCTGCGAGCGCGGGTCGGTGGCGCCGAAGCGGTCGCGCATCACCGACGCCCACAGCGCCCGCGCGGCGCGGAACTTGGCGACCTCCTCGAAGAAGTCGTTGCTGACGTTGAAGAAGAAGGACAGCCGCGGCGCGAACCGGTCGACCGGCAGCCCGGCGTCGATCGCCGCCTGCACGTAGGCGATGCCGTTGCTGAGGGTGAAGGCGATCTCCTGCGGCGCCGTCGCCCCCGCCTCGCGGATGTGGTACCCGCTGATGGAGATGGTGTTCCAGCGCGGCAGCTTCTCGGCGCACCATGCGAACGTGTCGGTGACCAGCCGCATCGACGGTCGCGGCGGGAAGATGTACGTGCCGCGCGCCGCGTACTCCTTGAGGATGTCGTTCTGGATGGTGCCGCCCAGCAGGGTGGTGTCGATGCCCTTGCGCTCGGCGGCCAGCTCGTAGAGCAGCAGCAGGATCGACGCCGGCGCGTTGATGGTCATCGAGGTGGTGACCTTGTCCTGCGGGATGCCGTCGACGAGCAGCTCCATGTCGGCCAGCGAGTCGATGGCCACGCCGACCTTGCCCACCTCACCGCGGGCCATGGGGTCGTCGGAGTCGTAGCCCATCTGGGTGGGCAGGTCGAAGGCTGTCGAGAGACCGGTCTGCCCGGCGCGGAGCAGGTAGTGGAAGCGCTTGTTGGTCTGCTCGGCGCTGCCGAAGCCGGCGTACTGGCGCATCGTCCAGAGCCGCGAGCGGTAGCCGTCGGCGCGCACACCGCGCACGAAGGGATAGGTGCCGGGAGCCGCCTGCTCCGGCGGCGCCGTCGCCGCGGCGTAGAACGGCTCGAGCGGCAGCCCGCTCTCCGTCTCGACCGGCGACGGCTCCGGCTCCGCACCGGCGTCGCGCTGCGGCTGCGCCGGGCGCTCCGACACCGTGGCCATCAGTGCGTCCCGGCGGCCTCCGGGTCCGGCTGGCACAGCTCGGTGAGCACCCCCGCCGCCGCCTTGGGATGGACGAAGGCGACCAGCCGCCCGCCTGCGCCCTTGCGCGGCTCGGTGTCGAGCAGCTGCGTGCCGTCGGCGGCGAGGCGGTCGAGCGCGTCGCGCACGTCACTGACGCCGTAGGCGACGTGGTGGATGCCGCCGCCGCGCTTCTCCAGGAACTTGGCGATCTTCGACTCCGGGCCCAGCGAGCCGAGCAGCTCGATGCGCGACTCGCCCACCTCGAACATCACCGTCTCGACGCCGTCGGACTCGACGACCTCGCGATGTGACGGCTCCACGCCGAAGAGCTGCGCGTACGCGCTCGCCGCCGCGTCCAGGTCGGGGACGGCGATGCCGATGTGGTCGATCTTCTCCAGCATGCGAACCAACTCCCTCACGATGCCTCGGGAGATCGAGTATAGAAGGCGAGCCCAAGCTCGCCCCCGCAGGCTTCAGCCTGCCGAGAGGGGGTCGGGGGGAGATCTGCTCCCCCCGTTGGGCGCGCGTCTGAGCGCGCCGGGAATCTTCAGCCCAGCAGCGCCAATGCCGCAGCGCAGGCGGCCGGCATGTCCTCGCGCAGGCTGTGGAACGACCAGATGCCGCGCTTCTCGCTGCGCACGAACCCGGCCTCGCGCAGCTTGCCGAGGTGGTGGGAGATGGTCGGCTGCGACTGTGCGAAGGCGGCGGTGAAGTCGCAGACGCAGATGGGCTGGGCGGCGTCGCTGAGCATGCGCAGCATCTGCAGGCGGGTGGGGTCGGCCAGGGCGCGGAAGACGCCGGCGAGGGCGTCGACCCGCTCGGCGGGGAGCGGCAGGGCGATGTCGACGCAGCAGCCGCGGGTGCGGGCGGCGAGCTCGATGGAGGTCACGGCCCCACCATGGTAGCGATTGACGTCCGTCGATGGGTCCAGCTTCTCAGCGCCGTTTCAGGCGCGCCCGCGGCCCTCCGCGGGAGACTTCACCGTGGCCCAAGCCATCTCCACCGAAGGACCAGGACACCGATGCTGTTCACACCTCTCCGCAAGGCGATCATCGCCGGGGCGGGCGTCGTCGCGGTCGGCGCCGCCGCCGGTGTCGGCGTGCATGCCGCCACCACCAGCCCGACCGCGCTGACCGCCAGCACCGCGACCCCAGCGGCCTCGCCCTCGCCCGGCGACGGCGGCAAGGTCTGCAAGCCCGCCCACCCGGCCGCCCTGGGCGCCGCCCGGCAGGTCCTGGCCATCGCCGCCTCCACCCTCGGCCAGACCCAGCAGCAGATCCTCGACCAGCTGCGCAGCGGCAAGACCCTCGACCAGATCGCCGGGTCGCAGGCCGCGACGATCGAGCAGCAGGCGCTCGACAAGCTCAAGACCGGCCTCGACAAGCGCGTCTCCGCGGGCAAGCTCAGCTCGACCCAGGAGACGGACATGCTCACCAAGGCCAAGGCGGCCCTGGACAAGGCGATGTCGAGCGACCTGAGCGGCAAGCTCCCGCCGGCCGGCGCTGCGGCCGGGTGCCCCGCGGGCGGCGTCCTGGGGATGCTCGTCCAGGTCACCGCACAGAAGACGGGGCTCAGCGTCCAGCAGGTGATGGCCGACCTCCAGGCTGGGCAGTCGATCGACCAGATCGCCGGGAGCAAGGCGGCCGACATCAAGTCGACCGTGCTGCAGATGCTGCAGCAGAAGGAGTCGTCGGCCCTCGACAAGCTGATGGGACGGGCCGGGCTCAAGGGGGCGGGCGGCCCCGGGCTCGGGCACGGGCGCTTCGGCGGCCCGAACCGGCCCAAGCCCTCGGCGACGCCGACCCCGTCGGCCTGAGAAGGCGCTCAGCGCCAGGAGAGCCCCGCCGGCCCTGTGGCCCGGCGGGGCTTCTTCTTTGGCGCGCAAAGGTCCGGTCGCGCGTGCGTGACCGAGCGTGAGCTCGCGCGGGGGCGGTGCTAGCGTCGGCGCGAGCTCATGACCCGTCCCACCCGGACCGTCCTCCTCGCCACCGGCGTGGCCGCCGCCCTGCTGGCGGTCATGGTCGCCATGTGGCTGGGGGTGAGCCGGCTGCAGGTCGGGCGCAGCGACTTCACCTCGGTCTACGCCGGCAGCACGCTGCTGCGGGAGGGCCAGGGAGCCCAGCTGTACGACGAGGCGGCGCAGGCACGGGTCCACGCGACGCTGCTGGCGCCGGGCGACCACGAGGGCAACCTGCCCTACCTCAACCCACCCGGCGCCGCGCTGCTGGCCATGCCCGTCACCGCGCTGAGCCTGCCCGACGCCTACCGGACCTGGTCGCTGCTCCAGCTGGTGCTGGTCGCCCTCGGCGTGGCCGCCGCGGTGCGCGCGGCTCCGTGGCCGCAGAGCGCGCCGCGCGGGCTGCGGGTGGCGGCGTGGGCGATCGCCACGGCAGGGGTGGGCGCGGCCAACACGCTGCTCCTCGGGCAGTGGGACGGCCTGCTCGCGCTGGGCGTGGGCATGGCGTACCTCTCCTGGCGGCGCGAACGGAACGCCAGCGCGGGCGTCTGGCTGGCGGCGGTCGCCATGCTGGTCAAGCCGCACCTCTTCCTCGGCCTCGCCGCGTTCCTGCTCTTCCGCCGCGACCGGCGCGCGCTGCTCGGCGCCGTCGCCGCCACGGTGGTGATCGCCGCGCTGTCGCTGGCGCTGGTCGGCCCGCAGGGCGTGGCCGGGTTCGTGCGCATCAGCCTCGCCGACGCCGACCGCTGGCCCCCGGCCATGCTGCTGGGCTTCTCCGGGCTCTTCGGCTCCTGGCTCGGCAACACGGCGACGGCGCACGCCCTCGCCGCCGCGGGCGACCTCGCCGCCGTGGCCGCCTGCGGCGTCCTGGGAGCCCGCTCCCGCGACCCCCGCAGGTTCGAGACAGCCCTGGCAGGAACGGTCGCGCTCAGCCTGGTCGCCGCGCCCCACCTGCTCACCCACGACCTGGTCCTGCTCGCCCCCGCCGCCGCCTGGATGCTGGGCCGCGCCGCCGCCCTCGACGGCGTGCAGCGCTGGCCCGGCCTGCAGTCGCGCCGCGTCCTCCTGCTCTGGCTGCTGCTCAACCTCGCCGCGCTCATCGACTACGGCAACACCAGCCCCGCGCCACCGGGCCGGATCGTGCCCATCGCCCTGGCGGCGCTCGGCCTGGTCGCCCTGCGCGCGGTCACCCCGCGCGCGGCGCCCGCCTACTCCGGCAGGGGCAGCGGCGTGGGAGGGGTCGTCGACCAGTCGTAGAAGCCGCGGCCGGCCTTGCGTCCCAGCCGGCCGGCGCCGACCAGCTTCTCCAGCAGCGCCACCGTGGCCGTGTCGCCGGGGTCGCCGGCGCGCTGGGCCCGGTCGCGGCGGACGTTGAGGACGGTGTCGAGGCCGCTGAAGTCGGCCAGCTGGAAGGGACCCATCGGCCAGTTGAGGCCGGACTTGACCGCAACGTCGATGTCGGCGAAGGAGGCGAAGCCGCCGGTGAGCAGCGAGAACGCCTCGCGCGAGGCGGCGCCGAGGATGCGGTTGACGACGAAGCCGTCGATCTCGCGCTCGATGACCACGGCGTGCCGGCCCATCCGCCTGCACCAGTCGACGGCGTCGGCGACGGTGGCGTCGCTGGTCTGCGGGTTGCGGACCACCTCGCAGACGTCCATCACCAGCACCGGATGGAAGAAGTGCATGTTGCAGACGCGCTCGGGACGCCTCGTCGCCGAGGCCAGGCGGCTGGAGACGATGGTGCTGCTGTTGGTGGCGATGCCCGCCTCCTCCGGGAGGTGGCGGTCCAGCTCGCCGAACGCCTGGCGCTTGGCCTCCACCTGCTCGACGATGGCCTCGATGGCCCAGCCGCAGGCGGCGGCCGACGCCGGCAGGTCGTCGGAGGTCTCCACCCTGGCCAGCGCCGCCTCGGCGTCCTCGGCGGCCATGCGTCCCTTGGCGACGCGGCCCTCCAGCAGCCTGCGGTTCTGCGCCACGCCGCGCTCCAGCTGGTCGCGCGACACGTCGACGAGGCGCACCTCGACGCCCTGCAGCGCCGCCTGCTGGGCGATCTGCGCACCCATGGTGCCGGCGCCCAGCACCAGCAG
This sequence comes from Candidatus Dormiibacterota bacterium, assembly GCA_035652335.1. GTDB lineage: Bacteria > Chloroflexota > Dormibacteria > Aeolococcales > Aeolococcaceae > DASRDZ01. The sequence goes on from DASRDZ010000047.1 coordinate 5,078, forward strand.
CCGTCCCTCTGCCGCCATCGCGAAGTCCCCTATGCCACCGAGAAGAGCCGGGTGATGCGGTTGAGCGTGTGGATGTGGTGCATGCCGCGGATGCGCAGCCTCCCGGTGCGCATCGCGCGGAGCACCTCGCGCCCGGGCTCGTCGAAGTAGTTGGGCAGGCCCAGCGCGCCGATGCGCAGCATGGAGAGGCGCATCAGCGTCTCCGAGTCCGTGCTGATGCTGACCCGCGGGCTGCCGGTGCGGCCGTTGTGGATGGTGCAGCGGTCGCCCGTGAAGCGCAGCGTGATCGACTGGTCGAGGTCCTTGACCTCGATGGCGACGTCGCTCTCCACCCTGCGGAAGTCGGCGAACTTGCCGGGCACGCGCTCCACGTTCTGCGCCAGCAGCGTGCCCATCATCGAGGCCAGGCCGTTGGCGCCGTCGCCCTCGGCGAGGACCACCTCAGCCATGCGCGGGGGGCCCCGCTACTCGTCGGGCCAGTTGACCGGCACCCGGGTGGTGCACTCGGTCATCTCCTGGGACGCCTTGGTGTAGCGCACCAGGGTGGGGAAGTCGCCCTTCAGCTTGAGCTGGCCGAGCATGATCCCCTTGGTGGCGTCGAGCTCCTTCTTGGCCACCGCCTTCCAGCGCGAGTAGGGGCCGGTGATGACGAAGTCGGCCTTCTCGGCGTCGTCACGGCTGACGATCTTGATGTCGCGCGCCTCGCCGTGCCAGAGGTCCATGAAGATTCCCTGGTCCTCGGGCACGTTCTTGTCAGGCTCGGCCAGAACCACCAGGCCGACGGTGCCCTCCCAGCCGGCCGCCGCCTGCTTGTAGACCTGCGACTTGTTGATCTCGTCCTTGTAGGCCTGGGCCCACTCGGGGCTGTACGCCTCGTACGCCACGGCTGCTCCTCCAAAATGCGTCGCCACCCAGCTCTCGCGGTTGACAGGGGTGTCAATCGTGGCGGTCGGCTCGGCAGTGTACGGACCGGCCCCGCGGCGCCGCAAGGGCGAGCGTGCGCCAGCCGTTGTGCACAGTGCCCGCATGTCCACGCCCGCGTCTCCCCGCGCCCGCCGCCGGCTGGGCCGGCTGCTGATGTGCCTCGGCGCCGGCGGGGCGCTGGTCGCCGGGGTGCTGGTGGTCGCCGCCCAGCGCGATGCCACGCCCACGGCCGCCCGTGGCGGCGCCGCCGCCTCCCCGACGCCCGCCGTCGTGGTGGCGCGCGGCTCGGCCGCGCCGCTGCCGGTGCTGCGCCCGCGGCTGGCCGCCGGGTCGGTGATCGCCCACCTCAGCGTCGCCGGCGGCCAGGCGCTGACCGTGGTCGAGGGCGCCGCGCAGCCGGGCACGCTTGGCCACGACGCGGCCACGGCCTACCCGGGCGAGCCCCACTCGATGCTGCTGGTGGCGGGCCCCGGGCTCAGCGTGCCGGCGCCCGCGGAGGGCGCGCTGATCCAGGTGGCGGCCGGCTACGGCGTCTACCGCTACCAGGTGACGGACACGCGCGTCGTCGCCGGCGGCGGCACCGCGGGACCGGAGGTGCCGGGTCTCCGGCTTCTCGTGCCGGTCGCCGGCGGCGTTCGCGTCACCTCGGCCTCGCTCCTCGCCGAGGATCCCGACGGCCAGGCCGAGCTGGCCCAGGAGACGGCGGTGGCCCTCGCCCAGGCCAGCTTCGCCACCGCGGCGGGCAGCGAGGCGCCGGCGGCGGGACACCTGCTCTGGCCCTGCAGCGGCCCGATCACGCAGCCCTTCGGCCCGACCACCTATGCCTTCGAGTTCCCCTACGTCTACCAGGGCGTCTCCTACCCCCACTTCCACACGGGCATCGACATCGGGGTGGGGCTGGGGACGCCGGTGTCGACCGCCGCCGACGGGGTGGTGGTGCTCGCGGGCACCAACGTGGTGGGCGGCAAGGTGGTGGGCTACGGCACCTACGTGGTCATCGCGCACGGCGGGGGGCTGTACACGCTCTACGGGCACCTGTCCAGGCTCGCGGTGGCGGCCGGGGACCACGTGCGGGCGGGCCAGGTGATCGGGCTCAGCGGCTCGACGGGGAACTCGACCGGGCCGCACCTGCACTTCGAGGTGCGATCCGGAGCGGATCCGGTCGACCCCATCCCGTACCTCCCGTAGGCCAGGTCAACCCTGGCACGCCGTGCTGGGGCGCGGCCTCTCGGCCGCAGCTCAGCCGCGCAGCGGGCGGCCGTCGCGCGGCTTGTCCTCGTCGTGCTGGAGCTGGCTGCTGCGGAAGGTGGGGCGCGACTCCTCCCGGCGCGGCGGCGACCCGAGGCTGGGATGGACGGCCTCGTCGCCGTCGCCCTCGGCGGTGACGTCGGCGACGGGCGTCTCACCGGCGCCGCCGCCGAGACCGCGCTCCGAGGGGAGCTGGCTGCCCTCGGCCGCCTGGCGGGCCCGCTCCCGCTCCTCCTCCAGGGGATCGCGCCGCTCGGTGGAGGCCACGATGCACACCTCACAGTGGTTCGATGGGACGATGTGATATCGACGATATCATCATCGCTCCGCACGGGAGCAGCCAGGCGCCGGGACCGCGGCTACAATGCGGCCGGATGTTCATCGCCGGGCTTCGCCACCTCGATCGCACCCGCGGCACGGGGTGGCTCGACTGCCCCAACTGCCACGAGCACGCAGCCCAGGACGTGGTCGACGACATGTCCTTCCTGCAGGTGCTCTTCTACCGGTTCTCCCCGGTGACGCGGAAGCGGATGCTGGTCTGCCGGCGCTGCCGCTACCGGCGGCCGGCGACCGCGGAGGAGCTGAAGCACCTGGAGACGGCGGGACAGCCCATCCACCGTGCCCTGATGGCGCCGATGGGCGTGCTGGGGCTGGCGGTGGTGGGCGGCATCGTCGGGCTGGTCGCCTGGATCGGGCAGTCCTCGGCGAACGCGCTGGCCAACCAGCACATCAACCTGGTCAAGGAGTCCGGGCAGGCCGTGCCCATCACCTTCGACGGGCCGTCGGCGTGGAACTACGACCCGTCGACCGACCCGGTGCCCTCCATGCGCGTGGTCGACACCGGCGGACGCATGTACTTCGTGATCAAGCGCGTCACCGACGGCAACACCCTCGAGCAGCTGCTCACCAACCACTTCACCGACGAGGTGGGTCTCACCACCACCGGCTTCCCGTCGTCGCCGCCGCAGCAGCAGCAGGCAGTGGTCGGCGGCCAGAACGCCATCTGGGTCGACGTCAAGTACTCGCAGGGCGCCGAGCAGGACGAGCAGCGCATCTACGTCGTGGCCCACAACGGCGTGGGCTACGTGCTCACCTTCGTGGCCCTCGGCACCGACGCCATCAAGACGATCGATGCGCTGACCCCCGAGGTCACCAAGTCGCTCAGGTTCACCGCCGCCAACGAGACGCCGCCGCCCGCGCCCTCGCCGACGCCGGGCGGCGCATCGCCCTCGGCGTCGCCGCCGGCGACCGCGAAGCCCTGACCCCGAGCCGCTAGTCTGCCGACGGGGCGGGCTGGCGCTCCTCGAAGCCGTGGTGCGCCTGGGCGTCGACCGGCTGGTGCATGGAGCGAGCCACCCAGACGGCGATGTCGTCGACGGCGAGCCGGTCCTGCAGCTGCTTGGTGGCGATGCCCTCGTCGAACATCGAGAGGCAGAACGGGCAGGCGGTGGCCACCTTGCTCGCCTGCGTCTCCACGGCCTGCTCGACGCGCTTGTGGTTGACGCGCGGCTGGCCCTCCTCCATCCACATGCGGCCGCCGCCGGCGCCGCAGCACATCCCCTCGCTGCGGCTGCGCGCCATCTCCACCACCTTGAGGCCGGGGATGCGTTCGAGGATGTCGCGCGGCGGGGCGAAGATGTCGTTCCAACGGCCCAGGTAGCAGGAGTCGTGGTAGGTGATCGTCTCCTCGATCGGCGTGTCCAGGGTGATGCGACCGTCCTTGATGAGCCGGTCGATGACCTGGGAGTGGTGCATCACCTCGTAGTCGCCGCCGAAGTCGCGGTACTCGTTGCTGATGGTGTTGAAGCAGTGCGGGCAGGAGGCGATGACCTTGCGCACGTTGTACTTCTTCAACGTCTCCACGTTGTCCTTGGCGCGCTCCTGGTAGAGGTACTCGTTGCCGATGCGGCGCGCCGGGTCGCCGTTGCACTTCTCCTCGGTGCCCAGGATGGCGAAGTCGACGCCGCCGGCCTGGAGGATCTTCACCAGCGCGGTGGCGATGGTCTTGGCGCGGTCGTCGAACGACGCGGCGCAGCCCACCCAGTAGAGGTACTCGGCGTCGGGCTTGTCCTTGGCGAACTGCACGCCGAGGTCCTTGGCCCAGTCGGCGCGGGTCTGCTGGGAGATGCCGTACGGGTTGGCCACGTTCTCGATGTTGCGCAGCGCCGCCTCGGCCTGCTTCGGCATCGAGCCCTCCTCCAGCACCAGGGCGCGGCGCATGTCGAGGATCTTGGGCACGTGCTCGATGAGCACGGGGCACTGGTCGACGCAGGCGCCACAGGTGGTGCAGGACCAGAGCGTCTCCGGGTTGATGGTGCCGCCGATCAGGGGGCGCTCGCTGCCGCCCGCGGCCTTGACCGCCGCGTCCACCTCCTCCGGCGACAGCCAGGAGGGCTGGAAGTGCCCCGGCAGGTGCGGCAGCTCGGCGTGGCCGTTGTGGCCGTTGCCGTCCACAACGTGCTGGCCCTCGGCCTGCTGCGCCGCGGCGTTGGTCTCGACGTCGCCGGTGTTGAGCGCGCCGGTGCCGGCCCCGGCGGTGACCCACATGCCGCCCTCGACCTGGTGCGCCGTGTGCCAGTTGGCGGAGAAGCCGCCCGCCGCCTTCTCGTAGGCGAAGTCGCGCAGGTCGGTGACCAGCGTCTTGGGCGAGAGCGGCTTGCCGGTGTTGAAGGCGGGACAGTGGGTCTGGCAGCGCCCGCACTCGGTGCAGGTGTAGAGGTCGAGCACGTCCTTCCAGGAGAAATGCTCCAGCTTGCTGCTGCCGAAGTGGTCGACGTCCTCCGCCTCCAGGTCGATGGGGACCAGGCGGCCCTTGGGCTTGACGTTGCGGAAGAGGACGTTGGGCGCGGCGGTGATGATGTGCAGGTGCTTGCTGTAGCCGAGGTAGACGAGGAAGGTGAAGACGAGAGTGAGGTGCGTCCAGAAGGTGATGCCGTGCACCACCTTGAGCGCTTCGCTGTGCGCGCCGAGGCCGGCGAAGAGATGGGAGTACGCCGAGGCGAAGGGACGCCACCCGGCGCTGCCGTCGGCCCCCTGCGCGATGCGAGTCGCGTAGTTCGACTGCATCATCACCATGATGGCGGCGATCCAGGCGAGGATCAGCAGCGCGTCGCCCTCGTGCGAGCCGCGGAAGCGGATCGGCCTGACGACGAGCCGGTTGACCAGCGCCATGACGATGCCGACCAGCACCAGCGAGGCGAAGAGGTCCTGCAGGAAGGCCAGCGCGCCGGCGAAGGGAAGGTCGGCGAAGTTGAAGCCCTGCCAGAGCGCCTCGACGATGCCCTGGGCGATGGCGGTGAGCAGGACCAGGAAGCCCCAGAAGATGAGCACGTGCATGACCCCGGCGTAGGGCCAGCGCAGCAGGCGCCCCTGGCCGAGCACGTAGACGAAGAATCCCCTGATCCGCTCGGGGATGCGGTCGAAGCGCTGGTCCCTGCGCTGCGCCGAGAGCATCAGCGCGAGCAGCTTGCGCCAGCGCAGCGCGGTCAGCCCGGAGGCGCCTCCGAGCAGGACGACGAGACCGATGGGGCTGATGATCGCGGTCATCTCGCGGGATTATAGGCGCGCCGCACCACCGTGACGCGACGCGTCAGAACGCGGCACAGCGGCCGCCGGGGCGTCGCCCCCTCACACGGGCTTGCGGCACAATGCGCCGCCATGACGACGGGCAGGGGCGCGGCGATCGCGCTGCCGCTGGCGGCCGGGCTGCTCCTCGCCGCGTGCGGGAGCGGCGGCGGCACGGCGTCGACGAGCGGCACGACCGCCGGCGGCAGCACGCAGGCGTCCTCCTCCGCGTCGAGCAGCGGCGGCCTGGGCGTGCGTGTCCCCGCCTTCTCCTGCGACATCAAGCCCGGCGCGGGCCTGCTCCCCAACCAGACCCCCCTGCCGGGCCGGATCGTGGCCAGCATCGCCGAGATCGAGTCGGCCACCGGGCTCGGCGTCAGCCAGTCGGTCGACATCAGCGAGGTGGCCGGGATGACCGCCTGCCGCTACCAGGTGGGCAACGGCCAGGTGAACGTCACCATCCTCGACGACCCCAGCCAGGCGCAGGCGGAGCTGGCCAGGACCAGGTCGCAGGGCCTGGCCCTGGCCGACCGCGGCTGCAACGGCTGCACGCTGAGCGGCTTCACCGCGCTGGCCGAGCTGGGACCCGACGGCTACACGGCAACCAAGGACCAGAACCCCGTCTACGGCGCCATCGCCGGGGGCATCTACTTCGAGGTCGACGGCATCGGGCTCAAGGCGGTGCGCCTGGAGCGCCTCGCCCTGGTCATCGCCGCCAACCTGGGCGGCGGCGCCAGCCCCTCGCTGCCGCCGCTGCCGACGCCGACCCCGTCGATGTAGGCGGCCGGCTCAGCGGCCGACCCACTCCGGCGCGCGCTTGGCGAGGAAGGCGGTGACCCCCTCGGTGGCGTCCTCGCTCTTGAAGACGCTCTCGAACTCGCCGCGCTCCACCGCAAGCGCGTCGGCCATGCTCGCCGCCGCCAGGCCGTCGTGGACCGCCCGCTTGCTGGCCTGGACCGCCAGCGGCGCCTTGGTGGCGACCTTCCCCGCCAGGGTGCGGGCCGCGTCCAGCAGCTCGCCGGGCTCGAGGACCGCCGTCACCAGCCCCCAGGCCAGCGCGGTCGAGGCGTCGACGGGGTCGCCGGTGAGCAGCATGGTCATCGCGCGCCCCGTGCCCACCAGGCGCGGCAGCCGCTGCGTGCCACCCCAGCCGGGCATGATCCCGAGGTTGATCTCGGGCTGCCCGAAGCGCGCGTTGCTCGCCGCCAGGCGCACGTCGCAGGCGAGGGCGAGCTCGCAGCCGCCGCCCAGGGCGACGCCGTTGACGGCGGCGATCAGCGGCACCGGGCACCGCTCCATCTCCAGGGTGAGCGCCTGGCCGGCGGCGATGTTGTCGCTGCCCAGGGTCTGGAACTCGGTGATGTCGGCGCCGGCGGCGAAGAACTTCTCGCCCTGCCCGGTGAGCACCGCGGCCCGCACCCCGCTGCCCGGCCTGCCGATCTCCGCCACGGCGTCGCGCAGTCCGGTGATCACGGCGCGGCTGATGGCGTTGGCGGGGGGATGGTCGATGGTCAGGACGGCGACGGCGCCCTCTCGGTCGACGCGGACGGGTTCGCTCACGGCTGCGGCTCCGGACGGTGGCAGGTGCTGACGTGCGGACACCCTACTCGGGCGCCTCGGGGCTCTGCGCGGGTCGGGCATGATGGGCCGCGATGAGCGACCTCCCCGCTCCCCTCCCCCTTCCCCCGCTGCCCGAGCGCCTCGAGCCCGAGGCCCTGCGCGCGCTCGGCGACGAGGAGCTGGAGGAGGCGCTGGCGGCCCTGCGCTCCGCCGAGCGCGAGACGGTGGCGGCGATGTCGCCCTACTCGCGCCAGATCAGGGAGCTGCAGGCGCGGGCCTCCGAGGTGGCCACCGAGCAGCGCCGGCGGGAGCGCGCCGCGCACATCGCCCAGCGCAAGGCGGTGCGCGAGCAGGCGGCGGCGGGCGACATGCCCACCCTGGAGGCGGCGCTGGCGGCGGCCACCCCGGTCGCCCCCGAGGACGCACCCCTCGGCGCGCTCCGCGCCTTCCTGGCCACCGGCGGCGAGGTGGGCTTCGGCTTCGCCTCGCGGCCGGGGACGATCGGCTTCACCGACGGGCGGCGGCAGCAGGCGGCCACCACCTACGGCGAGGCGCGGCGGCTCTGGGCCGAGGGCTGGGAGCCGGGAGCGCCGGGGATCCCCGGGGTGCGCGTGCACCTGGCGGGGACCCGCGTGGAGCGCGTCGTCCCCCTCGACGGGGTGGTGGTGGAGCGGGCCGGCGGCGAGGCATCCTGACCAGGATTTCTGGGCGTAATGCCCGGCGCTCGGCCGGTGTCATGTAGTCGCAGAGCCATCCTTCCCGTCCTTCTCTCCGACACTCCACCCCCCACACCCAGGAGCACCGTGAGCGCCACCCCATCCCGGCGTCCCACCACGCCGAGCAGCGCTCGGTTCTCCGGGATGCGCGTGTGCCTCCGGCCGGCGTCGTGCCCGTACGCAGCGCCGGAGCCGTCCAGGGCGGACGACCTCGGCCGGTGGGAGCGCGCCCTGTCGGCGGCGCTCCCGGGCGACGCGTCGCTGGTTTCTGCCCTGGTTGGCGATATCGCGCTCGCCCTGCGCTAGAGGCCCCAGCCGAAGGCGCGTGACATCGCCGCCACCGCCGGCGCGAGGATCAGCCCGGGCAGCATGTCGGCGACGCGGATGCGGCGGATGTCCAGCAGCCCCACGCCGATGGCCACGAGCATGAACCCGCCGGCCCCCAGCGCCTGGGTCACGAGGAACTGGTCGAGGCTGCCGCGCGTCGCGTAGGCCACGCCGGTGAGCGTGCCCTGGACGGCGACGACGCTGGCGGCGCTGAGCAGCACGCCGGGGCCGAGGGTGACCGCGAAGGCGAGGCTGGCGATGCCGTCCAGCGTCGACTTGATGCCGAGCAGGAGGATGTCGCCGCGCGCACCGTCGTCGAAGCTGCCCAGGATGGTGAGCGGGCCGACGCAGTAGAGCAGGCTGGTGGTGACGAAGGCGCGGGCGACGCGGCCGCTGGTTTGCTCGGCGTCGCTCCCGCCGCGGCGCACCAGCCGGCGCTCCGCCCAGCCGCCGAAGCGCAGCAGGGCCCCGTCGATGTCCAGCAGCGAGCCCACCACCGTGCCGGCCAGCAGCCCGATCAGCACGATGGTGAGGTGCGGCGCCTCCTGGAAGCTGGGAGTTATGGCCACCTTCACCCCATACACGACGGTGAAGATGCCCAGCACCTGGATCACCAGGTCGCGCAGGCGCACAGGGATGCGATGTCCGGCGAGGGTGCCGACGGCCCCGCCGGTGAGCACCGTGGCGGTGTTGAGGAGTGTCCCCGCGCCGACGATCATGCCGCGCGCTACAGCTTCTCGAAGCGGTCCACGTCGAGCACGAACACGGTTGCGCCGCCGATCTGCACCTCCACCGGGAAGGGGACGAGGAGCTCGGCGGGCTCGGTGGTCGGCGGGATGGGGGTGAGGTACTCGTTGCGATCCCGCGCGTGGCGGCGCAGCAGCTCGATCACCTCGTCGACCTGGGCGTCGGCGACGCCGACCAGCAGGGTGGCGTTTCCCTTCTGCAGGAAGCCGCCGGAGGTGTTGAGCCGGGTGCACTCGATGCCGGAGTCGGTCAGCGCGGTGACGCAGGCCGCGGCGTCGTCGTTGTGGACGATGGCGACGACGAGCTTCACGAGCGGCCGGCGACGGCCGGCGGGGCGGCGCCCTGCGGAGTGCGGTGGGAGGCGTGGCGCGCCGACACCAGCCCCACCACGTCGGCGGACACGGTGACGGCGGGACGCGCCGCGTCGACCATCGCGACTCGCGACGGCTCCGACGCGGCAAGGCGGTGGAAGGCGTCGCGCACCGCGAACTGGAACTGCTCGGGTGTCGCCTCCATGCGGTCGAGCGGCAGCTCCTGCGCGTGCCGGCGGGCGCGGGCGAGGTCGAGGGGCAGGTCGAGCAGGACGGTGAGGTCGGGCCAGACGTCGCCGCAGGTCTCGCGATGGATGGCGCGCAGCACCGACTCGGGCAGCCCCCGGCCGCCGCCCTGGTACGCCAGCGTCGAGTCGACGAAGCGGTCGGAGAGGACCACCGCGCCGCGGCGCAGCGCAGGAAGGACGACCTCCTGCAGCAGCTGCGCGCGCGCCGCGATGAACACCAGCGCCTCCGCCCACGGGTCGATGGGCGAGACCACCTGGTGCTGCAGCAGGAACGCGCGCGCCAGCTCGCCCAGCGCGGTGTCGCCGGGCTCGCGCACCATCACCACCTCGGTGACCCCCGGCGCCTTGCGCAGGGCCGCCGCCGCGGCCGCCATCTGCGTCGACTTGCCGGAGCCGTCGATCCCCTCGAAGGACACGAAGAAGCCGGGCCACGTCGAGGCCATGCCGCTGCTACTCCTCGTCGGTGTCGGACTGCGCGGAGGGCGCCAGTATGACGAGACGGCGGTTGGGGTCGCTGCCGGTGGAGCGGGCGTGCATCTCGTGCTGCTCCACCAGCTGGTGCTGCAGCCGGCGCACGTAGGAGTTCTGCGGCGCCAGCTCCACCTGCTGGCCGGTCGACTGGGCGCGCCGGATGCCCTCCAGCGCCTCCTCCATGGCGGCGTCGGCGGGATCGGCGGCCTCGACGCCGTAGATGCGCGCCAGCGCGTTCTTGATCTGCGACACCGTGTTGGAGCGCAGCACCTGGATGGGGATGCCGGTCGCCTCGGCGGCGCGCACCGGCGAGTCCTTGCGCCGGTAGTAGTTCTTCAGCGTCATCACCATGTCGGCGTCGTCGACGTGGTGCTGGATGCGCACCGGCAGGCGCAGCTCGCGCACCGACTGCTCCAGGTACTGGCGGGACACGCCGTAGGGGAAGACGTTGAGCGGCTGGTAGGGATGCGCCGCACGCGTCGCCTCGCGCAGCTCGCGCTCACGCCCATCGTGCGCCAGGGTGAACTGATCGAGATCGGCCGGAACCCGAAGGCTGCGACGCGCGCGAGCGCCGCCTGCCTCGCCGCGGTCGCGGCGCGGGTTCCGGCCCCCACCGAAAGGGGCCGGCTCGAACTCGCTCCCCTGCTCCAGGACGGAGGTGTCGATCTTGGAGACGATGCCGCCCTGCTCGTCCTTGTAGCGCAGCTGCGGGGGCTTGATGCGGCCGCGCAGCGCCTCGTCGACGGTCTCGTCGAGGGGCATGTGCACGGTCACCTTGTCGCGCTCGCGGATCTCGACGAGGACGTCGAAGGTGGGCGGCGCCTTGCGCTCGAGCACGCTCTTCTGGGTGCCGCGGCGGCGCGCCTCCTCGTCGGAGAGGGTCACCGTCTGGATGCCGCCGAGCAGGTCGTTGAGCGTCGGGTTGACCAGCAGGTTGTCGAGGTTGGAGCCGTGCGCCGTGCCCACCAGCTGCACGCCGCGCTCGGCGATGGTGCGCGCCGCGGCCGCCTCCAGCTCGTTGCCGATCTCGTCGATGACGATCACCTGGGGCATGTGGTTCTCGACCGCCTCGATCATCACCGCGTGCTGCAGCGCCGGCGTGGGCACCTGCATGCGCCGCGCCCGGCCGATGCCGGGATGGGGGATGTCGCCGTCGCCGGCGATCTCGTTCGAGGTGTCGACGATGACCACGCGCTTGCCGCACTCCTCGGAGAGCACCCGGGCGCACTCGCGCAGCATCGTGGTCTTGCCGATGCCGGGCTGGCCGAGCAGCAGGATCGACCTGCCCTGCACCACGATGTCCTTGATGATGTCGATGGTCCCGGTGACCGCCCGCCCCACGCGGCAGGTCAATCCCACGATGCGGCCGGCACGGTTGCGGATCGCCGAGATGCGATGCAGCGTGCGCTCGATGCCCGCACGGTTGTCGTCGCCGAAGGCGCCCACGCGCGAGGCCACGTACTCGAGGTCGGCGTGGGAGATCTGGGCGTGGTCGAGGATGGCCTCACCGTCGGTGAAGCGCGCCTCGGGCTGGCGTCCCAGGTCGAGCACGATCTCGAGCAGCTCGCCGCGGCCGTCGGAGACGCGCGCGGCGGAGTCGGCGATGCGGGGCGGGAGGGCGTCGAAGAGGAGGTGCAGCTCCTCTTCCCATGCGGGGCCGTAGGGGGTCATCTGGGCAACGATTGGTGACTCCTCCGTGGCGGGGTGACGGCTGGAACGACAGCAGGAGTGCGTACCGAACGGGCGAGCCCGGCGTGCACCAGCACGCCCTTCTTCTTGGTCTGCGCGTCGGCGGCGCGCAGGCGCACCTTCAACGCGAGGTCGCGCACCAGCAGGAGCTGGGAGCCGAAGATCTCGAAACCGCGCTGCTGCAGCGAGCGGATCAGCTCGCTGTCGTAGTGGCGCAGCACGCAGGACACGGGCCCGGGCGGGGCCTGCGCCAGCGCTGCGTCGATCACCTCTTCACGGAACTGTGGGTCCTGTCCCTCACACATGACGGCGAGAAGCGTGGGCCGCGCCGGCGAGGGCGGACGCACCGCCACCCACGCCTGGATGCCGCTCAGCTCGGCGACGTACTGGCGCACGTCGTCGCGACCGAGACGGCTCGGCCAGCCCTGCTGGAACCCCGCCTGCCACGCCTTCTGGGAGGGACCTTCCAGGTTGGCGACGTGCGAGGGGGTGGTGCGCAGGTAGAGGAGGTAGATGCCGCCGGTGTCGTCGCGGCGCGCCGGGCGCAGCGGGCCGAGGTCGCCGGGTGGCAGCACGCGCGGCGCCTCGTACGAGTCGTCGCGGTAGAGGATCTGCTCGGTTGCGTACTGGGTGAATCCCTGCTCGAGGAAGAGCGCCACCAGGGGATGGTCGAGGGGGATGCGCACGTAGAAGCGGGTGACGCCGTGCTCGACGCCCTGGTTGCACAGGTGGGTGAGCAGGGGATCGCCGGCGAAGTGGCCGCGGCCGCTGGCGACGCAGAGGTTGAGGATCTGCCAGGAGCGGGTCTGCCCCGGTGCGCCCTGCGCCTGGATGAAGCCGACGATGCCCTGCTCGTTGTCCTCGGCGACGTAGAGCGCGTCGCCCAGGTCGCCGAGCGGCACCATCGAGCTGAGCGTCTTGCTCAGCGCGTACCAGAGGCGCACCAGCATCGCCTCGGGGACGGGGCGGTCGGCGTGGAGGCCGGGGATGACCCCCTCGCCCTCCTCCCGCGCCGCCGTCTCCCGGTAGAGCTGCTCGATGCGGCCCAGGTCGCGGAAGCTGGCGCTGCGGACTTGCATGCTCTGGAGCGCTGGGACCTCGCTACGCCGCCGACGCGACCGGGTCGCTCAGGCGCTGCAGGAAGAGCCGGTGCAGCCGGTCGTCGTGGGTCATCTCGGGATGGAAGCCGAGGGCGAGGTGGGGGCCCTGGGCGATGGCGACGGGGTTGCCGTCGACACTGGCCAGGACCTCGACCGACCGCCCGGTCCGTTCGATGAGAGGGGCGCGGATGAACACCGCGGTGAACGGCGTCTCGCCGAGGGCGGCGATGCGCAGGTCGGTCTCGAAGGAGTCGACCTGGCGGCCGTAGCCGTTGCGGCGCACGTCGACGTCCAGCGCGCCGAGGGCGAGCTGGTCGGGGCGGCCGTCGAGGATGCGCGCGCTGAGCAGGATGAGGCCGGCGCAGGTGGCGAAGGTGGGCAGTCCTTCCTGGAGTCGGTGGCGCAGCGGCTCGTCGAGCCCGAAGACGCGGAGCAGGCGGCTCATCGTCGTCGACTCCCCGCCGGGCAGGGCGAGAGCGTCGATCTGCTCCAGCTCGGCGGGCAGGCGGACCTCCCGCGTCAGCACACCGCACCGCTCGAACGCCTGGCGGTGCTCACGGACGTCGCCCTGGAGGGCGAGCACTCCGACTAGAGGGTTGGTCACGTGCGGACAGTGTACCCCGGCCCGCCGCAGCGGGAACCACCGGCGCTCAGGTGACCCGGTGCAGGTACCAGGTGGCCCGGTGGCGGCCTCGCGGGTCGGGGTCGAGGTCGACCGCCCGCACCTCGCAGCCGCAGGCGTGGAAGAGCGGCAGCAGGCGGTCCGCGGAGTAGAGGTGCCAGTGGTGCACCGGGTCGGTCGGCCTGAACTCGGTGCGCCCGCGGGCCAGCGCGTGTCCCACGCGGATCAGCAGCGGCGAGCGCTCGCGCAGGGCGTTGAGGCGGTGGAACAGCGTGCGCGGCGCGCACATGGGAGCCTGGACCAGCGCCACGCCGCCGGGCCGGAGGCGCTCCAGCAGGCTGCGCAGGATGCGCACGCCGTCGTCCGGCGGGATGTGCTGCACGGTGCGCGCGGTGTGCAGCACGTCGAAACGCATCTCGCCGAGGCAGCCGTCGATGTCGTCGCCGTCGTAGTGGAGCAGCTCCGCGGCACCCCCGCCGAGGTGGCGCCTGGCCTCGGCGAGCATGGTCTCGGCGACGTCGACGCCGACGGTGCGGGCGTAGCGGCGGCTCATCGGCACCAGCACCCGGCCCACGCCGCAGCCGAAGTCCAGCGCCGCGCCGGCGTGGTCCACCGGGACGCCCAGGGCGGCGAAGCGCGACTCCACACGGTCGAGGTAGGCCTCGCCCTGGGCGAAGACCTCCTCGGCGACACGGCCGCGGTGCTCGCGCTGGCCCGTGTTGGCGAAGTAGAGGTCTGCGCCCCAGCGGTCCCACTCGGCCGCGGCGCGCACTGTTGCACTGCCCACTGCGGGAACCAGCCTAATCGGCCGCCGGCGCGATCGGGAGCTTCCTCGCAGCTCTTCATCGACCCTTGACCGCCGTTTGCCCGATCGCAACGGCGACGCGGGCGCAGGCTCCGGCGACCGCCGCACGTTCATGCTGTGGCGGCCGAGCGCAGACCGTGTCGAGGAGAGGGCGTTGGGAAACGGGAAGGGGTGGCGGAGGATCGGCCTCCGCGGCGTGCTCGGCGGGACGGTGGTGCTGCTCGCGGCCGCCGGCGCGTCGGCGGGGTTCGTCGGCCTGCACCATGCGACGGCAGGCCCCGCCAGCTCGGCTGCGGCGCCGGCGACGCCGCCACCGTCAGCCGGCCCACCCGAGGAGACGCCCGACCCGACCGCGACTCCCGTGCCGACCCCGGAGTCGACCCCGACCCCCGCTCCCACCGCAGCACCGACCCTCCCGCCGACTCCGCGGCCGACCGCGGCGCCGGTCGCCAACTCCACGCTGCCCCATTGCGACGGTGGCTACCTGACGACCGCCGACACGGCGACGCGGCGCGCCGACGGCACCGTCCTGGTGACGATGAGCTTCCACAAGGAGTGGCAGGGCAGCTGCAGCTTCCAGCGCGGATGCAGCCTCGGCTACAGCGTGCAGAGCAGCAAGAGCGGCGCCGCGGCGGGCGGCCATGCCTTCAGCTGCTCGGCGCCCTGGACGGCGTGGTCCGGCGACTTCAGCGTCTCCGCGGTGTGGTCCACCTGCCACGGCTACGGCGACTACTGGATCTCCACCGACTACGACGGCATGCAGGACCAGACCGAGTACCACGCCGCGGGCGTCGAACCGTCCGGCTGCCCGCCGCAGCCCTGAGCTACCAGCCGCGCGAGGCGAGCAGCTCCTCCTTGGGCATCGAGGCCACGTCCAGTCCGCGCATCGCCCTGCCCAGCCCCTTGCTGGCCTCGGCGATGACGTCCGGCTTGTCGAAGTAGGTGGTGGCGGCGACGATCGCCTTGGCGTAGTTCAGCGGGTCGTCGGACTTGAAGATGCCGCTGCCCACGAAGTTGCCCTCGGCGCCGAGCTGCATCATCAGCGCGGCGTCGGCGGGCGTGGCGATGCCGCCGGCGGAGAAGTTGACCACCGGGAGCTTGCCGGTTTCTGCCACTTCGATCACCAACTCGGCGGGCGCGCCGAGCCGCTTGGCCTCGGCGTGGAGCTCGTCGTGGCGCATCGACCGCAGCCTGCGCAGCCCGGATTGCAGCGCGCGCATGTGGCGCACCGCCTCGACGACGTTGCCGGTGCCGGCCTCGCCCTTGGTGCGGATCATCGCCGCGCCCTCGGTGATCCGGCGCAGGGCCTCGCCGAGGTCGCGCGCACCGCACACGAAGGGCACGGTGAACTGCCACTTGTCGATGTGGTTCTCCTCGTCGGCCGGGGTCAGCACCTCGGACTCGTCGACGTAGTCGACACCGAGCGCCTCCAGCACCTGCGCCTCGACGAAGTGGCCGATGCGGGCCTTGGCCATCACCGGGATGGTGACCGCCGCCATGATCTCCTTGATCAGCGAGACGTCGCTCATCCGGGCCACGCCGCCGTCACGGCGGATGTCGGCCGGCACGCGCTCCAGGGCCATCACCGCCACCGCGCCGGCGTCCTCGGCGATCTTGGCCTGCTCCGGCGTGACCACGTCCATGATCACGCCACCCTTGAGCATCTCGGCGAGGCCGCGCTTGACGCGCGTGCCTCCGGTCGTCGTTCCGTTGCGCGACGCGCCCGCGCCGTTCTCGCTCATGGCTGCCACCTCGAGTCACCGCCCTCCGACTGAAGAACGGAGGCCCGGCTTGCGCCCCATTCTAGGCGTGCACCGGACGGCGGCGGCTCAGCAGGGGCGCGCGAAGCGGCGCCGCCCTCGGCCCCGGGCGGGCTGGTCCAAACCCTGCGGCGCGCGAAGCGGCGCCGCCTTCTCAGCCCCCCGGCAGGCTGGTCTGGATGTTGTTGTACAGGTTGTTGGTCGCGTGCCCCAGCACCTGCAGCGCGATCAGCGCCCCGATCGCCACCAGGATGATGATCAGCGCGTACTCGATCATCCCCTGCCCCGCCTCGGGGCCGCGCTCGTCGAGCGCCTCGTCCTGCCGGCCGTCGAGGGGGGTGGTGTCCATGTCGGCATCGTAGGATCGGCCGCTCGCGCCATCCCCGCTGTCGGCGTTTGTTGACAGAACGGGAACGGGTTCGTCCGCCGATCGGCCACCGACTCCGCACGGTGCGATGCTGCGGCCGCGATGTCCTCCCTGTCTCGCGCTGCCGCGGACCGGCGCCGGTGGGCCCTGGCCGCGCTCGTCGCCGGCGGCCTGGCGGTGGCGGCGCTGGCCGTCCAGGTGGGCTGGGCCCTGGCCGCCCCGCCGCGCACCGACTACCTCCCGTTCG
>DASRDZ010000048.1:0-9291 GCA_035652335.1 Candidatus Dormiibacterota bacterium
CGGCCCTACACCAGCAACGCTCAGCGCGTCCGGTTGCTGCCGGCCTGGCTGCACCTGTACAACCACCACCGGACCCACACCGCCCTGGGAGGCCGCTCACCCGCGGAGCGTGTCAACAACCTCCCTGGACGCTACACCTAGTCGCGGATGCGGAAGGAGCGGATGGAGAAGCCCAGCAGCACCGCGGCCAGGACACCCAGGATGCCGAGGGCGAGGATCGACGGCACCTCCCAGCCGAACCAGGTCACCGAGGCCAGCTGTCGCGTCACCGCCCCCGGCACGCCGCTGGTGCTCAGCACGGCGGTGCGCAGGGGTGCGATGCCGTAGGCCACGGGGTCGATGCGGGTCAGCACCGTCATCCAGGCGGGCAGCCCGGCCAGCGGGAAGAGCGAGCCCGAGAGGAAGAAGATGGGCATGAGCAGGAAGTTCATGATCACCTGGAAGCCCTGCATCGAGCGCATGCGCGCCGCGATGGCCACGCCGAACGCGGTCAGGGTGAAGGCGATCAGGAAGAGGATGGGGACCGCCTCCAGCACCGTCAGCGGGGTGAGGTGCACGCCGATGATCGGCCCCACCGCCAGCATGATCACCCCCTGCAGCATCGCCTGGGTGGCGCCACCGAGAGTCTTGCCCACCGCCACCGCGGAGCGGTCGATGGGCGCCACCAGGATCTCCTTGAGGAAGCCGAACTCGCGGTCCCAGACGATCGACATCGAGCTGAACATCGCGGTGAAGAGCACCGCCATGCCGACCACTCCCGGATACATGTACTGCACGTAGCTGAGCGACCCGCCGAAGGTGGCGCCGCCGCGCGCGTTGCCGACGCCACCCAGCGAGGAGCTCAGCCCCACGCCGAAGACGATGAGGAAGAGCAGCGGCTGCGCCAGCGAGGCGACCAGCCGGGTGCGGTCGCGCCAGTAGCGGATGATGTCGCGGTACCAGATGACATACACCGCACGGGCGGTGCGCTGCCATCGCGGGGTGCGCAGCTCCTGCTGGCGCAGGCTGACGGCGTCGCGCGCCAGCTCGTTGATGGCGTCCATCAGCGGCGGCCTCCCCGCCACATCTGCGCCATGGCGCGCAGGTTGTCCATGGCGCCGGCCTCGTCGTCGCGGATCGCCCGCCCGGTGAGCTTGAGGAACACGTCGTCGAGGCTGGGCCGCCGGATGGTGACAGTGTTGACCCGAACCGAGAGCGCCTGGATCATCCGCGGCACGAAGGCGGCGCCGTCGGGAACCTCGATGAGCAGGCCCTGCTCGGTGCGCTTCGCCTCGACCTGCAGCCGCTCGGACAGCTCCGCCACCGCGGCGGCGTCGTCGGCCGTGCCCGCGGTGACCACGTCGCCGCCGACCATGCCCTTGAGCAGGTCGGGCGTGCCCTCGGCGACGATCGACCCGTGGTCGATGATGGCGATGCGCTCGCAGTACTCGGCCTCGTCCATGTAGTGCGTGGTCATGAAGATGGTGATGTCCTCGCTGCGGCGCAGCTCCCTGAGGTACTGCCAGATGTGCGCCCGCGTCTGCGGGTCGAGGCCCTGGGTGGGCTCGTCGAGGAAGAGGACCTGGGGCGCGTGCATGATGCCTCGGGCGATCTCCAGGCGCCGCTTCATGCCGCCGCTGAAGGTCTTCACCGCCGCGTTCGCGCGATCCTGCAACCCCACCATCTCCAGCACCGCGTCGATGCGCCGCGCCCGCAGCGCGCGCGGCACGTTGTAGACGATGGCGTGGAAGTCGAGGTTCTCGCGCGCCGTCAGCTCCTGGTCGAGCGAGGGATCCTGGAAGACCAGACCGATGCAGGCGCGCACGTCGTCGGGATGGGTCTCGACGTCGAAGCCGGCGACGCTGGCGCTGCCCGCGGTGGCGCGCAGCAGCGTGCAGAGGATCTGGATGGTGGTGGTCTTGCCGGCGCCGTTGGGGCCGAGGAACCCGAAGCTCTCACCGGGCATGACGTCGAGGTCGATGCCGCGCACGGCCTCGACGCGACCATACGTCTTCACCAACCCGCGCACCGCGATCACCGGCGAGCGGTCGCGCGAGCGCGCGGGGTCGACCACCTGCAGCTGCGCCTCCATCGCCCCCAGTATGCCCATCGGCGGTGCGGCCCGCCCCGGTATCCTGCCGCGCATGGCATCGCAGCGGCCGCGGGCGACGGTGCCGCCGGCGATGGCGAGCGCGGGCGTCCGCGGGGTCGCCGCACCACCGCTCCTGCTCTGCGCCGGCCTGGCCGCTGCGGTGACCCTGCGCCTCGGCGTCGCCGGGTCGGCCGGGCCGCGGTCGGCGCCGGCGGGAGCCGTGTTCGGCGTCGCCCTCCTGGGCCTGGCGCTGGCGGCGGGCTGGCGGCCCGGGCGCGTGTCGCCGCGTCCTGCGCTGATCGGGCTGGGCGGCGCCGCGGTCCTGCTCGCCGTGCCGGTGGCGCTCCACCTGCGCACGCTGCCGCTGCAGGCGGGGTCGCCCGCCGCCGACCTGCCGCTCTGGGCGGTGGTGGTGACCCTGGTGGCGTGCGCGGAGGAGGCGCTGCTCCGCGGCGCGCTGATGGACGCGCTGCTGCGGCGCGCCCGGCCCGAGCTGGCGGCGCTGCTCGCCGCCGTCGCCTTCGCGGCGCTGCACGTGCCGCTGTACGGCTGGGCGGCGGTGCCGCTCGACCTCGCCGCCGGGGTCTGGCTCGGCGGGCTGCGGCTGCAGAGCGGCGGGGCGGGCGCGCCGGCGCTGGCCCACACGGTCGCGGACCTCGCCTCCTGGTGGCTGCGATGAGGCGGGTGCTCGTCCTCGGCGCGGTCCTGCTCGGCGCGGCCTGGGCGCTGGCCCCGGCGCCCTCACCGCCGCTGTACGACGGCCTGCAGGGTCCGGCGCAGGCCTACCTCTACCTCACCCCGCCGCCGGGCTACCACCAGACCGGCGCGCCGAGCGGCGCCAGCCACGCGCTGGCCATCGCCGGCGGCAGCAGCGGCGCCGGCTTCATCAACACCGAGGAGACGCCGCCGCAGGCGCAGGTGCTCGCGGCGGACGGCACCTTCACCTTCCCCCCGGGGGCGACGTCGATCACCCTGTCGGTGACGCCGGTGGCGCCGCCCTCGCCCATCCCCGCCTCGCTCGGGACGCTGGCCGGCAACGTCTACCACGTCACCGCAACCGCCAACGTCCCGGGCCCGGTCAGCATCGTCGCGGCGCACCCGATGACCGTCGTGCTGCGCGGGCCCGTGGGCACCGGCACCTCGCCGATCGTGCGCATGTCCGAGGGCACCACCACCTGGCAGCGGGTGACCACGGTGCCCCTGGGCAGCGCGCCCGACATGGTCGTGACCAACACCGACCAGCTCGGCTACTTCGCCATCGCCGAGCAGGGCGGGTCGAGCTCCCCCGGCGGCTCGGGCGGCGGGCCCGGCACGGCGTCGGGGTCGAGCTCCGGCGGGTTCCCGGTCGTGGTCGTGGTGATCGCCGTCGTGGTGCTGCTGGCGGTGCTCGGAGGGCTGCTCGCGATGCGCTCGCGGACGCGCCGGCGCCCACCGCCGCGGAGGCGGCGCTGAGCCTCCTTGTAAAGGAATGTTGAGGGTGCGCTGACGAGCCGTCACCGGTCGGAATGGCGGCCCACCCACACGTTACCCGCGCGCCACCGGCGGTTCCCGCACGCGCGGGACGATGCGTTGTGATGGTTTCCGCCGCCACGCTCGGCCGTGGTCTGCCCGCCGGTCGTGCGCGCACGCGCGCCGCGCTCGCGCGCGTGGCGCTGCTCGCCTCTGCCGTGGCGACCGGCGGCCTCGCCGCGGCGGTGGCACCGGCCGGTGCCGGCGGCGCCGTGCGGGTGGTGGTCCGCTCCCTGCCGGGCGAGGCGGCCGCGGCCGCCGTGGCCGTCGAGCGGGCGGGCGGCGCGGTGCTCTCGGTGCTCGGCGCGGTGGACGAGGTGGTCGCCTCGGTTCCTGCCGCTTCTGTCCCCAACCTGCAGCGCGCCGGCGGAGTGGTCGAGGTCGCCGAGGACGCGCCGCTGCACATGCTGAGCGCCGCCTACGACCCCGCCACGGACGTCGGGTCCTCGCTGAGCACGGCACGGCTGACCGGGGCCACCGACTTCTGGACGGCGGGCGACACAGGCCAGGGCGTCGACGTCGCCGTCATCGACTCCGGCGTCGTCCCCGTCGAGGGGTTGAACGCGCCGGGCAAGGTGGTGCTCGGCCCCGACCTGTCCTGGGAGTCGCAGAACCCGGCGACCGCGCATCTCGACACCTACGGCCACGGCACCCATGTCGCCGGGCTGATCGCGGGACGCGACGCCACGGCGGTGGCGCCGTACACCGATCCGTCGCACTTCACCGGCATCGCGCCCGACGCGCGGATCGTCAGCCTCAAGGTGGCCGACGCGCACGGCGTCGCCGACGTGTCGCAGGTGATCGCCGCCATCGACTGGGTGGCGCAGCACCGCGACGACGCACCGCTGCACATCCGCGTGCTCAACCTCGCCTTCGGCACCGACAGCACGCAGTCGTGGCGCTACGACCCGCTCGCCTATGCCGCGGAGGCGGCCTGGCGCCTGGGCGTCGTGGTCGTGGTGTCCGCCGGGAACGGCGGCACGGCGAGTGAGTCGTTGACGGACCCCGCGTATGACCCCAACCTGCTCGCCGTCGGCGCCGCCGACACGCAGGGAACGCTCTCGACGGGCGACGACACGGTGGCGAGCTTCTCGTCAACGGGCCGCTCGCGGCATGCCGACCTGGTGGCGCCGGGCGTGCACATGGTGTCGCTGCGTGACCCGGGGTCGTACGTCGACCAGACCTTCGGCAGCACGGGGCAGGTGGGCTCGCGCTTCTTCCGCGGCAGCGGAAGCTCGCAGGCGGCGGCGGTGGTCTCGGGCGCGGCGGCGCTGCTGCTCTCGCAGCGTCCGTGGCTGACTCCCGACCAGGTCAGGCAGGTGCTCGTCGACTCGGCACAGCGCCTCGCGGGACAGCCGGCAACGCGCCAGGGAGCGGGCGAGCTGGATCTGCACGCCGCGTTCACACAGCGCGCGCACGACGTCGACGGCGGCGGTCCTGCGGCGCTCGGCACCGGCACGTTGGAGGGATCGCGCGGCACCTCGCACGTGAGCATCAACGGCGTCGAGCTGACCGGCGAGCGGGACATCTTCGGGCACGCCTGGGACAGCGCGGCGATGGCGCGCGCCGAGGCGAAGGGCTCGACGTGGTCGGGCGGGACCTGGAACGGCTCGACGTGGAGCGGATCCACCTGGAGCGGCTCGACGTGGAGCGGTTCGACATGGAGCGGCTCGACGTGGAGCGGCTCGACATGGAGCGGGTCGACGTGGAGCGGCTCGACGTGGAGCGGAAGCACCTGGTCCGGCAGCACCTGGAGCGCGGGCTCCTGGCTGACGCGGACATGGGACTGAGCGGCGCCTCCATCGGCCGCGGCGACGGTGCGCGCACGCCTGCAGCGCGCCGGCTGCACGCTCCCTCGCCACTCTGGCTGCTCACCGCGCTGGTCGCGGCCGGCGCCGCCGCACTCGTCGCGGGACCGCTGAGCGGGCTGCACCAGGCGCACACCGCGCTCACCTTCACCTGGTGGTCGCTGGCGCCCGTGTTCCTCGTCGCCGAGGTGTGCGTGCTCCACCTCTACTTCGGGCGCGACGCGCACACCGTGTCGCTCAGCGAGATCCCGCTGGTGCTGGGTCTGCTCTTCGCCACTCCCACCGACCTCGTGGTCGCGCAGCTCCTCGGCGCCGCGGTGGCGCTGGCGCTGCACCGTCGCCAGCCGCTGCACAAGCTGGCCTTCAACCTTGCCAACCTGGCCCTCTCCGCGGGCATCGCGGTGATCGTCTTCCGCACCCTGCTGCACCACCAGGACGTGACCAGCCCGGTGGGCTGGGGCTCGGTCCTCGCCGGGACCGCGGCGGGCGCGACCTCCGGCGCGCTGCTCATCGGCGTCGCCATGCACATGACCCGGCGGGGTGCGGGCGCGGCCACGCTGCTGCGCATCCTGCGCGACGCGCTGGTCGCCGACGTCTGCGTCACCAGCTTCGGGCTGATCGCGGCCACCGTGCTGTGGTCGAAGCCGCTGGCGCTGCTCCTCCTGGTGGCACCGCTGGGGCTGGTCTTCACTGCCTACCGGGTCTACAGTGCGCAGCACGAGCGCACGGCGCATCTCGAGTTCCTCTACGAGGCCAGCCGCATGCTGCAGGAGTCGAACGACGTGGAGTCGGCGATGGCCTCGCTGCTCTCGCGCGCCTGCGCCATGTTCCACGCCGAGCTGGGTGAGCTGACGCTGTTCCCCGCCAACGGCGAGGAGCTGGCCTACCGCACGCGGGCGGGACGCGGGCACGACGGCGAGGCGCTCTTCCCCGTCGACCTCGAGCCCGTCGACGAGGGGATGATGGAGCTGCTCGCCGGCGGTGACGCGCTGCTCATCCGCAGCGGCAGGCGCGACCCGGTTGCCGACGCGTTCATGCGCTCGCGCGGGCTGCGCGACGCCATGATGGTCAGCCTGCGCGGCGAGATGCGGGTCATGGGCACCATCGTCATCGGCAACCGCAGCGGCGACGTCAAGAGCTTCGACGGCGACGACCTGCGCCTGCTGGCCACGCTCGCCTCGCACGCCAGCGTGGCCCTGGAGAACGGGCGGCTGGAGAAGTCGGTGTCGCGCCTCGTCGAGGTGGAGCAGCAGCTCCGCCAGCAGGCGTCGCACGATCCCATCACCGGCCTGCCCAACCGCGTCCTATTCAGCGAGCGGCTGGGCGCCGCCATCCGTCGCGCCGACTCCCAGCGCGGCCTGCCCGCGGTGCTCTTCCTCGACCTCGACGGCTTCAAGACGGTCAACGACCGGGTGGGTCGCTCCGCGGGCGACGCCCTGCTCGGCGCCGTCGGGTCGCGGCTCCGCGCCGTGGTGCGCGCGCCCGACACGGTGGCGCGGGTCGGCGGCGACGAGTTCGCCATCCTTCTCGAGCGCGCTCGGGACGCCGGCGAGGTTGCCGTGGTCGCCGACCGAGTGGTCAACGCGCTGACGCACCCCTTCGGCGTCGGCGACCTCGACGAGGTGCAGCTCAGCGCCAGCATCGGCGTGGTCGCGGACATCGAGGCGGGCACCGCGGTGCTCGACGTCATGGACCGGGCCGACACAGCTCTTTACAGGGCGAAGCGCACCGTGCGCGAGGCCGGCGCCGCGTAGTAGACACGCCGGCGGACGCCGTCTACAGTGGCGCGGTCGCACGAGCGCGCTCAAAGGGGGACAGCCGTGGCACAGGTGCTCGGCTACGACATCGACTCGTTCCGCTCCGCCTTCGGGGGGCCGGTGCTGGTCGAGGGAGACGAGGGCTACGACAGCGCCCGCTCCCTCTGGAACGGCGCCATCGACAAGCGTCCGGGCGTGATCGCCCGCTGCAGCACGCCCGAGCAGGTGGCCGCGGCGATCTCCTTCGCCCGGGCGAACGACCTGGAGATCTCGGTGCGCGGCGGCGGCCACAACTTCGCCGGCTTCGCGGTGACCGATCGCGGCCTGATGATCGACCTCTCGCCGATGCGCGGCGTGCGCATCGACCCGGACCGGCGGCTGGCGGTGTGCGGCGGCGGGGCCACCTGGGGCGACGTCGACGGCGCCTCCCAGGCGCACGGGCTCGCCGTGACCGGCGGCTTCATCAGCCACACCGGGATCGCCGGGCTCACCCTGGGCGGCGGCATCGGCTGGCTCACCCGCATGATGGGCCTGAGCTGCGACCGGCTGGTGGGGGCCGAGCTGGTCAGCGCCGACGGCCGCACTGTTCGTGCCGATGCCGGCAGCAACCCGGAGCTGTTCTGGGCGCTGCGCGGCGGCGGCGGCAACTTCGGCGTGGTCACCTCCTTCGAGTACGCGCTGCACCCGGTCGGCCCCATGGCCAACCTCGGCCTGTTCTTCTGGGAGGCGGCGCGGGGCGCCGAGGCCCTCTCCTTCTGCCGCGAGTTCGTGCGCACCGTGCCCGAGGACTGCGGCATCCTGGTCGCCGGGCTCAACGCGCCGCCGGCGCCGTTCGTCCCTGCGGAGCACCACTTCGCGCCCGGGTACGCGCTGATCGTTGTGGGCTTCGGCTCGGCCGAGCAGCACGCCTCGGTGATCGCACCGGTGCGCCAGGGCCTGGCACCGCTCTTCGAGCTGGTGGCGCCCATGCCCTACGTCGCGCTGCAGCAGATGTTCGACGAGGGCAACCCCTGGGGGATGCTCGCCTACGAGAAGGCGCTGCACCTCGAGGAGCTGACCGACGAGGCCATCTCGGTCATCGTGGAGCACTTCCCGCGGCACCGGTCACCGCTGTCCTTCATGCCCATCTTCGTGGTCGACGGCGCGTACTCGCGAGTCGCCGACGACGCCACCGCGTACAGCGGTCTGCGCTCGACGCGCTACTGCGTCAACATCGCCGCGGTCTGCCCCGCGCCCGAGCTCTACGAGGTCGACCGGCCGTGGGTGCGCAGCTTCTGGGAGGCGCTGCGACCGCACGCGGTGGGCCCCGGCAGCTACGTCAACTTCATGTCGGAGTACGACGAGAACCGGGTCAGGGCCGCCTACGGCAGCGCCAAGTACCAGCGGCTCTCACGGCTCAAGGCGGAGTGGGACCCGGAGAACCTCTTCCATCTCAACGCCAACGTGAAGCCGGCGGGAGGCTGAACGCCTCCCGCCGAGCCTGCACGGTGGGCTCAGTGCTGGTTGCCCGCTGACGCGTAGGAGGTGACGCAGCCGCCCGCGCCGCTGTTGTCGTTGTTGCTCCACAGCGACTGCACGGCGAAGCTGCCGCCGGCCGTGCTCACGTCGGTCGCGGCGCCGGGGCCGATGGAGATCCAGGCGCACTTGTCGCCGGTCTCGGCGCCCACGCTGTCGGTCCAGCCCAACCCCGGGTTGGGGTCGGTCGCCGCCTCGGCGAACTCGTGGCCGCCGACGATGCTCACGCCGTCGAGCAGGCCGGCGCTGCCGGAGTTGACGAAGTTCTGGCCACAGTTGGCACCGGCGTCCGTCTGGTAGGGGAAGTCGGTGTAGCTGAGGCCGCCGGCGGACGACGAGGCCATGCCGTGGTAGGCGCACCACTGGGTGTTGAAGCCGCTCGTCGAGTTGCCCTGCGGCGTGTCGATGATGTACTGCGTGTTGGCGTTGGACGCCGCCGTGGTGTTGCCGAAGAAGGCGGCGGCGCGCGCCGCCTCAGCCTGGATGTCGGCGTCGGTCGGGCTGTTGGGGATGGGGTTGGTGTTGTCCGACCAGGTGCCCTTCAGCACGCCCGCCGGGTTGCCCACGAACGGCCCGGTGGTGCAGGTCGTGCCCACACCCGTCGCGTTCTCGCAGTACTGCGTCTGGCTGG
>DASRDZ010000049.1:0-14414 GCA_035652335.1 Candidatus Dormiibacterota bacterium
CGTCATGGACAACACGGCGCTCACCCTCTGCATGGACAACCGCACCCCCATCGTCGTCTTCGACCTGCTCAGCGAGGGCAGCATCGAGCGCGTGGTGATGGGCGAGGACATCGGCACCCTGGTCGACGACAACGACACCGCAGCGACACCGGAGGCCTGAGCTTCCCCGATGATCGACGACTGGTTGAAGGACGCCGAGCAGCGCATGGAGAAGAGCCTGGAGGCGCTGCACAAGGACCTGGCCACCATCCGCACCGGGCGGGCCACGCCCGCGCTGGTCGACCGTCTCCAGGTCGAGTACTACGGCACCATGACGCCGCTGCAGTCGCTGGCCAACATCACCGCACCCGAGGCGCGCCTCTTGGTGATCCAGCCCTACGACCGCAACGCCATGGGCAGCATCGAGAAGGCGATCCAGAAGAGCGAGCTCGGCCTCAACCCCTCCAACGACGGCACCCTGATCCGCATCCCCATCCCCCAGCTCACCGAGGAGCGGCGCAAGGAGTTCGTCAAGATGGCCAAGCAGAAGGCCGAGGCCGCGCGCGTC
The DNA here is from genome assembly GCA_035652335.1 of Candidatus Dormiibacterota bacterium. GTDB lineage: Bacteria > Chloroflexota > Dormibacteria > Aeolococcales > Aeolococcaceae > DASRDZ01. The sequence continues at coordinate 548 of DASRDZ010000049.1, forward strand.
GCCATCCGCAACATCCGCCGTGACGAGGTGGAGCACATCCGCAGGATCGAGAAGGAGGGCGAGGTCGGCACCGACGACGTCGACCGCGGCCTCGGCTCGCTGCAGAAGATCACCGACCGCTTCGTCGCCCAGGTCGACGAGATCGCCCACAAGAAGGAGCAGGAGATCCTCGAGGTCTAAGCGATCCAAAATCTGGCGATCTTGGATCGTGCTCAGAGGTTGCCGGCTGCGGCGACATGAAGTCGCCTACGCCGGCGGCATTACCTCGTCGGAGACTTTGCCGTTCTGAATCGCATGGATCGCCCGCCCGCTCCGAATCCCGTCCCGGCGCCGCCCCACGAGGGCCTGCCGCGCCACATCGGGATCATCATGGACGGCAACGGGCGCTGGGCCTCGCAGCGTCACCTCCCGCGCGTCGCCGGGCACCGCGCCGGTGTCGGCGCCATCCGCCCGGTGATGCAGGAGTGCGACCGCCTCGGCGTGCACGTGCTCACCCTCTACGCCTTCTCCACGGAGAACTGGTCGCGTCCCAGCGCCGAGGTGTCGGCGCTGATGCGGCTCTTCGTCGACACCATCCGCCGCGAGATCGACGAGCTCGACGACAACGGCGTGCAGGTGCGCATCCTCGGCCGCCGCGAGGAGCTGAGCCCGCAGCTGCGGCGCGTCGTCGTCGCCGCGGAGGAGCAGACGGCGGCCAACGCGGGCGCCGTCCTCAACATCGCCATCAACTACGGCGGCCGCGCCGAGATCGTCGACGCGGTGCGCGCGCTGGCGGCGGCCGGCGAGGATCTCTCGCAGCTCGACGAGGCGCAGCTCTCGCGCGCCCTCTACACCGGCGGCCTGCCCGACCCCGACCTGATCATCCGCACGGCGGGGGAGATGCGGGTGAGCAACTTCCTGCTCTGGCAGGCGGCGTACGCCGAGCTCTGGGTCACCGAGACGCTCTGGCCCGACTTCGGCGAGACCGAGCTGCGCCAGGCGCTGGCCGACTTCGCGGAGCGGGAGCGGAAGTTCGGCCGGGTCGGGTCCGGGGGCCGGCCGGCGCGGTCGGGACCGGCGCACCGCATCGCGCGGGCGCTGCGCACCGGATGAGGCTCTGGGTCAGGCTCGGGTCGGCCGCGATCCTGCTCGCCCTCGTCGCGCTGGTGCTGGCGGTGCGGGGCCCGCTGCTCGACGCCGTCGCGGCGGCGGCGGTCGCGGTGGCCTGCTGGGAGTACGCGGGGCTGATGCGGCGCGTCGGGGTGCCGCCGGTGGGGTGGCTGCTGTACGGGCTGGCGCTGTTCCTGCTGCTGCGGCACGCCGATCCGAGCGGGTGGGCCACGCTCGAATGGGGGCTCGGCGGTGCGGTCGTGCTTGGAGCCATCGGCAGCCTTGTGCCGCCGCGGGACACCCTGCAACAGGGAATGGCCCGCTGGGCGGCGGCGGCCGGAGGCGCCCTCTATCTGGGCCTCACCCTCGGTGCCCTCCTGATCGTGGTCAACCTGCCCAGCGGGGCCGCGCAGTGGACCGGATACGTGCCGGTCTCCGGGGGCCTGCCGGGCGCCCACGCCGTCGGGCCCGCACACGCGGGCCAGTGGCTGGTCGCCATCGCCCTCGGCAGCGCCATGGTCGGCGACACCGCCGCCCTCTTCGTCGGCAGCGCCATCGGCCGCCGCCCCTTCTTCCAGTCGATCTCCCCCAGGAAGACCGTCGAGGGCGCGCTCGGCTCCCTGGCCGGCACCGTCCTCACCTGGGCCCTCGCCGCTCCGCCGCTCACCGGCATCCCGGTGCCCCACGCGCTGGTCCTCGGCGTCGTGGTGGCGGTGGTCGCGATGGGCGGCGACCTCGTCGAGTCCGCCCTCAAGCGGGCCGCCGGCGTGAAGGACTCCTCCGAGCTGATCCCCGGCCACGGTGGCCTGCTCGACCGGCTCGACTCCCTTCTCCTGATCGGGCCCGTCATCTACGCCTATGTGTCGGTGACAGGGCGGCTATGAGCCGGGCGGCCCAGCCGCCACCGCGCCGAACCATGCCTATAGTGCAGGGGCACCCGTCCCGCCAGCCCAGGAGACCGCGCAGACCGTGACCCCCGCCCGCCGCCGCGTCGTCCTGCTCGGCGCGACCGGCTCGATCGGCCGCCAGGCCTGCGACATCGTGGCCCGGTACCCGGAGCACTTCGAGCTGGTCGGCGCGGTGGTCGGGTCCGACGTCCGGGGGCTCACCGAGGTGGTGGAGCGCTTCCGCGTCCCGCGCAGCGCCGTGGTCGCCCCCCGCGATGCCTCGATCCCCCTGCCGCGCGGCGCGCGGGCCGGCCTTGACGCCGCCTGCGACGTGGCCGCGCTGGACGCCGACGTCGTCTGCGTCGGCATCGCCGGCGCCGCCGCGCTGAGGCCGACCCTGGCCGCCCTCGACCACGGCACCGACGTGGCCATCGCCACCAAGGAGGTGCTGGTCATGGCGGGGGAGCTGGTCACCGCACGAGCCCGCGCCACGGGTGCGCGCCTCATCCCGGTCGACTCCGAGCACAGCGCGCTGTGGCAATGCCTGCGCGGCGAGGACCCGCGGTCGGTGTCGCGCCTCCTGCTCACCGCCAGCGGCGGGCCCTTCCGAGAGCGTCCGTTGGAGTCGCTGGCGCGGGTCACCGTCGACGAGGCGCTGCACCATCCCAACTGGTCGATGGGCCCCAAGATCACCGTCGACTCGGCGACGATGATGAACAAGGGCCTGGAGATCATCGAGGCGCACTTCCTCTTCGACATCGCCTACGCGCGCATCGAGGTGGTCATCCACCCGCCGAGCATCGTGCACTCCGCCGTCGAGTTCGTCGACGGCGCCACCATCGCCCAGGTCGGCATGCCCGACATGCGCGTTCCCATCGCGCTGGCGCTCGCCGACGGCGTGCGCCTTCCCGGCGTGTGCGCGCCGGCCGACCTCACCCAGGCGTCACCGCTGGTGTTCGAGCCGGTCGACCCGCGGCGCTTCCCCGCGCCCGCGCTGGCCCGCCAGGCCGGCGAGATGGGCGGTGGCGCCCCCGCGGTGCTCAACGCCGCCAACGAGGCCGCGGTGGCCGCCTTCCTCGCCGGGCGCTGCGGCTTCACCGACATCGTGCCACTGGTGGCAGAAACCCTGGAGGCCGCGCCGCTGCCCGACTCGCCCTCGCTCGACGACCTGGTCGAGCTGGACACCTGGGCGCGGCGCAGCGTCGAGCAGGGCGTCGTCGCCGTCGCCGCGGGGGGAGGGGCCTAGGCGGGGATGGAGACGCTGCGCACCGTCGTCGCCATCATCGTGCTGATCATCACCGTGGTGGTGGTGCACGAGTTCGGCCACTTCATCGTGGCCAAGCGGTCGGGCATCCAGGTGGACGACTTCTCCGTCGGCTTCGGGCCCAAGCTGGTCTGGAAGCGCGTCGGGGAGACGGTCTACGCCATCCGGCTGCTGCCCTTCGGCGGCTTCGTCAAGCTGGCCGGGATGACCGGGCTTCCGGAGGAGAAGGACCCCGGTCCTCGCGCCTTCTGGCGGGCCAGCATCCCCCGCCGCAGCGCCACCATCCTCGCCGGCGGCGTCTTCAACCTGGTCTTCGCCGGGATCATCTTCAGCGCCCTGGCGATCCCCGGGCAGGCGTCGGACGTCCCCTCGTGGAGCCCGCTCGCCGCAGCGGGATTGCAGTCGGGCGACTCGGTGATCTCCGTCAACGGCAGGCAGGTCGACCGCAGCGACATCGACTCGGTCACCAGCGACATGCACGCGGCCACCGACGCGACCCAGGGCCAGCCGGCCACCGTCGTCTACCGGACGCCGAGTGGCGCGACGAAGACGGTCTCCGTCCCGCCGTACCTCGGCCTCATCAACGAGGATCGCAGCAACACGCTGCCCTCGGTGCTCGCGGTCGACACCATCGACGGCGCCCGGGTCACGCCCGGCGATCCGGTGGCGCTGTTCCACGGCGGCGGCGCGGTGACGATCACCGCGCACGTCCCGGGTGACACCAAGGAGTACACGGGCACGGTCTCCGGCGTGACCGTCGGCGGTGGCGACATCGGTCGCGTCGAGGCCGGCTGGCGCTTCGGCTTCTCGCCGGGCTGGAACGGCAACAACCTGATCTTCGCGCTGGGCCGCGGCTTCACCCGCGTGCCCACCACCATCGCGCAGACGTTCACCGGCTTCTACCAGGTGCTGACCACGCCGAACAGCGGCGGCGTCTCCGGCAACGTGCAGGGGCCGGTCGGCATCGTGCGCACCACCAGCGACCAGGTGCAGGCCGGCTGGATGGCCTTCCTCGACTGGATGGGCTTCCTCAGCCTCAGCCTCGGGCTGTTCAACCTGCTGCCGATCCCGTTCCTCGACGGCGGCCGCTTCGTGTTCATCGCCCTGGAGGCGGTGCGCCGGCGCCGCATCGATCCCAGGCGGGAGGCGATGATCCACTACGTGGGCCTTATGCTCATCCTCGCCCTGGTCTTCTACGTGACCTTCACCGGGGACATCGGGGGACGATCCACATGATCCCGCCCAACCGCCGCAGGACCGTCCCGGTCAACGTCGGAGGCGTCGTGGTCGGCGGCGCCGCGCCGGTGTCGGTGCAGACGATGACCAAGACGCAGACCGAGGACGTGCGCGGCACGCTGGAGCAGATCCAGCGCAGCGCCGAGGCGGGGGCCGACATCGTGCGCGTCACCTGTGACACGCCGGAGGCGGGCGTGGCGATGCGAGAGATCGTGGCGCAGTCGCCGCTGCCGATCGTCGCCGACATCCACTACGACGCGCCGCTCGCGCTGCGCGCGCTGGAGGCGGGCGTCGCCTGCCTGCGCCTCAACCCCGGCAACATCACCGACTCCGAGAAGGTGCGCGACATCGCGCGCGAGGCCAAGGCGCGCGGCGTGCCCATCCGCATCAGCGTCAACGCCGGGTCGATCCCGCAGCGCAAGGACCTGGAGCGCGGCCGCGGCGGCAGCGTCGAGGCGGCGGCGCAGAACATGGTCGACGCCGCCATGCACCACATCCGCATCCTCGAGGACCTCGACTTCACCGCCATCAAGGTGTCGCTGAAGGCGTCCGACGTTCCCACCAACCTGGCCGCCAACCGCTACTTCGCCTCCCTCGACAAGCCCTACCCGCTGCACCTCGGGCTCACCGAGGCGGGCCCGGTGGAGTCGGGGTCGGTCAAGTCGGCCATGGGCATCGGCATCCTGCTCAGCGAGGGCATCGGCGACACCATCCGCGTCTCCCTGGTCGGCGACCCCGCCGACGAGGTGCGCGTCGGCCGGCAGATCCTCGCCAACCTGGAGGAGAAGGCCAGCGGCCCCAACCTCATCGCCTGCCCCACCTGCGGCCGCCTGGAGATCGACATGTTCCCCATGGTGGCGCGCGTCGAGCAGGCGCTCCAGAAGGTGCGCCGCCCCATCAACGTCGCGGTGATGGGCTGCGTCGTCAACGGCCCCGGCGAGGGGATGCACGCCGACATCGGCATCGCCGGCGGCCGCCAGAAGGGCATCCTCTACCGGGGCGGCAAGGTCATCGCCTCCCTCCCCGAGGCGGAGCTCATCGAGGCTCTGCTGCGCGAGCTGGACACCATCGCCGCCGAGGACGCCGAGCTCCTCGCCGCCGGCAAGCCCCTCCCCGTCGGCCTGGGTGATGGGAGCGGCGCGCCGCAGCTGACGCCGGTGCCGATGGCCAAGGGCTAACCGGCGGCCGGCGTCGGCCGGGGCCGCGGCGGGTGTCCCTATACTCGCCACCCGTCATGAGCGAGCGCGACACCAAGAAGATCACCCCGAAGAGCGAGGACTTCGACCGCTGGTACACCGACGTGGTGCGCCGCGCCGAGCTGGCCGACTACACGCCGATCGGCGGCTGCATGGTGGTGCGGCCCTACGGCTGGGCGCTCTGGGAGAACACCCGCGATGCGCTCGACGCGATGATCAAGCGCACCGGCCACGAGAACATGCAGTTCCCGCTGTTCATCCCCAAGTCGTACCTGGAGAAGGAGGCGCAGCACGTCCAGGGCTTCGCGCCCGAGGTGGCCTGGGTCACCAGGGGCGGCAGCAAGGAGCTGGAGGAGCCGCTGGCCATCCGTCCCACCAGCGAGACCATCATCTGCTCGCTGTACAGCAAGTGGATCCAGAGCTGGCGTGACCTGCCCGTGCTCATCAACCAGTGGGCCAACGTGGTCCGCTGGGAGAAGCGCACCCGCCTCTTCCTGCGCACCACGGAGTTCTGGTGGCAGGAGGGACACACCTTCCACGAGACCACCGAGGAGGCGGCGCGCGAGGTCGAGACCATGCTCGGCTGCTACAACGAGCTGGCCGTCGACTGGCTCTGCCTGGCCACCGTGCCGGGACGCAAGACCGACAGCGAGAAGTTCGCCGGCGCCGACTACACGCTGAGCATCGAGGCGCTGATGTCCGACGGCCTGGCATTGCAGGCGGGCACCAGCCACCACCTCGGCCAGAACTTCACCCGCGCGTACGACATCGCCTACACGGACCGCAACAACGAGCTGCAGAACCCTTTCCAGACCTCGTGGGGGCTGAGCACCCGCATGATCGGCGGGGTGATCATGGCCCACGGTGACGACCAGGGGCTGGTCCTGCCGCCCAAGGTCGCCCCGGTTCAGGTCGTGATTGTCCCGATCTCGCGGAGCGGCGACCCCGACGGCGCGCGCCAGGTGGAGGAGGCGACCGCCAAGCTGGAGCGCGAGGCGCGCGACTCGGTGCGCCTGCGTGTCGACCGCCGGGAGGGAATCCGCCCCGGGGAGAAGTACGCGCACTGGGAGCTGCGCGGCGTGCCGCTGCGCGTCGTGGTCGGCGCCAAGGACCTCGCCGAGGGCATGGTCACCGTGGTCCGCCGCGTCGACGGCGAGCAGACGCGCGTGCCGCTCGACACCCTGGCGGTCCAGCTCCCCCGCATGCTCGACGAGACGCACCACGCGCTGCACCAGCGCGCCCTGAGGATGCTCGACGACTACTCGCGCGACGTGACCACCCTCGGCGAGCTGCAGGACGCGTTCGCGGACGGCCCGGTGTGGGCCAACGCCCCCTTCTGCAACACGCGCGACTGCGAGGACGCCGTCAAGGAGTCGGTCCACGCGGTGACGGTGCGCTGCCTGCGCGCCGACCGGCAGGCGAACGGCGCCCCGTGCCTCGCCTGCGGGAAGCCCTCCGAGCACGTTGCCCTGATCGCCCGGGCCTACTGACCTCCGCTCTCACCCTCGGGGTTGAGCAGCAGGCGCACGTCCTCAGGGAAGCTCCGCAGGGCGTCCGCGGGAACCTCGGGCGGCCCGCTGTGGCCCTGGGCGATCCAGGCGTCGATCAGCTCCACGCAGAGGGCGCGCACGGCGTCCGGCGGGAAGTCGAGCGCTCCCAGCTCGGCCCCGTGGAGGCGGAGGAAGGCGTCGAAGTCGGCGAGCCAGCGGCTCTGCAGGTCGCGCAGCGCCTCGGTGGCCGCCTCGCGCTCGGGGCTGTCCGGCTCGGCCTGGAGCTGCGCTCCCTTGGCGCCCACCAGCTCGGAGGTCGCGGTGGCGGTGGCGCGCGCCACCTCCATCGAGAGGCGGCGCAGCTCCGCCAGGCGCCGGCCGTGGAGCGTCTCCACCCAGGCCAGCCGCGACGCCTCGTCACCCAGCCGGCAGCGCCCGTAGAAGCGCAGGGCCTGCCCGGGGACGGGTCCTGGGACGAGGTGGCTGCAGGTCCAGACCGGGGTCATCGACTCGTAGCCCGAGGTCAGCGGCACGAAGTAGGCGGGATGGTAGGCCGGGCAGTCGTGGAAGTCGGCGGGGAAGGGCCGGCGGTAGGGACAGGCGTCCGGGGCGCGGACGGACGGCCCCCCGATGCCTTCGTGTCTCCCGCGACGTGCCACCATTCCTCCGACCGGGACCGGAGTCCCGCCGTCCGCGCCGGAGGCTCGCCGCCCGGCGGAGCCGCATTATATTCGTCAAATGCCGAACGTACCGAACATCGTCAGCTTCCCCGTCGCAGCCGACAGCCCCCAGGGCCAGTACATCGACACCCACGGCACGCTGCTGGAGCAGTTCGGCCTGCCCGCCGCCACCGGCCGGCTCTTCGCCTACCTCCTGCTCCGCGACCAGCCGGCCAGCCTCGACGCCATGGCCGCCGACCTGGAGATCAGCAAGTCCTCGGCGAGCGTGGGGGCGCGCGCCCTGGTCGACGCCGGCGTCGTCCGCCGCCTGCCGCAGCGGGGCAGCCGCCGGGTCCTCTACGAGGCGGTCGACAGCTTCGAGTCGCTGGTCGAGACCGACATCGTCCGCCGCGCCATGCTCCTGGAGAAGTGGCGGCAGGGGGTGGCCCTGGCCCCCAGCGAGCGTGCGCGCCAGCGCATGGAGAAGCTCGTGGAGCTCTTCGACTTCACCCTGAGCCAGAGCCGGGCAACCCTGGATCGCTGGCGCGACCGGTAGCTCCGGGTCCGGCCCGGCGGACGAACCGATGAGCGTGAGCTCGCCCGGGCAAGGGTATATTCACGCCACAGTTGCCTCTCGCCGAGCTGATTCCCAAGGCCGCCTATCTCCCTGAGGCGGATCACGACGTCCTCCGCAGGGCATACGAGCGCGCCCGCGAGGCGCATCAGGGACAGTTCCGGCTGAGCGGCGAGCCGTACATCGAGCATCCCGTCGCCGTCGCCACCGTGCTCGCCGAGCTGCGCCTCGACGTCGACACCCTGGCCGCGGCCATCCTCCACGACACCGTCGAGGACACCGAGATCACCCTCGACGACCTGCGCAGCGAGTTCGGGCCAACCGTGGCCAACCTCGTCGAGGGCGTCACCAAGCTGGGCAAGATCCACGTCCGCTCACAGGCCCAGGCGCAGGCGGAGAACATCCGCAAGATGCTGGTGGCGATGGCGGAGGACATCCGCGTCGTGCTCATCAAGCTCGGCGATCGATTGCACAACATGCGAACCGTCGACGCCCTGCCGGCGGAGCGCCGCCAGCGCATCAGCCGGGAGACCCTCGACATCTACGCGCCGCTGGCCCACCGCCTGGGGATCTGGCAGCTCAAGGGCGAGCTGGAGGACCTCGCCTTCAAGGTGCTCGACCCGGACAACCACCACATGGTCGAGGCCCGGCTCGCCAAGGCGCGCGAGGAGCGCGAGACCTTCATCAACCACGTCACCGAGATCCTCGACCGCGAGATCGAGAGCATCGGGCTGTCCGCGGAGATCAGCGGCCGGCCCAAGCACGTCTTCTCCATCTACGAGAAGATGCGCAAGACCCAGAAGGGATTCGACGAGATCTACGACCTGATGGCCATCCGGGTCCTCGTCGACTCGATCAAGGACTGCTACGGCGTCCTCGGCGTGGTCCACTCGCTGTGGAAGCCCATCCCCGGGCGCTTCAAGGACTACAGCGCCATGCCCAAGGGCAACGGCTACCAGTCGCTGCACACCACGGTGATCTCCCACACCGGCGAGCCCATGGAGATCCAGATCCGCACCTTCGAGATGCACCAGACCTCGGAGTTCGGCGTGGCCGCGCACTGGCGCTACAAGGAGGGCGCCGCGTCCTCGCGCGACGCCCACTTCGACGAGAAGTTCGCCTGGGTGCGGCTCTTGCTCGACTGGCAGAAGGAGATGCTCGACGCCGAGCGCTTCGTCGACGCGGTGCGCGTCGACGTGTTCCAGGACGAGGTCTTCGTCTTCACCCCCAAGGGCGACGTTCGCTCGCTGCCCGCCGGCTCGACGCCGGTGGACTTCGCCTACCGGGTGCACACCGACGTCGGCCACGCCTGCATCGGCGCCAAGGTGAACGGCCGCATGGTGCCGCTCGACTACCACCTGCAGAACGGCGACATCGTCGAGATCCTCACCACGCGCGGGCAGCACGGGCCCTCGCGCGACTGGCTCAACTTCGTCAAGACCTCCTCGGCGCGGGAGAAGATCCGCGGCTGGTTCAAGAAGGAGCGGCGCGAGGAGAACATCCAGAAGGGCCGCGAGGCGCTGGACAAGGAGTTCCGGCGGATGCGCCAGATCGCCCTGCACAGCGTCAAGGACGACCGCCTTCTGGAGCTGGCCAAGGACTTCAAGTTCACGACCGTGGACGACTTCGTCGCCGCGGTCGGCTACGGCGACATCAGCGCGCGCGCCGCGGTGCTGAAGTACACGGCGCTGGAGGACGGCGGCGCCGCCCAGGAGCAGGACGGCCACGGCCTCAGCATCCCGCTGACCGCGGCGGCGAAGCCGAGTGGTGCGGTGCGGGTGCGCGGAGTCGGCGACGTGCTCACCTCTCTGGCCCGGTGCTGCAAGCCGGTGATCGGCGAGTCGATCCGCGGCTACATCACGCGGGGCAAGGGGGTGAGCGTGCACCGGGCCGACTGCGTCAACGTGGTGAACGCGGCCGACCCCGACCGGCTGGTCGAGGTGGAGTGGGACCGCGGCGCCCGGCAGCTCTACCCCGTGGGCATCAAGATCGAGGCCTGGGATCGCACCGGCCTGCTGCGCGACATCGCGGCGGTGATCGCCGAGTCGAAGATCAACCTGAGCGGCGCCGACGTGCAGGTCTACGACGACAAGACCGCGGTCATCTCCACGGTGGTGGAGATCCAGAGCCTGACCCAGCTCAGCCGTCTCCTGGAGCGCCTGGAATCGGTCAGGGACGTCCACACGGTCGCCCGCGAGGCGGGCTGATGCTCACGGCTGCCTGACGGCTTGTCACGGCGGCCTTGCGGCGGCCGTCAGACCGGGTAGCAAGGCGGCCACCACCCCCGCCGCCGGCCCGCGCCCGGGCGACCATGGCGGCCATGAGAGAGGTGGCGCGCGCGGATCGTCCACGCCGCCCGGCTCGCAAGGGGCAGCTTGGTGTCGGCGTGGTCGAGCTCGCCATGGTGGCGCCGGTGTTCCTGGTGCTGCTGGTGGGCGCCTTCGTGCTCGGCCTCGTGGTGATGAACCAGATGCAGCTGACCAACGCCGTCCGCGACGGCGCCAGGGCCGCGGCCGTCTGCGGCGGCCCCAACCGAAACAGCGAGCCCATCCCGCCGACCCTTCCCGACGGCCTCACCGCCTGCGACTCGACGGCCCTGATCACCTACATCAACCACCGCCTCAGCGCCGTGCCCGGCGGCGCGATCACCAGCGTCTGCGTCTACGTCGGCTCCACCGACGGCGACACCACCAGCACCTCCTGCGTGGGCAGCGATCCGGTCGACCCCAACATCCTCGACAAGTGCAACAAGGGCACCGTGGTCGAGGTCGACATCGCCTACCCGCAGCAGCTCTACGTGCCCATCGTCGGCAACCTGTTGGGCGACCACGGCACCACCACGCGCACGCTGCACGCCGCGGCCCAGGCGGTCTGCGAGCAATGAGCCGCCTGCGGCTCCGCGCCCGCCGGCGGCGCAGCTGGGGTCAGTCGCTGGTCGAGATGTCGCTGATCGCGCCCGCGCTGGTGGCGCTGGCGGCCGGCTGCGGCCAGGTCGGCGTCATCGCCTACGGCGCCGCGTCGGTGGAGACCTCGGCGCGGGCCGCCGCGCGCGTCGCCGCGGAGTACCCGACCCGCTCGCTGGATTTTGTGGCCACCCTCGGCGTCAGCACCTACACCTGCGGCCAGTCGCCGGCCGACACCCAGACCGAGGACTCGGTGTGCGCCGCCGCGCGCAACGCCGCCGGCCTGCTCTCCGGGTCGGCGCTGAGCATCACCATCACCAGCAGCTCGACCATCTCCCTGGCCCCGGACGACGTGGTGCAGATCGGCAACAGCTGCCCCGGCGGCGCGCTGGAGACCGGCACGGTGAGCAACCTGCCCAGCGGCACGGTCGCCACCATCTCCTCGCCGAGCAAGGCGTCGGTTGGCACGGTGCTCAGCGACAGCTCGGGCAACTACTCGATCTGCCTCTCGGCGCCGAACAGCTCGCAGGGCAACCAGGCCAGCTCGATCACCGCCACGGCGGTCGACGCGCAGGGCTGCACCTACAACACCTCGGTCGGGGTGACGGTCACCACCTCCAAGACGGTGACGCCGTCGCCGGCGGACATGTCCCTGCCCAGCACGGGCGTCTGCCCCACCCCGGCCCCGACGGCGACGCCGACCCCGGTGCCGACACCCACCCCGACGCCGACACCCACCCCCACGCCGGTGTCCTGGCAGGGCTCGCTGCCCACGCCCGCACCGTCGGCTCCCTGCTCGACGACGATCAGCGACACGAGCTTCGTGCAGGTGTCGGTCAGCTACCGGGCACCCGTCTTCGTGCCGGTGGTCGGCAAGTACTTCGAGAACCCGCAGGGCTCGGGCGGCCGGACGGTGGTGGCGACGCAGCGCATGCAGGTCGAGCCCTGCACCGTCACCCAGGGCGGTTGACGATGCGCGCTCGCGATCGCCGCTGCGCACAGCGCGGCCAGGTGGTCCCCATCGCCGCGATCTGCTCGGCGCTCCTGCTGGGTGGCGCCGCCCTCGCCGTCGACCTCAGCCTCCAGACCGACCGCCACCTCGACCTGCAGAACGCCACGGACGCCGCCGCGCTGGTGGCGGCGCGCGACCTGGGCGCCACCCACAGCGGCCAGCCCAACCAGGGCGACCGCAAGCAGGGCGCCATCGACGCGCTGCGCGTCGTCTACGACCACCTCGGCTGGGGAAGCACCGGCACCACCTGGGCGACGAGCGCCGTGGGGACGACCTGCGACAGCGGCAGCGACTGCCACGTCACCGCGACCGGTCCTGGCAGCGGCTCGGGGGTCAGCGCCACCGTCGACATCCCGCCGAAGACGGCCAACAACACCAGCTACGACGAGTCGCCGGCCGGCTCGGGAACCCCGTGGGGGTACGCGGAGGTGTCGCTGCACGAGCTGCAGGTGCGCGGCTTCGGCGGCGCCCTCGGCTTCGGACAGCAGACGGCCGGTGCGCACTCGGTCGGCTACCACTATCCGGCCGGACAGGGCTTCGGCTTCGCGCTGTACTCGGGCACCCTGGTGCAGGCGGGCAACAGCGACGAGATCATCGACGGCAACGTCTACGCCTACCGTGACGTGCAGCCGCAGAGCAGCGGCAAGGCGAGCATCTGCGCCGACACCGACAGCAGCGGCAACAAGGGGCACGTGGTGCTGGGCGCGCCGCAGTCGGGCCCCTTCCCCTCGCCCGATCCTGCGGGCGGCGCCGCGTACCAGTACCAGATCAAGCCGACCAGCGCCCAGGTGATCACCCACCACGACGAGTGCGCCGACTCCCTGGGGAAGGGCGAGGTGGCCCAGACCGCCTCGATCGGCTCCTGCGGGACGCTCACCGTGCAGGGCGTCGACCTGAGCACCTCCCAGGACCCCAACTCGCTCGCCTGCATGGCGGACCCGCCGGTGACCGCGCCCGACCTGCAGGGTCCGTCGCTGAGCGGCAACGTGGTGCGCTACGACGGCTCGACGCTCGGCAACAACCAGTCGGTGCTGACGGTGAGCTCCGCGCTCACGCCCGGGCTCTACTACATCACCCACAACCCCAACTGCAGCGCGCCCACCTGCACCGACGTGGTCATCGACGGGCACGGCGCACCGTCGAACTGCACCAGCCCGTACTCGCCGACGTACACCACCTGCCTGCTCGGCGTGACCTTCTGGCTCGACAAGGGCGCCACCATCGGCGTCAGCAACGGCGCCAGCGTGCTGATCAGCCCGTACATGCCGCCGTCCGACCCGAGCCTCGACCCCAACGACGGGCGCTTCTCCATCTACGCGCCGGCCGGCTCGTCGGCGGGGATCTACGAGACCAACACGCAGTCGGTGCTGACCATGACGGGGACGGTGTACATGCCGAGCGGCACGATGAGCGTCACCTCCAACGGCACGCTGGGCATCGACGGGCAGGCCATCGTCAACGCCTGGAACGTGCAGAGCGGCAACCACACCAACCCGGTGATCCTCTACGACCCGGGAGCGACGGCGACGCAGCGCGAGGTGCTGCAGCTCGTCGAGT
>DASRDZ010000050.1:0-2772 GCA_035652335.1 Candidatus Dormiibacterota bacterium
AAGATCGCCCAGGGGTACACGGTCTCCGGCTTCGGCGACGGCTCGGTGTACCGCAGCAACCTGCTCAACACGCGCATCAAGGCTCTGATCAACAGCGGACGGAAGATCACCCGCGCGTCGCTCACCCAGGCTATGGAGGACGCCGCCGTCGCCGACCTGCGCGGCCAGATCCTGCTGCCGCAGCTGCTGCAGGTGATCGGGACGCCGAGCGACCCCGCGCTCGCCAACGCCGTGGGCGAGCTCAAGACCTGGCTCGCCGACGGGGCCGAGCGCCGGGAGAGCGCGGCCGGCAGCCACACCTACGCCGACTCCGACGCCATCCGCGTCATGGACGCCTGGTGGCCGCTGCTGGTCCAGGCCGAGTTCGAGCCGGCCATGGGCTCGACCCTCTACTCCGCGATGACCGGCGTGCTGGGCGTGGACGACTCCCCGTACGGCGGCGCAGAGGCCGGCGTGGCGCACAAGGGCTCCTCGTTCCAGTCGGGCTGGTACAGCTACGTCGACAAGGACCTGCGCACGATCCTCGGCCGGCCGGTCCAGGGCGGCCTGACCCAGCCCTGGTGCGGCGGCGGCACCCTCGCCGGCTGCCGGCAGGCGCTGCTCGACGCGCTGACCACCGCCGTCGCCACCCCCGCGACATCGCTCTACCCGGGCGACAGCGTCTGCTCGGCCGGCGACCAGTGGTGCGCCGACTCGATCCAGCAGCACCCGCTGGGCGGCATCACCGACGCCCAGAGCAACTGGCAGAACCGCCCCACCTTCCAGCAGGTCGTGCAGTACCCCGCGCACCGCGGCGACAACATCGCGAACCTCGCGCTGGGCAAGGCCGCCTCCGCCTCCAGCCAGCAGTGCTCCACCATCCTGTGGTGGACCACCTGCAACTACCCGCCCGGCCAGGCGGTCGACGGCGACATGGGCACCCGCTGGAGCAGCAACTGGGACGACAACGAGTCGATCACCGTCGACCTCGGCGCCGTCCAGAGCGTCGGGCGCGTCGTGCTGAACTGGGAGGCGGCCTACGGGAAGGCCTACGACATCGACGTGTCCAGCGACGGGCAGAACTGGACGATGGTGTACTCCACGACCGCGGGCGCCGGAGGCCAGGACGTCGACCGCTTCCCCGTCGCCAGCGCCCGCTACGTCAAGATGCAGGGGCTGACCCGCGGAACCGGATGGGGCTACTCGCTCTACGAGTTCCAGGTCTACGCCGTGTAGAGCCCTGAGACGCGCAGAGCCCGAAGGCGCTTGAGGGGCGAGACGCGGGAATCGAACCACAGCGGCGGCGGCCGCCCGGTCTGTCTGTTGGCGGCCGGGCGGCCGCAGCCGCGGGCGGCACCGCGGGGAGGAACCGCCGCAGTCGGGGCGGTGAGGGAGGGGACGGACGACGGCGGGGAGCTGGCGGCCCGTGAGGAGAGCGCTCTCCTCAGAGTGGCGATTGGGGCGGTTTCGAGGCGGTCGGCGCGCTGCGGGGCGGCCGCCGCCTCTGCAGCGCTGGGGGTCCGCGAGCTCGATCGCCGCGGGTTGCCGACGAGGGCGCCGGTACGTGGAGTGGACGGATGCTGATTGGCGCTATTCGACGGGTGACGTGGGGAGAAAGAAGGATTCGAGGCGTGGGGCGGGCATGAGGGCGTGCTGCACGCACCGCGCTGCGGGGCGGCGCGGCGCCCGATCCGCCGAGGCCTCTTGACATCGCCCGGCGCGTGCCGAACACTCCGGTGATGGAGAGCGCTCTCCGAACCGCCTGTCGGAGCGCGCTCGGGCTCGGCGGCGGTCACGGCGCGGCGCAGTGCTGCCTGCTGCGGCGAGGTTGCCACGCCCCGGTCGCCGTCACGGACAGATCGCGGACATCGAGCGCGTGTGGGCGTCTTCGTCGCTGCACGCGCGAGGTGAGCCGTCCCACGGATGTTGCAGGCGGATTCCGGTGCCCGCCGTAGGCCGGATCGCCGACCCCTGCGCCGAAGGACCGAGCGGTCCGGCCCGGCGCCGGCGGAAGAACCAGGCACCTGAAGGGAACGCAATGACGCTTCTCACCTTCCCGCGCCCGCACCCGCGCGGCGGCCGCTCGCGCATGCGCCGCCGCCAGCCGGCGCTGCGCGCGCTGCTGGCGGTCGTGATCCTGTGCGCGTCGTCGCTGGCCGGCCTGCGCACCGCGGCCTTCGCCGCCACCGACGCGCCCTTCGGCGGCACGCCGGCGCCCGTGCCCGGCACGGTGCAGGCGGCGAACTACGACACCGGCGGCCAGGGCGTCGCCTACAGCGTCACCGCCGCCAACGGCTCCGCCAACAGCTACCGCCCCGACGGAGTCGACCTGGAGACCACCGCGGACACGCAGGGCACCAGCTCGCCCGGGGGCGCCTACGACCAGGGCTGGACGGGCGCGGGGCAGTGGTTCAAGTACACGGTCAACGTCGCGACCGCTGGCACGTACAGCGTCGCGTTCCGCCTGGCCTCGCCGTACGGCATCACCGACGCGCTGCACATCGCCAACTCCTCCGGCGCCAACCTGAGCGGCGCGCTCGCCGTCCCCAACACCGGCGGATATCAGACCTGGACCACCGTGGCCGCGAGCGTCACGCTGCCGGCCGGGCAGCAGACGCTGACCGTCGTGCAGGACTCGAACGGCTACAACCTGCACAACCTGACATTCACCCTGACCTCGGGCGGCTCCGGCGGCGACCAGCCCTTCGGCGGCGCGCCGGCGCCCGTGCCCGGCACGGTGCAGGCGGCGAACTACGACACCGGCGGCCAGGGCGTCGCCTACAGCGTCACCGC
>DASRDZ010000051.1:0-41129 GCA_035652335.1 Candidatus Dormiibacterota bacterium
CGGCATGGCGGCGACGCCCGACGGCGGCGGCTACTGGCTGGTCGCCGCGGACGGCGGCATCTTCCCCTTCGGCGACGCCAGCGGCCTCGGGTCGACGGGCAACATCCGCCTCAACCGGCCCATCGTCGGCATGGCCGCGACGCCGGACGGCGGCGGCTACTGGCTGGTGGCCTCGGACGGCGGCATCTTCCCCTTCGGCAACGCGCGCGGCCTCGGCTCGACGGGCAGCCTCCGGCTCAACCAGCCCATCGTGGGCATGGCCACCACGCCTGACGGCGGCGGCTACTGGCTGGTCGCCTCGGACGGCGGCGTCTTCGCCTTCGGCGACGCGCCGTTCCTGGGGAGCATGGGCGGCCATCCGCTCAACCGGCCCATCACCGGCATGGGTCGCTGAGCGCCTCCGCACGAACCAGCGAGCGGCTGCCTACCATGCGGCGGCATGGAGACCACCTCGCAGCTCGACGAGACGCGCGCCTTCAACGCCGAGGTCGAGCGCATGCTCGCCGGCACCACCTCGATCCACCTGCTGCCGCCGGAGGTCACGCGGCTGGCGCGGCGTGAGGGGCGCGGCGTCTTCCCGGCGCCCGTCGTCCTGCCGCAGGCGCGCGACATCACCATCCCCACCCGCGGCGGCTCCATCCCCGCGCGCGTCCTCACCCCGGAGTCCGGCACACCGACGGGGATCTACCTGCACATCCACGGTGGGGGTTGGACTCTCGGCGCCCACGACATGCAGGACCCGCTGCTGTGGGAGCTGGTCGAGCGGACCGGGATGGCGGCCGTCAGCGTCGGCTACCGCCTGGCACCCGAGCACCCGTATCCCGCCGGCCCGGACGACTGTGAGGACGCCGCCCTCTGGCTGCTTCGCGGCGGCGCCGGCGACCTGGGCGCGCCGGACCGCCACGCCATCGGCGGCGAATCGGCGGGCGCGCATCTCAGCGCGGTGACCCTGCTCCGCCTGCGTGACCGCCACGGCATCACCGGCGCCTTCGCCGCCGCCAACCTCGTCTACGGCGCCTTCGACCTCAGCCTCACCCCGAGCCAGCGCCGCTGGGGCGACCGCTACCTCGTCCTCTCCACCCCGGTGATCCGGTGGTTCGCCGACCAGTTCCTCGGCGACCGCGACCCGGAGGCGCGCCGCGACCCCGACGTCTCCCCCCTCTACGCCGATCTCTCCGCCATGCCGCCCGCCCTCTTCCAGGTGGGCACCATGGACCCGCTGCTCGACGACTCCCTCTTCATGGAGGCGCGCTGGCGGAGCGCCGGCGGACGCACCGAGCTGCGGGTGTACGACGAGGCACCGCACGGGTTCACCGCCTTCGGCATCGACGTCGCCCTGGCGGCGCGGCACGACCAGTACGAGTTCTTGCGAACAGCTTGAAGTGTTCGCGCCGTTCGGCGCCGACAGAGCTGCAAATTCTTGTGAGGACGCGGCGGAATGCGACCGGGCACATGGCACACTGCGGCCCCATGCAGCACGTTCCCTTCCGCCATCCCTTCGCAACCTCACTTGCCGTCGCCTCGCTGGCCCTGCTCTCCGCGTGTGGCGGTGGAGGCGGCAACACACCGACGCCGACGTCCCACTCCTCGAGCTCCTCGTCGAGCAGCAACACCAGCAGCGACACCAGCACCGGCACGTCCAGCAGCGGCGTGGCGAGCGACGGCGGCATCACCGCCGGCAACGCCGTCTTCACCTCCACCCTGGAGCCGCCCACCAACGACATCACCACCAACGACGTGGCCACCCAGGACCAGAACGGCATCACCCTGCACGTCAACAAGGCCGGCGGCACCTACACGTATGCGGGACTGGCCGGTGGCTACAGCCGCATCCCGCAGAGCATGGCGGTTCGGGTCCACGTGGCCATGCCCTCGCCCGCCAGCGGGATCTACTACGGCATCGCCTGCCGCGGGTTCGGGCAGAACCAGCAGTACCTGCTGCTCTCCGACGCCCAGGGCAAGTGGGTGATCATCCAGGTGAACGCGGGCAACCAGACCGTCCTCAAGCAGGGCACCGCCGACGGCGTCGACGCCACCCAGGGCGTCACCGTCGACGCCGCCTGCGTCACCCCGCAATCGAACGACAAGATGAACCACCTGGTGCTGGCCCTCAACGGCAAGGTGGTCGGCGTCGTCGACGACTCCTACGAGAACGTCGCCATCAGCAACAGCTTCGAGCTCTTCGCCATCTCGCCGGACCAGAGCACGGGGACGGGCACCGTGGTTTTCAACCGGCTGACGGTGTACAGCGCCTCAGCGGCGTAACCGGCGCGCTCAGACGCGCGGCCACACCGGGGGAGCAGATCTCCCCCGGCCCCCTCTCGGCAGGCTCAAGCCTGCCGGCGCCTCGCCCACTCGACGAAGGCGTCCAGCGCGTCGGGACGCACCAGCGCGTCGCGGCTGGCCGCCTTCTCCGCGGGCGTGCCGAGCAGAACGCGCTTGACGGGCACCTCCAGCTTCTTGCCGCTCAGGGTGCGCGGCACCGCCTCGACCACCTCGATGCGATCGGGGACGTGGCGCGGCGACAGCGAGCTGCGGATCTCCGCTGCGATCCGCCGGCGCAGCGCGTCGTCGTCCGCCACGCCGGGCGCGGGCACGACGAAGAGCAGCAGCTCGCCTGCGGGGTTGGCCTCGTCGCCCTCCAGGTGCACGACGAGCGAATCGACCACCTCGTCCATCCCCTCGACGACGGCGTAGAACTCCGCCGTGCCGATGCGCACGCCGCCGCGGTTGAGGGTTGCGTCGCTGCGCCCGCTGATCACGCACGAGCCGTCCTCGTTCACGGTGATCCAGTCGCCGTGCCGCCACACCCCTGGATAGACGTCGAAGTACGCGGCGCGGTAGCGCGAGCCGTCGGCGTCGCCCCAGAAGCCGACGGGCATCGACGGCATCGGCGCGGTGATCACCAGCTCGCCCTGCTCGCCGATCACGGGGTGCCCCGTCGCGTCGAATGCCTCGACGGCGCAGCCGAGGTAGCGGCAGGAGATCTCGCCGGCGCGCACCGGCACCAGCGGGCAGCCGCCCACGAAGGCGGTGCAGACGTCGGTGCCGCCGCTCACCGAGGAGAGGAGCAGGTCGCGGCCGACGGTCTCGTACACCCAGCGGAAGCCCTCGGCGGGAAGCGGGGCGCCCGTGGAGCCGACGACGCGCAGCCGGCCCAGGTCGTGCGAGCTGCCGGGCGTGAGCCCCTGCTTGCGGCAGGACATGAGATACGGCGCGCTGGAGCCGAACCAGGTGACGCCGGCATCCTCGGCGAGCTGCCAGAGGGCATCGAGGGAGGGGGAGCCGGGGTCGCCGTCGAAGCAGACGACGGTGGCGCCGACGAGCAGGCCGGAGACCAGGTAGTTCCACATCATCCAGCCGGTGGTGGAGAACCACATGAAGCGGTCGCCGGGACCCATGTCGCCCATCAGGGCGAGCTGCTTGAGGTGCTCGACGAGGATGCCGCCGTGGCCGTGCACGATGGGCTTGGGCAGCCCCGTCGTCCCCGAGGAGTACAGGATGTAGAGCGGGTGGTCGAAGGGCACGGGCTCGAAGGCGAGCGGCGCGCTCCGGCTGCGCAGCTCCTCCCACGGCGTGGCACCCGGCAGCGCGGCCGCGGCGTCGAGGTAGGGAAGCAGCACGGTGTGACGCAGCGAGGGGAGCTCGGCGCGGATGGCCTCGACGTCGGCACGCCGGTCGATGCGCTTGCTGCCGTAGCCGTAGCCGTCCACGGCGAGCAGCAGTTTTGGCTCGACCTGGCGGAAACGATCGACCACGCTGCGCACGCCGAACTCCGGCGCGCACGAGGTCCAGACGGCGCCCAGGCTGGCTGCGGCCAGGAAGGCGACGGCGGTCTCGGCGATGTTGGGCAGGTAGGCGGCCACCCGGTCGCCCCTGGCCACGCCGAGCCGCTCCAGGCCGGCACGGACCCGGGCCACCTCCTCGCCCAGCCCGGCGAAGCTCAGGGTGAGCGGTGGCCGCGACTGGCTGTGCGAGACCAGCGCCGGCTCGGCTCCGCCGCGGCGCAGCGCGTGCTCGGCGTAGTTGAGCAGCGCGCCCTCGAACCAGCGCGCGCCCGGCATCTCCCGCGACGACAGCACCCTCGTGTACGGCGCGTGCGCCCGCACCTCGAAGTGCTCCCAGACCGACGACCAGAAGCCCTCCAGGTCGTCGACCGACCAGCGCCACAGGTCCTCGTAGCCGTCGAAGCGCAATCCCCGCCGCTCCTCCAGCCAGGACATGTAGCGGCCCAGGCGGGTGCGGCTGCGGGCGCCGGCGGGTGGCTGCCAGAGAACCTCGGCGGGCATGGCACCTGAGTGTGCCACCGGCGCCGGCCGGGACGGGCGGGGCTCAGCCCGCCGTGGCGCGCTCCTGCGCGGCCGGACGTCCCACCACCTCGATCACCGGGGGTGGCTCGGGGAGGTGCAGCGCGGCCAGGTCGGCGTCGACCGGCTCGGGCCTGGCCGGGGGCGTCCACCAGTCGGCCACCCACTCCGGCGAGGCAAAGGGCACACGGACGCCGGACGTCTCATCGAGGACGCGCATCACCTCTGCTCCTGGGAAGGGTTGGGAGACAGACAGTACACGGCCGCCCCCGCGAAGTCACGCGTCCCATCCAGGCCGACAGCGGGTCCCTCGCCACCGGCCGCGAGCCCACCCGCGCGTACACTCGAATCTCGGAGCAGCGCGCACCAGGTCACCGATGTCCACCACCCTTCCCCAGGCCCCCGGCCAGGCCCCGGCCAGGGGGCACGTCCGCCTCAGCGTGGTGTGGGGCCGGCTCCACGTCGGCCGGGCGCGCGATCTCCACCTGCTCCGCAGGGTGCTGCCCCCGGCGATCGGGGTCGCCGCCGTCCTGGCCCTGGTCCTGGGCATCGACCCCCAGCAGTTCGGGCGCGCCGTGGAGCACCTCCGGCTGCCGCTGCTTCCCGCCGTCGTCGCCGTGTCGCTGGCCTACTACCTGCTCCAGGGCGTTCGCTGGCACCAGCTGCTCCGGGCGGTCGGCGTGCCGCTGCGACTCGGACAGTCGGTGCTGATCAACCTCGCCGGCCAGGCCACCGCGGTGCTCCCCCTCGGCGAGCTGACCCGGGCGGTGCTGGTCACCGAGGCCACCGGGACCGCCTTCGGCGCGGTGGTGGCCACCGTCACCGTCCAGGAGCTGATCTACACCATGGTGCTGATCGTCTTCGCGGTGCCGGGGCTGCTCGCCGTGCCCCACGCCCTGCCGGGGGTGGTGGCCGCGCTCCTGCTGACGGCGCTGGTCTTCGTGGCCATGTCCTGGTGCCCCGCCTACCGCTGGCTGCGCGCCGCCGTCAGCCACACGCCGGGCGTGCGCCGCTTCCTCGACGAGGTCGACGAGCTGCACAACGACATGGTCCTGCTGCTGCGCCACCGCGACACCCTGCTGGGCGCCTGGATCAGCGCGCTGCAGGCGGCCTTCATCATCACCTCGCTCTGGCTGGTGGCCGCGGCCGTCGACCCCGGCGCCCTGAGCTGGCGCGGCGCGGCGCTGGTCTTCGCCGTGTCCAACGTGGCCGGCGCGCTCAGCCTCATCCCCGGCGGCATCGGCGCCTACGAGGCCAGCGTCGTCGGACTTCTGGTCGGGCTTGGCATGAACCCGGGGACGGCGGCCGCGGTCGCCCTCCTGCAGCGGCTCACCGACAAGGGGCTGGCCACGGCGATCGGCTTCGGCTCCTACGCGGTGGCGCGGCGCCGGCTGGGCCTGAGCGGGCTCGGCACCCTGCCGGTGCGCCGCCCGCTCGAGAGGGCCGCCTAGCCGGCGCGCTCCCCGGGACGGCGGCCGTAGACTGGCGGCCGTGCGGGGGAGGTCCGCCCCGCGCTCCAAGGGAGGCATTGCCGATGCGAGGTCGCCGGCTCGCGCTCACCGTCGCCGGATTGCTCTGCGCCGGGTGCGGCAGCGGTGTGGCGGCGTCGCACGCGCCGGCGGGCCAGTGGCTGGTGCAGACCTCCGGCCGCCCGGCCGCGGCCACGGCTCCAGCAGAACCGGGCGCCGCCGCGACGGCCGCCGCGCGGTCCTCGGCGGGTCCGCGAGGCGCCACGCCGGTCCCCGGAGCGGGCGCCATCCACCCGGCGACCGCCTCGGCGCCGCCGGCCGCGACACCGGGGAGCTACCCCGCGACCGGCAGCTACACGCAGACCTCGTCGACGCAGCCGACGCCCTCGCAGACCTCCGGGTCCGGCACGCTGGCGGTCGCCGCGCCCCAGCTCACCGCGGCGGGCAGCGAGGAGGACGAGACCTACCGCTTCGGCGGCAACAGCCTGACCGTCCACGACGTGTTCGCCACTGACGGCTCGGTGCTGGTCAGCCGCAGCGGCGACGCCGCCTTCAGCCCCGCCCTCCCCGTGGTCCCCGCCGGGCTGCACGACGGCATGACCTGGGGGCCGGTGTCGTTCACCAGCGGGGGCGCCTCGGGGACGCTCAGCGGCAGCGCCGGGAGCACCACCCAGACCACCGTCGGGGGAGTTGTGGTCAGGATCGTCCCGATCACGCTGCACCTGACGCTGAGCGGGAGCTTCCACGGGACCCCCTACACGGCGACCTCCGACGAGTCGCTGTCCTGGGCGCCCTCCCTGCACCTCGCCGTGCACGTCCACATGGTCACCGACGCGCAGTACGCGACCGCGGGGAAGTACCACAGCGTGCTCGACGTGTCGCTGCTCTCCACCCGCCCGGAGTAGCGGTAGGCTGCGCGCCATGCAGGGCGCGGCCGTCCCGGTGGTGTTCGACACCGACGTCGGCACCGACGTCGACGACGCCCTGGCCCTGGCACTGGCGCTGGGGTCGCCGGAGATCGACCTGCGCGCCGTGTGCGTCGGCAACGGCGACGCGCCGCTGCTCGACCTGCGTGCCCGCATCGCCGCGCGGCTGCTGGCGCTCGCGGGGCGCCGCGACGTGCCGGTGCTGCGCGGCCACCCGCAGCGGCTCAGTGCGTCCGACCGCCACACGCACCTCGGCCACGAGGGCGACGGGCTGCTCGACGTCCCCCACGACGGCGAGGACGCGCCCATCCTCGACATCGGCGCGCCCGACTGGCTGATCGCCCAGTCGCGCCGCGAGCGATTGCACGTCGTCGCAACCGGGCCGTTCACCAACCTGGCCGTCGCCCTGGGGCGCGACCCCGGGCTGGCCTCACGGCTGGCGCACCTCTCGGTGATGGGCGGGATGGTCCACCCCGAGCACTTCTCCCCCTACTGGCAGGGCTGGCTGGGCCAGCCGGGCAACCGCGGCGAGCAGCTCGACTACAACAGCGCCTGCGACCCGGGCGCGGCGCTGGCCTGCGCGCGGTCGGGGGTGCCGATGACGTGGGTGACCATCGAGATCACCCTGCGCACCGGCATGACCCGGGAGGCACTGCGCCGGCTCGGCGCGGCGGGGACGCCGTTGTGCGCGGCGCTGGCCCGGCTCACCGCGATCTGGGCCCAGCGCCACTACCGCCACGAGGCGCACGACCTGCCCGGCACGGTCGCCAACTACCACGACCCGCTGGCCATGGCCGCGGTCTTCGGCGGTCCCTGGCTGTCGCTGCGGCGCGAGCCGCTGCGCTGCGAGGTCGAGGACGGCCTGCTGGCGACCCGCCCGGCCGCTCCCGGCGCCGCGGATGCGGTGGAGGCCGAGGTGTCCGTCGACGTCGACCCGGCGGCCTTCGAGGCCCTCTGGCTGGACCGCGTCCTGGGTTTGTGAGGAATCCTGGACAAAGCCTCCCGAAGCCGTCTACAGTGCTGGGGCGGCACACGGGAGGGAAGCCCGCCGCGCACCTCACGGAGTGGAGTGGTCCCCCAGAGCCCCCCAGAGCAGGCGCCCGCGCCTGCCACCACCGGCGCGCACCGGATCATGCGCGAGGTCAACCGCGGCATCGTGCTCGACATCCTCCGCTCCGGCGGCCGCCTGTCCCGCGTCGAGCTGGCGCGCCAGGCGGGGCTGAGCAAGCCGACCGTGTCGAACATCGTCGAGCACCTCCTCCGCGAGGGGCTGGTGCGCGAGGTCGGCACCCGGCCGACGCTCCCCCAGGGCGGCCGGCCGCCCTCGCTGCTGGAGTACAACGGCGCGGCGCTGTCGCTGGTCGGCGTCCACTTCGGCGTGCACCACACCCACGTCGCCCTGGCCGACGCCGTGGGCACCGTGCTCGCCCGCGTCGCCGAGCCCGCCGTCCTCGGCGACCCGCAGCGCTCGGTGCGCCAGGTCCGGCGCATGGTGCGCAGCCTGGTGGCCGCGGGTGGCGACGAGGCCGGGACGCTGCGACACGCCGGGGTGTCGGTTCCCGGTCCCATCGACCCCACCACCGGGCGCTGCATCGTGGCGCCCAACCTCGGCTGGCGCGACGAGCCCGTCCGCGACATGCTCGCCGCCGCGCTGGGCATCCCCACCACCAGCGCCAACCTGACCTCGGTGGCGGCGCTGGCCGAGGGCAAGCTGGGCGCGGCGCGCGGCGTGCGCAGCTACGCCTGGGTGTACACGGGCACGGGCATCGGCGCCGGGCTGGTGATGAACGGCGAGATCTTCACCGGCGGCAGCGGCCACACCGGCGAGGTGGGTCACTGCCCGGTGGTCGAGGGCGGTGAGCTCTGCAACTGCGGCAACCGCGGCTGCCTGGAGACGGTGGCGGGCTCGCTGGCGATCACCCGCTGGGCCAACGAGGCGCTGCGCCGCGGCGACAGCACCCTGCTGCGCGACCACGACGGCCCGCTCGACGCCGAGGTGGTGGCTCGCATGGCGGGGCGCGGAGACCGGGTGGCCCAGGACATCCTCCGCGACGCCGGAGCCCACCTGGGGCGCGGGATCGCCTACCTCCTCAACATCGTCGGCCCGGAGATGGTGGTCATCGGCGGCCCGCTGGTGCAGGCCGGCGACCTCTACCTCGACGCCATCAGCCAGGCGGCCGCGCACACCCTGCTGCAGCGGCCGGTGCCGGTGGTCGCCTCGACCCTGGGACCGCACGCAGGACTGCTCGGCGCCGTGCAGCTCGCCGTCGACGCAAGCTCGCGGTCGTACCGCATCGTCGGCGCCGCCTCCTAGGCGCGACCGGCGACGGCACGCCGGCCCCGCGATCTTGCTTTCGCCCGGGCCCGGTGCCAGCATGGCGCGGCAGCGGTCACGCCACCTTGTTCGCGTCCACGCGAGGCAGGTGCGTTGGAGGACAGCCCGTGAAGCAGCCCGTGTCGTTGACCGTGAACGGGAGGCAGCGCGAGGATCTCGTCGAACCCCGCCTGCTGCTGGCCCACTACCTGCGTGAGGTGGCCGGGCTGACCGGCACGCACATCGGCTGCGACACCAGCCAGTGCGGCGCCTGCACCGTGCTGCTCGACGGGCGCGCCGTGAAGTCGTGCAGCGTGTTCGCCGTGCAGGCCGAGGGCCGTGCGGTGACCACCGTCGAGGGCCTCGCCGAGGGCTCCGCGCTCCACCCCGTCCAGCAGGCGTTCTGGGACGAGCACGGCCTGCAGTGCGGCTTCTGCACACCCGGATTCCTCATGGCCGCGGCGCAGCTCCTCGACGACAACCCCTCGCCCACCGACGACGAGATCCGCAAGGGACTGGAGGGGAATCTCTGCCGCTGCACGGGCTACGCCAACATCATGCGCGCCGTGCGCAGAGCCGCCGCCACGATGAACGGCGGCGCCACCATGCCCGTGAGCGGGACGCCGGCCGCGGCGCCCGCCGCTGCGGCGGGGAGCTGAGCCATGGCCGTCACCCAGATGGTCGGTGCGCGCATCCAGCGCCGCGAGGACCCCCGCCTGATCACCGGCCACGGCCGCTACGTGGACGACATGCATCTCACGGGCATGGCCCACATGGTCGTGGTGCGCAGCCCGCACGCCCACGCGCGGGTGGTGCGCATCGACCTCACCGACGCCGCCGCAGCGCCCGGCGTGGTCGCCGTGTACACCGCACGCGACTTCAGGACGGTGCTGGCCGGAGCCCTGCCGGTGGCGCCGGCCTTCGTTCCCGACAAGAAGCAGGTTCCCGACCAGTTCCCCATCGCCGAGGACGAGGTCGTGTACCAGGGCCAGCCCGTCGCGGTGGTGGTCGCCGAGGACCGGTACCTCGCGTCCGACGCCGCCCAGCTCGTCCGCGTCGACTACGACCCGCTGCCCGCTGTGATGGACCTGGAGAAGGCGATGCAGCCGGGCAGCCCGGTGGTGGAGACGGGCCGTCCCGACAACGTCGCCTGGGACGCCGAGTTCCCCGGCGGGGACATCGAGGCGGCCTTCGCCGAGGCCGACGTCGTGGTCAGGGAGCGCATCACCCAGCAGCGCCTCGCCCCCATCGCCATGGAGATGCGCGCCTGCATCGCCGAGTTCGTGCCCTTCGAGAACCGGCTGACCCTGTGGTCCTCGACGCAGGTGCCCCACTTCCTGCGCCTCTTCATCTCCGGGGCGATGGGCCTCTCCGAGGCGCAGATGCGGGTGATCGCCCCCGACGTCGGCGGCGCCTTCGGCAGCAAGATCCGCCCCTACCCGGAGGAGTACCTCTGCTGCGCCGCCGCCAAGCTGACCGAGCGCCCGGTCAAGTGGAACGAGGAGCGCACCGAGAACATGGTGGCGACCACCCACGGGCGCGGGCAGATCTTCGACATCGAGGTGGCGGCGAAGAACGACGGCACGCTGGTGGGCCTGCGTCTCACCCAGCTGCTCGACGTGGGCGCCTACCACGGCGTGTTCAGCGCCTTCCAGGCGGTCGCCTCGCTGGTGGCCGGCGGCTGCTACGGGTGGAAGGCGGTGCACGGTCGCAGCATCGGCATCTTCACCAACCGCACCTCGACCGACCCCTATCGCGGGGCCGGGCGTCCCGAGGCGACCCACCTGGTGGAGCGCGCCGTCGACATGGTGGCCCGCAAGCTGGGCATGGACCCCGCCGACGTGCGGCGCCGCAACTTCGTCCACGACTTCCCGCACACCAACAACTTCGGGCTGGTCTACGACTCCGGCGACTACGACAAGACGCTCGACCGCGCCTTGGAGATCGTCGACTACGCGGCGCTGCGCCGGCGGCAGCAGGAGCTGCGCGCAGCCGGACGCCACATCGGCATCGGGCTGTCGACCTACGTCGAGATCTGCGGGCTCGGGCCGGCGGCGGCGACCGCGCCGGCGGCGGGGGTGGCGCTGGTCGAGTCGTCGGTGGTGCGGGTGCATCCGACGGGGTCGGTGACCGTGGTGGTGGGCACCCACGCCCACGGCCAGGGGCACGACACCACCTTCGCGCAGATCGTCGCCGACGCGCTGGGCGTTCCCTACGACTCGATCGACGTCCGCCACGGCGACACCGCCGAGTCGCCCTTCGGCTACGGCACCTACGGCTCGCGCAGCCTGGCGGTGGGCGGCATGTCGGTGCTCAAGTCGTGCCACAAGGTGGTCGAGAAGGCCACCGCGCTGGCGGCGCACATCTTCGAGGCGGCGGAGGCCGACATCGTGGTCGACGGCGGCCGCTACCACGTGCGCGGCAATCCCGCCGACGCCAGGACGATCGGCGAGCTGGCCTTCGCCAGCTACGGGGCCGGCCTGCCCGAGGGCATGGAGCAGGGGTTGGAGGCGGTGAGCTACTTCGACCCGCCCAACTTCGTCTGGCCGTTCGGCTGCCACGTGTGCGTGGTCGAGGTCGACGTCGAGAGCGGGGCGGTGCACATCGACCGCTACGTGGCGGTCGACGACTGCGGGGTCGTCGTCAACCCGATGGTGGTCGACGGGCAGGTGCACGGCGGCATCGCCCAGGGCATCGCCCAGGCGCTGTTCGAGGAGCTGCGCTACGACGACGACTCGGGACAGCTCCTCACCGGCACCTTCCTCGACTACCTCGTCCCCAGCATCGCCGAGATGCCCGACTTCGAGCTGGACCGCACGGTCACGCCGAGCCCAACCAACGAGCTGGGGGTCAAGGGCATCGGCGAGGCGGGGACGATCGCCTCGTCGCCGGCCGTGATCAACGCCGTGGTCGACGCCCTGTCGCCGTTCGGCATCACCCACGTCGAGATGCCGGCCAGTCCCGACCGCATCTGGGCGCTGCTGCAGGAGGCACGGCGATGATCCCCGCCGCTTTCGAGTACGCCCGGGCCGGCTCCCTCGACGAGGCCGCGTCGCTGCTCACCCGCTACGGCGAGGAGGCCAAGCTCATCGCGGGCGGGCAGAGCCTGGTTCCGCTGATGCGCATGCGCCTGGCCCAGCCCTCCGCGCTGGTCGACATCTCGCGCGTTGCCGGCGCCGCACACATCCGGCGCGACAACGGGACCCTGGTGATCGGCGCGCTGGCGCGTCACGCCGACATCCATGGCAGCCCGGTGGTGCGCGAGGCGCTGCCGCTGCTCGCCGAGGTGGCCTACGAGGTTGGGGACACCCAGGTCCGCAACCTCGGCACCATGGGCGGGGTGATGGCCCACGGCGACGCCGCCGGGGATTACAACGCGCTGGCGCTGATGCTCGACGCCGAGATCGTCACCACCCGGCGGACGCACCGCGCGGCCGACTTCTACCGCGACGTCTTCACCACCGCCCTGGCGCCCGACGAGGTGATCACCGAGGTGCGCTTCCCGGTCGCCACCGGCGCGCACGCCTACCAGAAGTTCCGCCGGCGGCTCTACGACTGGGCGCTGGCGGGCGTGGCGGTGCAGCGCGTCGGCGACGAGTGGCGCGTCGGCCTGGTCAACCTGGCGGCGACGCCGCGTCGGGGTGCGGCGGTGGAGCGCGCCCTGGCGGGCGGCGCCTCCCTGGCCGACGCGGCGGCGCAGGTGGCACAGGACATCGAGCCCACCTCCGACGTGCGCGGCAGC
Organism: Candidatus Dormiibacterota bacterium; assembly: GCA_035652335.1. Lineage (GTDB taxonomy): Bacteria > Chloroflexota > Dormibacteria > Aeolococcales > Aeolococcaceae > DASRDZ01. Next base: position 12,759 of record DASRDZ010000051.1, read on the forward strand.
GCGGCCTACAAGACCCACCTCACCGAGGTGCTCACCGTGCGGGCGCTGCAGGCGGCGGCTTGACCGACGGCCCGAGCACGGGTCAGGCTGGGAACGTGAGCAGCACGTCCCCGGCCGCGGGGCTGGAGTCGGTCGACGCCGTCGTCGCCGGTCTGGCCGAGCACGGCTACCTCTGCGACCGCCGGCTGGCCACAGCGATCCTCGTCGCCCTGCGCATCGGCAAGCCGCTCTTCCTCGAAGGCGAGGCGGGCGTGGGCAAGACCGAGGCGGCGCGCGCCATGGCGGCGGTGCTCGGCGCCCGCCTGATCCGCCTGCAGTGCTACGAGGGCATCGACCTCGGCCACGCCGCGTACGAGTGGAACTACGCGCGGCAGCTCCTCCACATCCGCATGCTCGGCGAGTCCGACGACCGCTCGCGCGCGGAGCGCGACCTCTTCTCCGCCGAGTTCCTGCTGCGCCGCCCGCTGCTCGACGCCATCGACAACGACGACCCGGTCGCCCCGGTGCTGCTCATCGACGAGATCGACCGCAGCGACGAGGAGTTCGAGGCCTTCCTCCTCGAGGTGCTCGGCGACTTCGCCATCAGCATCCCCGAGCTGGGCACGGTGCGAGCCAGGCGGCCACCCTTCGTGGTGCTGACGGGCAACCGCACCCGCGAGGTGCACGACGCGCTGAAGCGGCGCTGCCTCTACCACTGGATCGACTATCCCGACCTGGAGCGCGAGGTCTCCATCGTGCGGGTGCGCGCTCCCGAGGTGAGCGAGCGGCTGGCCCGCCAGGTCACCGAGGTGGTGCAGCGGATGCGGGGCATGGACCTCTACAAATTGCCGGGTGTGGCAGAAACGGTCGACTGGGCGCGCGCGCTGGCGGCGCTGGGCCGCGACGAGGCGGACGCGCCCTCGCTGCGGGAGACCGTCGGCGCCGCGGTGAAGTACCAGGAGGACCTCGACCGCGCCGCCGAGGCGATCGCCGAGGCGCTGCCGGGCTGAGCCGGTGGAGGCCGCCACCGACCCGCTGCCACGGCTCGCGCTGTTCGCGCGTCTGCTGCGCGACGCCGGGCTGCGCACGGGACCCGACCGGCTGATCGACGCGGCGGCCGCGCTGGCCTGCGTCGACGCCGCCAGCCTGGAGCAGGTGCGCGACGCCCTCCGTGCGGTGTTCGTGGGCCGGCACGAGGAGGTCGAGGTCTTCGACGCGGCCTTCGCCCTGTTCTGGTCGGACGTGGCAACAACCCTCAGTGCCGGCGCGCTGCCGCAGCGGGGGCGCTCGCTGCCCGTCGACCCCCGGCGGGCCCAGGAGTGGCTGGCCCTGCTGGGGCTGCCCTCGTCGCAGCTGGTGCGCGAGCAGGAGGGTCCGCCCTCGGTGCTGAGCAGCTCCGGGTACAGCGCGGAGGAGATGCTCCGCCATCGCGACTTCCGCGACATGACCTGGGAGGAGGCGCTCCAGGTTCGCCGCCTGCTGCGCCAGGCGCCCTGGCGCGTCGCCGAGCGGCGCACCCGCCGCCGCAGCAGCGACCGGCGCGGCGGGATCGACCTGCGCCGCACCATGCGGATCGCGGCGCGCCACGGCGGCGAGGCGGTGCAGCTCGCCCGCATGCGCCGCCGCACCACGCAGCGCCCGCTGGTCATCCTCTGTGACGTGAGCGGCTCGATGGACCGCTACTCGCGGCAGCTGCTCGTCTTCGCCCATGCGGTGGGCCACCGGCGGCGGGTCGAGACCTTCGCCTTCTCGACGCGGCTCACCCGCATCACCCACCTGCTCCGCCGCGGCGACGTCGACGAGGCGCTCGACCACGTCGCCGCCCAGGTGCACGACATCGGCGGCGGCACCCGGATCGGCGACGCGCTGCACGACTTCAACCGGCGCTTCGCGCGCCGCGTGCTCGGCCACGGCGCCGTCGTGCTGATGATCAGCGACGGGTGGGACCGCGGCGACGCCGAGGCGCTGGCACAGGAGATGGCGCGGCTGCGCCGCAGCTGCCACCGCCTGATCTGGCTCAACCCGCTGCTCGGCGCCGGCGGGTACAGCCCGGAGACCCGCGGGATGCGCGCCGCGCTGCCGTACTGCGACGACTTCCTCGCCGCCAACGACGTGCACGCGCTCGACGAGCTCGGCAGGCTGCTGGCCGCGCTGCCCGCGCGCAGGTCCTGAGGCCGGTCAGCCCCGGCGCCGCCGCAGCCGGCGCGCGAGCAGGTACACCGCGAACAGCCCGACCGCGACGCCGGCCAGCCGTCCCGGTCCGGCCGCGCGCAGCCGGTCCGCCGCCACCGACCGGGCCAGGGCGAGGGCGTCCACCGGCGCCGGCTCGCTGCGCTCCGGTGGCTCCGGCGACACCTGGACGCGCGGCGGCGCGGGTGACGGCTCCGATGGCGCGGCGGGCGCCCCGGCCTCCTCCTCCAGCTTCTCGCGGATGCAGTCGGCCATCTGCCCCACCAGCCGGCGGGACACCTCCTCCATGATCCCCCGGCCGAACTGGGCGACCCTCCCAACCACCGTGAAGTCGGTCGCCAGGCGCACAGCCGAGCCCTCGCCCTCGGGAGTGACGCTCATCGCGGTGGTGGCGCGCGCCGAGCCCGAGCCCGTCGTCTCACGGCCCTCGGCGGACAGCGTCGCCGTCCGCGTCGCCTCGTCGCGCGAGGTGATGTGCGCCGTGCCGTTGTAGCTCACCGTCACCGGACCCACCTTGATGCGCACCTTGCCGCGGAAGGTGTCGGCGTCCACCACCTCGGAGAGCTCGGCCCCGGGCACGCAGGCGACCACCCGGTTGACATCGAGGAGGAAGGCGTAGACCGCATCGGGCGAGGCGCCCACGGTGAAGGAGTTCTCGATCTGCATCCCGGCATTGTGCGCCTGCGCTGCGACGGCGTCTCTCGCGCTGCGCCTTGCCGCCGGGGCAGCGCGAGGGGATACTCGGGTGACGATGCGTGACCTCCTCCCCACCCTCGACGACTGGGCGGCGCGCGACCCCGAGCTGGCCGTGGCCACCGTGGTCGCCACCGCAGGCTCGACCCCGCGTCCCACCGGGGCGCGACTCCTGGTGGATCGCGACGGGCGCATGGCCGGGTCGGTGAGCGGCGGCTGCCTGGAGGCGGCCGTGATCGGCGAGGCCCAGTCGACGCTGAGCGGCGAGGCCCCGCCACGGCTGCTCCACTACGGCATCAGCGACGAGATGGGCTGGGAGGTTGGGCTGGCCTGCGGCGGCACGGTCGACATCTTCGTCGAGACGGTGCGCTGGGACGGCAGCGACCCGGTGCTGGAGGCGGTGCGCAACGCCGTGCGCGACGAGCGTGCCGTCGCCCTCCTCACCGTGGTCAGCGGAGGCGCCGCCGGGGCGCGGGCCGCGCTGGTCGAGGACGCCGGGCTCACCGGATCGCTCGGCTCGGCGGCGGCGGACGCGGCCGTCGCGGGACTGGTGGAGCGCCGCTTCGCCTCTGGCATCGCGGGACTCGAGGAGGTGGAGGGGGTTTCGGTCTTCGTCGACCCGATCGTCCCGGCTCCGCTGCTGGCGGTGGTCGGCGCAGTGCACATCGCGATCGCGCTGTCGCGCATGGCGCGGGCGGCGGGCTACCGCGTCGTGGTCATCGACCCCCGGACCGCGTTCCTCACCGCGGAGCGCCTCCCCGACGCCGGCGCGCTGATCGCCAGGTGGCCCGACGAGGCGCTGCCCGCGCTGCACCTCGGCCCGCGCGACGCCGCGGTGTGCCTGGCGCACGACCCCAAGTTCGAGGACCCGGCGCTCGGCGTGCTGCTCCGCTCGCGCACCGGCTACGTCGGAGCCATCGGCAGCCGCACGACGCACGGCAAGCGCGTCGCGCGCCTGCGCGAGGCGGGCTTCGGCGACGCGGACATCGCCCGCATCCACAGCCCGGTCGGCCTCGACATCGGCGCGGCCACGCCCGAGGAGATCGCCGTGGCCATCCTCGCCGAGGTGGTGGCGGCGCGGCGCGGGCGGCTGGGCCGCGAGGCGGTGACCAAGGCGGCGGCGTCGGTCGCGTGAGGCTGGAGGCTCTCGACGGCGCTGCGCTCGGCGGGCCGCCCGCGCGCTGGGTGGGCGCGGTGCTCTGCCGCGACGTGCTCGGCGCCGACGGCCGTCCCTCGCTGCTGAAGGGACACCGTCTCGAGCGCGCCGACGTCCTGACCCTCGAGGCCGCCGCGCCCGACGAGCTGCACCTCCTCTGGCTCGAGCCCGGCGACGTCGACGAGGACACGGCGGCGATGCGCATCGCCCGCGCGGTCGCGGGCGACGGCGTCGACGTGCACCGGCCGGTGGAGTCGCAGGTGCGCCTCTCGGCCGTGGCACGAGGCCTGCTGCACGTCGACGCGGCGCGGCTGCAGGCGCTCAACGCCGTCGAGGGGATCACCGTGTTCGCCCTGCCCGACGGCGTTCCCGTCGACGCGGGCAAGACGCTGGCGGGGGTGAAGATCACGCCCCTCGCCATCGCGGGCTCGGTGCTCGACGCGGCGCTGTCGTCGTCGGGCGGCGCACTGATGCGTGTGCGTGCATTCCTGCCGCTGCGCGTCGGCGTGGTGGTGCGCGAGCGACTGTCGGAGGGCGAGCGCGAGCGCTTCGAGCGCTCGCTGCGGGCCAAGGTGACCTGGTTCGGCGGCGACGTCGAGGCCGTCCGCTACGTCTCCTCCGACCCGGCCGCGACGCGCGCCGCGCTGGAGGAGGCGGCGCAGCGCGCCGACGTCGCCCTGGCCGTCGGCGTCGCCTCCGTCGACCCGCTCGACGTCACCTGGCGCGGCGTCGTCGACGCCGGTGCGCGCGTCATCCGCCGCGGCCTCCCGGTGCATCCGGGCAGCTCGTACTGGGTCGTGGAGCTGCACGGGTCCCCGGTGATCGGCGTCGCCTCGTGCGGCATGTTCTCCCGCCGCACCGCCCTCGACCTCCTCCTGACCCGCTGCTTCGCAGGGGAGCCCCTCGACGCGGAGCACCTCGCCTCCCTCGGGCACGGCGGCCTCCTCGCCGCCGAGATGGCCTGGCGCTTCCCGCGCTACGACGCCACCGGCGAAGGGGTCGAGGACTAGAGCCGCGCGTAGTCCTCGGGGGTGTCGACGTCGACCGGAGCGGTGGGCGGCACGACGGCGGCGACCTGGTCGGGACGCGAGCGCAGCACCTCGCGAAGGCCGACGTCGCCTTGCAGGGCAAGGAGATCGGGCCACAGCTCGCGACCCAGCACCACCGGCGGCTGGAGCAGCCCGTCCACCTGCAGCGCCGCGACCGGCAGGCGCGACTCGGTCTGCGCCTCCAGGAGCCGGTCGACCAGCGCGGCGGTGAGGCTCGGCTGGTCGCCCAGGATGACGGCGCAGCGATCGACCGTCGCGTCGAGCGCCTCGACGCCTGCGCGAAGCGAGGTGCTCATGCCCTCTGCGTGACGCGGGTTGCCGACGATGCGGGCGCGACCCCACGACACCGCCTGGCGAATGGCGTCGGCGTTGGCGCCAAGCACGACCACAACCTCGTCGAGCCGCGAGTCGCAGGCGGCGGCGACGACGTGCTCCAGCAGCGGGCGCCCGTCGAGAGGCAGGAGCTGCTTGGGCTTCCCCATGCGCCGCGACTCGCCGGCGGCGAGGACGATTCCCGCCGACCGCCCACCGCTCAAGCGGTTGCCGCCGCCGTGAACCGAGCCGGCTCGCTCTGGAACTCCATGGCGCAGGCGACGCAGCAGAAGTGGTAGGTCACCCCACCGTGCAGCAGATGGTGCGTCGACGACGTGATGTCGACCGTCATCCCGCACACGGGATCGACGGCGAACATCTCCAGCGCCGTGAGGACGGGCGCGGTGGCGACGGCGGGCTCCGGTTGCACCTCGAGCTCCTCCCCGCTCTCGGGCTGCGGCTCGGCCTCCATCACGAAGGGCTCGGCGACCTCGGCCTCCGCCACGATCCGCAGCTCGGCGAGCCGCGCGCGCCGCCGCACCACGACGTCGTCGAGCGCGTGCAGCGCGATCTCCTCCTGCGTCGCCCCTCGATGCGTACCGGCCGGTGTGCGCACGCGCGCGATCTGCGCCTCATCCACGGCGCGAAGCCGCAGCGCCGCCAGAGCGGCCGCCGCGCGCCGCTCGCTGGCCACCAGCGACACGTCCGCCTGCGGCAGCCCCAGCGCCGCCGCCAGCGCCTCGTCGTCGTAATGCCCCATGGTGGCCACAACCACCCAGACGTCCAGCGCCGCCGCCAGTGAGGCGACCTCCTCCAGGGAGGCGAGCACCCGTCCGGCCCCGGGGAAGTCCTGGGCCCGCGCCCCCGGATGCACCGCGCAGGTCCGGAAGCCGCTCAGCGAGCCCATCTGCAACAGGGTCCTCGCGGCCGGCGACTGGCCCATCACCATCAGCAGCGGCCGCGGCAGCTGCGGGTCGACGAAGATCTCCAGCGCCCCGCCGCTGGGGCAGGTCGTCGCCACCGTCACCTCGGAGTCGGTGCGCTGCTCCGACGCCGCCTGCGAGGGGATGACGCGCACCAGCCGCGGCTGTCCGTCGGCGATGGCGCGCAGCGCCTCGCGCCGCACCAGCGGCTCGGAGCAGCTGCCACCCACCCAGCCGTGCACCGCACCGTCGGCGGTGATGACCGCGGCGTCGCCGGGATGCGCCGATGTCGGCGACTCCGTGCGCACGACCGTGGCCAGCGCGCACGGCGTTCCCGCCGCCGCGTTGGCGGCGAGCCTGGCCAGAACGTCCTCGTTCACTCCGTCACCCCCGCGCCGCGCAGCGCCGCCCAGACCTTGTCCGAGGTCACGGGCATGTCGATGTTGCGCACGCCGTGCGGCGCCAGCGCGTCGATGACCGCGTTGACATACGCCGCCGGCGACCCCACCGTCGCCGACTCCCCGACGCCCTTCGCCCCCAGGGGATGGTGCGGCGAGGGGGTGACGGTGGCCAGCGTCTCGAACCTGGGCGTCTCCCATGCGGTGGGCAGCAGGTAGTCCATGAAGGTGGACCCGATGCAGTTCCCCTCGGGGTCGAAGGTGATCAGCTCCATGAAGGCGATGCCGAAGCCCTCGGTCAGGCCACCGTGGATCTGTCCCTCGACGATCATCGGATTGATGCGCACGCCGCAGTCGTCGACGGCCACCATGCGCCGCACCTTGACCACGCCGGTCCCGCGGTCGACGTCGACCACCACCAGGTAGGTGCCGAAGGGGAAGGTCATGTTGGGCGGGTCGTAGTAGTGCACGCCCTCCAGCCCCGCCTCCATGCCCTCCGGGATGTTCGAGTAGGCGGCGAAGGCGATCTCCTGGATGGTCTTCACCTGGTCGGGCGACCCCTTCACCCAGAAGCGGCCCCGCTCGAACTCGATGTCGGCCGCGTCGGCCTCGAAGAGATGCGCCGCGATCTGCTTGGCCTTGTCGCGCAGCTTGCGGGAGATCACCGCGGTCGCGGCGCCGCCCACCGGCGTCGAGCGCGACGCGTAGGTGCCCAGGCCGTAGGGCGTGTTGTCGGTGTCGCCCTCCTTCACCTCGACGTCGGCGGCGGGGATGCCCAGCTCCTCGGCGACGATCTGGGCGAAGGTGGTCTCGTGGCCCTGGCCCTGCGAGCGCACGCCCAGCTTGAGGATCGCCTTGCCGGTGGGGTGCACGCGCAGCTCCGCGGAGTCGAACATGCGCAGGCCGACGATGTCGTAGTCCCGGCCCTTGCCGGCGCCGACCACCTCGGTGAAGCTGGCCACGCCGATCCCCATCAGCTCGCCGCGCGCCCGCTTCTCCGCCTGCTCGCGGCGGAGGTCGTCGTAGCCGAGCGCCTCCAGGGCCACCCGCATGGCGCGCGGGTAGTCGCCGCTGTCGTACTCGAAGCCCGTCGCCGACCGGTAGGGGAAGGCCTCGGGCTGGATGAAGTTGCGCATGCGCAGCGCGGCCGAGTCGACGCCCAGCTCGTGCGCCGCGGTGTCGACCAGGCGCTCGATCAGGTACGACGCCTCGGTGACGCGGAAGGAGCAGCGGTAGGCGACGCCGCCGGGCGCCTTGTTGGTGTACGCCCCGTCGGCCACGATGTGCGCCGCCGGGATGTCGTAGGACCCGGTGACGATGTGGAACAGCCCGGCGCGGAACTTCGACGGCTGGGCGTCGGAGAAGAAGGCGCCGTTGTCGCTGAGCAGCGACACGCGCAGGCCGATGAAGCGATTGTCCGCGTCGAGGGCCAGCTCGCCGGTCATGTGGTAGTCGCGGGCGAAGCCGGTCGAGATGAGGTTCTCGGTGCGGTCCTCGATCCACTTCACGGGACGTCCCAGCAGCAGCGACGCCGCGGTGGCCACCACGTACCCGGGATAGATCGGCACCTTGTTGCCGAAGCCGCCGCCGATGTCCGGCGAGATGACGCGGATCTTCTCCTCCGGCAGGCCCGCCACCAGGGCGAACAGGGTTCGGTGCGCGTGCGGTGCCTGCGAGGTCATGTAGATGGTCGCCTGGCCGGTGATCGGGTCGAGGTCGGCGACGCAGCCGCAGGTCTCCAGCGGGGCGGGATGGCAACGCGGGTAGAAGGTGCTCAGCGACACGACGCGGGCGGCGCGTGCGAAGGCCGCCTCGGTGGCCGCCTTGTCCCCCGCCTCCCAGTGGTAGATGTGGTTGTCGGTGGCGTCCTTGTCGGTGCGGATGATCGGAGCGTCGGGCGAGAGCGCCTGCTGGGGCGTGACCACCGCCTGCAGCGGCTCGTAGTCGACGTCGATCAGCCCCACGGCGTCCTCGGCGACGTACTTCGACTCGGCGACCACGCAGGCCACCTCCTGGCCCTGGAAACGCACCTTGTCGGTGGCCAGCACGGCCTGGGTGTCGCCGGAGAGGGTGGGCATCCAGGCCAGCTTGTGCTGCACCAGCAGCGCACCGGTGACCACCGCCACCACGCCGGGCAGCGCCTCAGCCGCCGCGGTGTCGATGGAGCGGATGCGTGCGTGGGCGTACGGGCTGCGCAGGATGGCCATGTGCAGCATGCGGGGAAGGACGATGTCGTCGACGTAGTTGCCGTGTCCGCGGATGAAGCGCGCGTCCTCCTTGCGCAGGACCGACTCGCCGATTCCGCCCAGTGCCGGCTGTTCCGCGATGGCCATCACGCAACTCCCGCGGCCGGCGCCGAGACCGGCTCGGAGTGCACCTCGACCCCCAGCTCGGCGGCGCGCCGGATCGCCTTGACGATGTTCATGTAGCCGGTGCAGCGGCAGATGTTGCCGCTGATGGCCCAGCGCACCTCCTCCTCGGAGGGGTTGGGGTTCTCCTCCAGCAGCGCCGCGGCGACCATCATCATCCCCGGGGTGCAGAAGCCGCACTGCAGGCCGTGCTCGGTGTGGAAGGCCTCCTGCACCGGGTGCAGGGTGGCGCCGTCGGCCAGGCCTTCGACGGTGCTGAGGTTGCGTCCGTCCGCCTGCGCCGCCAGCAGCGTGCACGACTTCACCGGGCACCCGTCGAGCAGCACGGTGCAGGCGCCGCACGACGAGGTGTCGCAGCCGATGTGGGTCCCGGTCAGGCCGAGGGTGGTCCTGATGAAGTCGACGAGCAGCGTCCGCGGCTCGGCCTCCGCACTGCGCCTGGCGCCGTTGACGGTGACGTTGACGTTCATGCCGCACCTCCGCGCGCCCGATCGATGGCCGTGTGCAGCCCGCGCTGCACGAAGACGCGCACCACGTCGCGCTTGTACTCAACGCTGCCGCGCTGGTCGGCGACCGGCTGGCAGTGCGCCGCGGCCAGCCGCGCCGCCTCGGCGATGATCCCGTCGCTCGGCTCCTGCCCGACCAGCGCCTTCTCCGCGTCGGTCGCCTTCAGGCTGGTCGGCCCCACAGCGCACAGCCCGATGCCGGCACGCCCGATGCGCCCGTCGCCGCTCAGCTCGACGTGCACCGCGACGCCGACGGTGGCGAAGTCGCCCACCTTGCGCTCCAGCTTGAGGTACGTCCCTCCCGCCAGGCCGGTGGGCAGCGGGATGATGACATCGGTGACCAATTCCTCGGGCCGCAGGGTGGTGGCGAAGGGCCCGTCGAAGAGCCCTGTCACCGGCACCCGTCGCGACGCCGTCGCCGTGCGCGCCTCCAGCTCGGCGCCGAGGGCGAGCATCACCGCACCCCAATCCCCCGCCGGGTCGGCATGGCAGAGGGACCCGCCCACGGTGCCCTGGTTGCGGATCAGCGGGTCGGAGATCTGCCGAGCGGCGTCGAGGAGGACGTCGAGGCTGCCGCGCAGCTCGGTCGCCTTCTCCACGTCGGCGTGGCGGGTGCGCGCCCTGACGTGCAGCGTCCCGTCGTCGCGACCGATGCCGTCGAGGCCCTCGATCCGGCCGATGTCGACCACCAGGGCCGGGGTGGCGAAGCGCAGCTTGAGCAGCGGGATCAGGCTCTGCCCGCCGGCCAGGACCTTGGCGTCCTCGCCGCGCTCGTGGAGCAGGCGCAGCGCTTCGTCGAGCGTCGCCGGCGCGCTGTAGTCGAAGGCAGCCGGGAACATGGAGACACCTCCTCTCGGGGATCCAACGGGCTGCAGGCCAGGGAAGGGGCGAGACGGGTAGTAGCACCGTGCAGGAGGCATGTCAACGCTGAGCGCGCGAACGCCCGTGCCGTCGGGCCCGCCTACTCCTCGACGCGCTCGGCGTCTCCCTCGCCGTCGCGGTGGCGCAGTGCCGCATCGTGCAGGGCCCGGGACACGTCGAGCTCGGTGGTGAACACCGTGTCGACCGGGGAGAGCGTGGTCTGGGGTATGCCGAGGCCGGCGTCGCGGTTGGTGGTGAGGATGTAGCCGGGGTGCTGCCCGAGGTCGCCCACCACGTCGTGGTTGTCGTCGAGCCGCGTGGCGTAGAGGACCGAGAAGAGGACGACCAGTCCCAGCGCGAGGATGATGAGCAGCCCGACCATGGCGGTGGCCGCGATTGTAGAGGCCCGTCTGTCCTCTTACGCAGCGCGCGGCTTGCGTCGCTTCGGTGGCGGATCCGTGGGAGGAGGCTGGCCGCGGAGCAGCTCGAGCCGATCCTGCACCCGGCCCAGCAGCTTCAGGAGACGTTCGCGCTCGGCCTCCGAGAACGGCGCGAACATCTCCTGGGTGATGCGATGGGTGGCCGGCAGCACCACGTCGACGACGGCGCGACCGGCGTCGGTGAGGTCGACGAGCAGCATGCGGCGGTCGCCGGGATGCGGCAGGCGGCGCACCAGGCCGCGGCGCGTCAGCGTGTCCAGCAGCGCCGTCATCGTGCCGCTGGTGACCAGCGTGCGCTCGCTGATCACCGACGGTGGCAGCGGTGCGCCCTCGCCCTCGATGATGGCCAGGACCTGGAAGGCGGCCGGCGACAGGTCCGCATAGGGACGGCGGCGACGCTGCAGCTCCGCGAGGAGCAGCGTGCCCGTGCGTGCCAGGTTGGCCGCACACTCGCTCGCCGAGCGGCTGGCGCCGGGGAACTCCTCCTCGAAGGAGTCCCCCTGGCGCAGCGGGAATCGGGGTCGGTCAGGCAACCGTGACCGGGTGGTCGACGACCTCGACCTGCTCGCAGAAGGCGATGTCGGGCGGTCCGTCGACGCCGCCGCGCTGCATCGCCTCGGGCAGCGAGGGATCGGCGGCGAAGGCCCGCGCGCCGGCGGCGTCCTTGAAGTAGTTGACGATCACGACGTCCCTGGGGTCGTCGCTGACCCGGTAGAGCTGGTGGCCCAGCGCGCCGTGCTGCCGGCGCACCGCACCGTGCTCGTCGAACACCGGCTTCCAGGCGTCGAAGTCCTTGACCCGATGACGCACGATGACTGCGACCATGGCGGAGTCCCCCTGTGCCTTGATGGCGAGTAGCTTGATATCAAGGTAATCCAGGTCGTGGCGAGAGTCAAGCGCTGGACTCCCACGGGTTCGTTCGATATCCTTCCCAACCTGGTTGGAGAACCGCGGCGGATCCCCGACGGAGGAAGGAAGGCCATGCAGGGCTTGATCAGCTCGGGATCTCCCACGCGCCGGACCCGCCGCAGCCGCACCCTCTCCCTGCTGCTCGCGGGCACGGCGGTCGCCGCCGTCACCACCGCGGGGGGCGCAGCCACGGGGTCCGCGGTCGCCGCGGACGTGGTGACCACCGCTGGCGCCACCGGTCCCACCGGCGGCCCGACGCTGGCGCTCATCCCGAGCAGCTCGCCCACCACCCTCACCCAGACGGCCCTCGCCACGTCCGGGCAGCGCTTCGGCGCGCGCGGCTGGATCCGCGCCACCCAGGGGAGCGGCGGGGTCGCCATGGTCTCGGCACGCGACGCGGCCGGGGACGTCGCCGACTCCGCGCCCCTGCACCTCAAGGCGCTGTGGCAATCGTTCGGCGTGACCCTCCCGGCGGCGGCCGCGGGTGCCGCGACGGTGACCCTGGAACCGGCGACGACGGCGGGCTGGCCGGCCGGAATGCAGGTCGAGGTCGCCGGAGTCGACGCGGGGAGCACGCTGCCGTCGGTGACCAAGCGCGACACGGCGATCTCCTACGCCATCACGCTCGACCGCAACGACGGCCAGGGAGCGCAGCTGTTCAACCCTCGCGGCTTCCTCTACTGGCCGTTCCCCATCGGGCACGCGGGATTCACCGACTGGGCCGACCCGACGACCTGCCAGCAGGACGCTCGGCTGCTCGCCGGAATGGGCGTGACCATGATCCAGTCGCCGGTGTACGAGGACGTCTTCACCACCCCGGCACCCAACCCGACCGTCAGCGTGCCACCCACCCCGCCGTTGCCGAACGTGTCCGCGTGCGCCGACGCGTTCTGGGGAGCGGGCATCGGTGTCGCCTGGCTGGTGGACGGTCCGCCCGAGCAGCCCGTCGCGCAGGGCGCGGAGTACGAGGCGGCAGCCGAGGCGGGCCTGAAGCAGGCGATGTCGGTCCTCGCCGACCACCCGGCCACCTACCTGTGGCTCGTGGGCAACGAGGTGGACGCCGACGCCACCAACCGCAACTGCTTCTTCGACAATCCGTACGGCGGCACCTGCGCCGACCACGATCTCGCCCACCAGGTCGCCCTGGTGCACGCCACCGACCCCAATCACCTGGTCGGCACCAAGGTGGTCGGCTGCAGCGGGGCGATGACCGCCTCCGACGTCCCCGCACTCGACTTCTGGGGGGTCGACGACTACCCGCAGCTCAACTTCGACAACATCTGGTCCTGCCTGCACCCCGGCGGCGACAGCCGTCCCGTGTACATCGCCGAGTTCGGGAACGCTCGCTACGACTGTGCGGGGCTGGACCCGCTGTACAGCATCGGGTACGGCGGTGTGGAGCCGGTCAGCCCGCCGACCACCACCATCGACCTCGCCTGCCCGCAGGGCAGCGGCGAGGACCAGGCCGGCCAGGCCACCGCCAACGGCTCGCTGTGGACCGACCTGATCAACCATGAGGTGAGCGCCGCCAGCACCACCAACCCGGTGATCGGCGGCTCCGAGTTCACCTGGTCCGACATGTGGTGGTACTCGGAGACGTTCTGCTGCGACTTCAGCGACGGCACGCCGGCCACTCACGACGTCGAGGCGTACACCGGCATCGACAGCTACCCCAGCGGATGGTGGTCACCGGAGTGGACCGGCGCCTCCAACGCGCAGCTGCCCGAGGCCACCTCGATGGAGCGCGTCACCGCCTCGGTGGTGACGAGCATCGAGCAGGACTTCGGCATCGCACCGCCACTGGTGAGCGGCGTCTCGGCTCACCTGGAGAACAACTCCAGTGCCGGCTGCACGCTGGACGTCAGCTGGACGACCTCCACGCCCTCCACCTCCACCCTCGACTGGGGCGGCCACGGCGCGGCGACGCTGCCTGACGGCAACAGCAACGACCCGCTCAACGACAACACGTACTACGACTCCCACTACGAGAACGACACGATGGTGACGTCGCATTCGATCCGCATCACCAGCGGGTTCGAGCCCTTCGAGACCTACCGCGCGGTCGTGCGCAGCTTCGACGCCAACGGGCACTACGACGTGTCGCAGCCGTTCCTGGTGCAGTTCCCGGTGGGCACCTGCGAGTAGGGCCGGTCGGGGACCTGTCCGGTCGGCATCGACGGCAGGTGCAGGGTGCACGCCGGGAAGGGTCGGCGACGGCTGGGCTGCTATGGACGGGCGCAGGCGGGTGTCCTAGTCCTCGATGCACATCCGTCGCCGTCTTCTGCTGCTCGCCCCTGCCGCCCTGCTCCTCTCGCTCGCCGTCCCCCCGGTGCAGCGCGCAGTCGCCGCCCCCTCCCCCACCTCGCTGACCGTCGGCGTGGGGGGAGCCGCACCCAGCTCGGAGGCGTTCAGCGGCGGCCCGATCACGGGCAGCGCCGACGAGAGCGGCAACGTGGCCCCGGTGACCTGCTTCTCGCCGTCGTGCGAGAGCATCCCGCTCACCCTGGCAGCCCCCGGGGGGTTCCCCCCCGCGTCGATCACCCTCACCGTCACCCTCACGTTCAGCCCGGCCACCGGCAACCCCGGAGGCACGGGACTCGACGGCATCGACGCCTGGATCCTCGACTCCGCCGGCAACACCAAGGGTTCGGCCACCCTGGGCAGCTCGCCGGCCGTGGCCAGCGCCTCGAAGCTCGACGCGGGCTCCTACATCCTGGAGATCACCGGCGAGAACGGCGCAGTGAACGAGACGTACACCGGAACCGCGGCCGCGTCGACCGGCACCAGCACCACCAGCATCCCCTCGGTGACCTTCTCGACCGCGCCGCTGACCTTCGGCCCTGCCTCGGTGGTCTCCCCTGTCGTCCTCGGCGGGGAGCCGCAGATCAGCGCCGAGCGACCCGTCGCCAACCCCAAGCCGGGAGCCGGCCTCGACACCAACCGCGGGTTCGTGGACTGGCCGGTCAGCTCACGGACGATGATCGGCACCCTGTGGCGCACCACCAACGGCGGTGACAGCTACCGGCAGATCGTCGACCTCACCTGCGCGGAGCGTCAGGTGCCCAACTGCCTCACCGGTGGTGGCGGCGATACCGTCAACCGTGTCAACAACTACGACGGCACGGTCAACTTCGGCGACCAGGAGTCGCTGGCCCAGGAGGCCTACGCCAGCTCCGTCGACCACGGTGACAGCTTCCCCGCCGCCCGCCAGACGCCGGTCACCTCCACCTTCACCGGCGTCGACCGGCAGTGGATCTCCACCGTCGACGCACCGGGGATCATGTCCAACGGGTTCGAGCTGGAGGCGGTGTACTCGTACCACATCCCCGTCGCCGGCGAGCTGGTGGCCGCGGTCGACACCAGCGGCATCGTGCATCCCGCCGTGCCGGTCATCCCCAGCGTCACCCAGAGCGGGCCCAGCCGCATCGACACCCAGCCGGGCAGTCACGGCTCCGGCTGGTTCTACCAGAGCTATCGTGACGGCAACGGCTTCGAGGTGGCCTCCGCACCGCTGACCCAGGTGCAGTCGCCGACCGCGTACAACGTCGGCCACGTCTCCTCGGACACAGCCCAGGTGTTCACCTGGATCGCCCTCGACCGCCAGGGCAACCTCTACGCGACCTGGGTTGCCCAGGACGGCCAGCTCTACTACAGCTTCTCGCGCATCACCGATCCGGCCAACGACCCCACCGCCACTCCGCCGGGCATCCCCGCGTCCCACTGGTCGCCGAAGCTCAAGGTGAACCTCCCCTCGCTGGGAAGCACGGTGTTCCCCGAGGTCGTGGCAGGCGATCCAGGACACATCGCCATCGCCTACATGGGCACCCCGGACTGGACCGGTGTCAGCGACGGCGCTCCGCAGGACACCAATCCCGCCAGGTGGAACCACTACGTCGCCATGAGTACCGACGCGCTCGACTCCAATCCCGTGTTCCAGACGGGACTGGCATCACACCGCATCGCCCACCTCGGCTCGATCTGCACCAGCGGCACCACCTGCGTCGCCAGCCAGGGTGACCGCTCGCTGCTCGACATGAACGACATCACCATGGACGCCGACGGGCGGGCGATCAACGTCATCCAGGACAACAACAACAGCTTCGCCACCCAGGAGGTGTCGCTCGGCTCGAAGGGAAGCGCCTGGGTCAAGGTCACCAAGTTGGCGCAGGGCCCGTCGCTGCTCCGCGGTCACGGCCCCTACGCGACGGCGTATCCCACCGCATTCCGGCCCTCGCAGGCCGGCGACGCCACCTGGCCGAACACCGCCGCCGGCACCAACCTTCCCTCGCTCGACATCCTCGGTTCCGGCGTCTTCGTCGACGGGCCGTTGGTGGTCGGACGCATCGACCTCGCCGACTCGGGCGCGGCCGCCTTCACCCGCGACCTGGCGGCGTACTCCGCCGTGACGTCGACCGACCTGCCGGCTTCGCGCCTGCAGTACGTGGTGCGCTGGGACTACGCGGGCGACACCTGGTACCTCACCGCCGAGGCCGACTCCACCGGCAAGCTGACCTTCTACGGCGGCAAGGTCGATTCCAGCAACGCGGTGAGCAACGTCAACGCGGCGGTGGCCATCGCCTACCGCCCGCAGACCGCGTTCCCGGTCACCGGCGAGATCCAGGGCAACACGCTGCTGCTCCGCGGCCGCATGGCCGACTTCGGCGTCGCGCCCGGCAGCACGCTGATCAGCTACCAGGCCTTCAGCCTGGCCGGGCCCGCCGACGCGCTGCTGGCGGGTGCACCGGAGACCTCGCAGGTCTTCGCCACCATGCGTGACGTCGACGCCTCCCCGCCGATGGACGCAGTCCTCGCCGGGCCCGAGCAGCAACCGCTGGTGCCCATCCCCGGCGGGAAGGCGCAGCCGGTGGCGCTTGCCGGCAGCCCGAACACCGCCGCGGCACCGCCCACCACCGCTGTCCCCTCGCTGGCCGCGCTCGCGGTGGTGGGACTTCTCGGGGCAGGCCTGCGGCGGCGCCGCGCCCGCCCATGCCGGGCCGACTCGCCGTCAGCTGACCGCCTTCCTCACTAGCCGGGCGATCGTGGCCTCGTTGGCGGGGGTCAAGGCCTTGATCCCGTAGTACGTCGGCCACATCTCGCCGTCGTCGATGTTGGCCTTGTCGGTGAACCCGAGGGTCGCGTAGCGCGCCTTGAACTTCGCGGCGCTCTGGAAGAAGCAGACGACGTTGCCGTCCCTGGCGTACGCGGGCATCCCGTACCAGGTCTTGGGTGCGAGCTGGGGCGCGTTCGAGGTGATCAGCTCGTGGACCCGTTGAGCGATGCTGCGATCGGACGGGGGCATCTCGGCGATCTTGGCCAGGCAGTCGGCCTCGGCGTCCGCCTTGTTGCCACTCGCTCGCCGTTCCTTGACCAGCTCTCGCATCGCCGCCTTCTCGTCGGCGGTGAACACCTTGGAGGCGGTGCTGGTGGTGGGCTTCCTCCGTGCGCGCATGGGCACTCCTCCTTCACGAGCCCTCATGGTCGCGACCATCCCGAGCCGGACATCGAGGGATCGTCAACACTGCTGAGTGTACTTGTTGCGACGAGAGGGTGGGGCGGGGCGTGCTCCGGCCGCTCTTGGCCCAGGCACCGGTGTTTCAAAGAGGTGAAACCGCCGCCGCAGGTTGGGCGTTCCACTCAGGCTTTCACGAAATCGCCGCACGACGCGGGCGGGTTGGAGAACGACAATGCGGGGGGCACGGAGGGACCGCGCGGCAATGGCTGCGGTCGTGTGCGCTGCGGTGATGGCGGGGTGCGGGCAAACAGCACCAGCGGCGGTGCCACAAGCGAAGGCATCGCCGGTACCCACGAGCAGTCCGACAGCGACGGGCGCAGCCGCGCCGCTGCCCACCGCTGATTCGACACCGACCCCGATCCCACCGCTCCTCGTGGCCGAGACGAGCAACGGCACGGCCACCACGATCAGCCTGGTCGACCTCGACGGCCACACCGTTGCCAGCACCAAGCTCGACCGGCACAGCTTCGCCGGCTCGGCAACCGGCGGACCTGGAGGCGCCTACTGGACGGACGGGCATGAGCTGCACGTTCTGGACAGAAACGGCACGGTGAGCGATGCAGGACCGCTTCCAAGTGAGTGGTTCCGTGTTGGCCCTGATGGCAGCGCCGCGTACTCGGTGGTGACCCCGATCGCAGGATCGTCCACAGGGGCAGTCCGCGATCAGCTCTTCCGGCTGCAGGACGGCGCGACCCACCTGCTCGCCGAGCGCATCTCCGATCCCCAACATCCCACCTCCGACGCGCCCCAGGCCGCCTGGTCGTACGAGGCGATGGCCTGGAACCGAGCCGGCCTGGTCATTGCACGCGTGCCACTGGGCGGCTGCGGCTGCGGCCCGTTCGGCATGCAGACGGTGCACGGGTACACCGGGGTGGTCGACGTCGACACGGGAGTTGCAACGCCGATGACCGATGACCGCTCGTGTCCGCTCAGCGGTGTTGCCGACGACGGCACCGGAGTGTGCTTCCGCACTCCGACGATCCCCACGTCCAAGGACGAAGGCAGGGGCGTCGACGAGGTGCGCATCATCCGCGGCGGCAGCGTGGTGCAGCACTTCGACATGTCGAAGCAGAACGCCGCCGGCGACGCGGTCTTCTCGCCCGACGCAACGCAGCTCGCCTACGCCACGGTTGCCGCAGGAAGCGAGTGCGGATCGTGGCAAGAGCAGACCGCTCTGCACGTGCTCGATCTGCAGCAGGGCACCGCCAAGGTGGTCGGCGGCGCCGGCCTGGAGCCACTCGCCTGGCTTCCCGACGGACGCCTGCTCGCCAAGCAATCCATCGAATCCGGCGGGTCGGTAGCTCTGCGCGCAGTGGTGCTCGATGTCGCAGCCGGCACCGCCACCACCATCACCACGCTGACCGACATGCAGACGGACATTGCGGTGTCCTTCGCGAGCTGACTCGCGCGGTTCGATCGCCCGCCGCGGTTGGCGCCGGTCAGGGGACGAGTGGAGCGGGAGACGAGGCTCGAACTCGCGACATCCAGCTTGGAAGGCTAGCGCTCTACCAACTGAGCTACTCCCGCTCGCGGAGCCCATAGGATACCCCCGCCCGGGCCGCCCTCAGTGCTGGCGGAGCCGCTCGTCGACCCACTCGGCGCCGTCGGGCCCGTGCTCCTTCTTCCAGATGGGGGCCTCCGCCTTGAGGGTGTCCATGGTGTGCCGGCAGGCGTCGAAGGCGGCGGCGCGGTGGGGGGCGCTGACCGAGACCACCACCGACGCCTCTCCCACCGACAGGCGGCCGAGCCGGTGCACCGCGGCCACGGCGGTGACCCCGTAGCGGGCGATGGCGTCCCGGGCGATCCGCTCCATCTCCGCCTCGGCCATGCCCGGGTAGGCCTCGTAGTCCATGTGGGTCACGGCGTGGCCCTCGGCGTGGTTGCGGACCACCCCGATGAAGGTGCAGACGGCGCCGTCCGCGTCGGTGCGCACCAGCGCCTCGACCGCCCGCGCGTCGAGCACCTCGTCGGTGAGCCAGACGTGCACGTCGCCCCGACCCGAGCCACCCGCCACGGGCGGGATGAAGGCGACGACGTCCCCGCTGCTCACCGCGGTGTCCCAGTCCGCGTACGCCTGGTTCACCGCGACGCGCAGCCCGCCGTCGGCGCCCGAGAGCCGTTGATACTGCGCCGCGAGCGCCGCCCACACCTCCCGAGCGGACGCGGCGCCGCCCGGAACCGCGAGCCGCACCGACGGCTGCCCCACCACCTCGCGCAGCCGGGCGAAGAGCAGCACCTCCACCTGCACCGCCGCGTCCGAGTCGCTCATGGCGAAGCCCGCCGGAACACGTCGCGCGCCGCGTCACGCTGCAGCTCCGACGCGCCACGGCCCTCGCCGTCCCAGCGCAGCCCGCGCACGACCGCGACCGGCACCTCGTCCACCTTGCCCATCACCAGCTCCGCCGCCGAGGCGATCTCGTCCGCCGTCGCCAGCGCCGACGCGCGCATCAGGTATCCCGAGGTGTCCCCCATCCCCCGATAGTCGGTCAGGGACGGCATCCCCGCAACACCGATGGCGACATTCACCCCCGCCTCGCGGAAGGGTCGCCCGAACGTGTCGCAGATCACCACACCCAGCGGCCCCCCGCTGCACGACGGCAGCCACGCCGAGCGCAGCGCCGCAGCCGACGAGTCCGGATCCCGCGGCAGCAGCGTCACCACGTCACCGCCCTCGACGTTGCTGCGATCGACACCCGCATTGGCGCACACCAGCCCGTGCGCCGTCTCGCAGACGAGCACACCGGGAAGCGCGCTGAGCACCCGCACCGTCTGCCCCAGGATCACCTCGACGAGCCGCGCGTCGTTGTCGGTCCGCGCCGCCAGCTCCACCGCAGCCGGCGACGGCACCACCGAGTCCAGCGACACCGTCGCGCCCTCAGCCTTGCTCACCACCTTGTGCGTCACCACGACGACGTCCCACGGCTGCAGCGCCAGGCCCGACACGCGCAACCCGCCGGCGACCAGCGCGGCGAGGTCGTCGCCGGCACGCACGACCGGTATGCCGCGCACCCCCACGACCGACACGGCGCCCGCCGCCCAGACCCCGCCCGCGGGACGGCGCACCCCGACCTCCGTCACGCCGCGCTCCTCTACCCCACCCGCCGTTCCAGCAGCCCGAGCTGCCGCAGGACGTGGAAGGTCGCCGCCGGTGCGCGCATGGTGCGGATGGCGTCCAGGTCCTCGGGACGGTCGCAGTCGGGCCGCAGGGTGGGCAGGTCGAGCACGGAGAAGCGCAGGCCCAGCCGCTCCGCGGCCGCGGCGTGCCGCACCAGCGACGCCGGTCCGAACGACCACACCTCGCAGTCGAGCGGCCGCAGCACCGCCGCGTTCGTGCCAGTTCCGGCAGAATCGGGCACGCAGCGGAAGAAGCGGCCGGGACGCCCCGCCGCGGTCACCAGGCCGCGCAGGTCCGCGAGATCGGCGAGCGGGCAGTCCGCCGCCACCGTGGCCACCGCCTTGTGCCCGCGCTCCTGCGCCCAGGCGACGCCGAGCCGCACGGCCGCGCTCTGCCCCGCCGCCCGGTCGCGCACCACCGCAACACCGTGCCGCGCCGCCAGCTGCGCCACGTCGTCGTCGCCCGTCACGATCACGATGCGCGATGGAGGCACCGCGCGCGTCGCGGTGCGGAGCATGTCCCCCGCCATGGCCAGGGCCAGCATGCGCCGCTGCTCGGGGCCGAGCCGCGACGACAGCCGCTGCTTCGCCCCCACCGTCGCCTTGACCGGGATGACCAGGGCGACGCTCATGCCGCCACCGCCGGCCCCGGCTCACCGACCGCCGCACGCAGCGCCACCGACGCCAGGGCCACGGCGTCGTCGACCGTGGCCATCACGGTTTCGGCCACGACTGCCTGCAACCCGAGCGCCTCGACCCCGGCCGCGACCGCGGCGTCGCGGCGGTCGACGACCATCGACGAGCAGAAGTCGGCGTACAGCCCGGCCACACCAGCCGCACTCACCTCCACCCCCTGCGCGCGCAGCATCTCCGCCGCAGGTCCCTTCAACGCCGCACCCGCGACGATCGGCGTCACGGCGACGCATCGCGGCACCGCCTGCAGCGCGGCGCGGACGCCGGGCACCGCGAGGATGGGCCCGATGGAGATGACCGGGTTCGAGGGACACACGATCACCGCATCGCACGAGCCGAGAGCCTCCAGCACTCCCGGCGCCGGCCGCGCACGCGAGATGCCGTCGAAGCGGATCGACGAGATCTGCGGGCGGCACTGCTCGCGGACGAAGTACTCCTGGAAGTGGAGGTCGCCGAGATCCTCGCAGACGATGCGCGTGGTCACCACGTCGTCGCTCATCGGCAGCACGCGCACCGGCACGCCGAGCCGCGCGCACTGCTGCGCCGTGATCGCCGACAGCGCCATCCCCGCGCGCCGCCGCGCCGTGCGCCAGACGTGGGTGGCCAGGTCGCGGTCGCCGAGCTGGAACCAGGTCTCCTCGCCGAGGGTGCGCAGCGACGCAAGGGCGTTCCAGGTCTCGTCGCGCAGGCCCCAGCCTCGCTCCTCGTCGTGCAGACCGCTCAGCGTGTAGACCACCGAGTCGACGTCGGGGGAGATCCACAGCCCGTGCTGCTCGACGTCGTCGGCTGTGTTGACGACGACCGTGATCGCGGAGGGATCGACCACCCGCACCAGCCCCCGCAGGAACCGTGCCGCGCCGACGCCACCGGCGAGGGCCACGATGCGCGGCTCGGCGAGGGGCATGGCCCGCAGTCTATCGCGGGCTCCCGGAGCGCCGCGGTCGGTCCGCTCAGCCGCCGGTGTTGATCGCCCGCCAGGCGAAGAGGAACACCGCCAGCGATCCGGCGAGCAGTGCCCAGGCTTCGCGCCGCTCGCCGCCGCCCCTGGCGTAGGTCCAGGCCACCGGCAGCGAGAGGAGCACGGCAGGTCCGTAGAACCAGTGAATGCCCTGGGCGGGACGCCGTCCGCTGACGAAGAGCGCCAGCCCGACCAGCGCCTGGACCCCGATGGCCAGCTCGGTCAGCCGCAGGTACGCGCGCAGCGCCGGACTGACGCGCCGCTGCCAGATGCAGAGAGCCGCCCACAGCGCCCCGACCAGGCCGAGCAGCAGCACGGCATTGGCAAGACGCTGGTGGACGATCACGCCGCGGCCGCCGCCCGGCCGCGCAAGGAAGAGCGCGCCCCCGACGCGCTGCGGATCAGTGCCCGCAGGCCCGAGCTTCGCCCGACCCGTCGGCGGTCTGGAAGCTGTGGCCGCAGCCGCAGGTCTTCACCGCGTTGGGGTTGTTGATGGTGAAGCCGCCGCCCATCAGCTGGTCGACGTAGTCGATCTCCGCACCCTCGAGGTACTGCGCGGAGAAGGCGTCGACGTAGACCTTGAGCTCACCCACCTCGACGATCTCGTCGTCCTGGCGTGGGGGGTTCTCGTCGAGGCCCATCCCGTAGGAGAAGCCGGAGCACCCGCCGGGCTGGACGAAGACGCGAAGCCCGACCGGCTGGCTCTCGGCGCGGACGAGCTCCTGGAGCTGCGAGAGAGCGGAGTCGGAGACGTTGATCATGGGTGGGCCGTCCTTCTGGGTGGGGCGGGGCTGGGCGCCGGTGGGAGGGATCCTGGGCCTCCCGGTACGGAAATCATAGCGCAGGATCGGCCGAGCTCAGCCATGGTCACCAATACCGCTCCTCCAGCCAGGGGTCGGCGGAGTTGTTGTAGCCGTTGCGCTCCCAGAATCCGAGCTGGTCGCGATCGGCTGCCTCGATGGCCTCGAGCCACTTGGCGCTCTTCCAGAAGTACTTGCGGGGTACCAACGCGCGCAGCGGCCAGCCGTGCTCCGGGGCCAGGTCGGCGCCGTCGTGGGCCCAGACCACGGCGCTCTCGTCCTCCCGGGCCACCGCCATCGGGATCGAGGTGGTGAAGCCCTGGGCGCAGCGGAAGACGACGAACTCCGCGGACGCCCGCACCCCGGCGCGGTCGAGCAGGTCGCGCAGGCGGACGCCGGTGAAGGTGTTGTCGAAGCGGCTCCAGGTGGTGACGCAGTGGATGTCGCAGCGGATGTCGACGCGGCCGGGCAGGGCGCGCAGCTCGTCGTAGCTGAGCGTCAGCGGCGTGGCCACGTCGCCGACCACCCGCAGCCGCCAGGCGGAGATGTCGCGGTAGGTCGGGACCGAGCCGTAGTGGAGCACCGGCCACTTCTCGGTGAGCACCTGTCCTGGCGGCAGCCGCTGCGGGTCCGCCACCACGCGCGGGTCGGGCGGCTTGCGGCTGAACAGGCTCATCGCCGGCCGAGCATACCCGGCGCAGAGTCGGACCGCGGCTCAGCGCAGCGCCGCGCGCAATGCCTCGACGAGGCGGTCGGCCCCCGGCTTGGGCTGGACGACGCGCCGCCAGCGCTCGGGCGACGGCCCGCACCCACCCTGGCGCGCCTCCACGCCGCCGGCGTCGACCACCAGCATCTGCAGCGCCGTCGCCGTGCCGCCCTTGCCGCGCCGCGCCCGCCGCACCACGGCGACCCGCCCGCGGGGTGCGGCGCGGCGCAGCTCCGCGGCCAGCCGCCGCCGCCAGATCGCGCCGTCGGAGACGCGCCCGCCCGGGATGCGGACGACGTGCGGCGCGCCCCCGGTGTCGCCGAGCACGTAGGTGGGCGCCTCCCCCGGCTCACCGTTCCCCGCCGGGCCGAGAAGGCGCAGCGCCTCGCGCGACACCGCCACCGCGAAGGCCGCCCTCGCCTGCACCGCCCGCCAGCGCTCGACCCCGCCCGTGTCGCCGAGGCGCACCGCCGCCTGGTGCAGCGCCGAGGCCACCAGCACCACCCGGCCGAGCGACCCGGCGGCGTCGCTGACGGTGAGCGCCTCCTCGAGGTAGCCCAGCGCCCCTGCCGGGTCCGCCGCGTCGGTGAGCGCCATGTCGCCGAGGTCGTGGAGCAGGCCGCCGCGGGTGTCGAGGAGGCCGTCGTCGACGGTCTCCGCGTCGGTGCAGGCGGCGACCGCCTCCTCCCAGTACGCGCGCGCCGCGGCCAGCTCGCCGGCGCGGCGGCAGGCGCCGCCGAGGAGCCGGAGCAGCACCACCAGGGCGTCGCCGGTCCCCTCGCGGCGGACGACGGGCAGGGCGAACTCGTAGCGGCGGCGGGCCACCTCGGGGTCGCCCCGCCGCCCGGCCACCTCGCCCGCCTGCTGCAGCAGCCTGGCCGACTGCAGCGCCAGGGCCCCGGCGGCCCCGCCCTGGAGGACGCGCAGGGCGCGGCGCGCGGCGGAGGTGTCGTCGCCGTCCTCCAGCTCGATCTGGGCCAGCTCCAGCTCGGCGCGGCGGCGGCCGTCGTCGCTGCCGCCGGCGGTGCCGCGGAGGGCGGAGGCGAGCAGGTCACGGGCGCGGTCGCGGTCGCCGGCGCGAGCGGCCAGCCCGCCGAGCGACCCGAGCAGGGTGGCCACCGCCGCCTGCTCGCCGTGGCGGCTCTGCAGGTCGATCGCCTCCAGGTAGGCGCCGGTGGCGGCCTCGCCGTCGCCGGCGGCGCGCGCAGCGTTGCCCAGCGCCTCCAGCGCACGGGCCAGGACCCCGTCGGCGAGGTGGTGCTCCCGGCAGAGGGCGACCGCGCGCTCGGCGTGGCGGCGCGCCCCGTCGCCGTCGCCCTCCGCGAGCAGGGCGGCGCTGAGGCCGGTGTCGACGACCGCGACCGCCTGCTCGTCACCGACGGCGAGCGCGTGGGCCAGCCGCTGCTGCAGCTCCTGCCGGGTCAGCTTCTCCAGCGGTGTCTCGCCCATGCCTTCCTCCGTCAGTCCGCAGGCGCCGGGGTGCGCCGCCCGGCCTCGGCCGCGTAGCGCGGCAGGTGGACGTCCTCCGCGCCGACGAAGCGCATCGCCTCCGCGACCATCCGGTGGCCGGCCTGGTCGCGGATCAGCCGGTGCATCTCCCGGCAGACCCGGACGTAGTGCGCGTGCCCCTGGGGCGAGGTGCGCAGCTCGATCATGTGCATCGCCTCGCGCGCGTTGAGCCGGATCAGGTAGCGCAGCCGGTGTCCGAGGGTGACCAGGTACTGCGCCTGCTGCGGGAAGCGGGGCAGCAGCCGTCCGTAGGCCGCCTCGGCGCGACCGACCGCCTCACGCCAGCGGTCGCCGAGGCCCGCCTCCTCCACCTCGCGCGGCACGCTGCAGCCGAGCATCGGCGTCAGCTCCTGCCACTGGATGGTGAGCATGCGGTGGCGCTGCAGGTCGCGGAAGGCGCCGTAGTCGCTGGCCACCTCGAAGGTGTACATGGCGTGCTCGAAGGCGCGCCCTGGACGGTGGCGGCGGTTGCCCCGCTCCCCCACCGCCGCGGCGAAGAGCTCCTCCCGGCGCGCCTCGGGGAGACCGTGGACCAGGTCGAGCAGGGCGTCGGCGGGAAGGTGGGTGTGCGGGTACAGGGCGGCGGCGATGATGCGGTCCTCGGCGGCGTCGTCCCACTCCAGCAGGCGCACACCGTCGCCGCCGACCAGAGCGGCGTCGAGGTGCATCCCGCCGACGGCGTCCTGGGCCGCCCGGCGCAGCCCGGCCTCGGTGTCGCGCAGGTAGTCGACCCAGGCGCCGCCGCGGTCGGGGCGGTCGAGGCGGGTGAGGAAGTCGGGGATGACCTTGCGCAGCTCGGCGAGGATGAGCTCGGCGTATCGCTGCGCCTCGGGGAGCGGGTGGGCGCGCAGGCGCATCACCAGCGCCTCGTACCCCTGCGGGCTGGCGAAGACGCCGACGTTGCTCACCGTCCCGGCGGGCAGCAGGCCGCGCAGCAGGTCGAGGCTCAGCGCCCGCAGGGCGCGGCGGCGGGCGGGGGCGTCCTCCTGCTGGGGGAGCGTCCGGTCGAGATGCTCGCGCAGCGGGTCGAGCAGCGCGCAGTAGGTGTCGAAGAGGCCGTCCATCGCCTGCTCGAAGACGGGGCCGAGCTGGGCGTCGCCGAGCACGTCGGGGTCGCGGAACCAGCGGTAGTGCCCGTCGCGCCGGTCGGTGTAGGGGATGTAGCGGGTGGACTGCTCGAGGTAGCCGGCGAGCCGGCCCCACTCGATCGCCTTGGCCAGCAGCTGGGACACCTGCTCGCACGCGAGGTGGACGCCGGCGAGCTGGGCGACGGAGTCGTCGCCGTACTCGCTGAGGACCCGGGAGAAGAGGTCGGCGGCCCGCTCCTCCCCGACGCGCACCGCCTCGCGCTCGGTGCCGTCGCCGGCGCGCGCGGGGTCGGCGATGAACTCGTCGAGGAGGAGGCGGCGCAGGCTCTTGGGGCTGCGGCTGTAGCGGGCGAAGAGGGCCGCCCTGGTCGCCTCGGGCAGCTCGGTGAGGACGAAGGCGGGACCGCTCAGGGTGGTGACGTGGCGGCCCAGCACGCTCCGCTCGTCGGCGGCGAAGGGCTCGACGTGATAGGGACCGGCCATGCCCGGACAACTCTACCGCCAAACCACAGCATGTAGGGGCAGACGGTTGGCCCGACCGCCCTATGTGGTGCTTTGGGCGGGAGTCCCGGGACCCGTGCCTCAGCAAATACAATTCCCCCTCGATGACCGAGCTGGCCGACCCGCCGCGCCCGTCCGCGCCCGTCTCCCCCGCCTCCGCGCCGCCGGCCGCCGAGTCGCGCGCCGTGCTGCCGCGGTTCCTGCAGGACGTCTACCAGCAGGCCAGCGAGTGCAACAAGTGCTCGCTCTGCCAGGCGGTCTGCCCCACCTACGTGGTCAACCCCGTGGAGTGGGAGACGGCCCGCGGCCGGGTCTCCCTGGTCCGCGACGCCATCGAGGGCCGCATCGAGCTGCGCGAGATCGCCGACGGCCCGCTGAGCACCTGCCTCACCTGCAACAACTGCATGACCGCCTGCGCGCCCGCCGTGCCCACCGGCGAGATCGTGGCCCGGGCCCGGCAGGAGCTGCACGAGCAGGAGGGGCAGTCGTGGCGCGAGACGTTCGCGATGCGCAGCATCCTCCCCCATCCGGGCGCCTTCCGCCTGCTGCACCGCCTTGCCCGCTTCTCGCAGGCCACGGGGATCGACGCGCTGATGCGGCGGGCCGGCTTCACCCGCTGGCTGGGCACCCCCGGTGCCCTGATGGAGCACGTCGGCCCGCTCGACAAGCGCACCGCCCACCAGCGCGCGCGCGACGTCCCGCAGCCTGACCGCGACGCCGTGCGCGGGCGCGTCGGCTTCCTGGTCTGCTGCTACCAGAACCTCGCCGACCCCGCCGCCACCGAGTCGACGATGCGCGTGCTCACCGCCAACGGCTTCGCGCTCACCGTCCCCGAGCTGGGCTGCAGCGGGCTTCCCGCCAAGAACCTCGGCGACCGCGACGCGATGCTCGACATGGGCGTGCGCAACGTCACCGCGCTCCGCGAGCTGGACGTCGACGCCTTCGTCGGCGACGTGGCCTCGTGCACCTCGCAGTACCAGCAGTACGGCGCCATGCTCGGCAACGACCGGCTGGTCGGCGGCGACGCGCGCCGCCTGGCGCCGAAGGTCTGGCACGCCTCCGCATTCCTCGCCGAGAAGGGCCTCACCGCGCCGCTCGGCCCGCTGCGCTGGACGGTGACCTACGACGAGCCCTGCCAGCTCCCCCTCGACCGCCGGCATCGCGACGCCGCGCGCACCCTGCTCCGCCAGGTGCCCGGGCTGCGCCTCGTCGAGCTGGAGGAGGCGGCGATGTGCTGCGCCGGCGCCGGCGTGTACTTCCACCAGAACCCCGACCGCAGCGAGGCCATCCTGCGCCGCAAGTTCGAGCACATCGCGGCCACCGGCGCCGAGGTGGTGGTGACGGAGAACATCTCCTGCCTCACCCAGCTGCGCGACGGCGCCCGCCGCTACGCGCCCGACCTGCGCGTGATGCACGTCTTCGAGGTGCTCGACGCCGCCATCGAGGCGGGGCGGCGGCGCGCGGCCGTCGCGGCCCAGGTGCGCGCCGCCCGCTAGGGCTGCACCGGGAAGCTGAACAGCAGCGCCTGCAGCGAGCCGGGCGACTCCTCGGCGCGCACCCAGGCGACCATGTCGCGCACCGCGGTGGCCACGTCGTGGACGGCGTGCTCGGTCGCGGGATGCGTTTCCGCCACCTCCGGCGAGAACTCCTCGACCGGGCGGTCCGACGGCTGGCGGGGGTCGCGCCAGGCGACGCTCGGCGAGAG
>DASRDZ010000052.1:0-8064 GCA_035652335.1 Candidatus Dormiibacterota bacterium
CATCACCTCGTGGTTGCCGCGGCGGGCGCCGTAGGTGTTGAAGTCGCGCGGGTCGACGCCGTGCTCGCGCAGGTAGTCGGCGGCGGGGCTGGTCCTGGCGATGTTGCCGGCGGGAGAGATGTGGTCGGTGGTGATGGAGTCGCCGAGCAGCGCCAGCACGCGCGCGTCGCGGACGTCCTGGGGCGCGGGTGGCTCGGGTTCGAGGTCCTCGAAGAACGGCGGCTCCCGCACGTAGGTGGACTCCGCGTCCCATTCGAACATGGCGCCGGTGGGTGCGGGGAGCCGCTGCCAGTGCTCGTCGCCGTCGAAGATGCGGCCGTACTCGCGGGAGAAGAGGTCGCTGGAGAGCGCGGCGCCGAGCGCCTGGTTGACCTCCTCGCTGCTCGGCCAGATGTCGCGCAGGAACACCGGCCGGCCGTCGCTGCCGCGGCCGATGGGCTCCCTGGTGAGGTCGACGTGCACGGTGCCGGCCAGCGCATAGGCCACCACCAGCGGCGGCGAGGCCAGGTAGGCCGCCTTCACCTGGGGGTGGATGCGGCCCTCGAAGTTGCGGTTGCCGCTGAGCACGGCGACGACGGCGAGGTCGTCCTCGGTGACCTTCTCCGCCACCGCGTCGGGCAGCGGGCCGCTGTTGCCGATGCAGGTGGTGCAGCCGTAGCCGACCAGGTTGAAGCGCAGCTTCTCCAGCTCGGTGAGCAGGCCGGCGCGGTCGAGGTAGTCGGTGACGACGCGGGAGCCGGGCGCCAGCGACGTCTTGACGTATTCGGGCACGCGCAACCCTCGTGCGGCGGCGTTGCGCGCCAGCAGGCCCGCACCGACCATGACCGACGGGTTGCTGGTGTTGGTGCAGCTGGTGATGGCCGCGATGACCACGGACCCGTCCCGCAGCGACGGCTCGCCGGTGCCGCCGCCCTGCGCGTGGTCGGAGGGTGCGGGGTTGCCGGCGGTGTCAGCCGGGTTGCCGCCCTCGGTCTCGAGGCGCTCGACCTCGTCCTCCAGCTCGCCGTTGGTCTTCGGCGCGAAGACGTCGCAGAACGACCGCCAGACCTGGGGCAGCGCCACCCGGTCCTGCGGGCGGCGCGGTCCCGCCATGCTCGGCTCGACCGACGCCAGGTCCAGCTCCAGCATCTCGCTGAACACCGGGGGCTCGTCGCCGTCCTCGCGGAACATCGCCTGCTCGCGGTTGTAGCGCTCCACCAGGGATACCAGCTCCGCGGGGCGCCCGCTGTCGCGCAGGTACTGCAGGGTGTTGGCGTCGACGGGGAAGAGCGCCGCGGTGGCGCCGTACTCGGGAGACATGTTCGACAGGGTGGCCCGGTCGGCGGCGCTCAGGGCACTGAGGCCGTCGCCGCAGAACTCGACGAACTTGCCGACAACTCCGTGGCGGCGGAGCATCTCGGTGAGGGTCAGCACCAGGTCCGTGGCGGTTGCGCCGGGGCGCAATGCTCCGTGGAAGCGCACACCGACGACGATGGGGGTGAGCAGGAAGAGCGGCTGCCCCAGCAGACAGGCCTCGGCCTCGATGCCGCCGACGCCCCAGCCCAGCACGCCGATGCCGTTGACCATGGTGGTGTGCGAGTCGGTGCCCACCAGGGTGTCGGGGAAGGCGACGCCGTCGCGGGTCTGCACCACGTGGGCGAGATACTCGAGGTTGACCTGGTGCACGATGCCCATGCCGGGCGGCACCACGCTGAAGCCGTGGAAGCCCTGCTGCGCCCAGCGCAGCAGCTCGTAGCGCTCGCGGTTGCGCTCGTATTCGCGCTCGATGTTGGCGCCGTATGCGGCGGACGTGCCGAACTGGTCCACCTGCACCGAGTGGTCGACGACGAGGTCTGCGGGGCTGAGCGGGTCGATGCGCGAGGGGTCGCCACCGCCGCGCGCCATGGCGCTGCGCATGGCGGCGAGGTCGACCACCGCGGGCACTCCGGTGAAGTCCTGCAGCAGGACGCGCGCCGGCATGAACGCCCGCTCCTTGTCTGTCTGGGCGCTGACGCGCCCGGTGGGGGGAGCACCCCCACGCCAGCCTTCGCCGCTGGAGTGCGGCCGAACGCCAGCGTTCCCCCCGGTCACCTCACCGGGTGGCCTGCCGTCCCAGCGGGCCAGGGCCTCGACGTCGCCCTCCTCGACGTAGGACTCGCCGCCGTGACGCAGCAGGTTCTCCAGCAGGATGCGCACCGTCACCGGCAGCCGCGAGGCGTCGCCGATCCCCTGCTCGTTGAGCCTGGCCAGCCGGTAGTACTCGATGCCGTCGACGCCGGGCAGGGGCGCCCTGGCGCCGAAGGCGTCAGCTCGGGCCATCGTCGTCACTCCTCGCCGCCGCCGGGGCGGCAGCACACTGCGCAGGAAGCTCGCTCCCATGATCGCACCGGGAGCGGCGCCCCCGTCCGAGCGCCGAGAGCGTCAGGCCACCGGGGCGTCGAGGATGCGTGCCAGGTCCGCAGTGTCGAGGTACACGCGCAGGGCGGTGATGCGGCCGGCGGCGACGTCGAGAACCAGGACGCCGGTGTTGTCGAAGTCGTGGCCCTGCCTGCTCACGCCGGCCGTCTCGAACTCGACGGTGGCGCTGCGCTCGGTGGCGGTGACCCGACCGACGGCGAGGGTGCGCCGGGGCAGCGCCTCGCCGAGCCAGCGGACGAACTCGCGGAGCTGGCCGACGCCGCGGTAGACCGCGCGTGGTGCGTAGCGGGGGAAGACGAGCTCCGCATCGGGGACGAAGAGGGAGGCCGCGGCATCGACGTCGCCCTGGTTGAGGCAGCGGACGAGCTGGGCTGCGAGGTCGTTGGGCTTCATGCCATCCACCCTAACGCGGCGCGTCACTGTGCGTCAAATCACGCTCGGACCCCACACAAGGGAGCAGAGAACCTGCTACCCTCGCTATCAGAATGCCTTCCCAGCGCCACACGCCCCCCGCCGCGCCGCGCCCGGCGCCAAGCCGCGGCCCGCGGGCGGAGCCGGTCCGCAGCCCGGTCCTGCCGCCGCCACGCCGCCGGCCCATCACGGACGGCAGGGTGGCCGCGGCCGTCGTGGTCTTCACCGGCAGTTGAGCCGGGCCGCCTGGCCGGGTCACAACGTCCCCCTGGGGGCGACCTGGGACGGAGAGGGCACCAACTTCGCGCTGTTCAGCGAGCACGCGGAGGCGGTCGAGCTGGAGCTGTACGGCCGCCAGGGCGAGCTGATGGCGACCTACGACCTGCTGGAGCGCACCGACCTCCACTGGCACGGCTACGTGTACGGCGTCGGGCCCGGGCAGCACTACGGCTACCGGGTGCGCGGCCGCTACGAGCCACACAACGGCCTGCGCTTCAACCCAAGCAAGCTGCTCATCGATCCATACGCCAAGGCGATCACCGGCGGCCCGCAGTGGGGCCCCGAGGTGTTCGGCTACCGGCTCGGCGAGGCCGAGGACGGCGCGCCGAGCGACCTCGACTCCGCGCCCTGCATGCCGCGCAGCGTGGTCATCGACCCGAACTTCCCCTGGGGAGAGGACGTCCGCCCCAACACCTCCTGGGCCGACACGGTGATCTACGAGACCCACGTGCGCGGCTTCACCATGCGCCACCCGGACGTGCCGCCGTCGCTGCGCGGGACGTACGCCGGCCTGGCCCATCCCGCCGCCATCGAGCACCTGACGCGGCTGGGCGTGACGGCCGTCGAGCTGATGCCGGTGCACCACTTCGTCGACCCCGCACACCTGGTCGAGAAGGGCCTGCGCAACTACTGGGGCTACGACTCCATCGGGTACTTCGCACCGGAGGCGCGCTACAGCTCCGTGGGCACGCGCGGCGGACAGGTGCGCGAGTTCAAGGCGATGGTGCGCGCGCTGCATCGCGCCGGCCTCGAGGTCATCCTCGACGTGGTCTACAACCACACGGCCGAGGGCAACCACCTCGGGCCGACGCTGAGCTTCCGCGGCATCGACAACTCCGCCTACTACAAGCTCGACGACGACCGCCGCCACTACTGGGACGTCACCGGCACCGGCAACACCCTCAACGTGCGCCAGCCGCAGACGCTGCAGATGATCATGGACTCGCTGCGCTACTGGGTCATCGAGATGCACGTCGACGGCTTCCGCTTCGACCTCGCCGCGGCGCTGGCGCGGCAGTTCTACGACGTCGACCGGCTCTCCGCCTTCTTCGACATCATCCACCAGGACCCCGTGCTCTCCCAGGTGAAGCTCATCGCCGAGCCCTGGGACGTCGGGCCCGGCGGCTACCAGGTGGGCAACTTCCCGGTGCGCTGGGCGGAGTGGAACGGGCGCTACCGCGACACCCTGCGCGACTACTGGCGCGGCCAGGCCGCGGGCGTGAGCGACGTCGCCTACCGGCTCACCGGGTCGAGCGACCTCTACCAGGAGGACGGGCGCCGGCCCTGGGCCAGCGTCAACTTCGTCACCGCGCACGACGGCTTCACCCTGCGCGACCTCGTCTCCTACAACGAGAAGCACAACCAGGCGAACGGCGAGGACAACCGCGACGGCACCGACGACAACCGCTCGTGGAACCACGGCGTCGAGGGGCCCA
This sequence comes from Candidatus Dormiibacterota bacterium, assembly GCA_035652335.1. Taxonomy (GTDB): domain Bacteria; phylum Chloroflexota; class Dormibacteria; order Aeolococcales; family Aeolococcaceae; genus DASRDZ01. Next base: position 4,524 of record DASRDZ010000052.1, read on the forward strand.
CCGACGACGCGGAGATCATCGAGCTGCGGGCCCGGCAGCAGCGCAACCTGCTGGCCACGGTGTTCATCTCGCAGGGGTGCCCGATGCTGCTGAGCGGCGACGAGATCGGCCGCACCCAGCAGGGCAACAACAACGCCTACTGCCAGGACAACGAGATCTCCTGGCTCGACTGGGAGCACGCCGACGGCGGCCTGCGCGGCTTCACCGAGCGGCTGATCGCGCTGCGCCACGCGCATCCCGTGCTGCGACGGCAGCGCTTCTTCACCGGGGAGGTGGGGCGCGGCCACAAGCGCAAGGACATCGCCTGGTTCCGTCGCAACGGCCGGGAGATGACCAACCGCGACTGGACCGCCGGCGAGCGCCAGTCGCTGGGCATGCTGCTCAACGGCGAGATGATCCCCGACCGCGGCAGCCGCGGCGAGCGCATCGTCGACGACACCCTGCTCGTCCTCCTCCACGCCCACCACGAGGACACCCTGTGGCAGCTCCCCAGCGGGTGGGGCGCGCAGTGGGAGGTGCTGGTCGACACGGCGCAGCCCGACGAGGCCGCCGGCGTCCGCACGATCGACGCGGGTGCGGCGCTGCCGGTCACGGCGCGGTCGCTGGTCATCCTGCGCAGCCGCGGATGAGGCGGTTCGGCGCGTTCGACCTGCCCCTCACCCATCGGATACGCTGGCCGAGAGGCATGCCAGCGTCCACGCTCCCTCTCCGCTGATGGCGGTGCGCCGCCCCGAGGCCTGCGCCCGGCGGGTCGTCGTCGAGCACGTGCGCCCCACCGTCGACTGCACCGACCTGCCGGCCAAGGCCGCCGTCGGGCAGCCGGTTCGGGTGAGCGCCGACGTCTTCGCCGACGGCCACGACCTCCTCGTCGCCTGGGTGCGCCACGGACGTCCCGGATCGCGGCAGCGCGTCGAGGTGCCCATGACCGCCGTGGGCAACGACCACTGGCAGGCGCTGTTCACGCCGCCGGCGGTGGGGCCATGGGAGTTCGAGGTCGTCGGCATGGTCGACGACTACGGCACCTGGCTGCGCGACCTGCGCGTGCGCATCGCCGCCGGACAGGACGTCGCGGTGGAGTTCGAGGTGGGCGCTCGCCTGGTGGAGCAGCGGCTCGACGCCGGACGGCGGCTGCGCGAGGCCGACCGCAGCGCGCTGGCCAAGCTGGTGGCGGCGCTGCGCGACGGCTCGCGGAGCGACGCGGATCGACTCACCGAGGCGGCGCGTCTGCCGCTGGTGGCGCTGATGCAGCGGCTCGCCGACCGGCAGCGGGCCACCGCGGCGGGGCCGTTCCCGCTCTTCGTCGACCGCGAGCTGGGCGTGTTCAGTGCCTGGTACGAGATGTTCCCGCGGTCGGAGGGCGCCGCGGGCGGACGCGGCGGGACGTTCGACACCGCCGCCGAGCGGCTGCCGGCGATCGCGGCGATGGGCTTCGACATCGTCTACCTGCCGCCGATCCATCCCATCGGCACGACCTTCCGCAAGGGCGCCAACAACGCCCTGGAGGCGGCGCCGTCCGACCCCGGCTCGCCGTGGGCGATCGGCTCGGAGGCGGGCGGCCACACCGCGGTGCATCCCGATCTCGGCGGCCTGGACGCCTTCGACCGCTTCGTGGCGCGGGCCCGAGCGGTGGGCCTGGAGGTGGCGCTCGACTACGCGCTGCAGACCGCGCCCGACCATCCCTGGGTGCGCGAGCACCCGCAGTGGTTCAAGCACCGCCCCGACGGGACCATCCGCTACGCGGAGAACCCGCCCAAGCGCTACCAGGACATCTACCCCATCGACTTCGACACCGAGGACCGCGAGGCGCTCTGGGACGCGCTGCGCGACGTGGTGCTGTTCTGGATCGACCACGGGGTCTCCGTCTTCCGCGTCGACAACCCGCACACCAAGCCGATCCCCTTCTGGCAGTGGCTGATCGCCTCGGTGCGCGAGAAGCATCCCGAGGTGGTGTTCCTGGCGGAGGCGTTCACCCGCCCGCGGGTGATGCAGCGCCTGGCCAAGGTCGGCTTCACGCAGTCGTACACCTACTTCACCTGGCGCAACGCCAGGTGGGAGATCGAGGAGTACCTGCGGGAGCTCTCCCAGTCGGAGATGGTCGACTGGTTCCGCCCCAACTTCTGGCCGAACACACCGGACATCCTGCACGCCACCCTGCAGTACGGAGGGCCGGCGGCCTTCCGCCTGCGGCTGGTGCTGGCCGCGCTGGCGGCGCCCTCGTGGGGCATGTACAGCGGCTACGAGCTGTACGAGAACACCCCGCTGCGCGAGGGCTCCGAGGAGTACCTCAACAGCGAGAAGTACCAGTACCGTCGCCGCGACTGGGGGCGCGCCGACTCGCTGGCGCCGCTGGTCACCCGGGTGAACGACATCCGGCGCCGCCACCGCTGCGCGGTGGGGCTGCTGCGCACCCTGCACATCCACCATGCCGACAACGAATCGGTCCTCTGCTTCTCGCGGAGCGACGACGCGCGCGACGACGTGCTGCTGGTGGTGCTCAACCTCGATCCGTCGAGCGTGCGCGAGACGACCGTGTGGCTCGACCTCGGCGCCCTTGGGCTGCAGGACAACCAGTACTACGAGGTGCACGACGAGCTGGGCGGCAACACCTGGGTGTGGCACGGGGCGGGGAACTACGTCCGCCTCGACCCCGCCGTGCAGCCGGGCCACGTCTTCCACGTGCGACCGCGGCCATGAGCACCGCGGCCGGCCTCGACACCACGTGGTACCGGCGGGCCATCTTCTACGAGCTGCTGGTGCGCGGCTTCGCCGACGGCAACGGCGACGGCGTCGGCGACTTCCCGGGCCTGATCAGCAAGCTCGACTACCTCCAGTGGCTGGGCGTCGACTGCATCTGGCTGCTGCCCTTCAACCGCTCGCCGCAGCGCGACGGCGGGTACGACGTCTCCGACTACTACTCGGTGCAGCCCGAGTACGGCACGGTGGAGGACGTCCGCGAGCTGCTCCTGCGGGCGCACGACCGCGGCATGCGCGTGATCATGGACCTGGTCGTCAACCACACCTCCGACCAGCACCCCTGGTTCCAGGAGGCGCGCTCCTCGCCGGACAACCCGAGGCGCGACTGGTACGTGTGGTCGGACACGGTCAACCGCTACACCGACGCACGCATCATCTTCCTCGACACCGAGACCTCGAACTGGACCTGGGACGACACCGCCGGCGCCTACTTCTTCCACCGCTTCTTCTCGCATCAGCCGGACCTCAACTACGACAACCCCGAGGTCCGCGGGGCGATGCTCGACGTGGTGCGCTTCTGGCTCGACCTGGGCATGGACGGCTTCCGCCTCGACGCCGTGCCCTACCTCTACGCGCGCGACGGCACCAACTGCGAGAACCTGCCGGAGACGCACGCCTTCCTCGCCGAGCTGCGCGCCACCGTCGACGCCGAGTACGGCGGCGACAAGGTGCTGCTCGCCGAGGCCAACCAGTGGCCCGAGGACGTCATCGACTACTTCGGCACCGAGGACGCCCCCGAGTGCCACATGTGCTTCCACTTCCCGCTGATGCCGCGCATGTTCATGGG
>DASRDZ010000053.1:0-21432 GCA_035652335.1 Candidatus Dormiibacterota bacterium
GTCCACCAGCAGGTGCCGACCGAACTCGTTGAGACGCGCCTTAGCATGTGCCACGAGAGCCCTCCCCAGGTTGGGTCGTCAAGCAACCCGCACCTTCAGGAAGGGCTCTCGCTTATGTCAACAACGTCTGTGGGCGCTACAGCTAGGTGCCGGCGGGACGGCGCGAGTAGCGCACGGCGAGGATGGCGCCGACCACGGCCAGCACGGCGCCGAGCCCGGCGGTGCGCTCCCAGTGGGTCGGCCGCACCACCACGGCGATGAGGACGGCGAGCAGCAGCAGCGCCGTGATGATCCAGGCGAGCAGGGCGGACCGGTTCATGCGGCCGACACAGTAGCGCAGGCGGACCTCAGCACGCCGCGAGCGGCATCCCCGCTGCAGGCGCCAGGAGATGTTGCCGCCCGGGCCGGATTCGCCGCCGCAGGCGGCATGCCCGCCGCAGGCGCCGGTTCTAGATGTTCCCCCCCGGCCTCCAGACCATCAGGACCATGAGGATGAAGAACGCCAGGGTGAGCATCATCCCGCCGATCTGCATGCGCTTCATGAGGGCGAGGAAGGCCGGCGGTGGTCCGGCGGCCGCGGCCCCGGGGCCGGCCGGGACCGGGGTCGGCGCACCGGCGCCCGAGATCATCGCGATGGCCTGGCGCACCGTCGGCGCCTGCACCGTGATCGCGAAGGTCACCGCCGCCGCGTAGACGCACAGCGCCGCGATCAACCAGGGGTTGCGCGTCCAGTCGACGCCGATGTTGAAGGCCATCAGCAGCCCGCTCACCGGCATGGTCAGCACGAAGGGGATGACCAGCTTCTCCTCGAGCATGTCGATGGTCTTCAGCGCGAAGCCCACGTGCATCGGCTGGGCCCTCGCCGCCGCCCCGATCAGGGGGAAGGTGAAGGTCGGCCCGAAGGCCACGATCGCCGCCGTGATGTGCAGGAACAGGAAGAGGTGGAACCAGCTCATGGCGGCAGCATTCTATGGCGCTGCGGCGGCGCATGGAGCAGATCTTTGCAGACGTTTTCAGGCCGGCCGCTGCTCCGCCGCGCCACGCTCGATCTCGGCCTCGTCGTCGGCGGGATCGGCGAAGAGTCGCAGGAAGATGATCGAGATGGCCACGAAGTAGATGATGTTCCCGAGCCCGAACATGATCACCCCGGCGATCTGCTGGTCCTGCACCGCCGAGAGGCCCCAGAGGCGCGGGGCGCGGGCGTAGAAGTCGTAGGCGGGCGTGCTGATCAGGCAGAAGAGGAAGCCCAGCACCGTCGGTGGAACGCCGGCGAGGCCGAGCATGCCCATCTTGGTGAACGGCGACACCGGCTTGGTGCGCTCGCCGCGCAGCGGGTCGACGATGGGCCACCAGAAGATGACGCCGACGCCGATGAAGGTGAGGTGCTCGACGACGTGGATCCACTCGGTGGTGAGCGTCGCGTCGTACCAGGAGGGGATGTGCCAGATCAGCAGCACCGCGTTGAAGATCAGCGTGGCCGGCCAGGGACGCGTGACCAACGTCCACACCCGGCGAGCGCGCGGGGCCACGCTGTCGGGCAGCGGGCGCATCCCCGCGACGCCGAGGAGCACCAGGGGCGGCGCGACCATCATGAGAATGAGGTGCTGCACCATGTGCAGCGAGAGGAGGTAGAGGTCACCCCCTCTGTCGATCGGCGACTGCAGGGCGATGAAGCCGCTGAACACGCCGAGCCCGAAGAGCCACGGCCGCCACTGGGCGCGGCGGAACCAGGGGGTGGTGTCGTCGTCGCGACGGATGTGGCCGCGGCGGACCGCCATGACGTAGACGGCGACGAGCACGGCGAGGCCGAGGAGGACGGTGGGGTCCCAGGACCAGTCGGTCAGGGAGAGGGATGCCTGCTGCATGGCGCGGCGCCCAGCCTAGCGAATCGGCGGCCGGGACGCCCCGGGGCCGCGCCGCTGGTCCAAATGGATGGTCAACCGTGGTCCGGAGCGGGCTCGGAGGGTGCTCGGCGCCGCGGGCTCAGTGTCCTTCGAGGCTCTCGGGGAGCTCCTTGAACTCGTTGCGGGCACCGCGGAACCAGGCGTAGCAGCTGCCGATCAGCCAGATCAGCCCCACCACCCAGACCCAGGTGGCGGCCAGTGTGCCGATGAAGCACATCATCAGCGAGAGGGCGACGTTGATCGGGGACCAGCTGTTCGGCGGGAGGTGGATGTGCTCGTGCGCATGCGCCTCGGCCGCGGTCGAGCCGGAGACGGCGGCGTGGTCGGTGTGCTCGTCAGCCATGGTCGCAGTGCCTCTCCAACTAGACGGCGTGGAGGTAGATGGTCGCCCAGACGAAGGTGATGCCGAACATCATCAGCAGCACGAGGAGGAGCACGATGCCCATCCGCATGTTGCGCCGTGCCAGCTGCTTGTCCATCCGTCGAGCCTCCTTCTCGCCTACCCGGTGATGACGACGCTGTCCAGCGCCGCCACCGCGAAGAGCAGGGCCAGGTACAGCAGGGAATAGTGGAACAACCGGCCTGCCGAGCGCGGGCTGCCGTCGCGCCAGGTGCGCAGGGCGTAGGCCAGGAAGACGCCGTCGAGCGCCGCCGCGCCGGCCAGGTAGATCCAGCCCAGCGCATGGGTGAAGACGGGCAGCATGGTCACCGCCACCATGACCACCGTGTACAGCCCGATCTGCTGCCGCGTCTGCCGGTCGCCCTTGACCACCGGCAGCATGGGGACGTGGGCGCGCTCGTAGTCCCGGCGGATGAGCAGCGCCAGCGCCCAGAAGTGGGGCGGCGTCCAGTAGAAGATGATGGCGAAGAGGAACAGCGCGCTGAGGCTGAGACGCCCGCTCACCGCCGCCCAGCCGACCAGCGGCGGCATCGCCCCCGCAGCACCGCCGATGACGATGTTCTGCATCGAGGTGCGCTTCAGCCACATGGTGTAGACGAGCACGTAGAAGAGCAGCGCGCTGAGCGCCAGCGTCGCGGCCAGCAGGTTCGCGAAGGTGGCCAGGACCGCGAAGCTGAGCATCTCCAGGCCGATGCCGAAGAGCAGGGCGTGCAGCGGCTCGATGCGGCCGCCGGGGATGGGGCGCGAGCAGGTGCGCCGCATGGTCTGGTCGATGTCGCGGTCGAACCACATGTTGATGGTGTTGGCCCCGCCGGCCGCCAGCGCGCCGCCGGCCATCGTCGCCACCACCAGGCCCAGGCCGGGCCAGCCCCTGGCCGCGATGACCATGGCGCAGAAGGCGGTGATCTCCAGCAGCACGATGATCCGCGGCTTGGTCAGCGCCAGGTAGTCGGCGAGGACCTCGCGCAGGGCGCGCTGGCGGCGGACGGGGAGGTCGAGGGCGATGCTCACGACGCCACCGCCTCGGGTCGCGCCGTCACCGCCGGCGAGCGGACGCCGCCGTCGTCGCGCGACTCCGCGTCGCGACGGCCCACGCGCACCGCACCCGGCCGGGTGAGCAGCGCCAGCAGCGCCGCGCTGGCCCAGAGCAGCGAGGCCAGCGCCTGGTGCGTGCCACGCGCCGGCGCGGGCAGCCGCGTGTCGACGAGCACGGCGCCGGCGACGATCTGCAGCAGCAGCACGACGTTCACGGCCATGGCGGCGACGCGCACCGGCCGCACGCCCTTGAAGGCGAGCATGACGCGCGCCACGCTCCAGCCCAGGAAGATCGCCACCACCGCGGCGACGACACGATGGAACTCGTTGAGCGTGGCCAGGTGCGCGGAGTCGAGCTGGAAGCCGTTGCCGCAGAGCGGCCAGCCGTTGCAGGCGAAGCCCGCCCCGCTGGCGACCACCAGGCCGCCGCTCAGCACCAGCGCGTAGGTCGCGCCCGCCGCCCAGGCCATCTGCTTCGCGGCGGAACGCTGCCGGTCGGTCAGCGGCGCGACGGGCTCGCCGCGCGACCCCGGCGCGTGGATCGCCACCGCCGCGGAGATGAGCACGCCGAGCAGCAGCAGGGCGTTGGCCAGGTGGGCGAGCACGATGCCGCCGGGCAGCTTCAGCTCGACGGTGATGCCGCCGAGCACGATCTGCACGACGAGCAGTCCCACCACCACGCTGACCGCGGTGACCACGCGCCGCAGGTGCCGGTAGCGCGTCCACGCCCACACCGCCAGGGCCACCACCAGGATGGTGGAGATCGTCGCCAGCATGCGGTGGGAGAACTCGATGAGCGTCGCCGTGTCCGGCGGGGGCACCAGGCCGCCGTGGCACAGGGGCCAGTCCTGGCCCTTGACCCCGCAGCCGAGCCCGCTTCCGGACACCCGCACAACACCGCCCGCGACGACCAGCAGGTACGTCGACACGACGGCGGCGACCGCGGTGCGCCGGAAGCCCCGCGAGGGCGCGCCACCGCTGGGCGCCGCCCTCAACCCGAACCTCATACCGCGGCCGGGCGAGCCGCGCGACGCAGGTCGCGAACCGGGCGGGCGCTGCGCACCTCGGGCACCACGTCGAAGTTGTGCTGCGGCGGCGGCGAGCTGGTCGCCCACTCCAGCGTGTTGCCCTCCCACGGGTCGTCGGGGGCGTTCTTCGGCGAGCGCAGCGAGACGAAGAAGTTGATCAGGAACACCGCCACGCTCATGGCGATGACGAAGGCGCCGAAGGTGCTGATGGAGTTGAGGTCACCCCAGCCGCGGTTGTCCGGGTAGGAGGCGATGCGGCGCGGCATGCCCAGCATGCCCAGGATGTGCATGGGCATGAAGGCGAGGTTGAGGCCGACCAGCATCATCCAGAAGTGCAGCTTGCCGAGCTTCTCGTTGAGGAAGCGGCCGGTCATCTTGGGGAACCAGTAGTAGACGCCGCTGAACACGCCCATGACGCTGCCGCCGAAGAGCACGTAGTGGATGTGCGAGACCACCCAGTAGGTGCCGTGCAGGGCGTAGTCGACCGCCAGCGAGCCCACGTAGACCCCGTCGACGCCGCCGATGAGGAACATCAGCAGGAAGCCCACGGCGAAGAGCATGGGTGTGTCGTAGCGGATGGACCCGCCCCATAAGGTGGCCGTCCAGTTGAGGATCTTCACTCCCGTGGGCACGCCGATGATCATCGACGTGGCCGAGAAGAAGGTCTGCACCGCCAGCGGCAGGCCGGTGAGGAACATGTGGTGCACGAACACGATGAAGCCGAGCACCGCGATCACCGCCATCGAGTAGGCCATGGCGCGATAGCCGAAGATCGGCTTTCGCGTGAAGACGGGGATGACCTCGCTGACGATGCCGAACGCCGGCAGGATCATGATGTAGACCGCCGGGTGTGAGTAGAACCAGAACATGAGCTGGTAGAGCAGCGCGTTGCCGCCGTGGTTGACGGCGAAGAAGGCGGCCCCCGCCTGGCGGTCGAGCAGCACCATGAGCAGCGCGCCGGCCAGGAACGGCGAGGCCAGCACCACCAGCGCGGCGGTGACCTCGATCGACCACACGAACAGCGGCAGCCGGAACCAGGTCATGCCCTTGGCGCGCATGTTGTGGATGGTGGCCAGGAAGTTGATGCCGCCCAGCATCGAGGAGATGCCCAGCAGGTGGAGGCCGAGGATCCAGAGGTCCTGGCCGACCTGGGGCGAGTACGCCTTCTCGGTGAGCGGCACGTAGCCGGTCCAGCCGGCGTCGCCGGTGCCGCCGAAGAGGAAGCCGCTGTACATCACCAGGCCGCCGAGCGGGATCAGCCAGTAGCTCAGCGCGTTGATGCGCGGGAAGGCCATGTCGCGCGCGCCGATCATCAGCGGCACGACGTAGTTGCCGAACCCGGCCAGGACGGGGATGACCCAGAGGAAGATCATCGTCGTCCCGTGCATGGTGAAGATCTGGTTGTACTGCGCCTCGGTGAGGAACTTGTTCTGCGGCTCGGCCAGCTGGATGCGCACCAGCAGGGCCATGATGCCGCCGATGATGAAGAAGAAGAAGGTCGTGTACAGGTACATGATGCCGATCTTCTTGTGATCGACAGTCGTCAGCCAGCCGAGGATCCCCTTGTTCTTGTCCCACCGCGCCGCGTGGCGAACCTGCGGCAGCGGAGCCTCCATGACAGCCATCACGACCCTCCGGACTGCTGCTTGCTCAGCCACGCCTGGTAGTCGGACGGCGACATGGCGTGGATGGTGAACTCCATGATCCAGTGGCCGTCACCGCAGAGCTCGGTGCACTGGCCCGTGTAGTCACCCGGATTCGTGATCTGCATCCAGGTGTGGTTGACCTGGCCGGGGATGGCGTTCATCTGGCCGAAGATGTTGGGTGCGAAGAGCGAGTGGTTGACGTCGGCGGAGCGGATCTCCAGGGCGATCGGCGTGCCGGTGGGGACGTAGAAGTCCTTGATGGTGGTGAGCTCCTTGCCGTTCGCCTTGGTGACGCCGTAGTCGAACTGCCAGTAGAAGCGGTAGCCGGTGACCTTCACCGTCTGCGCGTTCGGCGGGGTCTTGGCGATGACGCTCATGTTCGCCGCGGTGAGGCCGAAGAGGGAGACCAGGATGAGGAACGGGATGATCGTCCAGCCCAGCTCCAGCTTGTTGTTGCCGTGGGTCTGCACCGGCTCCTCGTCGTCGTGCTTGCGACGGAAGCGGAAGGCGCTGTAGAGGATGGTCGCCGACACCCCCGCGGTGACCACCACCGAGACCCAGAAGAGCGGCCAGAAGACGTTGTTGATGCTGTCTCCGATCGGCCCCTGGGGATGCAGCGGCGACATGTCGACGAAACCGCCGACATTGGTTCCGGCCAGCACGGTCACCGGCAGCAAACCCCCATGTGGTCCCTCGGTGTGATCGCACGCGGAGCCCGCCGCGGGACGACGGGCGACTGGGGTGACGGACGTCGGCCCGCACCGGGCCTCCGCCCCTCCTGCGGGGCCAGCCGAGCCGCGGGAATCATGGCACCCGGGGAAAGCCGTCGTCAAACGGCGGCGGGATGATCCGAACGGCCCAACTCGCGAGGTCGCGCAGGCGCGGCGGCGTGCGGTGGACGTGAGGCGAAGAGCCCAACGCGGGCTGGTCGGCGGGAGCGGCCGTCACGGGTCCCGGCGCGCCTACTTGGTCCACGGGCGGGTCACCGTCCGGATCTGGCGCTTGACCACCTCGGTGACCGCGACGTTGGTCAGGGCGGCCTCCTCCCACGTCCCCCGCGCGGTGGGGACCTTGGCCGGGTCGGGCAGGAGCCGGCCGGCGGGGTCGCGCGGACCCTGGGCGTCGCGCGGGGCGCGCCGAGGCAGGGCGGGGAACTTCATGGCGCGGGAATGTACCAAGTCGGCACGCGCGTTTGATGCGGGGTGTGTCTCGCGCGCCGTGGGGCGGGGTTGGTTGTCGCGCGCCTGGTTTTTCGCGCGCCCTGGCGCGCAGACGGGGCGGGCAGGTCCCGCCCCGCGGACCCCTTCGGCCCTTGCGGGCCGCTTGGCTCCTGCCCCACCCTCGGCGGGCTGAAGCCCGCCGGGGCGCGCAGATGCGCGCCGGGTCGGCTTTCAGCCGACCTGGACCATGCCGAGGCGGATGGCGTAGCGGACGAGGTCGGCGTTGCGGTGGATGTCGAGCTTGGTCATGAGGCGGGTGCGGTGGTTGTGCACCGTCTTCACGGAGAGGTCGAGCATCTCGGCGATCTCGCGGGAGGAGTGGCCCTCGGCGATGAGCTTGAGGATCTCCTGCTCGCGGGCGCTGAGGCGCTTGGCCGGGGAGGGCAGGTCGGCGGGCCCTGGGGGGCGGTCGCCGCGCTGCAGGTAGTCGGTCATCAGCGCCTTGGCGAGGTAGGGCGAGAGGTAGGAGTTGCCCTCGTGGGTCGAGCGGATGGCGCTCATCAGCTCCAGGCCGCCGCTCTTCTTCAGCACGTACCCGGCGGCGCCGGCGCCGAGGGCGCGCAGGAAGACGTCCTCGTTGTCGTGCATGGTCAGCACCAGGACGCGGACCGCGGGCTCGCGCGCGGCGATCTGGCGGGTGGCCTCGATGCCGTCGAGGTGGGGCATGGTGATGTCCATGAGCACCACGTCGGGGTGCAGCGCCAGAGCCTGCTGCACCGCGGCGCGGCCGTCGGCGACCTCGCCGACCACCTCGATGTCGGGCTGGGTGGCCAGCAGCGAGCGCACGCCCTCGCGGAAGAGGGCATGGTCGTCCGCGAGCAGCACCCGGATGGGGCGGCCCCCCGCGGGCGGCTCTCTGGCGATCACGAGGCGGCCCCGACCAGCTCCGCGCCCGCCGGATCGAGCGGGATGCGAGCGCTGACCCGCGTCCCCCCGCCGGGCTGCGAGGAGACGTCGACGCTGCCGCCGACGATGCTGGCCCGCTCGCGCATGCCGGCAAGACCCAGGCCGACCCGGGAGACCTCGGCGCCCTCCGCGGCGGGGTCGAAGCCGCAACCGTCGTCGCTGACGTCGAGGCGCACCGCGTCGGGGAGGAAGCGCAGGCGGACGTGGACGCGGCCGGCCCCGGCGTGCTTCTGCACGTTCGCCAGCGCCTCCTGGGCGATGCGGTAGAGGGCCAGCTCGACGGCGGGCGGCATGCGGCGGCGGCGGCCCTCGACATGGACGTCGGCGTGCAGCCCCGAGGCGGCGACGCGGTCGCGCACGTGCCGGTTCAGCGCTGGCAGCAGGCCGAACTCGTCGAGCGCCGGCGGGCGCAGCTCGGTGGCGATGCGCTGCAGGTCGCCCAGCGCCGCGTCGGCGAGGCGGCGCAGGCGCGCCAGGGTGTCGCGCAGCGCGGGCGAGCCGCCGTCGGCGGAGAGCGCGTCGGCGGTGTCGACGGTGGTCATCAGCGCGGCGAGCAGCTGGTTGGCCTCGTCGTGCAGCTCGCGGGCGACGCGGCCGCGCTCCTCCTCCTGGGCGCGGATCACCATGTCGGCGAGGCGCTGCGTCTCCTCGCGCTGCCGCTCCAGCGAGCCGGCCAGCGCGCGCGTCGCCTCCAGCTGGGCGGCGAGGTCGGCGGAGAGCTGCATGTTGGCCGCGGCCACCTCGCGCTGGGTGGCGAGCGCGTCGACCAGCCGCCGCTCCGCGCTCTGCAGCTGCGACGCCGCCGCGCCGCTGGCCAGGGCGACGAGCCACACCGAGAGGACGAACAGCGCGACGTGGCCGAGGTGGTCGACGGGCGCCGCGGTGAACAGCGGGTCGACGGGCAGGATGGCCAGGAAGAACAGCGAGATGACCGCGCAGATGCCGTACATGGCGCGGGTGCCCAACGTCAGCGACGCCGCGATGACGATGAGGTAGTAGAGGAAGACGAGCAGCGACATGTGGTAGCCGGTGAGGTGCACCACGCCGGTGACCAGCGCCGCGTCGATGACCAGGCCCAGCACCACCTTGGTGTGCGAGCACCACACCGAGGGCAGCAGCCAGTGCCACACCGCGGCGAACACCAGCGTCACCGCCAGCAGCGCCCCGAACCAGCCCGTGGCCGGCTGCGACATGAAGTCGATGCGCACCCACACGGCGACGGCGGCCACGGCGACCGCGACGGCGTGGGCCATGCCCATCAGGCGGTCGTAGTGCACCAGGCGGGCGCGCTCCGCGTCACCGCGCGCCGAACGTCCCTCCCCGCGCCGCGGCCAGTCCAGCCCCTGGGTGCGCGGCGGTCGCAGTCGCTGCGCCGCCTCGGCGGCGGCGTGCAGCCTGCTCGGCTTCACAACTTCAGCTTCATCCAGCGCTGGGTCGGCGGCAGGCCCTGGCTCAGCTCCCTGGCCGAACGGCGGGCGTCGATGACCGCGCTGGCCCAGACGGTGAGCCCGAGCAGGAAGAGGACGAGGAAGGCGAGGATCGAGGCGAAGGCGACGACCAGGAAGGCGCCGAACTGCTTGTCCTCGAGCAGGCGGTGGCCGAAGCCCTCCCCCGCCGTGATCAGCAGGATCGACGGGCCCATGGTGAGCACCCACGAGAGGAGGAAGGTGATCGCCTTGCGCGGCTGGAAGTTGTAGAGCTGGCCCAGGCCGGGCAGGATCGACAGCGTCGCCGCCAGCGTCGGGTTGCGGCGCCGCTGCGGCGGTGCCGGCGCGGAGGACTCGCTCACCGCGCCGACGTCGTCACCGATGAGCTGCTGCGCCACGACTCGACACCATCCGGCTGCTGCGCGCTAGCGCGTCAGGAACGCCCTGTAGCAGTAGTAGGCGCCGAGCAGCAGCGAGCCGAGCGCCCAGATCGAGACGAAGAGCACGTCGCCCCAGCCGGCGTCGCCGGGGTCGAGGGCGCCGAGCAGGTGGGTGATGGCGGCGATCATCGCTGCTTCCTCATCAGTGGGACTTGAAGTTCTCGAGCCAGTGCTCGCCGAGGATGACCCCGAAGGTGAGGATCACCAGGATGGCGAAGAACATCAGGGTGCCCAGCAGGTCGCGGGCGAAGGTGCGGCGGCGCATCGGTGTCAGGCCTCCGTCACGGCAGTGTCTGGTAGTTCTCCCAGTGCCGAATGAACTGCACCAGGATGCTGATCTGGTCCTCGCTGAGGACGCGCGTCTGGTTGGCCGGCACCTTGTCGACCGACTTGTCGGCGTGGTAGTCGGAGGCGATCGACCCCCAGTTGGGCATCACGCTGCCGAGGTGCTCGAAGCCGGTCATGCCGTACTCGATGCAGCGGTAGTAGTAGTCCTCGTTGAAGAAGCCGAGGCGGTCCTGGTTGTTGAGCGGCGGGCCGATCTTGCCCTCGCCCAGGTTGCCGTGGCAGGAGGCGCAGTACTGGTAGTAGAGCGAGGCGCCCTCGGTCCAGGCGTACTCCGGGTTGATGATGAGGTTGAGGTGCGCGGCGTTCTCGTCGAGCTCCAGCCGCTGGCCGTTGTGGCAGACGATGCAGCCGGTCTGGTCGATGCCCAGCGTCTGCCCGTTGTTCTGCTGGGGGCTCAAGAACTGCGGGATGAAGCCGGTGATGCCGGTGGCCGCCGTGGTGGCGCTTCCGCCCGCGCCCGCCCCGCCTCCCGAGCCGGCGCCGGTGCCGGGCGAGCCCGCCCCGGTGCCCGACGTCGTGTTGCTGGTGTTGCCGCTCGACACCTCAGCCGGGTAGGGGTGGAAGCCGTCCTTGGTGGCCACCGCGTTCTGGCCGTAGGTGTCGTAGTACTGCTGGGTGACCAGCGCGGGGTGCACGCCGGTGAGGTGGTTCTGCGCGGCGATCTGCTGCGCGTTGGGCTCGTACTTGAAGAAGTCCTGGCTCAGCCGCTTGGCCGCCTCCTGCGGGCCGATGGTGGCGATGTCGGGCACGTGGCACGAGATGCAGCGCTCGACGCGGAAGCTCTGCCCCTGCAGCGCCTGGGGGAAGGAGGGGAAGAGCTGCTGGATCTTGACGTCGGTGGTCTTCACCGACGTCGGGTAGTCCTTCAGGTACTGCTCCTGGATCCCCAGGTAGCCGCGGTCGTGCGCGTCCTTCGCCGCGGCGACGCCGATCAGCAGAAGGAGGAACGCGGAGAGGCCGAGGAAGATCTTGGTCATACCGAGGGATTGACTCCCGGGTGTCCCAGCAGCTTGAACCAGTCCCAGTTGAAGGCCAGGCTGCGGAAGAAGACGCCGATGACCACGAAGGCCACCGCCAGCACGATGTAGCCCGTGAAGATGGCGATGGCCACCCTGCGGTCCTGAGGACGGCGGCTCGGGTTCTTGTCGATGTAGGGCGTGAGGATCATGCCGACGATGACGAAGGTGGGGAAGGCCACCCCGGCCATGACCGGCGGGAAGCGCTCCAGCAGCTCCTGGAGGCCGAGGAAGTACCAGGGCGCCTTGGCCGGGTTGGGCGTGATCGCGGTGTTGGCCCGCTGCAGCAGCGGGGCGTTGACCCAGATCGAGACGAGCAGCAGGAAGCAGAAGATGGCCAGCCCGGCGAGGAACTCCTTCCACACCAGCGCCGGGAAGGTGACCACCGTCTCCTCGTCCTCGCGACGGCGGACGACGAGCGGCGGCGCGACCAGCTCAGGGCCGGTGGCGCCACGGCGTGGAGCGACGGGCACGGCGCTCCCCCCGTTGACGCGGCGGCCGGAGCCGCCGTCACCAGGACCGACGATCGTGGCCATGACCTCACAAGCCTCCTGTGAAGCCGTCTTTTCGGACGCGCCAGAAGTGGACGACCATCAGGATGAACCCGATCAGGGGTAAGGCGACGACGTGTAAGACGTAGAACCGGATCAGGGCGCCCTGACCCACGGTTCTTCCTCCCAGCATGATGTAGCGGGTGTACGGCCCGGCGATGGGCGCGTACTTGGCCATGTTGGTCCCGACGGTGATCGCCCACACCGCCAGCTGGTCCCACGGCAGGAGATAGCCGGAGAAGGACAGCAGCAACGTGGTCAGCAGCAGGAGCGTCCCGATCGCCCAGTTGAACTCGCGCGGCGGCTTGTAGGCGCCCTGGTAGAAGACGCGGGCCATGTGCAGCCAGACGGTGATGACCATGCCGTGCGCCGCCCAGCGGTGCAGGTTGCGGATCACCAGGCCGAAGGTGGCGACGAACTCCAGGTCCTTGATGTTCTGGTAGGCCTGGTCCACCGAGGGGATGTAATAGAACATCAGGAACAGGCCGCTGATGGTCAGCAGGATGAAGAGGAAGAAGCTCAGGCCGCCGAGGCAGAGCGTGTAGCTCACCCGGATCGCCGACTTCTTCACCCGCACCGGGTGGATGTGGAGGAAGAAGTTGGTGAGCGCGGTGCGCGCGGCGACCTTGTCGGTGGTGGGCAGCCCGTGCCGGAAGATGGAGCCCCAGACCTGGGACATGAACTTCGACAACGGATTGCGGCTCCCCGCTGCGTTCATCCGCGGTCCCTCAGCTGATCCACGTCGGTCCTCTCCACTCCAGTGTGCCGGCTAGACGCCGTACGTCTGGCCGTTGTCCTTCTTGGTGCCGGGGTCGAGCCGCCAGGTCGGCTTGGTCACGTCGCCGGGGGTGCGCTGCACCACCAGCTTGCCGCGGTCGACGACCAGGAAGCCGTCCGGCGAGTACTGGATGTCGACCCAGTCCATGGGGCGCGGCGCCGGGCCGTAGAAGTTGGTCGAGTCGATGAAGTATCGCGATCCGTGGCAGGGGCAGGCCCAGCCGTTGGGGATGCGGTCGCCGCCCTTGCGGTCGCCGTGCGAGTCGGCGACAGCGTCGGCCACCCCCGTGCCCTGGGTGACCGTGGTGGTGTAGTTGGGGGTGCAGCCGAGGTGGGTGCAGACCAGGTAGACGGCGTAGAAGCCGCCCTCGTCGCGCACGATGGAGACGCGCTTGGCGGTGATCTGCAGCGGGTTGCCGGTGGTGATGCTGGCGGGGTCGACGTTCACCTTGAAGGCCAGCGGCTCCTCGGAGGTGGCCCCGGGGAACATGAACTGCAGGGTCTTGGCGACGCCGAAGAGGGTGGCCACCGCCGCGGCCAGCCAGCCCATGATGAGGAGGAACTGGCGGCGGGTGACGTCGGCCAGGAAGTGCAGCCGGCCCTCGCGGCTCTCGAACGGGTTCACCGCCATGGGGCGCGGACCTCAGGGCCTCCGGCAGCGGCCGGGGAGTGGCTTCCGGATTGGGGCATTCTACCCATAGGGTGCGGCGGCGCTTCCTAGACGAAGGGGTTGGAGGCGGGGGGCGTGATGATGTCCGCGAAGACGATCGTCGAGATCATGATGATGAGGAAGGCGACGGCGATGGCCAGGCATCCGAAGTCGGTTCTGAGGGCGAGGATCAGACGCTCCACCACGGGTCTCCGGGACGATCTGAGCAGGACGGCGCACAGGATAGACGACGGGGATGGGGCCCCGTGGGGCTGGAGGCAGGGTTAGGGCGAAGAGCCCAGGGATCGCAGCCCGAGCCGGGTGCCCTGCTAGCCTGCCCAGCTTGATGAGCTACTGGCGCCCGGTCGAGGTGTACGCCACCTTCATGAAGGTGGCGGGGGAGATCGAGATCCTCCCGCCGCACCGGCTCACCGACGTGGTCAACCAGGTGGGCGACTACATCGAGCTGCACGACGCCGTCGCCGAGCCGCTCAGCGTCAACTACCCGGTGCTCAGCCAGCGGGAGGAGCGCACGGTGATCGCCAAGCAGTCGGTGATCCTCATCTCCCCCAAGGAGCAGGTCGGCGACATCGTGGGCAACCCGGCGATGTGGCGGGAGAAGGTCTGCCAGCCGGCGGCGATCCACACCGTCGCCTTCTCCATGGTCGCCGACGTCCACCTCGAGCCCCGGCACACCCTGCGCGACCAGCTGGAGCGCTACCGCACCGACTTCGTGCCGGTGACCAACCTCTCCGCGCTGTGGGTGGCCGCGATCGGAGCGGAGACGCACGCGCTGCAGCGGGCCTTCGCCCTGCTCAACCCCGCCGCCATCCTCTCCTTCTCGGAGCGCTAGGCCCCCGAGACCAGGCTCTGGCGCGCCGCCTCGCGCTTCTGGGAGGCGTTCATCACCGCGCCCATCAGCATCGAGCCCAGCCCGATCACCATGAGGACGAGGCCGACGATCACCTTGGTGAACCGGTCGCCCGCGAACATCGTGCCGTTGGTGTCGACGAACGACTTCTCGGCGGGTGCCGCCCACACGGTGCTGATCAGCGACCACAGAAACCAGAAGGCCGCCACCAGGTACATCGCCGAGGCGGTGCGGATGCGCCCGCCACGGCTGGGCCGGCTGGAGACGTAGAACGCCCCCAGCGCCGCGGCCTCCAGGATCACCCAGAGGTTGAAGAGCGCGAACATGAGGACGGCGGAGATGATCTGCCGGTCGGTCATGCCGGTGAAGAGGTTCACGGTGCGGCAGGATAGCGCCTCGAGCTGACCTGGCGCGAGAGCCGCCGCGAGGCCTGCCGGCGGGTGGCGGAACGCGCAGGTGGCGTCCGTAACCGCCCCGCGGCGCGTACGCTTCTGGGCTGACGATGACAGCCCTCCCGGCGACGCCCGGCCCGGCGGCGACGCCCCTGCGGGATGGCAGATCTCCCCTGCCCCTCCGTTCGGCCATCCTCGGCATGGGCAGCTTCGTCCCCGAGGGCGTGCTGACCAACGCCGACCTGGAGCGCCTGGTCGACACCTCCGACCGCTGGATCCTGGAGCGCACCGGCGTGCGCGAGAGGCGCCGGGTCGGCCCCGGTGAGACCGCCTCGGTCATCGGGGAGCAGGCAGCCCGCGCGGCGCTGCGCGACGCGGGCGACCCCGCGGTCGACGCCATCCTCCTGGCCACCACCTCGCCCGACACGCTGTTCCCGAGCAGCGCCTGCCTGGTGCAGCGCCGCCTCGGCATGCCGGGGCCGATGGCGGTCGACCTCTCCGCCGCCTGCAGCGGCTTCGTCTACGGGCTGACCCTGGCCGACAGCATGGTCCGCGCCGGCACCGCGAGGACGGTGCTGGTGATCGCCGCCGAGGCGATGACCACCCTCATCGACTACAGGGATCGCGGCACCTGCGTCCTCTTCGGCGACGGGGCCGGCGCCGCGGTGGTGGGTGGCGCCGGGGACGGTCCAGGCATCGTCGCCACCCGCGCCCTCGCCGACGGAGCGCTCTCCGACCTCATCTACTACGGGCCAGGCGAGGAGGAGGGACAGGAGGAGGACCACGTCCGCATGGCCGGCCGCGGCACCTTCCGCGTCGCCGTGGAGCGCATGAGCGAGCTGGCGGAGCAGCTCTGCGCCGACGCCGGCTGGACGCTCGACGAGGTCACCCACGTCGTCCCCCACCAGGCCAACCTGCGCATCGTCGAGGCCGTCGCCAAGCGGCTCGACCTCCCCATGGACCGGGTGGTCTACAACGGCGACCGCTACGGCAACACCAGCGGCGCCTCCATCCCGCTCGCCCTCGACGAGGCACACCGGAGCGGCCGGCTGCACCGCGGCGACCGCCTGCTCTGCCTCGCCTTCGGCTCCGGCGCCACCTGGGGCGGCGCCGCGATGGAGTGGGCGCTGGACGGGCCACGGTGAGCGTGCGGCCGGGATCGCTGCCCGTCCCGGGTCCGCGGCTGCAGCGCACCACCTCGGCGGACACCGTCGCCTGTCCCGCGTGCGGGCGCCGCTTCGTCGGTGACCGGTTCGAGCGGGCGCTGCGCGTCTGCTCCTCGTGCGGACGGCACGCCCGCGTCCCCGCGACGCTGCGCGCGCAGCAGATCGCCGACCGCGGCACGCTCGACATCGTGCCCATCACCGTCGCCGACCGCGACCCGCTGGGCTTCGACGACGGCGTCCCCTACCCGCAGCGCGTCGCGCAGGCGCGCGCCGAGACCGGCAACGACGAGGTGTTCACCGTGGCGCGCGCCGGCGTCGGCGACGTGCCCGCGGTGCTGGCCTGCATGGACTTCGACTTCATGGGCGGCTCGCTGGGCAGCGCAGCGGGCGAGGCCTTCGCCCAGGCCTGCGAGCTCGCCGTCGCGGAGCGCCGCGCGCTCATCGCGGTGTGCACCTCGGGTGGCGCGCGCATGCAGGAGGGCATCGCCTCACTGGCGCAGATGGCGCGCTGCAGCGTCGGCACCGCGCAGGTCGCCAACGCCGGGCTGCCCTACGTGACGGTGCTCGCCGATCCCTGCTTCGGTGGCGTCACCGCGTCCTTCGCGACGCAGGCGGACGTGATCATCGCCGAGCCGGGCGCGCGCATCGGCTTCGCCGGCGGCCGCGTCATCGAGCAGGCAACGCACGACCGGCTTCCCGAGGGCTTCCAGACCGCCGAGTTCCTGCTGGCGCACGGCATGGTCGACATGGTCGTCGACCGCCGCGCCCTGCGCTCGGTGCTGGTGCGCCTGCTCGGCGCCTACGGAGCGCACACGTCGTGACCACCGTCGCGCCGACCACGGAGCTGGCCGAACGCGAGCGCGAGGCGTTCGCGCGCGTCGAGCTGGCCCGGCATCCCTCGCGTCCGCGCGCGCTGCAGGTGATCGCGCGCGCCTTCAGCGACTTCACCGAGCAGCGCGGCGACCGCCTCTTCGGCGACGACCGCGCCGTGGTCGGCGGGCCCGCGCGCCTCGACGGCGCCTGGGTGATGGTGATCGGCCAGGAGAAGGGCGTCGACGCCATGAGCCGCGCCGTGCACAACTTCGGCATGCCCCATCCCGAGGGATACCGCAAGCAGCAGCGGCTGATGCGCATCGCCGAGAAGTTCGGCCTGCCTGTGGTCTTCCTCATCGACACGCCCGCGGCGCATCCCGGTGTCGGCGCCGAGGAGCGCGGCCAGGCCTGGGCGATCGCGGAGTCGCTGACGGCGACGCTGCAGCTGCGCGTCCCGGTGGTGAGCGCGGTGCTCAGTGAGGGCGGCAGCGGAGGCGCTCTCGCGCTCGGGCTCGGCGACCGTGTGCTGGCCTGGGAGAACGCCGTCTACACGGTGGCGCCACCGGAGACGTGCGCCGCCATCCTCTACCGCGACGCAGGCCAGCGCGCCCGCGCGGCGCTGGCGATGCGTCCTGGCGTCGACACGGCATACGAGCTCGGCCTCGTCGACGAGCTGATCCCTGAGCCGTGGCCTGGTGCGCACGAGCATCCCGACGTCGCCATCGCGGCGCTGCGCGGTGCGCTGGTGCGCAACCTCGCCGAGCTGAAGGACGTCGACGTCGAGACGTTGCTGGCGCAGCGCCTCGACCGCTACCGCCGCGCCGGCGGCTGAGCCCAGGACGCGGCTTACGCCGCCAGCGCGGTCGTCGAGCGAGCACCCGCCGGCGGCTTGCGCAGGAACAGCGCGGGGATCAGCCCAAGCGCGCTGACGATCACCGTGAAGGCGAAGGTGCGGTCGAAGGCGATGGTCAGGGTGTCGTCGCCGAAGGACTTGACGAAGCTGTCGACCGCGGCGTCACCGGTGTGCGGCGGCACCGCCTGCGAGCGCTCGTCCTGCGACGACGCGGCGATCCTGCTGCGCAGCGCGCCGCAGGCCTGCACCGCGTCGAGCTGCGCCGTGGCCGCGACGCCGGCGATGCGGTGCAGCACCGGAGAGGCCAGCACCTGCGGCGAGGGGTCGCAGGCGGCCTGCGCCGCACCCGTGCTCACCTGCGCCGAGAGCACGGTGACCAGGATGGCGATGCCGATCGAGGAGCCCACGCGCTGCGCGGTGTTGGTGATGCTCGACGCGCGCGAGGTGAGATGCGCGGGGACGCGTGCCAGGCCCGCCGACATCCCGGGCATCATCGCGAAGCCCATCGCCATGCCGCGCAGCGCCAGCGCCGCGACCACCAGCACGGTCGGTGAGTTGACCTGCAGCTGGGCCAGCAGCAGGCCGCCGGCGACGAGCACGACGAGCCCGAACATCACCACGGGTCGCGGCCCGATGCGGTCGGTCAGGTAGCCGCCGAGCGGCATGAACACGGCCGCCGTCGCCGCCTGCGGCATGAGCAGGAGGCCGGTGTGCAGCGCGTCGTAGCCGTGCACCTCCTGGAGGTAGAGCGGCAGCAGCAGCATCACGCCGAACATCGCGGTGACGATGACGAAGCCGAGCACGATCGACCAGCTGAAGGTGCGATCGCGGAACAGCTCGAGGTGCAGCAACGGCTCGGCGGCGGTGCGCTGCCGCACCACGAAGAGGGTGAAGAGGACGGCCGCGGTGAGCAGCAGCGAGACCACCAGCGGCGAGCTCCACCCCAGCGTGCTGCTGCGGTCGACGGCGTACATCAGGGTCACCACCGCAGGAGTGCCCAGCAGGAAGCCGATCCAGTCGAGCTTCATGGTGTGCGAGAAGGGCGTCTCACGCAGGTAGCGATATGCAGCGACCAGCGCGAGGATGCCGACCGGCAGGTTGATGTAGAAGATGAGCCGCCAGGTGAAGTCCTGCACCAGCCACCCCCCCAGCACCGGTCCGATCGCGGGGGCGAGCAGCATCGGCACACCGAAGATGCCCATCACGCGGCCCATCTGCGACGGCCCGACAGCGCGCAGGATGATGGTCATCCCGATCGGCATGATCATGCCGCCGCCGATGCCCTGCAGGATGCGGAACACGATCAGCGCGGGCAGGCTCCACGCAAGCCCGCAGAGCGCCGACGCCAGGGTGAAGAGGAACAGGGTGATGAGGTACACGCGCTTGGTGCCGAAGCGGTCGGTGATCCAGCCCGTCACCGGGATCACCGCGCCCTGGGCCAGCAGGTAGGCGCTGACCACCCAGGAGATGTCGTTGTAGCTGCTGGAGTTGAAGGTCGACTGCAGGGTGGGCAGCGCGACGTTGACGACGGTGGCGTCGAGCAGCGTCATGATCGAGCCGCAGAGCACCACCGCCAGCGCCACCCACTTGTAGTCGAAGCGCGTGGAGCGCGGCGCGGCCTCGGCGTCGGTGCGCGTGCGCACCTCATCCATGCGGTGACGCCTCGGGGGTGCCGGCGATCTTGCTGAGCAGCGCCAGCAGGGTCGCGGCCTCGTCGTCGTCGAGCGCGGTCAGGGCGTCGAGCGCGGTGCGCCGCTTGGCGGCGGCGAAGCGGTCGACGAGCTGGCGCGCGCCGTCGGTGGGGACGAGGCGCACCACGCGGCGGTCGTTGGGGTCGGAGGTGCGCTGGGCCAGGCCCTGGCGCAGCAGCCGGTCGGCGAGCGCGGTGGCGCTGCTCAGGCCGATGCCCTGCACGCCGGCCAGCTCCGCCATGGTCATCCCGCCGCAGCGGCACAGGTGGCGCAGGGCTTCGAGCTGGTGCACGGTGACGGTGTGCAGCTCCTCACGCAGCTCGGGCGGGAAGCCGCGCTCGACACGGCGGCGCAGCGCCGGCATCAGGTCGAGGACCTGCTCGGCGAGCTGGTCGCGCGGCGCGACGGAAGGGCGCGGGCGGGGGGACGGCGGCGGGGGGGAGCTCACGGCGAAGATTGGGGGGTGGACGGAAAGTTCGATTCTAGAAGTTTCGTCCTGTCCCCCGCTCCTCTCACCCGCCCGGGTCAGCTGGCGCGCAGCACCGCCTCGTCGTCCTGCACCGAGGGTTGTGCCATCTGGGCCGCGCGATAGGCCAGGAGCTCCTCACGGCGGAATCGCCGGTGCTGCCCGGGGGTGACCAGCGCCGGACGCAGCTGGCCGCGCTGGACGGCGCGCACCAGGGTCGGCTTGCTCAATCCCAACAGCGCCGCGGCCTGGCCTGTGGTCAGCAGCTCGCTCATCTCTCCTTCCTCCACGCGCCGCCCCGGTCCGCCCACGCAGCGTCCCGCCTGATGGGTCGACGCGCCCGCTATGTCGAGTAAACGGAGCACTAACCAAAAACCGGCGCACATGACGGACTCGCCGCACTTCCACCGAATAGGGCGCAGACGCTGTATGCTTTTGCCCGGTCCAATTGCTCATCCCTTCCTTGGGCCGTCGGCGGCTAGTGCTGCTGGTTCGCCCGACGGCCTTTTTCTTTGCCCGCGAAGGGAGGCGGACTGGGCCGGCTACCGAGCCGGGCGGAGCGTGTAGTCGGCGGAGACGTGCCGCGCATAGGTGTGCGCGTCCTCCTCGGTGAGGGAGAGGAGCCGGGACTCGTACGTTCGCCCGTCGAGGCGCACCTTGAGCATCCAGTCCCGCCTGCTGCCCGCCGCCCGCTGGGCCCGCGCCCGGTCGTCGTCCGCGGATTCCACGCCGATCCACGACATCTGATCGTTCCCTTTCAAGCTGCACCGGTCCCTTCGGTTGCAGCCAATGCTGGCGCGGTGGGGCCGGCATCCGCACCGGCAGGCTTGCCAATCTCCATTGTCAGTCTCAACAGAGGTTGTTGGGTGACCGCACGGTCGAAGGTGACCCGTTGCGACTTCCACAACCCTGTGGTAGCGTTGCTCGCCGAACTGACGTTCGTGAAGCCCGCGGCCCGCCGGCCGCCCACGGGACGAGCCGTTGTCCTACCGCATCCTCCACCTCGCCGATCTCCACCTCGATCGCGCCTTCGCCGGGATGGGCTGCCAGGGCGACCTCGCCCGCCGGCGGCGCCTGGGGCTGCGGGAGGCGCTGCGCCGGGCGGGGGACGCGGCGCGCTCCAACGGGTGCGACGCTGTGACCCTCGGCGGCGACCTCTACGAGCACGAACGGGCCGACCTCGAGACGGGGCGCTTCCTCGCCGAGACCTTCGCCGCCTGGCGGCCGCTGCCCGTGTTCCTCGCGGCCGGCAACCACGACCCGCTCCTCCCCGGCTCGCTCTACGCACGCATGGAGTGGCCCGAGAACGTCGCCGTCTTCCGGTCGCCGTCGCTGGCCCCGGCGCCGCTGGCGGACGGGCTCACCCTGTGGGGGCTGTCGCATCCCGACCCTGCCTGGCGGGGCGACCCGCTGGAGGGGGCGCACGTGGGTGGCGACGGCGGCGTGCACCTGGCGCTCTTCCACGGCGCGGAGATGGGCAGCCGGCCGGAGGGCAAGTCGGTGCACGGCCCCTTCGACGCCGCGCGGATCGCCGAGTGCGGGTTCGCCGCGGCGCTGAGCGGGCACTACCACCGGCGCCGCGTCGACGAGGCTGCGGGACTGGTCTACCCGGGCAGCCCTGAGCCCCTCACCTTCGACGAGGACGGCGCCCGCGGTCCGGTGCTGGTCACCGTCGAGGGCAGCGGAGCGGTGCGGTTCGAGCCCCTCTCTCTCAACGCATGGTGGACAGAGACGGCGGAGTGCGACCTGACCGGGTGCACCTCCTTCGCCGCGGTGATCGACCGCGCGTGCACGGCGGCGCGCATGGCGGCCAGCACCGGCGTCCCCGACCGG
>DASRDZ010000054.1:0-32489 GCA_035652335.1 Candidatus Dormiibacterota bacterium
GTCCACCAGCAGGTGCCGACCGAACTCGTTGAGACGCGCCTTAGCATGTGCCACGAGAGCCCTCCCCAGGTTGGGTCGTCAAGCAACCCGCACCTTCAGGAAGGGCTCTCGCTTATGTCAACAACGTCTGTGGGCGCTACACCTAGCGCGCGGCTCCCGGCGCCACGCGCCGCCCCGGGCCCCCTTGCCCTGGCACCCCATCTTAGGCAAGAATCCGAACTTACCTCGGCACGCCTCCCGCAGGGGACGGGCTCAGCCCCGCCCCCAGGGTGCCGCTGGTCAGGAAGGAGATCGGGATGCGGCTTCGAGGCACCCTGCTGGTCACCGCCGCGCTCGCCGGGTCGACGACCCTGGCGGCGCTCCCTCCCGCCGGCGCCGCCGCGCTCGACGCCTGGTCGGCCACGGCCGCCACGCTGCAGAGCGTCGTCGCCGACGGTCCGCACGGCGGTGACGGCACCCTCCTCACCGTCACCGGCCCGGCCGCTTCGATGACCGAGACCGCATCCCAGGCCGCAACCGCCGGACAGCTGTACGGCGCGCGCGGATTCATCCGCCAGACCGGCGGGACGCCCGCCGTCGCCCAGGTGACCCTCACCGACTCCACCGGCGCCACCGTCGCGTCCGCGCCGATCCACCTCACCTCCATCTGGCAGACCTTCGGCGTCACCCGCAACGCCGCACCCGCCGGCCCGATGCAGATCACCGTCTTGGCCGCGCCGCACACATCGCTTCCCGCAGGCACCGCCATCGAGGTCGCCGGGATCACCGCGCAGTCCACCTCCCGTTCGGTGACCGCGCGCCTCGCCGGCACCAACGAGATCACCCTCAGCGTCAACGGCGGCGCGGCGAACGTCTACAACCCGCGCGGCTACCTCTACTGGCCGTACGTCATCGGCGAGCAATGGCCGGCCAGCTCCTGGGCCGACGCCGCCACCTGCCAGACCGACGCCCAGATGCTCGGCGCCGAGGGCGTCACCGTGCTGCAGGTGCCCATCGAGCCCGACCTGCTCAGCAACCAGTCGACTGTGCTGCAGTGCGCCGACGCCTTCTGGGCGCAGGGCATCGGCGTCGACTGGCTCAGCGACGGCTTGGGCGGGTCGCAGACCATCGAGATCGGACCGTGGTACGTCCCCGCCTACGAGCAGGAGCTGCAGCAGGCCATCGCCGCCGTCGGCAATCACCCGGCCACGCAGTTCTGGCTGGTCGGCAACGAGGAGGACGCCCAGGGGAACAACGGCAACGCCACCGACCAGGCGGCGCGGAACTGCTACTTCAACCCGTGCAGCAACGACTCGATGGGTGGCGGCAACTACCTGGAGAAGCTCACCGAGTACATCCACACCAACGATCCCGGCCACCTGGTCGGCACCAAGCTGACCACCGGCTCCATCGGCAACTGCGCCGGCAACAGCTGGCTGCGGGCGGGCGAGGTGCCGAGTCTCGACTACTGGGGCATCGACGCCTACGCTCAGACCACCTACGGCAGCACCTTCAGCTGCATGGCGACCGACGACCCGACCCGCCCCGCCATGGTCACCGAGTTCGGCAACTCGCGCTACTACTGCCCGGGGACCGACCTCTACACCGTCAGCAACGGCAGCGAGCGCATCGACGTCGCCTGCCCGCAGGGCAGCCACGAGAGCCAGGACAACCAGACCACCGCGAACATCGACCTCTGGAACGAGATCCTCGCCAACGAGGCGACGTCGGGCAACACCAAGGGCGAGCTGATCGGCGCCGAGGAGTTCATGTACTCCGACCTCTGGTGGTTCACCCTCACCTTCTTCACCGGCAGCACGGGCACGCCGGCGACCCACGACGTCGAGGCGTTCAACCTCATCCCGAACTACCCGAACAGCTTCTGGGTGCCGGAGTGGATGGGCGCCGCGTACGCCCAGAACGCCAACCAGTCAGGACAGCCGCGCATCACCACCGAGATGTTCACCTCGCTCGGCCAGCTCTGGCAGCCCAGCGTGACCTTCCCGAGCATCTCCAACGTCAGCGTCACTCCGCTGTCCACGCCGGACGCCCCGTGTCAGATCGAGGTGAAGTGGACCTCGGCGACGCCCACCACGAGCCGCGTCGACTGGGCCCGTGACGACACCACCACGCTGGCCGACGGCAACAACCAGGACGTCCTGATGAACAACGCCAACTTCCTCGACTCCGCGTCCGACGCCAACCTGGTCACCAGCCACGACGTGGTGATCAGTCAGGACATCACCGAGGGCGAGGTCGTCCACGTCGTGGCGCGCGGCTTCGACTCCGCCTGGCACACCGCCGCCACGCAGCAGATCCTGGTCCAGGTGCCGCTCAACTCCTGCGTCTGATCGTCCGTCCTGCGGTGCGGCGGCGCCACACGGCGCCGCCCACCGCACTCAGGACGAGCAGCGCACCACCCGCGGTGGTCGCCGGCGCGGCCAGCGATGCGCCGGCCGAACGCGCCGCGATCGGCGCAGCGCTCGCGCCGCTCGACGCAGGCGACGCTGCGGCGGGACGCCCGGCGGCGCTGCCGTGGACGGACGCCGCGGTGTCGGTGCTCTGCGGGGCGCGTGCGCCGGAGGCGGCGTCGTCGCGGCTGCCGCCGCCGTTGGCGGCGCTGAGATCGGTGTGTGCGGGCGGCGTGCCGTGCGAGGGCGGCGCCGGGCAGTCGCCGCTCAGCGGGTAGGGCTGGCGGTTCGCCGCCTGTCCCGTCTGCGGGTCGGCGTAGTGCAGGCACTCGAAGTTGTTGGGGTCGGGCGGGTTGACGCCGGGCGTCTCCAGCCACGCCGGGTTGGTCGTCTCCAGGTTGCCGGTGGCCAGGAAGACGCCGAGCTGCTGCTCACCCGAGGTGCGACCGGCCAGCGTCGGGTCGGCCAGCCAGCCGTGCGGATCGCTGCTGTAGGTGGGGGTCTTGTCGTTGCGGTAGTAGACGACGTGGCCGAACAGGTCGCCGGCGCGGTACATGGTCCCCGCGGTGGGATTGGGCACGGTGCCGTCGGCGTAGGCGGACTGGAACACGGCGTTCTTGGGATTGCTCGCCCAGGCGGGATCGGGCCGGTCGTAGATGCGCGGCGCGAAGGTCTCCGGGCTGCCGCTGCGGTCGAACCAGTTGGTCTCGCCGAAGAGCTCCTGGAGCTGGGCCGCACCCTTGTGGCTGATCACCTCGGGCGGGTCGTTGCGCAGCGGCAGGTCCTCGGTGAAGCCGTTGAGGCCCGGGCCGCCGTTGAGCAGGTCGGGACGGCCGTGGCTCAGGGTGGTGGCCAGGTCGCCGCGGAAGCTGCTCAGCCGCGCGATGTCGACGATGGGCCCACCGGGCACGTTCATCAGCGCCTGGTGGATCACCGGATCGGTGCCGGTCAGCATGGTGCCGTAGATGCCGCCGAAGCTCAGGCCGTAGTACATGACGTCCGACGTGTCGGCGACGTTGGTGCCGACCCCGGGGATGCTCACGCCGGCCATCACCGCGCGGGCCAGGGCCATGTTGTCGACCACCGTCTGCTGCAGGCCCGACTGCAGGCCGTCGAGCGGCTTGTGCGAGGGCAGGTAGCTGCCGTCCGGCTGCAGGTGGGCGGTGGGACCGACGCCGTCGTTGAGGCCGTCGCCGATGAGGCCGTCACCGTCGAGGTCGCGGCCGCGCCCGTAGGTGAGGAACGTCGTCTGCTGGCCGCTGAGCAGGGTCACCGTCGCCGAGCTCTGCGGCCCGAACCCGTGCCCGGAGGGATCGGTGGCGATGGTCATGATCCCCAGCGAGGCGTTGTAGTCGGCGGTGACGAAGAGGTCGTAGTCGCTGCGCGTGAACCCGGGGCCGTAGATGGCCACCGGCCACGGCTTGGTGGCGGGGTTGAACTTGTTGGGATCGGGGGTGACCACCATGACGCCGATGCGGTCGGCGCCGAAGGGCTGCGGCGTCGCCTTGGTGGGCACGGTGGGGATGACCCCGTCGGTGTTGCCGCCGACGCTGTCGACGTGCCCGCTCGCCGAGGCGTACTGGTAGCGCGGCGAGAGGAAGCTGCCGAAGGCGTAGTACCCCGCCGACGCGGGCGGGATGAGCACCGGCACGGTGCTCGACGTGAAGGCGCCCGGCGCGTTCGGGTCGACCTTGACCTGATCAGTGCGCACGATGCCCTGCGGCTCCGACGGCGACCCGCTGGGCGGGTCGGACACCGACGGCCGCACCAGCGCGGCCTGGAACACGTCCGGAGTGCCGCCCTGCACGAAGCTGAGCTGGCGGCTGGCGGTCGAGGTGCTCGCGCCGGGGAAGCCCGCCCTCACATAGGCATTGCCGGGATTGCTCAGCGGCAGATCCATCGCCTTGCGGATGTTGACCAGGCTGGCGCTGGCGGTGCGCGTGGTGAAGCGCGTCTGGCAGAAGCTGCCGCACGCGTTGACGGCGTTGCCGCCGGCGTCCCTGATCCCCGAGGTGACGACGACGTGGTACGGCGTCGACTCCTGGAGCTGCTTGTCGGCGATGCCCGCCAGCGTGTTGCCGGCGGGATCGAAGGTGAGCTGGCGCAGGCCGCTCACGAAGTTGCCGTGGTCGTCGGTGATGTAGAAGTCGCTGTCGTCGACGGAGGTGATGTCGACGGGACCGCTGAAGGGCACGGTGACGCGCGGCTGGATGTCGAAGCCGTCGAGCTGGTTGAGCTCGGCGAAGGCGTCGCAGATGGAGTAGTCGGTGCTGTCGCAGTTGGACTGGACCTTCCCGTTGACGATCGGGTAGTCCTCGCCCAGCTCGAAGTTGACGCGCAGCCCGGTGACCTGGCGCTTGTCGGGCACGGTGAAGACGTTGTCCGGGAAGATCCGCTGGCCGTAGTGCTCCCCGCGGACCACCGAGACCGCCGCCGCGGGGCTGGCGGACGCAGGCAGGGCGCCGCCCACCGACATCAGGACCAGTCCCGTCAGGGCAACGCCGTACCGACGAGCACTCATGCGAACTCCACCTCCACGACGCGGGCGCCGCTCCACGGCCGCCTGTCCCGCTGCGGCCACGCACAGGAAGACGCCGCCTCCCCCCGGTCTATTGCGGCGCCTGCCCGCGGCCCGGCCCGCCATCGCAGAAGCCGTGCACCCTCCCGGCGGGCCCCCAGCCCGCCGAGGGTGGGTCAGGCGCCGAGCGGACCTCCGGTCCGCCTGGCGCCGCAGGGCGGGATCTGCCCGCCCTGTCTGCGCGGCTCAGCCGCGCGAAGAACCCCCCGTAGCGCAAGCGCTTGCATCCCTGCCCACGAATCCAGTCATAATGACCTGGGGCTGCCCGGCGCCCGCCAGCCGGCAGCCCTCTTTCTTTTCTCCCCGGCCTCCCGCCGCGCCCCCGGCAGCCCGGCCGCTCCGGCCACGCCGCCCGCCAGCGCCAGTCCCGCCCCCATCAGGGCGGTGACGCGGAACGCTGCCACGAAGGAATCCTCCACCGCACCGCGCACGGCTGCGCGCGTCGTGCGGTCGGTGCCCGGCGGCGCATCGGCCAGCCCCAGCCGCTGCTCCTGCGACACCATCGCCGCGTACATCGCCCCACCAACGCCGGCGTCGCGCAGCCGCTGCTCCAGGCCCGAGTCGAAGGAGCGCACCATCACGATGCCGAACAGCGCGATTGCCAGGAGCCCGGCCACGCGCGACACGGCGTTGTTCACACCGGAGGCCGCGCCCGCGTTGTCGGTGGGCACCGAGCCCATCACCGTCGTGGTCAGCGGGGCCACGGTGACGGCCATGCCGAGACCCAGGACGAAGGTCGCCGGGAAGAAGGTGGTCCAGTAGCTCCCGCCCGTCGAGGGCATGGCGAAGAGCGCGAACCCGACGGCGGCGATCGCGGGCCCCACCGTGAGCGGCAGGCGCGCGCCGTAGCGGTGCACCAGCCCACCCGACCAGCGCGAGAGGGTCGAGAGGATGAGCACGAAGGGAAGGAGCGCTGCCCCCGCCGCGGCCGGCGAGTAGCCCTGGATCTCGATGAGGTCGAAGGGCACGAAGAACAGCGCCCCGCTCAGCGCCGCGTAGAGGAGCAGGGTGAGCAGGTTGGTGGCGGCGAAGGCGCGGGAGCGGAAGAGCCAGAGCGGCAGCATGGGGTCGCGCCCACCGCCGCGGGCGCCGTCCGCGAGGCGTGCCTCCCATCCCAGGAATGCCGCGAAGAGCACGACGCCCGCCACCACGAAGGCGATGGCGCCGCCGTCGAAGCCGCCGGCCTGTGCCCGGATGACGCCCATGACGACGCCACCGAGCCCCAGGCTGGCCAGCAGCGCACCCGGCCAGTCGAGACGCCCGTGCTCGTTGGGGTTGCGGCTCTCCGGGACGCGGGTGGCCAGCAGCAGCAGCACCGCCACTGCGAACGGCAGGTTGACGAAGAAGGCCCAGCGCCAGGAGAAGTGCCCGACCAGGAAGCCGCCCAGCACAGGTCCGATCGCCGAGGTGATGGCGCTGGCGCCCGACCAGGTGCCGATCGCCCGCCCGCGGCGCTGCTCGGGGTAGGCGGCGCTGATCAGCGCCAGCGACCCCGGCACCAGCAGCGCCGCGCCGGCCCCCTGCACCGCTCGCGCCGCGATGAGCAGCGGCGGGCTGGGCGCCAGGCCACAGGCGGCCGAGGCGGCGCCGAACACCGCCACCCCCGCCATGACCACGCGCCGCCGCCCGTAACGGTCGCCCAGCGAGCCGCCGACCAGGAGCAGGGAGGCCAGCAGCAGCGTGTAGGCCTCGACCACCCACTGCGCGTCCCCTGCGGTGGCGCCCAGGCTGCGCTGCAGCACGGGCAGCGCGACGTTGACGACGGTGCCGTCGATGAAGGCCATCGACGAGGCGAGGATGGCGGTGAGCAGCACCCAGGGGGCCAGCCGCTCGGCGCAGCGCCCGTCGGACTCGGCGCTGGCGATGGCCGCCTCGTCGCACGGGGCGCGGAGCATCTGGCTCACCCGCGAACGCTACCGCGTGGCGATGCGCACCGTCGTGGTGTCCCGCCGCCGCGGCCGGGGGAGGCTGCCGCGGTCGAGGAAGGGGGTCACCGCCTCGAGGAAGGCGGCGGGCGACTCGAGCTGCGGCGAGTGGCCGGCGTCCTCGATGATGCGGACCTCGAGGCCGCCGATGCGCTCCAGCAGGGCGAGGGCGTCGTGCAGGGGGACGAGGCGGTCGCCGCGTCCCCAGACGGCGAGCACCGGCACGGGGAGGGGTTGCTCCAGCCGCTGCACCCCGTCCTCGAAGGCGTCGACGACATCGTGGGCGTTGCGCAGGAAGCGGTGGATGCGCGCCCGGCTGTTGAGCCGCTCGGCGAAGAGCCGGACGCTGTGCTCGTCGACCTCCGAGGGGTGGGCGAAGGCCATGCGCCGGTACGCCTCGGCGATGACGCGCTCCAGCACCGGCCTGGGCGTCAGGGTGAGCGGCACCGCGCTGAGCAGCCGCACCAGCGGCTCGAAGCGCACCAGCCGCCACCACGACGGCACGCCCTGCCCGACCCCGGCCGGATCGACCAGCACCAGGCGCGACACCAGGCGCGGGTGGGTCAGCGCCAGCCGCATGGCCACCGCCCCACCCACCGAGTTGCCGACGATGGCGGCAGGAACTCCAGGACTGATGCGCTCGAGGAGGCCGGCGAGGAACTCGGTGTAGGCCTCGAGAAGGGGGCGCTGCCGGGTCGGCGAGGAATGGCCGAAGCCGGGCAGGTCGGGCGCCACGACGCGGTGGTGGCGCGCCAGGTCGGGCATGACCCGCCGCCACACCCGCGAGCTGTTGCCCAGCCCGTGGATCAGCAGCACGGGAGCTCCGCGACCGGCGGCCAGCCAGTGGGCGTCGACGTCCCCGATGCGGGCGTGCTCGGCGTGAACCCGGGCGGCCATGGCGGGGCAGGGTAGCGGGCGGGGGTTCCGCCTCGCGCCGCCCCGCCGGGGCCCGACCGCAGGATGGAGTGCCGGTGACGCCGTTTAACGCTCTTGACACGGCCCGTCTGACAACGCCGCGGCGGGCGTAGCGTTCGTCAGCAACAGAACAGCGCACTGCACGGAGCGACAGAACGGCGATGACACGGGTGACCTGCTCGGAGGCTGAGCACAGCCTGCCCACGAGCATCCAGCTCAGCCTGGTCGAGGGCTCGGACCGCGCCGCGACCATCCTCGCGCTGTCGCACTGCCCCGCCTGCCCCGACGTCCACCTCACCCCGGCCGGCCTCGCCGGCATGCAGGTCTGCCCCTGCTGCTGGATGGTGTGGTGGACCGACGGCGACCGGGTGCGCTGCACCCCGGGACAGGTCGCCTAGACCAGCGCCTCGGCGGGCTGGGCGACCTCGACGCGGACCGGGATGCCGTTGAGCACGGCGTTGCCGGAGAGCGGGTCGATGAGGGTCTCGTCGCTCAGCAGGTTGCTGTTGACGCCGGCGTACTCGCTGGCCACCGACTGACGGCTGCCCGGCAGCCCGTGCCCCCAGCCGTGGGGCAGGCTGACCACCCCGGGCATGATCTCGTCGGTGACCTCCACCGGTGCGGTCACCTCGCCCGTCCGTGACACCACCCTCGCCACGGCGCCGTCGGCGAGCCGCAGGCGCTGCGCGTCGTCGGGATGCACGTGCAGGGTGCAGCGCGGCTTGCCGCGGACCAGCATCTCGATGTTGTGCATCCAGGAGTTGTTGCTGCGCAGGTCGCGCCGGCCGATCAGCACCATCGCGGGCGTTCCCGCGCTCTGGGTTTCTGCCAGGCGCTGCCGCAACCTCAGGGCGTCGTCGAGCAGGGGCTGCGGAGCCAGCTCGATGGTGCCGCTGCGGGTGCGCAGCGTCTCCGGGATGCGCGGCTGCAGCGGGCCGAGGTCGACGCCGTCGGGGTTGTCGCGCAGCATGTGGAGGGTGAGGCCGCCGGGGTTGCTGCCGAAGCCGTCGCCGTAGGGGCCGGCGCGCAGCGCGAGGTCGATGAGCCGCTCGGGTCCCCGCGTGTCGCCGAGGGCGCGCAGGATCTCCTCGCGGTCGCGTCCGTGGATGCGCGAGGACTCGTCGGCGACGGTGAGCTCGATGCTGCGGGTGACGGTCAGGTGCTCGATGGCGCCGGCGTCGAGGTGGGCGCCGCCGTCGCGCGGGGCGACCGCCGCGGCGAGGTGGAGCAGCGTCTCCCACTCCGGCATCTGCCCGTCCTCGAGGGGCAGGGCGGGGTCGGCCCAGCGGGCGTTGTTGCGCACCGCGAGGTTGTTGAGCAGCACGTCGTAGTGGGCCTGCTGCAGCGGCGACGGCGCGGGCAGGACCACGTCGGCAAGTCGCGAGGTCTCGTGCAGGTAGAGGTCGAGGCTCACCATGAAGTCGAGCGACTCCAGCGCGGCGGTGAGGCGGGCGACGTTGGGCGTGGACACGCAGGGATTGCCGCCGACGGTGACCAGGGCGCGGATCTGTCCCTCTCCAGGGGTGTCGATCTCCTCGGCCAGCGCCGCCACGGGCAGCTCGCCGAACATCTCGGGCAGGTTGCGCACGCGCGTCGACCAGCGCCCGAGCTGCGCGCCCTTGCCCCTGCCGCTCGCGCCGCGCGTGGTCGGGCCGCCGGTGGCGGGCAGCGTGAACATCGCGCCGCCGGGACTGTCGAAGTGCCCGGTCAGCACGTTGACGACCTCGACCAGCCAGCTGCTCAGCGTGCCGAACTCCTGGGTGCAGGTGCCGATGCGGCCGTACACCGCGCCCGCCGGCGCGGCCGCGAGGTCGCGCGTGATGCGACGGATGGTCTCCGCGTCGACGCCGCAGTGCAGAGCAACCGCCTCCGGGCTGAGGTCCCGCACCAGCGCGCGCACCTCCTCGACGCCGCTGACGTGCGGCTCCAGCCGGCCGAGGTCGACCAGCCCTTCGTCGAAGAGCGTGTGGGCCATGGCGGCGAGCAGGAAGGCGTCGGTCCCCGGACGGATGAAGAGGTGCTCGTCGGCGTGCTTCGCCGTCTGGGTGCGCCGCGGGTCGACGACCACCACCCTCCCGCCACGCCGGCGGATCGCGCGCAGCCGGCCCGGCATGTCGGGGGCCGTCATCAGCGAGCCGTTGCTGGCGTAGGGGTTGGCGCCGAAGATGACCAGGTGGTCGGTGCGGTCGAGGTCGGGCACGGGCAGGTGGGCGCCGGTGCCGAACATCAGCGCGCCGCTCACCTGCTTGGGCATCTGGTCGACCGAGCTGGCCGTGTAGAGGTTGCGCGAGCCCAGCGCGGCGATGAAGCTGCGCAGGTAGAGCATCAGCGAGAGGCTGTGCGCGCCCGCGTTGCCGAGGTACACCGCCACCGCGTGGCGGCCGTGCGCGGCGATGACGCGGCCCAGCCCCTCCTCCACCGCGGCGAAGGCCTCCTCCCATGTGCAGTCGACGAGGCGGCCGTCGCGGCGGAGCATCGGTGTGCGCAGCCGGTCGGGATCGTCGTGCAGGCCGGCCAGGGCCACGCCCTTGGGGCAGATGAAGCCGTGGCTGAAGACGTCCGCGTCGTTGCCGCGCAGGCGCAGGCCGCCACCGCCGTCACGGTCCAGGGTGAGCCCGCAGGTGGCCTCGCAGAGCGGGCAGATGACGGTCGCCGTGCCGTTCGTCGCCATGGTCGCGGGCCCTCCTTGCTGGAGCGCCCATCATAGGCGGCGGCCGGCGCCTACGCCGTCTGGTGCTGGTGGGTGCCCACGGCGTCGAAGGCCTCGATCGCCTCCAGCACCCGGTCCAGCGACTCGGCGACCGACTCGCCGGCGCTGTCCACCTTCACCTCGGGATGCAGCGGCGGCTCGTAGGGGTCGGAGACGCCGGTGAAGTTGGCGATCTCCCCGGCCAGCGCCTTCTTGTAGAGCCCCTTGACGTCGCGGCGCACCAGCTCGTCCATGTCGCAGTCGACGTGGACCTCGATGAAACGGCCGATCATGGCACGAACCTCGTCGCGCACCTCGCGGTACGGCGAGATCGCCGAGACGATCACGGTGACGCCGTTGCGGGTGAGCAGGTGGGCGACGAAGCCGATGCGGCGGATGTTGGTGTCCCGGTCCTCCTTGGAGAAGCCCAGGCCCTTGCTGAGGTTCTCGCGCACGATGTCGCCGTCGAGCACCTCCACCCTGCGGCCGCGCTGGCGCAGCTCCGCCTCCAGGGCGTTGGCCAGCGTCGACTTGCCGGCCCCGCTGAGGCCGGTGAACCAGATGGTCAAGCCTGCGTCGCTCACGATGCGGTACCTCCCTCGGTCGCTTCCTGCGGGCGGCCGTGGATGCCGCACTCCTTGTCGATGCCCTGCTCCCACCACCACCGTCCGGCACGCTCGTGCTCGCCGGGCTGGACGGCGCGGGTGCAGGGCGCGCACCCGATGCTGGTGTAGCCCCTGGAGTAGAGCGGGTGCAGCGGCACGCCGCGCCGGCGCAGGTGCTCGCGGACCTGCACGTCGGTCCAGGTGGCCACGGGGTTGACCTTGGCGATGCCCCCGTGGGCGAGGTCGTGCTCGACCACGGGCGTGTGGGCGCGCCGGTCCGACTGGGTGCGCCGCAGCCCGGTGAACCAGGCGTCGACGCCGCCGAGCACGCGCTCCAGCGGCTCGACCTTGCGGATGTGGCAGCAGTCGAGGCGGAGCTGCACCGAGGTGTAGAAGGCGTTGACGCCGTGCTCGGTGGTGAAGTCGGTGAGCAGCGCCGCGTCGGGATGCACCACCTCGATGGCGCGGCCGAAGTGCTCGCGCAGCGTGTCGATGTACTCGTGCGTCTCCGCGGGCAGGCGCCCTGTGTCGATGGTGACGATGCGCACCTGCGGGTCGACGGCGACGGCCATGTCGGCCACGGCCACGCCCTCCGCCTGCAGGCCGGTGAGCACGACGCTTCGCTCGCGCCCGAAGCGCTGCAGCGCCCAGGCGATCACCTCGCTCGGGTGCGCGCCCTCCAGCTCGACGGCCGCACGCGCCAGCTCCTCGCCCCCGGGGGGAAGGCTGAGGTCCGGTCGCACTCCGGCCACCTGGGTCACGCCACCGCCTCGGGCTTGCTGTACGCCTGGCGCAGCACCTCGGCCACCTCGGGACGGGTGAAGGTGTGCGGCACCTCGCCGCCCTCGGACAGCAGCTTGCGCACCGCCGTGCCGCTCAGCATCACGTGCTGCTCGCGGTCGTGCGGGCAGGTGCGGGCGCTGGCCATCGACTCGCAGGCGTTGCACCAGAAGGTGTGCTCGAACTTGAAGGCGGTGTAGCCGAGCGTCTCGGCCCCACCCAGCTCGTCGTAGAGGAGCTGCGCGTCGTAGGTGCCGTAGTAGCTGCCCACCCCGGCCGCGTCGCGTCCGATGATGAAGTGGGTGCAGCCGTAGTTGCGGCGCACCAGGCCGTGGTAGACGGCCTCGCGTGGGCCGGCGTAGCGCATCGCCGCGGGGAAGGTGGCCAGCAGGACGCGCTGGGCGGGGTAGTAGTTGCGCAGCAGCACGTCGTAGCACTGCATGCGCACGGGGGCGGGGATGTCGTCGTCCTTGGTGGCGCCCACCAGCGGGTGGAGCAGCAGGCCGTCGACCTGCTCCAGGGCCACCTTGGTGAGGTACTCGTGGGCGCGGTGCACGGGGTTGCGCGTCTGGAAGGCGACCACCGTGCTCCAGTCGCGCTCGGCGATGGCCCGGCGCGTCTGCGCAGGCGTCAGCGCCAGCGCGCCGGCCTCGGCGGGCAGCGCGGTCACCGCCCCCCCGACCAGCAGGCTGCCGCCCGCGCGCATCGCCCGCACCCCGGGGTGGGCGTCGTCGGTGGTGCGGTAGACCTCGCCGGCCTCGCGCTCGGTGTCGCGGCTGAAGACCTCCGCCACGGTGAGCACGCCGCGGAGCGTTCCCGCCGCATCGCGGAGGGCCAGCTCGGCGCCCTGCTTCGCCGCACGCGCCTGCTCCTCGGAGATGGTCAGCGTGATGGGCAGCGTCCAGGGCGTGCCGCCGGCGAGGGCGGCGCGCTCGACCACGGACTCGTAGTCGTCGCGGGTCATGAAGCCCGCGATCGGCGAGTAGGCGCCGTCCGCGATCAGCTCCAGGTCGGCCGCCTCGGAGGGGCTCAGCTCGACGGCGGGCAGCCCTTCGGCGCGTCCGGCCAGCTCCGCCGCCTCGGCCGCGGCGACGCGGCGGTCGACCAGCGAGCCGCCCAGGGGGGCGATCAGCGCGCTCATCGCCGCACCCCTCCGCGGGGCGCGCCGGCGCCGTGGGAGGGTCGCGTGGCTGGCCTGGGCGTGGGCATGCCGGTCTCCTGGTCGATGCGAAGGGCGGCGCCGCCCAGAGGGGCGCAGGCGCGCGCGAGGCAACCGAATTGTAAGTGGCACCCGGTTCTCGGCGCGGTCCCGCCTCCGCGGCGACCCTCCCCTCCTCGGGGCAGGGCGGCCGACCCCGGCGCCAACTCTGTGCATGCTGTGCCGAGATTGACGCATCGATGCCCCTCGGATCGGTACACTCGATGCCGCTCGCGGCGGGGTCCGCGACAGAATTCATATGCAGGAATTCTGAGGAAGATTCGCGACGTGAACGATTCCGACGGTTCGGGGGTCAAGTCGGCGGAGCGGGCCCTGACCATCCTGGAGCTGTTCAGCCGTCCCGGGCGGGCGCTGACCTTCACCCAGGTGGCGGAGGCACTGGGCTACCCGCGGTCCAGCCTGCACGGGCTGCTGCGCACCATGACCGACCGCGGCTGGCTGCGCCTCGAGCCCGCGACGCGGCGCTTCAGCCTCGGCCTGCGGGCCTGGGAGGCGGGGGTCGCCTACGCGCCGGCCGTCGACCTGGCGCTCAGCGCCAAGCCCGTGGTCGAGGAGCTGCGCGGCGCCGTCGAGGGCAGCGTCCAC
Organism: Candidatus Dormiibacterota bacterium; assembly: GCA_035652335.1. Classification (GTDB taxonomy): domain Bacteria; phylum Chloroflexota; class Dormibacteria; order Aeolococcales; family Aeolococcaceae; genus DASRDZ01. The sequence goes on from DASRDZ010000054.1 coordinate 13,687, forward strand.
GTCTCCGTCCTCGACGACGGCGACGCCGTCGCGGTCATCCACACCGGCCACCCGTCCGGCCGGCGGGGGGGCGCCCACAAGGCGCCGTGCGGCCGGGTCCTGCTCGCCCACCTCGACCGCGGGCAGGTGGAACGGCGCCTGGCCGGCCGGCTCAACGGCGACGTCGACGAGCTGCACCGCGCCCTGGAGCAGGTGCGCGACCAGGGCTGGGCCGAGGGCGAGAGCCGGCTCATCGAGGACGGCCGCACCCTGGCCGTGCCGGTGCGCGACCGCAACGGCGAGGTGGTCGCCGCGCTCGGCGTCACCGCACCGTCGGCGACGCTGGACGGCTCGGCGCGCGAACGCGCCCTCGGCGTGCTGCGCCAGGCCGCCGAGCGGCTGGCCGGACAGCTGGTGCCGGCAGGGGCGTAGGCGGCCTCAGCCGGCGGGCGCGGTCTGGGGAAGCCTCTCCTCGATCCAGCGCTGCAGCGCGGGGCCGCTCTCCCACGAGGTGATCAGCGCGTAGCGCGGGTGCGGTCCCGGGTGCCAGACCACGTGCCAGAGGCGCTCGGTGTCGATGACCACCTGGCGACCCTTGGGCAGGGAGATCCGCGACTCCGTGGCCGGGTCGTCCTTGTCCTCGCGCAGGACCATGTAGGAGTCGGGGTTGTCGGTCAGCTCCAGCCAGGAGCGCACCACCCAGCCCTCGCCCTCGGGGTTGAGCCGGTTGTTGTCGTCGAGGTGGAGCTGGCGCAGCGCGGCCGGCTCGTCGCTCGGGTTGAGCTTGATGATGCGGACGCGCCCGTAGCGCGCACCGGCCTGCTCGACGTAGCGCACCAGCGTCGGGCAGCGGGCGGCGTTGGCCGTCCAGATGCCGTCCTTGTCGGGCTTGCCGTGATCCCAGAAGCCGGCGCACTCCATCTCCCCGAGCGCCGATGCGATGGGGGCGAAGTTGGTGTCGCCACCGCTCTTCCAGTCCATGTACTCGAGCCCGAGGAACTCCTCGTCGGGGATGGGCGGGCCGTCGTAGTCGCGCAACACGACGAAGCCCTTCTCGCGCATGACGTCGAGCTGTGGATGCATTGGACTCCCTGAAGCTACAGATGAATGCCGCGCATGAGCTGTGACAGAGCGTACGCCTCGACGCTCACCGGAGGCTTCTCCTTCGGCTCCGCGCCGTCCGCGTCGCGCGACTTCCCGCTGTCGGGGAGGATGGAGAACGCCGCCGTCATGAGCAGCTGCGACAGCCCCGGCACCACCGCGTTGACCACCTCGCCGAACTTGCCGAGGCGCGTCGACACCTCGTGCGGGCGGGTCATCATCGCCTGCAGCACCAGCTCGGCGGCCTCGTCGGGGCTGATGGTGGGGAACGAGTCGTAGATCGAGGTTGGCGCGATCATCGGCGTGCGCACCAGCGGCATGTGGATCTCGGTGATGGCCACGCCGTCGGCGGCCACCTCGGGCTGGAAGCAGCGGCTGAAGGCGTCCAGCGCCGCCTTGCTGGCGACGTAGGCGGCGAAGCGCGGCGGGTAGCTCTGCGCGCCGATGCTGCTGATGTTGATGACGTGCCCGTCGCCGCGCTCGCGCATCCCCGGGATCACCGCCATGATCAGGGCGATGGCGCCGAAGTAGTTCAGCTTCATAGTGCGCTCGAAGTCGTGGAAGCGGTCCAGCGACTGCAGCACCGCACGCCGGATCGAGCGGCCGGCGTTGTTGACCAGCACGTCGACGCGGCCATGGTCGGCGAGCACCTTCTCGACCATCTCCCGGCAGCGCTCCGGCTCGCTGAGGTCGGTGGGATAGACGTGGGCCGCGCCGCCGGCGTTGGCGATCTCCTGCTGCAGCGCCTCCAGCTTCTCGACGGTGCGGGCGACGCAGATGGTGGTCGCGCCCGCGGCGGCGACGCGCAGGGCGACCGCGCGGCCGATCCCGCTCGACGCGCCGGTGATGAGCACCACCTTGCCGGACAGCTTGCGGCGCAGGTTGCGCGCGGTGGGCAGCTCGGGGTCGAGGTGGCGCTCCCAGTAGTCCCAGATCCGCCAGGCGTAGTCGTGCAGCGGCGGGACGGAGATGCCGCTGCCCTGCAGCGCCTCGGTGGCGTTGGCGGCGTCGAAGCTCGCCGGGTAGTCCATGTAGCGCAGCGCCGTCTCCGGGATGCCCAGCTTGTCGAGCACCTGCTTGCGCACGCGCTGCATCGCGGGAAGCTGGCCGACGACGTCGAGGGTGTTGCCGGGGATCAGCTTGGCCATGCGCCGGTCGAAGCGCAGCGCGAACTCGGGGGCGTGGGCGGCGCGGCAGAAGGTGTTGAGGGTGTCGCCCAGCGACAGCGGCGCGGGGTCGACGAGGTGGAAGCACTCGCCGTCGCGTCCGGGGAGATGCGCGATGTGGTCCAGGGCGCGGGCCACGAAGTCGACCGGCACGACGTTGAGCTCGCCGCCCTCGGGGCCGGTGAAGGGCACCCATTGGGGGAAGGAGTCGCGCAGCTTCTGGATCAGCTTGAACGCGTAGTACGGACCGTCCACCCGGTCCGCCTCGCCGGTCTGCGAGGAGCCGATGACCATGCCCGGGCGGTAGACGCGGAAGGGCACGCGCGACTGCTCGCGCACGATCTTCTCGGCCTCGTACTTGGTGCTGAAGTACGCATGGTCGAGCGGCTGCCCGACGTCGAACATCTCCTCGGTGAAGCGCCCGCGCCAGCGCCCCGCCACCGCGATCGAGCTGACGTGGTGCAGGCAGGTGGCGCCGACGGCGTTGGCGAACTCCACCGTGTGCAGCGTGCCGGCGACGTTGGCGCGCTCCGTCTCCGCCGGGTCGGCGAGCAGGTCGTAGATGGCGGCCAGGTGGAAGACGTGCGCTCCCTGCAGGCTCGCCCTGTCGCCGTCGGCGACGCCGAGGCCGGGCTCGGCGATGTCGCCGATGACGGCCCGCAGGCGGGTGCCGGAGGGGTCGAGCCGGTCGCGCAGGGCGGCGAAGCGGGCCCGCGACCCGGGGCGCACCAGCACCGCGATCTCGCCCTCACGCTGCAGCAGCAGCGGAAGCAGGTGGCGGCCGATGAAGCCGGTCGCACCGGTGACGAAGTACTTCACCCGTCCTACCCTCCTGGGCCGTGGCGTGATTGGTTCAGCGCAGGGAGGCAGGATAGACGCGCCGCATGGACGTCGGCGAGGGGCGCGGCTCAGGCGGAGGCGGCCTCCTCGGCGGCGTCGCGGGGGCGGAGCCCCTCGAGCAGGCGGCGGACGAGGGTCACCGCCTCGTCGAGGGCGGCCTCGGCGTCGTCGGCGTCGGCGACGTAGAAGCAGGCCTCGGCGATCGCCCCGCTCAGCATGAGGGCCAGCGGGCGCAGCGGCTCGGGGTCGATGGCGCCGACGCGCACCGCCCTCCGCAGCACGCCGCGCAGACCGACGGTGCCGTAGCGCGTCTCCACGGCGCGGATCTGCTCCAGGTCGAGGACGGATCGTGCGTCGTGGAGGACGATGCGGCGGACCGCGGGGTCGAGCTGGGCCTCGATCATCAGGCGGCTGCCCTCGATGAGCGCCTGCCAGGGGTCGGGGAGCAGGAAGACCTGGACCACCTGGTCGGAGAGCTCCCGCTTGACCTGCTCGTACACGGCCTGGAAGAGCTGCGCCTTGCCGCCGAAGTGGTGGTAGAGCGCCCCCTTGGTCACCCCGGCCCTGGCGACCACGTCCTCCAGGGACGTGGAGCCGTAGCCGTTCTCCCCGAAGAGGTCCCGGGCTGCGCTGAGCAGCGCCGCCTTGGTCTCCTCACCCTGGTTGACGCGCTGGCTTCGAACGGGCTGCTTGACGTCCATACCCCCGGTATGCATACTTCCCGACCGTCGGTACGGCCGACGCCATACCGCGAGTATGGTACCACCCACCCGGAGGTCAGGCCATGCCCAAGTACGTCATCGAGCGGGAGCTTCCCGGCGCGGGCAAGCTGAGCGACACGGAGCTGCAGGCGATCAGCGAGAAGTCGAACAAGGTCCTCGCCGAGCTGGGCCCGGACATCCGCTGGCTGGAGAGCTACGTCACCGACGACAAGATCTACTGCGTCTACGTCGCCCCCGACCCCGACATCATCTACGAGCACGCCCGCTGCGGCGGCTTCCCCGCCAACAGCGTGGTCAAGGTGTCGCGGGTCATCGACCCCTCGACCGGCGAGAAGGCGGCCGTCTGAGCGGCGCCGGAGGGAGTGACCATGGACCGCGACACGCTGCGCGCCCTGCAGGCCCCGCTCAAGGAGCGCTACCGCGAGGAGCCGGCCGCGGCCCTGGTCACCCTCCGCGCGTCGGGTGAGCTCGACGCCGAGGACGTCGCCTGCTCGGTGGCGACGGGGCGGGCGCTGGTGGAGGCCGGGCTCCACCCCGCCACCGGCGGCGACGGCACCCTGGCCTGCTCCGGCGACATGCTGCTGCAGGCGCTGGTCGCCTGCGCGGGCGTGACCATGCGGTCGGTCGCCACCGCCTTGCAGCTCGAGGTGCGCGGCACGGTGCGCGCCGAGGGGGACCTCGACTTCCGCGGCACCCTGGGGGTCGACCGCGAGGCGCCGGTCGGATTCCGCTCCATCCGCCTGGCGTTCGACGTCGACACCGCCGCGGACGAGGAGCAGCTGGCCACGCTGATGCGGCTGACCGAGCGCTACTGCGTCGTCTACCAGACGCTCAGGGCCGGCGTGCCCGTCGAGGTGGCTCCGGCGCACCGGCGGGGCTAGACAGCGTCCAAGACAGACGGCGACCCCGACGCGCCACCATTGGGCTCTGCACCACTGTCCGCCACGAGGTTCACGCCCGTGCCCGAAGCCGTCATCGTCGCCACCGGCCGCTCCGCGATCGGCCGTGCCATGAAGGGATCCCTGGTCGAGATGCGTCCCGACGACCTCGGCTCGCAGATCGTCAACGCGGTGCTCGACAAGGTCCCCGAGCTGCCCCGCGACCAGATCGACGACCTGATCTGCGGCTGCGGCCTGCCCGGCGGCGAGCAGGGCTTCAACATGGGGCGGGTCATCGCCATCCTCTCCCGGCTCGACGTGCCGGGCACGACGATCACCCGCTACTGCTCCTCGTCGCTGCAGACCACCCGCATGGCCTTCCACGCCATCAAGGCGGGTGAGGGCGACGTCTTCCTCTCCGTCGGCGTGGAGTGCGTCTCCCGCTTCGTCAACGGAGTTTCAGACAACCCTGCCAATTACAACCCGCGCCTGGTGCCGGGCAACCCCGAGGGCTATCCCGACATCTACATCGCCATGGGCCAGACCGCGGAGAACGTCGCCGACCGCGAGGACATCTCCCGCGAGGAGATGGACCACTACGCGGTGAAGTCGCAGACCCTCGCCGTCGAGGCGCAGGGCAACGGGTTCTTCGAGCGCGAGATCATCCCAGTCACCCTGCCCGACGGCTCGGTCTACGCGCGGGACGACGGCCCCCGTGCCGGCACCAACTTCGAGACCCTGCAGACGCTCAAGCCGGTCTTCCGCGAGGACGGCCGCGTCACCGCCGGCAACTCCTGCCCGCTCAACGACGGCGCGGCGGCGGTGGTGGTGATGAGCGACACCAAGGCGAAGCAGCTGGGCATCAAGCCGCTGGCCCGCATCGTCTCCACCGGCCTCACCTCGCTGGAGCCCGAGTACATGGGCCTCGGCCCCATCGGCGCCTCCCGCAACGCGCTGCGCAACGCCGGCATGAGCATCGAGGACGTCGACGTCGTCGAGATCAACGAGGCCTTCGCCGCCCAGGTCATCCCGTCCGCTCGCGCGCTGGGCATCGACCCGTTCAGCGACAAGCTGAACCCCCACGGCGGCGCCATCGCCCTCGGCCACCCCTTCGGCATGACCGGCGCCCGCATCACCACCACGCTGCTCAACGACCTGCAGACGGTGGACAAGACCATCGGCCTGGAGACCATGTGCGTCGGCGGCGGCATGGGCATGGCGATGATCATCGAGCGGCTCAACTAGCCGCCCGTCGCCACCTCCCGTGAGGGATCGGTGATCCAGTCGCTCCACGACCCGACGTAGAGCGCCGCCGGGATCCCCGCCGCCTCCAGCGCCAGCACCTCGTGCGCCGCGGTGACCCCGGACCCGCAGTACGCCCCGACGGGCGTCCCCGGCCCCACCCCGAGCGCCGCGAACCGCGCCCGCAGCGCCTGCGCCGGGAGGAGGGTGCCGCGCCGCGGATCCATGTTGTCGGTGGTCGGCGCGCTCACCGCCCCGGGGATGTGGCCCGCCACGGGATCGATCGGCTCCTGCTCCCCGCGATAGCGCACCAGGGTGCGCGCGTCGAGCAGCACCCCGCCGCGCGCCACCTCCGCCGCCTGCTCGGCGTCGAGCATCGTCCTGCCACCGGGCACCGCATCGAAGTCGCCCGGCGCCGGGGCCGGCACGTCAGCGCTCAGCGGCAGGCCCGCCGCCACCCAGGCCGCGAGACCCCCGTCGAGCACGCGGACGTCCGGGTGCCCGAAGTACCCCAGCGTCCACCAGGCCCGCGCCGCGCCCACGTCGTCGCCCTGGTCGTAGGCCACCACCGGCCGGGCCGCGCTCACCCCGTGCCGGCGCATGGCCGCCTCGAACGCCGCCCGGTCGGGCAATGGGTGGCGCCCGCGCGCGCCCGGCGGTCCCGCCAGCTCGGCGTCGAGGTCGACGAACAGCGCCCCGGGCAGGTGCCCCTCGCGGTAGGCCGGGAGCCCGTTGCCGGGCGGCAGCCCCACCGTCCAGCGCACGTCGAGGAGGGTCGGCGGCGAGGCGCCGGCGAGGGCGGCGGCGAGCTCGGCGGGAGTGGTCAGAGGGGAGGTCACGGCAGGTTCGTCACGCTCGGCGGGATGCCCGATCGGCCGGGTTGTGCAACAGTAACCGTGCCCCCGATGTCCGCGTTGCAGACGTGATCGCCAAGATGGCGGCGCGCCTGTGCGCCCAGAAGCAGTGGTACGTTCCAGCCGAATGCCCCAAACCCCCCGCTTTCCCCGTCCGCTGACCGCCCTCGTCCTGGCAGCGGCCGGCTCGGTCGCCCTGGTCGCCTGCTCCCCCTCGAGCCCCGCCTCGAGCTCCACCCCAGGCGGAGCCGCGCCCGCCGGTGCCGCCAGCGCCACGGCGGCGCCGCCGCCGAACCTGGCGGTCGTCCCGGCCGACGGCGCCAAGGACGTCCGCCTCGACACCGCGGTGACGGTCACCGCCGATGGCGGCAGCATCGACTCCGTGCTCGTCCACCCGAGCGGCGACACCACCGCCTTCCTGACCGGCACCCTCGGTGACGGCTCGCGCACCTGGACCTCGGCGGCGCCGCTCTCGCCGGGCACCGACTACGTCGTCGAGGTGGCGGCGCACAACACGGGCGGCGCCCAGAGCACGGCACGCACCACCTTCACGACGATGACGCCCAAGCGCCTCACCACCGACACCGAGCCGGTCGACGGCGAGACGGTCGGGGTGGCCATGCCCATCGTGCTGCACTTCAACAACCCGGTGGCCGCCGACAAGCAGGCCAACCTGGTCTCCCACCTGCACGTCACCACCAACCCGCCGGTGACCGGCGACTGGCACTGGTTCGCCCCGGACGAGGTGCACTTCCGCCCCCAGGACTTCTGGGCCAGCGGCACCAAGGTGACCCTGCAGGCCGACCTGCTCGGCATCGACGCCGGCAACGACGTCTTCGGCCTGGGCAACTGGACGATGAGCTTCACCATCGGCGACAAGCACGTCAGCACCATCGACGCCGCCACCCACCAGATGGTGGTGACCTCCAACGACAAGACCCTCTACACCTGGCCGATGAGCGCCGGCCGCCCGCGCAACCCCACCCTCCAGGGCGCGCTCTACGTGCAGTACAAGCAGTACGACGTGCTCATGGACTCGGCGACCATCGGCATCCCGCGCAACTCGCCCGACGGCTACTACGAGCACGTGTACTGGGACACCGCCATCTCCACCGACGGCTTCTTCGTGCACAGCGCGCCGTGGTCGGAGTGGGCGCAGGGGTCGCAGAACGTCTCGCACGGCTGCGTCAACCTGAGCCCCGCGCGCGCCGAGACCTTCTACAACTTCTCTCAGAAGGGCGACCTCGTGTACGTGAAGAACACGGGCCGCCCCGCCGACTCCTCGGACGGTGAGGCCGACTGGAACATCCCCTGGGCGCAGTGGGCCAACAGCGGCGGGGCCAGCACTCCCGCGGCCTCGCCGGCGCAGCCGGGCGGGCTCTAGGGAGCGTCGTTCCGCGCTGCGCGGGCGCCGGGTTCAGGCGCCGGCGGCGCTGAGCAGCGGCTGGCCGGACGCCACCTCGCGTGAGCGGCGGCGGTCGCGGCGCGATCTGAGCCGGTCGAGGCGCCGGGCCCAGTCCTCCTCCCAGCCGTGGGGAGGCTGCCCGCGCAGCGCGGCGCGACGCCATGCGGGCATCGCCGCGCAAAGGCGGGCACTGCGCTGCGCGACCGCGATCGCCTCGTCGAGCACGCGGGCGCGCTCCAGGGCGATGGCCAGGGCGCGCGCCACCGGGAGGTCGCTGGGGTCGGCGCCCCACAGCTCGCGCAGCAGCTGGATCGCCTCCTCCTCCCCCGCTCCGCCGTCGCGGCGCAGCCGGCTCGCCAGGCGGTGCCCGGCGCGGCGGTCCCAGGGGCCGCTGCGGGCGGCGAAGGTCTCGCGCAGCAGGGATTCGCTGCGGCGGGCCTCGCCGCGGCGCTCGAGGTGGAGGGCGAGCCGGTAGCGGTCGGCGGCGTGGACGGGGCCGACCAGGTCGCCGTCGACGTGGGTGAGCAGGCGGGCGCCGAGCACCGCGGTGGCGCAGAGGTCGAGCTCGTTGTGGCGCACCACCCCGGCGAGCACCTCAGGCCCGGCTCCGCGCAGCCAGGCGCGGTAGCGCGCCGGCGCCTCGAAGCCGGGCACGTCGTCCGCCCGCGCCATGCCCAGCAGCTCGACCTCCGCCTGGCGCAGCGTGCAGGCACCGAGACGGTCTCGGAAGAGGCGGCGCACCGGCCCGAGCAGGTCGCAGTGCGGCCGCCCTTCGAGACCGCGGTCCCCCAGGCGGTTGACGATGCAGCGGGCGCGCAGGGTGGGCACGTCGAAGCTGCGCCCGTTGTAGGTCACCAGCACCGCGGCGCCGTCGAGGCGCTCGAGCACCGCCGTGAGCAGGGCCGCCTCGTCGCCCGGGTCGGCGAGCAGCACCTGGTGCACCTCGAGCGTGGTGCCACGCTGCAGGCCGACACCGACGAGGAAGGCGACCACGCCGCTGCCGCGCAGCCCGAGGCTCTCGATGTCGAGGACCGCGACGTCGCCGGCGGCGCACCCGACACCGGACGGCGGCGGCGCGGTGAGACACAGCAGCTCCTCGGCGGAGCCGAGCTGGGCCGCGCCCGCGGCGGCGAGCAGTGGGGCCAGGTCGACGCGGGCCCTGCGCACCCAGGCGGCGCCCGCCGCGGTCTGCTCGACCTCGAAGCCGGGCTGGCGCGGCAGTGGCGGAGCCTCGCGCGCCTTCGCGCGCAGCATCGCCGCGGCAGCCGCGCGCCTGGGGTCGACGGCCGCGCCGCCGAGCCCGCCGAGACGTGCGAGCTTCTCCCGCAGGCCGGCGACGGTGGCGCGGCGCACCGCCTCCGCCGTGGCCGTCACGTTGCTGTCAGGGCTGGCCGCAACCACCATGGCCGTCAGCCGCGCAGCGGGGCCAGCGCGACGTCGAGGAGGCGCCGCGTGACCACCCGGCCGTGCACGCCCTCGGGCGCAGGACCGGTGCAGGACGGGCAGCCCGCCGCGCATTCGCACCCGTCGACGATGCGCACCGCGGTGGCGAGCAGCTCGGCGTGGCGCTCGTTGCAGCGCTCGGCGAAGCCCATGCCGCCGGGCACGGCGTCGTAGAGGTACACGGTGGGATACCCGCTCGGCGGACCGGGGCCGTCGACGCGCCGGCGAGGACGGAAGCCGGCGACGTACTCGTCCGGCTCGCGCGGCGGCGCCACGTCGAGCGGCGACGCCGGCATGCCGCTGCTCGAAGGGCCCGCGGCGCCGCGCACCTCCGCATGCGTGCCCAGGTCGCGCGGGTCGCACATGCAGAGCAGGCAGGCGGCCTGGTGCAGCGCGGAGGTCATGCCCAGCAGCGCCGTCTCCAGCTGGGCCCGGGACATGCCGGCGGCGGCCTCCGGCTCGTAGGCGAGCCAGAACGCCGTCGTGTGCAGGTCCTGCTCCGGCAGGGCGATCGGCCCGTAGCCGATGTTCTCGTGGGTGAGGAAGCGCACCTTCTTGTAGAGCGTCGCCAGCCGCGACACGCGGACCTCGCCCATGCTGCGCTTGCAGGCGTCACCCGCAGGACCGTCGTAGCGCTCCAGCACCACCACGCTGGTGCGGGTCTCGGCCACGGTGTAGTGGTCGACCTCGACGGGATGGACGTAGGCGCGCTTCTCCTCCCAGTCGAGCCGCTCGACGTGGTGCTGGCGTCCCTCGTGCAGGTAGATGGCGTCGTCGTGGACCAGGACCGGGGCGGCGAACTGGTCGACCTCGCCGATGACCCGGCCGTGGCTGCCGGGACGGCCGCCGCTCGACCCCGCCCACGGGCCCTGGGGGCCCTGGCCCGGACCGTCGGGCGACGACGACGTGTCGATGATCACGACGTTGGTCGCGGCGGCGCTGCGCAGCGAGATGGCCTCGGCGGGGAAGGCGTCGGCCGCCCAGTGATAGCGCTGCCCCGAGCGGTGCACCAGGCCGTCCTCGACGAAGCAGTCGAGCAGCCCGGTCACCTCGGCGCCGCCGAACCGCTCCCCCGCCTCGAAGGCGAGCTCGAATGCCGCGGCCTGCACGTGCCCGCCCAGGACGAGCAGGTTGTCGGGGTCGATGAGGCCCTGCTCGGCGGGCTGGTCGAGCAGGTAGGCGGGGTTGCGGATGAGGAACTGGTCGAGCGGGGAGTCGGTGGCGATGAAGACGCCGAGGCTCGTGGTGTCGCGCCGGCCGGCGCGGCCGAGCTGCTGCCAGGTGCTCGCCACCGTGCCGGGGTAGCCGACCAGCACCGCGGCGTCGAGGTTGCCGATGTCGATGCCCAGCTCCAGCGCGTTGGTGCTGACCACGGCGCGCACGCTGCCGTCGCGCAGCCCCGCTTCGATTGCGCGACGCTGCAATGGAAGGTAGCCGCTGCGGTAGCCGCGGACCGGCCCGGGCGCGCCGGGCGAGGGCGCGGGATGCAGCCGCTGCAGGTAGGTGAGCAGCACCTCGACGCTGCTGCGGCTGCGCGCGAAGGCGATGGTCTGCAGGTCGCGGCGCACCAGCTCGGCGACCAGCCGCCGCGCCTCCAGCGTGGCGCTGCGGCGCACGCCGAGGGCGCGGTCGACGAGCGGTGGGTTCCAGAACCAGATGCGGCGAGGTGCGCGCGGCGCGCCGTTGCCGTCGACGCAGCGGACCGGGCGCTCCAGCAGCCGCTCCGCCAGCTCCCGCGGGTTGCCGATGGTGGCGGAGCAGGCGATCACCGTGGGGTTGCTGCCGTAGAAGCGGCAGAGGCGCAGCAGCCGTCGCAGCACGTTGGCGAGGTGCGAGCCGAACACGCCGCGGTAGGCGTGCAGCTCGTCGACGACGATGTAGCGCAGGTGCTGGAAGAGCCGCACCCATCCCGTGTGATTGGGCAGCACGCCGCTGTGCAGCATGTCGGGGTTGGTGACGACGATGGTGCCGTTGTTGCGCACCGCCTGGCGGACACCGGGTGGCGTGTCGCCGTCGAACGTCGCCGCCCGCAGCTCACCGGGGAGGTGGCGCGCGACGTCCTGCAGGCCGGCGAGCTGGTCCTGCGCCAGCGCCTTGGTGGGGAACAGCCAGAGCGACCGTGCGTCGGGGTCGCGCAGCCAGGCGTCGAGGACGGGCAGCGTGTAGCAGAGCGACTTGCCGCTGGCGGTGGGCGTGACGACGACGACGTCGGTGCCCTCCAGCGCCGCGCTGATCGCCTCCGCCTGATGCGTGTACAGGTGGTCGACGCCGCGCTGCGCCAGTGCCTCGCGCAGTGCGGGGTGGAGCCGCTCCGGCCACGGGCCGTGGCGCGCCGGCTCGGCGGGGAGGCTGACCTCGTGGGCGATGCGTCCGGCGCACAGCTGCGAGCGGCGCAGGTCGTCGAGGGCTGCGGCGACAGGGTCGGCGATGGCGGTGGCGGGTGGGACGGGCTGGAGGACGGCCATGGCGGCGTGTAGCGTATCGAACACCCGTTCGCAACGCAAGGACGCCCGCGGGGCGGCGCGCCGAGCCCGCGAACACGGCACACTGTCGCCATGATCTCCTCCCCCACCGGGACGCCTCCGCGCGTCAGCATCCTGGACAGCGGCGTCACCCTGCTCAACGCGCCCATGCCCAGCCGCAACGTCGGCGTCATGCTCATCGTGCGCGCCGGCTCCCGCGACGAGACGCCGCAGACCGCGGGCCTGGCCCACTTCCTGGAGCACCTCTTCTTCAAGGGCACCTCGCGCCGGCCCACCGCGATGGAGATCTCCCGCGAGGTCGACCGCCTCGGCGCCGTGACCAACGCCTACACCGACACCGAGGAGGTCGCCTACTACGCCGAGGGGCCTGCGGCGTCGCTCGACCAGCTCGCCGACATCGTCACCGACATGCTCAGCCATCCCCTCTTCGAGGCCGAGGAGGTGGAGCGCGAGCGCAACGTCGTGCTGCAGGAGCTGGCCGCGCGGCTGCTGCGCCCGCAGGGCTGGATCGGCGACCGCATCCTCAGCGTCGCCTTCGGCGGCGAGCAGCCGATGTCGTGGTCGGCGGCGGGCTACCCGTCGGTGGTCGCCCAGGTGCAGCGCGACGCCATCGTCGACTACCACCGCTCCTTCTACGCGCCCACCGCGATGGCGCTGGTGGTCGCCGGCGGCGCCGAGCTCAGCGAGGAGCGGGCCACCGAGCTGCTCCGCGACATCCCCACCGCGACGCAGCGACCCCGCATCCCCGCCCGGTGGGGGCAGGGCGAGCGCTACGTCGCCAACGTCCGCCCGCTCAGCGCCGACGAGGAGGCGCAGGTCGACATGCTCCTCGCCTTCCCCGGCCTTCCCGCCCACGACGACGACCGCATCCCGCTGTCGGTGATGACCCACGTCCTCGGCGGAGGGATGTCCTCGCGCCTGTTCCACACCGTGCGGGAGCGCGCCGGCCTGGCCTACCGGATCAGCGCCGGGCACGAGCCCTTCGACGACACCGGGCTGTACAGCATCTCCACCGCGACCCGCCCCGACGACGCAGCCCGCGCGGTCGAGCTCTCGGTGCGCGAGCTGCGGCGCATGGCCGAGGAGGCGGTTCCCGCCGCCGAGCTGGAGGCGGCCAAGGCGTCGATGGTCGGCCGCCTGCTGCGCGGCACCGAGACGGCGGGCGCCAGCTCGCACTGGTACGCCTCACGCTGGCGCGCCGGGCTCAGCCTGGAGACGCCGGACTCGCGCGCCGAGGCGATCGAGGCGACCACCGCCGAGCAGGTGCAGCGGGTGGCGCAGCGCATCGTCGACGGTCTCGGCGACGTGCGGCTCGCCTTCGTCGGTCCTCGCGACCAGGGGGAGGAGCTGCTCCAGGCCGCGGCGGCCTGAGCGGGCTCAGCCCTCCAGCCGGCCCGTCGTCTTGGCCAGGCGGATGACGTCGCGGACGTCCTGCCGCTCGGGCGCGATCATGGCGATCTTGCGGTAGACCCCGATCGCCCCCTCGTCGTCGCCGCGCGAGCGCATCAGCTCGGCGATCCGCTCCAGGTAGCCGACGGCGAGGTCGATCTCCTGGTCGTTGAGGCAGATGTCCGAGAGGCGCCAGAGGGGCGTCTCGTAGAGCGGGTCGGCGCGCCAGGCGGCGAGGTAGCAGTTGGTCGCCGAGCGGCTCTGGCCGAGGGCGCGGCAGCGGTCGCCCGAGTCGAGGGCGAGGTCGGCGATCTCGCGGCCGCCGAGCTGCTGGGCGAGGCGCTGCAGCAGGGCGCCGGCCTCGGCGCCGCGCTTTTTGCGGAGGTGCTCGTCGAGCTGGCGGCGGGCGGTGGGCATGTCGGGCAGCGCGTCCTCGACGCTGCGCTTCCTGCGGCCGCGGCCGTGGTCGTCGTCGTAGTTGGAGGCGGCCTCGAAGGCGGCGCGGGCGGCCTCCTCGCGGCGCTTCTGGGCCATCCGCTCGGCGAGCAGCTGGGCGCGCGGCGACTGGCGGATGCGCCAGGCGCCGTCATCGGCGTCGTGGTGCTCGTGGTCGTCGTGGGCCGCCGGCGGCTGGGTGGGCGCCGCCGGGGTCGCGACGCTCTGCGGCTCAGCGGTGGGCGCAACCGGCGCCGGGGGCTGGGTCGCGGCCAGGTAGGGATTGGCCTCGGCCGGGGAGAGCTCCAGGGCGCCGGGGTCGGTGAGGTGGAAGCCCTCGCGCGGGGCGATCGGGAACGGCTCTCCAGAGGGCGGCTGGGGCAGCGCGTACGACGGTGTGGGGACGGGGCCGGGGGTCCACAGCTCGGGCTCTGGTGTGGTCGACCGGGGCAGCGGGGTGATGAAGAGGCGGTCGTCGGCGCCGGGCGGCGGGTAGAGGGGCTCCTCGACGAGGGCCGGCGGGCGCGGGAGGTCGGCGTCGAAGACCGGCGGGGTGGCCGGGTCGGTGGCAGGCTGCGGCGGCACCGCGCCGGCGGTGGGCTGCGGCAGCTCGGCCTCGCCGGCCGGCTGGGGCAGCTGCACCTCGGCGGCGGGCATGGCGAAGGGGCCGAAGGGGACGCCCATCTCCTCCTCGGGGTCGTCCTGCTCGGCGACGGGGGGCGCGGGCTCCTCGGCAGCGGGCTGGGCGAACCCCCAGGGCACCGAGGGCACGCCGAGCGCGTCCTCGTCGGTCACCGCAGCATCGTCGGGATCGAGGGTGGGCGGCGCGGGCTCGGTGGCGGCCGGCGGCACGGAGGCGACGGCCGGGAGGGCGAGCGGTGCGTCGGTGGGCGGGCCGTCGTGGGCGCCGTTGTCGTGGCGGCCGGGCATCGGCGGGAGTCGCCGGAACTGGCGGGGCACGCGCAGCAGCTCGCGCGGTGGCTTGGCGCCGTTGCCCTGGGTGGGCGCGGGCGCGGGCTGCAGCGGGAAGGGCACGACGACGTCCGGCTCCTCGGCGGCGGGCGCCGGGCTCGGGTCGGGCGACGCCTCGGCGACCGGCTCGACGACATCGGGCAGCGCCTCGTCCTGAGCGACGGGGTCCTCGGGCAGCGACCACGCGGCCGGCTCGGCGGCGGGCGCGTCGGACAGCTCGGCCTCAGCGGTCGGCGCGGGGAGTGCGTCGGCGACGGCGGGCTCGGCTTCGGCGACGGGCGCCTCGGCGACGGGCTCGGCTTCGGCGACGGGCTCGGCTTCGGCGATGGGCTCGGCCTCGGCGGCAGGCGCCTCGGCAACGATCTCAGGGCCCGGTTCGGCGGCCAGCTCGGCCCACGGCTCGGCCGCGGGCTGTGTCTCCGTCTCGGCGGCGGGTCCGTCCGGGTACGCCTCAGCATCGAGCTCTGCCGCGTCCACCGCGATCACATCGCCGAACACCTGGGGCTCCTGCTCCTCAGCGGCCACGCTCTCCACGTCGACGCCGTACGGCTCCGCATCCTCGGGCGCGGCCTCCGCCGTGGCGTCGGCCACCTCGGCGGCGTGCGCCTCGGCCTCGACCACCCGCGCCTCCGCCTCGTCGGCAGCGTTCTCCGCTCCCGCGAAGTCGACCGCGGCGGCCTCCGCCTCGGTCCCCATCTCGTCCACGATCGGCTCGGCTGCCACCGCATCGACGGCCGCGGGCTCCGCCGCAGCCGGCGCACCGTCGAGCGCCTCGACGTCCCGCGTCGCGACGTGGAACACCTCGCGCACCTTGGGCGGGGGCGCCACCGCCTCCCACAGCGGGACGGGGGGTGGCGGCGGCACGACGGCCACGGGCTCGTCGGCACCGGTGACGTCGGCGGGCGTGAAGGCGACGGGCGCGCGCGGCTCGGCGTCCGGCGGGAGTGCCGAGGCGGCGGGCGGAGTGAGGAGCGGCGCGTTGGCCAGCTCGGCCGGGTGGACCGCGTCGAGGGCGAGCAGGAACTCGTAGATGGCCCGGCGCAGTCGCTTGCTGAGCGCCCGGGCGACCTCTCCTGCGCCCTGCTCGAGCGCGTACTGCGACGCCTCCTCGGCCACCGCCAGCAGGGTCGGCTCGTCGAGCGCGCCGGCGCCCTCCAGCTCGGTGAGGCGCTGCTCCAGCAGGCCTGGCAGACCGGCGAGCTGCGGCGCGGCGGTGGTGGCCACCTCGACCCACGCGCGGCGCAGCACGGCGGCCTGCGAGGCGGCGGAGGCGTTGGGCAGCTCGGAGCTCACGGGTGCACCTGGGGGAAGGTCATCGCGCCGTCGATTGTCGAGCCGTCCCGCGCCCCGCCCGGCCGCGGGACGGCCACGAATCCGTGACGGCGCGTGAACCGGCACCCACGCGGTTCGCAACCGGTTCGCCAGGGGCGACTACCGGGGTGGTTCGGAACTCCGGGCGAAGTGCTGGACGATCGCCTCGAGAGTGTCCCTGTTGTAGTCGAAGTCGAGGCGACGGCGAATGGCCGAATCGACGCGGACGGTGAGCGAGGACGGGAAGCCCTCCACGAGAGCCCCGTGCACCTCCAGATACTGGGGCCACCCCCGCAGGAGGCGGACGCGGCTTGCGCGAAGGGCGACCGCCCCGGACGCCGGGTCGTATCGCAACGATTGCACCGAGAAGCGCAGCCGCTCAACGACGATCAGCAGATCGGCGACCAGGTCCGCGGGACGAGCCAGGAGCTCGAGGTCGGCGGCGGCAGCGTGGGTCGACGTGCCCTCGCCCGAACCGCCGATGTCCACGTTGACGGCCTTGGCGATCATCCAGACGCCGATGCCATTTCCGGCGAGGTAGTACGACGCGGTTCCCCAGTCGGGCAGGGCGATCCACCGGGGGACGCCGTTGCCGAGGAGGAATGCGCCAGCGGCGATCACCAGGAAGGCTGAGCAACCCACGATCGCGCGGCCACGCCCGGAAAGGCCCGCTGCCCCGACAGTCTCGACAGACACGGGCGTGATCGGGCGCATGGGTCGACCACCACCCCGGAGGGCACGTCCACGAACCCAGACGGTCAGTCCAACCGGAACCACCGTCGTCACCAGAGCGCACGCGATCGGGACGACGATGGCGATGGCATCGCCCGTGCTCATCGATGTCCCGCCGCCATCGGAGGCTCAGCCCTGCAGCTTGGCCACCACCGCGTCGGCGACCTGCGAGGTGCCCACCGCGGAGGGATCGTCGCGGTTCTGCTTCATGTCGTAGGTGACCGAGGTGCCCTCGTGGATCACCTCGGCGAGGGCGGCCTCCAGACGGCGGGCGGCGTCCTCCTCGCCCAGGTGCCTGAGCATCAGGACGCCGCTGAACATCATCGCCATGGGGTTGGTCTTGTTGAGGCCGGCGTACTTGGGCGCCGAGCCGTGGGTCGCCTCGAAGACGGCGATCTCGTCGCCCATGTTGGCGCCCGGGGCGAGGCCAAGGCCGCCGATCAGTCCGGCGCAGAGGTCGGAGAGGATGTCGCCGTAGAGGTTGGGCATCACCATCACGTCGTACAGCTCCGGCTTCTGCACCAGCTGCATCGCCATGTTGTCGACGATGCGGTCCTCGAACTCGATGTCGGGGAACTCGCCGGCGACCTCCTCGGCGACGCGAAGCCACAGCCCGTCGGTGTGCTTCATGATGTTCGCCTTGTGCACCGCCGTCACCTTGGTGCGCTGGTTGGCACGCGCCCAGTTGAAGGCGAAGCGGAACACGCGCTGCGTGCCGAAGATGGAGATGGGCTTGATGGAGATGCCGCTGTCCTTGCGGATATCCTTGCCCGCCAGGCGGTTCACGGTGTCGATCAGCTCCAGGGTGTCCGCCTCGCCCTCGGCGAACTCGATGCCCGCGTAGAGATCCTCGGTGTTCTCGCGCACGATCACGAGGTCGATGGAGTCGTACAGCGACCGCACACCGGGATACGACTTGCAGGGGCGCACCAGCGCGTAGAGGTCGAGCTCCTTGCGCAGCGCGACGTTGACGCTGCGGATGCCCTTGCCCACCGGCGTGGTGAGCGGTCCCTTGATGGCGACCTTGTTCCTGCGGACGGACTCGAGGACGTGGTCGGGCATCGGCTGCCCGTACTTCTCCATGACGCCGAGCCCCGCGTCGTGCACCTCCCACTCGATGTCGACGCCGGTCGCGTCGATGGCCCGGCGCGCCGCCTCGCTGACCTCGGGGCCGACCCCGTCGCCCGGGATCAACGTGATGGTGTGACGCGCCATTGCGGGGTCCTCCGAACAGAGATGAGCGAGCTGCCGACCGGCGACGTTAGCACCGCGACCGCGCGGCCCGTGGCGCCGCGTGCCACACTCCCTGGCCCGTGTGGACCGACGCGCTGGCGGCCTGGTACGAGGAGCACGGACGCCACGACCTCCCCTGGCGGCGGACGCGCGATCCCTGGGCGGTCCTCGTCAGCGAGGTGATGCTGCAGCAGACGTCGGTGGCCCGCGTCCTGCCCCGCTGGCACTCCTTCATGGAGCGGTGGCCCACGCCCGACGCCTGCGCCGCCGCGTCACCCGAGGACGTGCTCCGGGAGTGGCAGGGCCTCGGCTACCCCCGCCGCGCCCTGGCCCTCCATGGCGCGGCGACGGCGGTCGCGCGGGGCGGCTGGCCGCGGACGGAGGAGGGCCTCCGCGCCCTGGCCGGCATCGGCGCGTACACCGCCCGCGCCCTCCTCGCCTTCGCCTTCGACGCCGACGTCCCGCCCCCGCGCGACGTCAACCTCGGACGCGTCGCCGCGCGCGCCGCGCTGGGCGCCGAGCTGCACCGGGCGACGCCGGCAGCCCTCGACCGGGCGCTGGCGTCGTCCCGCCCGCCGCACGTCAGCCCCCGCGAGCACGCCTTCGCGCTGTTCGACC
>DASRDZ010000055.1:0-5499 GCA_035652335.1 Candidatus Dormiibacterota bacterium
GCAGTGGGCGGTGCCGCACTTCGAGAAGATGCTGTACGACAACGCGCAGCTCGCACCCGTGTACCTGCACGCCCACCAGCTCACCGGAGACGCGCGATGGCGGCGCGTCTGCGAGGAGACGCTCGACTACGCCGCCCGCGAGATGCGCCTGCCGGAGGGCGGCTTCGCCTCCACCCAGGACGCCGACAGCGAGGGCGAGGAGGGCCGCTTCTTCGTCTGGACCCCCGAGCACCTCGACGCCGTGCTCGGCGGCGACGACGCCGGGCTCGCCGCACGCGTCTTCGGCGTCACCGCCGCGGGCAACTTCGAGCACGGTGCGACGGTGCTCTCGCTGCCCTACCCGCTCGAGCAGGTGGCGCAGTCACTGGGAGTCGAGCCCGGCGCGTTGCAGGAGCGGCTCGACGGCATCCGCGGCAGGCTCTTCGCCGCCCGCGAGCAGCGCGTCCATCCCGGACGCGACGACAAGGTGATCACCGCGTGGAACGCGCTGATGCTGGGCGCCTTCGCCGAGGCCGGAGCCGCCCTCGACCGCGACGACTACGTGGAGATCGCGGTGCGGTGCGCGGAGTTCCTGCTCGGCAACCTGCGCGCACCGGACGGCACGCTGCTGCGCACCTGGAAGGACGGCCGCGCCAAGATCACCGGCTTCCTCGAGGACGCCGCCTTCCTCGGCGACGCTCTGCTCACCCTCTACGAGGCCACCGGCGACCCGCGCTGGTTCGACGAGGCGCAGGTCCTCGCAGGCGACATGCTGCGCCGCTTCCACGACGGCGTCGCCGGCTTCTACGACACCGCCATCGACGCCGAGCCCCTGCTGGTCCGCCCCAGGTCGCTCGACGACAACGCCGTCCCCGCCGGACAGTCGATCGCCGCGCACGCAATGCTCCGGCTCCACGCGTTCACCGGCGAGGAGCGCTGGCACCGCGCCGCCCGCGAGGTGGTCGCCCCACTTGCGGAGGCGGTGGCGCGCAGCCCGCTGGGGCTCGGCAACCTGGCGTGGGCGCTGCAGATGCTCACCGGCAGCGTCCGCGAGGTTGCGGTCGCCGGCGACCGGAACAGCCCGGACGCCCGGGCCCTCGCCGCCACCGCCGCTCATCGCTTCGATCCCCTGCGGGTGCTCGCCTGGGGTGAGCCGGGCGCCGTCCCGCTGCTGCAGGACCGCCCCACCGTCGAGGGCCGGGCCGCCGCCTACGTCTGCCGCGACTTCACCTGCGAGCGGCCCGTCACCACGCCGGAGGACCTGGCCGCCCAGCTCGCCTCCAGGGACTGACCGACCGGTCAGGCAGCTCCGTGGGCGTGCCGCGCCGGTGCCGTCGCGCCGGTCGACAGGCACGACTGCACCCCGCCCCCGCCCCGCTTGGCGGCGTACATGGCGGCGTCCGCGGCGAGCAGCAGCGCGTCGACGTCGTCGCCGTGCTCGGGATACACGGCGATGCCGATGCTGGCCCACAGCGTTCGCGTCTCGTCGTCGAGGGACAGCGGCAGGGCCACGACGCGCAGCAGCTTCTGGGCGATCGCCTCGGCGCGCGTGCGCTCGCTGCGCGGCAGCACGACGACGAACTCGTCGCCGCCGAGGCGGGCCACGGTGTCCGACTGGCGCACCGCACGGCCCAGGCGCGCGCCCAGCTCCACCAGCACCAGGTCGCCGTAGCGGTGGCCCAGCGAGTCGTTGATCTGCTTGAAGCCGTCGAGGTCGATGAGCAGCACGGCGAGAGGCGTGCCGTCGCGATCCGCCTGGGCGATGGCGTGGGCCAGGCGGTCGTAGAGGAGCATGCGGTTGGCCAGGCCGGTGAGCTGGTCGTGGAGAGTCGCCTCGCGGAGGTTGCGGCGCTCGTCCTCGAGCGCGGCGGCGACCTCCTTGAGGTGCTCGTCGAAGCTGTGGGTCATGCGCATCAGGCCGCCGTCGGCGGTGCGGCGCACCGCGGCGATGGCCGCGTCGAAGGCGTCGCGCGGGGCGCCGAGGCGCTCGGTCTCGGCGAGGAGCACCTCGGTGAGCACGTCGCGCCAGACCAGGTAGACGCGGGCGATGTTGACGATGGACAGGTTCTCCTGCGCCGCCGACCGGCCGCTGCGGCTGATCCAGCCCAGCTCGTCGGCGTTCGCCGACTCGCCGGTCACCAGCCAGCGGGCGACCAGGAGGGTGGCGAACCAGAGGTGCTCGTAGCGATTGCTGAGGTACGTCGCGCTGGGTGCGGCGCCCACCCAGCCGTGCTCGTCGAGCCTGGCGACCACGGCGTCGGCGCACTCCTCCGCTCGCTGCCCCAGCGCCAGGCCGAGGGCGGGGTGGGGGCCGGTGGCTCGGGGAGGCGCACCAGTGCTCGCCATGGTGGAGCAATCTTGCGTTCACACCCCTGCACGCTGCGCACCGCGAGCCGTGACGATCCGGGAAAGCCTTGTGAGCGGCCGTCCCACTGGCGTGTCACGGGTCCGCGCTACGCGGGCGCGAGGAGGCGGTCGAACCCCGGCGTCCAGAGCGCATGACGCTCGGCCGTGACGGCGTAGGCCTCGTAGCCCGGCGCCGCCGAGGCCAGCCAGCGCAGGCCGTCGACGCCCATGGCGAACGCCGCCGTGGAGTAGGCGTCGGCGTAGGTGAGCGAGGGTCCGGCCACGCTCAGGCTGACCAGCTCCGAGGGCACGGTCCCGCTGCGCGGGTCGACGATGTGGCCGCCGCGCTCGTAGAGCCCGCTGGTGGCCAGCCCGCCGTGGCGCAGCACCGCCACGGCGGTGACGCTCTGCGCGTCGTCGGGATGGCGCAGGCCGACCCGCCACGCCTCTCCCGGCGCCGCCTCGCCACGCACCAGAACGTCGCCCCCGGCGGCGATGCAGAAGTCGCCGAGGCCGGCCCGCTGCAGGAGCAGCGCCGCCCGCTCCACCGACCATCCCTTGACCAGCGCCGAGGGGTCGAGCGCGCCGTCGCGCCACACCGCGAAGACGCCGCCGCTCAGGCGCTCCACCTCGTCGCACAGCGACAGCACCTCGCGCACGTCGGGGTGGGCATCCACGAGGCGGAGCGCGCCGCGCGAGATGCGCCGCACCTCGCCGTCCTCGCGATACGTGCTGAAGCGCGCGTCGACCTCGTGCAGCCAGGCGACCACCGCGTCGAGCGCCGAGCCGAGCAGGGCGGCGTCCGGCTCCCGGTCGCGCACGTCGATGCTGACCACGGTGCCCATCACGGGCTCGACGCGGACGGTGCGCGGCGCGCGGGGCCTCAGCCGCTGTGCGTCATGCATGCGCCTTGTCGAGGGCCGACTGCACCGACTGCGCGTAGCTGTCGCTGGTGAAGGTGGCGCCGCCGATGACGTCGATCTGCGCGCTCTGCGCCTGGATCACCTCGTCGTGCAGCAGCGGGCCCGCCTGCTCGCTGATCAGGGCGGAGCGCTCGCGGTCGCTGGGGAGCTGGAGCGCCTGCACGTCGCTGATCCTGCCGTTCTTGATGACCACCCGCACCTGCACGTCGCCGAACTCGTTGGGGACGTCCTGTCCGTCGTAGGTGCCGTCCTTGTAGCCGGTCGCCGACGGTGTGCTGGTGGCGTTGGGCGTCGCCGTGGCGCTCCCCGTGCCGCCGCTCGCGGGCGTGTCGGTGGGCGGCGGGGCGCCGATCGCCACGGGCTGGTTGGCCGGGTGCGTGTTGGTGACGTTCGGCGTCTTGAAGCTCACCATCAGGGCGATGGCGATGACGGTGGCGATGACGGCGATGGTCCCGCGGATGGGCATGGGGTCTCGATGCGCTCCTACAGGTAGGCGAAGTGCTCGCGGTGGATCTGCCGCTCGGGCACGCCGAGGTTCTCCAGGCTGCGCTGCACCGACTCCTCCATCGGCGGCGGGCCGCAGACGAAGACGTCGCGCTGCTGCACGTCGGGAACGGCCTGGCGGATGAAGCGCGGTGCGAAGGGTTCGGGATGGACGTCGACGCCGCGGCGCCCGACGATGTAGTGCACCGTGCCGCCGTGCTCACGGACCAGCTCGTCCAGCTCGGCGCGGAAGATGACGTCGTCCCACGTGCGGGCCCGGTAGAGCAGGGTGACCGCCCCCTTGCCGCGGGGCATCTCGTCGAGCAGCGCGCGCAGCGGGGTGATGCCGATGCCGCCGGCGATGAGCAGCACGCGCGGCCGGGTGCGGCGCAGTGCGGTGAAGACGCCGTAGGGCCCCTCGACGATGACGCGCGTCCCCGGGGTGAGCCGGCGCACCGAGTGGGTGTGCTCGCCGACGGCGCGCACGGTGACGCGCATCCACTCCGGGTTGGGCGGCGCGGAGAGCGAGAAGGGATGGGCGTGCCACCAGCCGTCGCCGGTCATGAAGCGCCACAGGAAGTACTGGCCTGCGCGCACCGGCAGCTCGTCCAGGTCGCGCCCGCTGATGTACACCGACACCACGCCGGGCGCCTCGCGGACCACCCGGTCCACGCGCAGGTCGTGGCGCAGCGACAGGCGGATGGGCGCCAGCACGCGGAAGGCGAGCACCGACAGGATGACGGCCGCGTACAGCGCCACCCAGTAGCCGCGGGCCACCGGGTCGTCGCTGAGGTCGGTGCCCACCGCCAGCTGGTGGCCGAAGCTCAGCGCGATGGCGAGATAGGTGTAGAGGTGGACGAAGTGCCAGGTCTCGTGGCGCAGGTGCTGTCGCGCCACCCGCAGCGAGGTGACCGCGATGAGCACCAGCAGGGCGGTTGCCGCCGTGGCCATGAGCATCCAGGGATAGGTGGTGATCAACGTCCACGCCTCGTGCCCCGCGTCGGTGCGGTCTCCGGCCGCGTAGCCGAGGGTGGTGAAGACGACGTGGGCGCAGATCAGCACCACCGTGCTGAAGCCGAGCCAGCGGTGCCACTGCGCGATCGCCCGCATCCCGAAGGTCGACTCCAGCCAGGGGCTGCGCGACATGAGCACGATCTGCACCAGGGCCGCGTAGGTGCCCTCGAGCGCGGTGATCTGGCCGATGGCGGTGAGCAGCGAGCCGGTGCCGCCCAGGTTCATGGTGCCGCCGTGGCGCACCCACATCACCAGGATGAGCACGGCGTTGCCGCCGAAGATGGCAACAACATCGCCGCGGCGGACGTGCCAGGTGCGGGGCGCCAGCGGGACGCGGCGCGGAGCGCCGGGGCGGGTGTTGCGCCGTCCGGGCGCGGTGAGACTCTCGGCCACGAGCCTCACAGCCTACCCCCGCCTTCCTTGCGGAAGGCTGAAAGGCGGCGCGCCACCGCTGCGGCTCAGGCCGGCGGCGGTCCTCCGCTGCCGCCGGGGATGCCCGGTGGCGGCCCGATGTGGCCCAGCAGGTCGGCCTTGCGCTGCAGGTACTCGTCGCGGCTCATCTCGCCCCGGGCGTAGCGCAGATCGAGCTCGGTCAGCGCCGGATTGGGCGGCGGAGGGGGGAGGCTGCGCCAGGTGTGCGGCCGGCCCCACATGCGGACGACGAGCAGGATGCCCGCCACGATGGCGACGACGATGAGGAACACGAACAGCCAGTGGACCCATTCCGGGCTGCCGTTGTACGGGCCGCCGAAGA
>DASRDZ010000056.1:0-86322 GCA_035652335.1 Candidatus Dormiibacterota bacterium
GAGCTGGCTGCTCGGCTCCACGCACACCATGACCGCGACGGTGACCATGCGGGTCGAGTCCTGCGACATCCAGGGAGGCGGAGGATGAGCGCGCCGGCGCGGCGCCGCCGCCATGCGCAGAGGGGGCAGGCGATCCCCATCGTGGCCGTGTTCGCCGCCGTGCTGCTCGGCTTCCTCGCGCTCGCCACCGACCTGAGCGTCGACACCCAGCAGCGGCGCGTCGACCAGAACATCACCGACTCCGCGGCTCTGGCGGGCGCGTACCAGCTGCACGACCCCACCGCGTCGGACTACCAGACACAGCGGAGCAACGCCGTGGCCGACGCGCTGACGGTGGTGCACCGCTACCTGCCGTGGTCGACCACCGGCACGGGGTGGGCGCAGAACATCGTGGGCACGACGGCCACCTGCCCCTCCGGCGGGAGCAGCTGCTTGCTCGTCTACACGCCGCCGGCCCCGTACCAGAACTACACCGTCGACATCAGCACGCCGCCGCAGAAGATCCACGGCTACGACCCCAAGCAGTACACGGCGGGGCAGAGCTACCTCCAGGTGGTCGTCGAGCAGGTCAGCACCAACCAGCTCTCCCAGCAGACCAAGGAGGCGGCGCAGTCGATCGCGTACCACAGCGGGCCCGACGTCGGCTTCGGCTTCGCGCTGTACACCAGCACCATCGCCAGCGCGGGCAACGCCAGCGAGCTGATCCAGGGCAACGTCTACGCCTACCGCGACGCGGCCCCGCAGGCCAACGGCCAGGCCGACATTTGCTCGACCGGGGCCATCGTCCTCGGCTACCCGCAGTTCCCCCACCCGCTGCCCAGCCCCGACCCGGCCAACGGCGCGCTGCAGCAGTACAACCTCACCCACGGCAACGTCCTCACCCAGGCCGACCCCAACTGCACCATGAGCGGCGGCGGCAACGTCATGGAGGCGCAGGCGCTGGACACCTGCCCGACCTCGGTCGAGGGGGTCGACCTGTCCACCTCGGGGACGCCGGACACGCAGTACACCCACGCCTGCGTGGTCAACCCACCGATCCAGCCGCCCGCGATGCCGGCGCCGACCATCCCTGACTACGTCAGCGCCCACGCGGTGTACTGCGGCACGCAGGGCCTCGACCACTCCACCGGGACGTACCGGCCGGGCCGGTACTCGTGCCCGGCCGGTGGCACCGCACTGACCGTCGACCATCCCCTGCAGCAGGGCGTGTACCAGATCGAGGGCAACGGCAGCGGCAACGACGTCGCCCTGGGCACCGCGCTGAACAACTGCCCGAGCGGCTACAGCAACTTCGCCTTCTGCCTGTTCGGGGTGACCTTCGACCTCGAGGCGGGAGCGACGGTCACCGACAACGGCATGAACTACGGCGCCATCACCCCCTACGTCCCCTCGACGCCGCAGAGCGTCGACGACGGCAAGATGCCGCTGTTCGCCCCGCAGGGCTCGGCGGCGACCCTGTCTGTGACCAACAACGGCACCACCCTCTTCCTTCAGGGCACCATCTACATGGTCGACGGCACGGTCAATGTCGGCCAGAACGCCCACGTCAGCATCCGCGGCCAGGCGATCGTGAGCAACTGGCAGGTGCAGAGCGGCAACCACCAGAACCCCGACATCACCTACGACGCGGGCGTGTCGGGCTTCGAGCAGGAGGTGCTGGAGCTGGTCAAGTAGCCGCGTCTGACAATCGGTGGCAGCGGCGTCACAGGTTCGCGATGATCGCGACAACACCGCGCCGCCGTTAAGCACTCCACGGGACTTCGTTACGGCGGCGCCTCATTCCGGGGGCCGGTGAGACGGGAGACTGTGGCCCGTGATCCTCCCACTCCCGTCGAGGCATGGGCGGTCGCGGGGCAGCGCGGGCGTTTCCATGGTCGAGTTCGCCATCGTGGCGCCGCTCGGCTTCCTGCTGCTGCTCGGCATCGTCGTGGCCGGCCTGGTGGAGATGGACCAGATCGGCCTGACCAACGCCACCCGCGACGCCGCGCGCGCCGCGGCGATCTGCGGCAGCTCCTCGCGCGACAGCAGCACCAAGCTGCCCGACGGCAGCACCGTGTGCAGCTACTCCGCCCTGAAGTCGTACGTGAGCACGCGGGTGAGCTCGCTGCCCAGCGGCTCGGCGAGCAAGCCCTCGACGAGCGGGTACGGCAGCAACTGCGACACCACGCCCACCAACGCCGTGATCTGCGTGTGGACGTCGACCCACGGCACGGTCTCGATCAGCGGCTCCAACCCGCTGGACGCCTGCGCCAAGGGCGACGAGATCGAGATCGTCACCCAGTTCAACGCGCAGCTCTACCTGCCTCTCGTCAGCAACTTCCTGGGCACTGGCGGCGGCAGCAGTCGCGCCCTGACGGCCGACGCCACGGCGACGTGCGAGCAATGAGCAACCGCCCCACCCGCGCCCGGCGGCGCGGACGCCGCGGCGGCCAGGCGCTGGTCGAGTTCGCCATCATCGCGCCGCTGCTCCTCGTCCTCGTCTGCGGGGGCGCGCAGGTGGCGGTGGTCGTGTACTCGCAGATCGCGGTGACCACCGCGAGTCGCGAGGCGGCCCGCACCGCCGCCGACAACCCCAAGGACAGCGGGCTCTTCCCGGCTCCGGTCACCAGCGGCAAGGACTGCAGCTCGACCGACACGCGGCGGGCCTGCGTGGCCGCCTACAAGTCGACGACCAACACCTTCGGCCTGGTCAACCCGACCAACTTCACGGTGACCCTGAAGTCGGCGCAGTACCCGTCGGGGTCGTCGACGACCACCTGCTCGGGCACGTCGGGCACGGCCGACGACGGGCTGGTGACGGTCACCGTCTCCTACCAGGCTCCGGTCTTCCTGCCCTTCATCGGGACCTTCTTCGCCGACTCCGGCAAGTCGTACAGAACGGTGAGCAACACGGTCGCGCAGCGCGTCGACCCCTGCGTCATCAACGGTGGTAACTGACATGCTTCGACGTCCCCACCGCCGCGGTGAGCGCGGCCAGATGGTCGCCGTCACCGCGGTGATGAGCGTCGTCCTCATCGGCGCCACCGCGCTCGCCGTCGACCTCTCGGTGAACACGCAGGCCAAGCGCAGCCTGCAGAACATCACCGACCCGGCGGCCCTTGCCGGCGCCCGCGACCTGCCCAGTAACCCCAAGCAGGCCCTCAAGGACGCCCTCGACGTGCTGCAGCGCAACTCGCCCTGGTCGAGCAGCTCCACCTGGCTCTCGACGGCGCAGAGCGCCATCACCGGGACCTGCAGCAGCGCCAGCGGCAGCACCTGCACCGTCACCGTCGCCGGCCCGACGGGCTACACCAACTACACCGCGACCCTCAGCTCGCCGCCCTCGACGCCGAGCAACAGCAGCTACAGCAGCACCGACTACCTCGAGGTCGACCTCAGCCAGAGCAGCACCAACGCCTTCGGCGTGGTCGTCGGCGAGGGGAGCTCGAGCGAGAAGGGCCACTCCATCGCCTACTACGCCGGACCCACCGGCCCCTACGAGTACGCCTTCTTCGCCAAGAAGCAGGCGGGTTCGGGCAACAGTGACGAGAACGTCGTCGGCGACGCCTACGTCGGCGGCGGCTACACGCCGCAGAGCAACGGCAAGGCGTCGTTCTGCGTCCTCGAGCTGTCGGGGCCCGAATCCTCGTCGCAGGACACCGACGGCGACACCGGCGGCGGCCAGGACAACGACCAGGACGACCAGGGACACGTGGTCTTCAGCGGCGTCCCGCCGACGGTGGGATCGGATGCGACGTACGGCAACGGCGGCAGCTGTCCGAGCGGCAAGGGCAACCTCAGCGCCCAGGCGCCCACCCCGACCACGTCCGCGAACTGTCCCGCCAACGCGACAGCGCAGTCGTACGTCAGCAACGGCACGACCTACTACGCGTGCGTGCAGTCGCCGCCGCCCGTGCCCGACATCCCCGAGCCGACGGGAGCCACCACGCCCACCGGGAGCACCTCGCGGTTGGCGCTGAGCTGCCCGAGCAACGCGGCCACGGTCAACTCCTCGACGGGCGCCGGCGTCTACGTGGTCCCGGCCAACTGCGTCGTCACCCTCGACTTCTCCGGCGGCAACATCAACTGCGTCTCGCTCGACCTGCGGTCCGGTGCCAGCGTCCAGGTCAACGACAAGAAGAGCAACGACTACATCAGCTCGTACGGGTTCGACCCGACCAACGACTCGCTGGCCCGGAGCGCCCTGTCCAACGCCGGGATCACCGCCCCGACAACCGCCTGCGGAGGCTCGGGCAACAACACCAATCGCAGTGTCATCTGGGCGGCGGACCCGGGCGGCAGCAGCTACCCCACGGCGCTCAGCAACAGCACGACGGGTTGCTGCAGCGACAGCATCTTCCTCGGCACCGTCTTCCTTCCCGGCCAGACGATCAGCTTCAACTCGAACCAGGCCATGGAGGTGGTCGGCGAGGCCTACTGCGGGGACTGGGAGGTGCAGAGCGGCGACCACCCCAATCCGACGGTCACCTACGACTCCAACGGCGCCGCGTACGTCGTCTCCACGCTCCGCCTGGCCGAATGAGCGCGCGCTGAGCCTCGCGCAGCCCGTCGGGGCGAGTCGGCAATAATGGGCCGCCGTCCCACAGGTTCCCCGCAGGAGCTCAGCACGCCCATGACGCAGATCGAGGAGATCGCCGCCCTCGAGGTCCTCGACTCGCGCGGCAACCCCACCCTCGAGGTCGAGGTGCTGCTGCAGAGCGGCGCCATGGGGCGGGCGCTGGTGCCGAGCGGCGCCAGCACCGGGGTGCACGAGGCGGTCGAGCTGCGCGACGGCGACGCCGGGCGGTACGGCGGCAAGGGGGTGCGCACCGCGGTGGCCAACGTCGCCGAGAAGATCGGGCCGGAGCTGATCGGCATGGACGCCGCCGACCAGATCGGCGTCGACGCCCGGCTCTGCGAGCTCGACGGCACGCCGAACAAGGGCAACCTCGGCGCCAACGCCATTCTCGGCGTCAGCCTGGCCTGCGCCCACGCCGTGGCCAACGCCCTCGACATGCCGCTGCACCGCTACCTGGGCGGCGTCAACGCGCACGTCCTCCCGGTGCCGCAGCTCAACGTGCTCAACGGGGGCGCACACGCCTCGACGAGCGTCGACTTCCAGGAGTTCATGCTGGTCCCGCTGGGGCTGCCGACGTTCGCCGAGGCGCTGCGCGCGGGGTCGGAGTGCTTCCACGCGCTGCGCGGCGTCCTCAAGGCGAAGGGCCTGGACACCGGCCAGGGCGACGAGGGCGGCTTCGCCCCCAGCCTGCGCCACAACGAGGAGGCCGTCGAGGTCCTGCTGCAGGCGATCGAGAAGGCCGGCTACCGCGCCGGCGCCGACGTCGCGATCGCCCTGGACCCCGCCACCAGCGAGCTCTGGAAGAACGGGCGCTACGAGCTGAAGGGGGAGGGCCGCACCCTCGACTCCGCCGGGCTGGTCGACCTCTGGGCGTCGTGGTGCGAGCGCTACCCCATCGTCAGCATCGAGGACGGCATGGCCGAGGACGACTGGGACGGCTGGCGCCTGCTCACCGAGCGCCTCGGCGGCCGCGTGCAGCTGGTCGGCGACGACCTCTTCGTCACCAACGTCGAGCGGCTGCGCCAGGGCATCGAGCGCGGCGTGGCCAACGCCATCCTCATCAAGGTCAACCAGATCGGCACCCTGAGCGAGACCCTCGACGCCATCGCCCTGGCCACGCGCAGCGGCTACCAGAGCGTCATCTCCCACCGCAGCGGCGAGACCGAGGACACCACCATCGCCGACCTCGCGGTGGCCACCAACGCCGGCCAGATCAAGACCGGCGCACCGTCGCGGTCGGAGCGGGTGGCCAAGTACAACCAGCTCCTCCGCCTGGAGCGCGACCTGGGCAGCGCCGCCCGCTACGCCGGCCGCGACGCCTTCCGCCTGCTCTCGGCGCAGCGCGGCGAGCGGGCGGGCGCGGCGGTGCGGTGAATCCCGAGCCCGGCGAGGAGCTCGCGCCCGAGACCCTCGCCGCCCAGGCGGGCAGCCCGGAGCTGCCGCCGCCGTCGGGCGTGCCGCTGGTGCCGCCCATCGTCCAGGCGAGCGTGTACGCCTACCCGGACCTCGACGCCGTCGACGCCGCGATGCGGTCCGACCGGCGCGTCTACCGCCGCTACGGCGACGAGGCGACGATGCTGCTGGAGGAGGCTCTCGCCGCCCTGGAGACCCCGCGCGGCACCGCACAGGAGCCTCCGGTCACCCGGGTCACCGCCAGCGGGCAGGCCGCGCTGGCGCTGCTCCTGCTCACCCTGGCCACCCCCGAGCGACGCCGGGTCGTCCTCGTGCGGCCCTGCTACGGCGGCACTGACGCGCTGCTCGCCGGTCCGCTGTCGCGCGCGGGGCTGGAGCTGGCAACCGTCGACCTGCCCCACCCCGGCGAGCCGGTGCAGGACCACGGCGGGCTGGTCGCCGCAGCCGCCGACGCGCGCACCTGCGCGGTGCTCTGCGAGGTGATCGCCAACCCGCTGATCGGCGTCGACGACGTCCCGGCCATCGTCCGCGCCGCCCACACAGCCGGGGCCGCCTGCATCGTCGACAACACCTTCGGCACGCCGTTCCTCTTCCAGCCCTTCGCCCACGGGGCCGACGCCGTGATGCACAGCCTCACCAAGCACCTGAGCGGCCACAGCGACGTGGTCGGGGGCGTCGCCATGATCGCGGCGCACCACCCCCAGGCGGCGCTGCTCGATCCCACCTCACGGCTGCTCGGGGCCACGCCGAGCCCATTCGAGTCCTGGCTCGCCCTGCGCGGCCTGCGGACGGCGGCGCTGCGCATCGCCCGGGCCACCGAGAACGCCGCGGCGCTGGCGGCCTGGTTCGCGGGACGGGCGCAGGTCGCCGCCGTCCACTACCCGGGGCTGCGCGGCCCGCAGGACGAGGAGCTGGCGGCCGCCCTGCTGCCGCACGGTCGCGGCCCGATGCTGAGCGTCGAGCTGCGCGGCGGCGAGGCCGCTGTCGACCGCATGCTGCACGCCATGCGCCTGGTGCGCCTCGCCCCGTCGCTCGGCGACGTCGCCACCACCGTGTCGCATCCGGCCCGCACCTCACACCGCGGGCTGAGCGACGCCGAGCGCGACGCCATGGGCATCACCGGCGGGCTCCTGCGCGTCAGCACCGGCATCGAGGCCCTCGACGACCTGGTCGCCGACTTCGACCGCGGGCTGCGCGCCGGCGGCTGAACGCCGGGTAGGATTCTCGCCATGGCCATCCTGCGGCTCGTCAACGGCGAGGACGTCACCGTCAAGCTCAGCGTGGCGGACACCGTCGCCGCCGTGTCGGTGATGCAGGGGAGCGACGGCTTCGTCGAGCTGCCCACCGACGACGGCCCGCTCCACGTCCGCCCCGCGCACATCGTCGCCGTGCTCGAAGAGGCGGGCAAGAAGACCGCCGGCTTCCGCGCCGCGGGAGCCTGAGGCACCCGGCCTCAGCCGGGCCGGCCGCCCTCGACCCGGCGCCCGCCCGCCGCCTTGGCGCGGTACATCGCCTCGTCGGCGACCTCGACGAGGTGCTCGGCCGCCTGGCCGTCCGAGGCGATCGCCCAGCCGACGCTGATGCCCACGGGGATGGAGACGGCGTCGACGACCACCGGGTGGTCGCAGACCGCCTCCAGCAGCTTGGCGGCGACGGGGCCGATCGACGCCTCGCTGATGTCGGGACAGACGACGAGGAACTCGTCACCGCCCCAGCGGGCCACAAGGTCGCGCTGCCGCATCGCCTGGCGCAGGCGCGCGCCGACCTGCTGCAGCGCGGCGTCGCCGATGGCGTGCCCGTGGGTGTCGTTGATGACCTTGAAGCCGTCGACGTCGGCCATCATCACCCCGAGCGTCCACCGCCGGCCCAGCTCGAGGAGCTGCTCGGCGAGGCCACGGCGGTTGAGCAGGCCGGTCAGCGCGTCGGTGCGCGCCGCGTCCTTGTACTGGCCAAGGGTGCTGGCCAGATGACCGACCAGCTCGTCCTGCAGCTCGTTGGCGATCTGCGCCTCCATGCGGGCGCGGATCGCCTCGCGGGCCTGAGGGGGAAGGTTGGCGACCAGACCCTCGGGCAGGTCGAGCCACTGGGCGAGCCGTGCGATGAGACCGGCGTCGCTGTCGGAACTGCGCATCGATGACCTCGGGGAAGGACAGGTGACGCAGTGGTCCAGTGCCCGCTATCTGGCGCACTCGTTTGCAGAGAGGATCCTAACCGACGACTGGGGCCTTGCGTGAACGTTGTTTACAAACGGCGGGCCCAGTTCAGCGATTGCTGCGATTGTTGGTTTCGACTGCCCCGTCGGGAGCCGGCCGGCCGCTCGGACGGGCTGATCCGGGGGGCCTGCATAATCTGATCTCGTGAGTCAGCAATCCGCCGCCGGCCTCGGCGTGGTCCGGGACGCCGGCCGCGACCTGCGCATCACCGACCTGGTGGGCAACACCCCGCTGCTGCGCATCCACCTCTTCGAGGAGGAGTGCCCGGGGGTGGAGATCTACGGCAAGGCCGAGTTCCTCAACCCCGGCGGCTCGGTGAAGGACCGCCCTGCCCTGCGCATGATCGAGCAGGCCGAGCGCAGCGGGGAGCTGACCCCCGACAGGATCATCCTCGACTCCACGAGCGGCAACACCGGCATCGCCTACGCCATGGTGGGCGCCGCCAAGGGCTACCGGGTGCGCCTGGTCATGCCCACCAACGTCAGCGAGGAGCGCAAGCAGCTGGTCACCGCCTTCGGGGCCGAGATCGTCTACAGCGACGCGCTGGAGGGATCCGACGGGGCGATCCGCGTGGCCCGGCGGATGCGCGAGGAGAGCCCCGACCTCTACTACTTCCCCGACCAGTACAACAACCCCGCCAACTGGCAGGCCCACTACCACGGGACCGGCCCCGAGATCTGGCGCCAGACCGAAGGGCGCGTCACCCACTTCATCGCCGGGCTCGGCACCAGCGGCACCTTCATGGGCACCACCCGCCGGCTGAAGGAGTACAACCCCGACATCTGGTGCGTCTCGGTGCAGCCCGACGAGCCCTGGCACGGCCTCGAGGGCCTGAAGCACATGGAGACGTCGATCGTCCCCGGCATCTACGACCCGAGCCTGGCCGACGAGGCCATGGGCGTCTCGACCGAGGACGCCTACGAGGTGGCCCGGTCGCTGGCGCGCAGCGAGGGCGTCCTCATCGGCCATTCCAGCGGCGCCGCGCTCTGGGCCGCGCGGGAGATCGGACGGCGCGCCGGCGAGGGCGTCATCGTCATCGTCTTCGCCGACGGCGGCGACCGCTACCTGTCGAGCGGGCTCTACCAGCCCAAGGCGCGCTAGGGCGTGGAGGTGGTGCGCTGCACCGCGGCGGCCGTCGCCGAGCTGCACCGGCTCGCCCACCGCTCGTATCCCGTCGAGGGCTGCGGCGTGCTGCTGGGAGCCCTCGCCACCGGCTCGGCCGAGGCGCACGTGGTTGCGGCCATGGCCGGCAGGAACCTGGTGGTCGACCGCGCCAGGGACCGCTACGAGCTGGACCCGCTCGACATCCTCGCCGCCGAGCGCCGGGCGCGCAGCCAGGGCCTCGACGTCGTCGGCTTCTGGCACACCCACCCCGACCACCCCGCGCAGCCGTCGCGCTTCGACACCGAGCGCGCGTGGCCCGACTACGTGTACGCCATCTGCTCGACCACGGCAGAGGGCGTCGCCGGCGTGCGGTGGTGGCGCCTGCGCGGCGACGCGGGCGAGTTCGCCGAGCTCCAGCTGGCCGCGGCCTGATGCCCCGCGCCACCGCCCCGGCCCGCCGCGAGCGCGCCACCCGCCGGCGCCGCCCCCGCGCCGGCGAGCCGGTGGGGCCGCCGAGCGGCATCGTCGCCATCGTCGGGCGTCCCAACGTGGGCAAGTCGACGCTGTTCAACCGGCTCACCGGGCAGCGCCGGGCCATTGTCGACGAGATGGCGGGCCTCACCCGTGACCGGCTGTACGGCGTCACGGACTGGGGCGGCCGCGTCTTCACCGTCGTCGACACCGCCGGGCTCGACCCGTCGCTGGTGGTCGACGCCGCCGACGAGGCCGCGCTGGTGCGCGGCACCCAGGAGCAGGCGCGCATGGCCATCGCCGAGGCGGACGTCTGCTGCCTGCTCGTCGACGTGCGCCACGGCGTCACCGGGCTCGACGAGGACGTCGCCCGCATCCTGCGCAGCGGCGGCAAGCCGGTGCTGCTGGTGGGCAACAAGGCGGACTCGGCGGTCGACCCCTTCTGGTCGCACGAGGTGTACCGGCTGGGGCTGGGCGACCCCGTCTTCATCAGCGCCCTGCAGGGCAGGGACACCGGCGACCTGCTCGACCGCGTCGTCGAGCTGCTGCCACCTCCGTCCGAAACCGCCGAGGCGCCGGTGGCCGAGCACACCCTGCGCGCGACCATCATCGGACGGCCCAACGTGGGCAAGTCGTCGCTCCTCAACGCCCTGGTGGGGGAGGAGAGGGCGCTGGTCTCGCCGGTGGCCGGGACCACCCGCGACACCGTCGACACCTGGCTGGAGGACGGCGAGGGGCCGGTGCAGCTCGTCGACACCGCGGGCTTGCGCCGCCGCGGCGTGGTCACCACCGACGTCGAGCACTACAGCGTGCTGCGGGCGCTGCGGGCGATGGAGCGCAGCGAGGTGGCCATCCTGGTCACCGACGCCGCCGACGGCATCGTCGCCCAGGACCGGCACGTCGCCGGCTACGCCTCGGACGCCGGCAAGGCGCTGGTGGTGGTGGCCAACAAGTGGGACCTGCTCGACCAGGAGACCCGCGCCGACCCGCAGACCCTGAAGAAGATCGCCGTCGGCTTCCAGTTCGTCCCCGGCGTGCCGGTGCTGGCGGTCAGCGCCAAGGATGGCCGCAACGTGCGGCGCATCCTGCCCGCGGCGCGCATGGTCGCCCACCAGCGGTCGACGCGCATCCCCACCCCGGCGCTGAACACCCTGCTGCGCAGCGCCATCGACGAGCATCCCGCCCCGTACCACAAGGGCAAGCGGCTCAAGCTCTTCTACGCCGCCCAGGCGGCCACGCCGTCACCGACGATCGTGCTCTTCGTCAACGACCCCGAACTGCTCAACTTCGCCTACCTGCGCTACCTGGAGAACCGCATCCGCGCCGTCTTCCCCTTCAACGGCTCGCCGCTGCGCCTGCAGCCGCGCCGCCGCGAAGGCGACCGCGACAGGTAGCCCGCCGATGCCGATCGCGGTCGTGGGCGCCGGGCAGTGGGGGACGGCTCTCTCCCAGGCGCTCGCCGCGGCGGGGCACGAGGTGTCGCTGTGGGCGCGCGATCCCGCGCTGGCCGAGCAGGTGGCCCGCACCCGGGTCAACGAGCGCTACCTGCCGGAGCTGCTGCTCCACGAGTCGGTGCGCGTGAACGGCGACCTCTCCACCGCGCTGGACGGCGCCACCACCGCCGTCATCGCCGTGCCCACCGGCGGGCTTCGCGGCGTCGCCCACTCCTGCCTGCCGCTGCTCGACGCCTCGTGCGCGGTGGTCAGCGCGGCCAAGGGCTTCGAGAGCGACACGTCGCGGCGCATGAGCGAGGTGCTCTGCGAAGTGCTGGGGCGGGGCAGCGAGGGGCGCGTTGCGGTCATGAGTGGCCCCAACATCGCACCTGAGATCGCCCGCGGCCTGCCCGCCGCCACCGTGGTCGCCAGCGCCGACCCCGACACCGCGGCCAGGGTGCGCGACGAGCTCACCGGCCCGCAGCTGCGCGTCTACAGCAACGACGACCTCATCGGCGTGGAGTACGGCGGCGCGCTGAAGAACGTCGTCGCCATCGCCGCGGGCATCGCCGACGGTGTGGGCGCGGGGGACAACGGCAAGGCGGCGCTGATCACCCGCGGCATCGCCGAGATGGCGCGCCTCGGCGTCCGCGCCGGGGCCCGACCGCTCACCTTCGCCGGGCTCACCGGCCTCGGTGACTGCGTGGTCACCTGCATGTCGCCGCTCTCGCGCAACCGGCGCCTCGGCGAGGCCGTCGGGCGGGGCATGTCGCTGAAGGAGGCGCAGGCGCGCACCCACATGGTCGCCGAGGGGGTGACCACCGCCCGCGTCGCCGCCGGGCTGGCGCTGCGCCACGGCGTGGAGATGCCCATCGTCACCGAGGTGTGCGCCGTGCTCTTCGACGAGAAGCCGATCGCCGAGGCGCTGGGCGACCTGATGCGCCGCGGCGCCCGCGACGAGCTGCGCGAGTTCGGCCTGCTCGACTGACACACCTGTTCGCTGGTCACCCGGTCCGTGCCGGAGTAGCGTTGCGGCCGCAGTCCGCCGTTCATACCCAGGAGGTGTCTGCCATGTGGGTTCGTGGATCGCGACTCCGGGTGCCGCCCGCGCGCATCGACTCGGCCATCAGCAACTTCACCGACGAGACGGTCCCCAAGCTGAAGAGCATCCCCGGCAACGCCGGCGCCGTGCTCCTGGTGGAGCGCCAGCAGGGCGTCGCCCTCGCCCTGACGTACTGGAAGGACCGGGCCGCCCTCGACGCCAGCGAGACGCAGGCCACCGGGCTGCGCGCCGGAGTTGCCGACACGGTCGGCGCCACCATCGAGGACGTGCAGCGCCTCGAGGTGATGGTCATGGAGCGGCAGGGCAACCCCGAGCCGGGCAAGATCGTGCGTGGCATCCAGTTCGCGCTCGACGCCGGGAAGGTCGACAAAGGAGTGGCCCACCTCCGCGACACGGTGACGCCGGAGCTGCGCCGGCAGAAGGGCTTCCGCGCCGTGATCTGCGCGGTGGACCGCCAGCAGAGCCGCGGCGTCGTGAGCACGGTGTGGGACACGCGCGACGACGAGGCCGCGACCAACACGTCGCTCGCCCAGCTGCGCAAGGACGCGCTGGACCGCTTCGGCGCCAGCCAGGTCGACGTCCAGGTGATGGAGTCCGTCTACGTCGACATCCAGGTGTCGGCGCTGACCTAGCCTCGGAGACAGGGCGGTCGGCCTGCGTGTCGCAGCGCGGGCGACCGCCCTGCATCTCGGTCCGCGTCGCACCGTGGACGGCCCGCGCCGCGGTACGCGTCCCGTACGCTGCCAGCGCAGATGCTGTTGCAGCTCACGTTGTTCTTCGCAATTGCGTCGTTCGTGACGACGCTCGTCGCCATCGTCCGCGGCGCGCCCGCCTGGCGGCTCTGGGCATCCTTCCCCGTCTGCGCCGTGGTGCTCGCGCTCTCCGGTGTGGTGACCGCGCGCGTCACCGACGACAACACGGTCGCGGTGGTCCTGCCGTGCGTCGCCGCCGTCGCCATGCTGGCGATGCGCGCGATGCAGCCGCGCTGGGGGTTGCTCTCGTGCCTGCTGATGGCGAGCTTCACGCTGGCGGCGGTGAGCTACCTGGCCTACGCGGCAGCCTGGACGTTCACCGCGGGGTACGGCTTCGCGGTGTGGGTGTTCTCGTCACTGCTGCTGCTGCTGGAGATCGGCGCTCTGGCGCTCGGCGTGTCGTACGCCTTCGAGATCCTCGACGTGCTGGGACGGCGCGAGCCGCGCGAGAAGCCCATCCCACCGCTGACGCGCCAGCCCTGGGTGGCCGTGCAGGTCCCCACGTACAACGAGCCGGTCGACGTGGTGCGACCCACGCTCGAGGCTCTCGCCGCGGTGGAGTACGACAACCTGCTGGTGCAGGTGGTCGACAACAACACCAAGGACGCCGAGGTGTGGCAGCCGCTGCAGCAGCTCTGCGAGGAGCTGGGTCCGCGCTTCCAGTTCCTCCACCTCGATCCCTGGCCCGGCTTCAAGGCGGGCGCCTGCAACGAGGCCACGCGCCGGCTGCCGGAGAAGATCGAGGTGATCGGCATCGTCGACGCCGACTACATCGTCAACCGCCACTGGCTGCAGGACGTGATGGGCCACTTCGACGACCCCGGCGTGGCCTTCGTGCAGAGCTCGCAGCACTACCGCGACTGGGAGGACAGCGCCTACCTGCGCGGCCTGTTCCACAGCTACCGCTACTTCTTCGACGTCACCATGCCCTGCCGCGACCACCGCAACGCGATCATCTTCTGCGGCACGATGGGGCTGATCCGCCGTGACCTCCTGGAGCGCATCGGCGGCTGGAACGAGGAGTGCATCACCGAGGACGCCGAGGCCTCGCTGCGCCTGCTGGGTGAGGGCTTCCGCGGCGTCTACGACCGCCGTGCCTGGGGCGCAGGGCTGATGCCGCTCGACTTCGACGGCCTGAAGAAGCAGCGCTACCGCTGGGCGCTGGGCGGGATGCAGATCCTGCGCTTCCACTGGCGCGAGCTGCTGCCCTTCGCGCGCCACCGCCTCAAGCTGACGCGCGGGCAGCGCATCCACTACCTGCTGGGATCGGTGCAGTGGTTCGGCGACCTGCTCACCGCCATGTTCACGGTCCTGCTGCTGGCCACGGCCGTCGCCACCGCGCTGCACCACCGACTGCCGCTGCGCCAGCTCACCGGCGCGGTCCTGGTCGTGCCACTGGTGTTCCTGGCCACCGGGATGATGCGCGCGCTGTGGGCGCTGAGCCGCACCACCGGCTGCTCACGCCGCGACGCGATGAACGCCCTGCGCTGCTGGTTCGCGATGAGCTGGGTGGTGGCGCTGGCATGCGCGCGCGGTCTGGTGACCTCGCGCGCCGTCTTCCTGCGCACACCCAAGCGGCGCAGCGACGAGTCCTCGCTGCTGCGCGCCATCATGTCCTCGCGCACCGAGACGCTGCTCGCGGCGCTGGGCGGCGCCGGCACCGTGGTGATGATCGCCGCCGCGCCCTCGTGGACCACCGTCGCCCTCGGGATCCTGCTGCTGTTCCAGGCCTGGCTCTACACCTCGGCGCCATGGGCGAGCATGGCCGCCGAGGGGATCACCCTCACCCCTGCGCGCCGCGCCTACCTGGCCTCGTCGCAGAACACCGGCGACCGCCCCGCGCGCAATCCCGTGGCGGTCGGTCTCGCCGCGAGCGCAGCCCTGGTCGCGGTCGGCGGCGCCATCGCCGCCCTGGTGGCCAGCAGCCCGTCCGTGTCGCAGCCGCCGTTCACCCGCGGCCCCTCGGACCTGCCGCGCATCGGCGCCCTCGCGCCCGGGTCGAAGTCGACGCCGGCGCCGGCGAGCCCCACGCCGCAGACCACCTCCTCGGCGTCGACCTCCAGCTCGAGCTCCACGACGACGACCACGACGACGTCGTCGTCATCCTCGTCGTCCGCGTCGTCCACGACGTCTGCGTCGCCGTCGCCCACCGGCGGCGGCTGACGGCGTCAGCCGGGGACGGGAAGCGCCGCCACGGCCGGGCGAGGGTGGTCGGGGAGCGCGGACTCGAACCGCGGACCCCTGGTCCCCCAGACCAGTACTCTAACCATCTGAGCTACTCCCCGACGGGTCCGGGGCGGCATTGTACCCCGCCCGCCGCGGGCTGCTCCTCCCAGGCCGCGAGCCGTCACATTCCACACCGGGATCGGGAAAACTTGACAGAATCGCTATAAAGTGAGGCGACAACCCGTCCTCAGGTAGCGAATGCCAGGCAGACCCGCCCCCTCGATCCGCCCCCTCGACGACCTCTGGGCGCGGCGTCTGAGCCGCCGGCCCGGCGCCTCGGTCGCCGTGGCGATCGCCTGCCTGGCCGCCCTGGGAGCGCTGGTGTTCGGGGACGCCCACACCCCGGTGGGGGTGACCTTCGGCTCGCTGGAGGTGATCCCCATCGGCGCCGCCTGCTGGCTGCTCGCCCCGCGACCGGCCATCGCCGTGCTCCTCGGCGGGCTGGCGCTGCGCGTCCTCGACATCGCCGTCGGCGGCGTCCACCCGGTCACGGGGGCCTTCCAGGCCGTCCTCGGCGGCGGCATCGGTCTCCTGGTCATCGGCCTGGCGAGCAGCGCCCAGGCCCGCAGCCTGATGGAGCAGCGCGCCCGGGGCATCCGCCGCCTCACCCGCCTCCTCGACGCGCTGCGCTCGCTGGGCCCGGAGCGGGACCAGGGGCTGAGCCTGGCCGAGATCCTGGCCGGCGCCTCGGCGGTGTTCGGCACCCCGGGGACCGAGGCCCCCCGCACCTTCCTGGCCGCCGTCGACGGCGACCGCCTGCGGGTCACCCTGGAGCGCAACCGCACCGACGGGCCGCCGATGCTCGGCGAGTCCTTCCCGCGCAGCGACGCCGTGGCGCTGCAGCCCGCCATGGACGACGGCGTCGCCGTCACGGTGCGCCGCCGCCAGCTGCGTGGAGCGGCGCGCCAGCTCGCCGCCCGCCTCGACGTCGCCACCCTGGTGGCCGGGCGGGTCCGCGCCGGGGGCAGGATCCAGGGCCTGCTCTGCGTGGGCTTCCCCGACGACCGCTGGTTCGACGTCGAGGAGCTCCGCCTGCTCCAGGCGATGGGCCACCTCGCCGGGATGGCCATGGACGCCGCGTCGGCGGTCAGCCTGGAGCGGCGGCAGACGGACGAGCTGCGCCGCCGCGCCGACCAGATCGCCGAGCTGGAGACGATGAAGCGGGAGTTCCTCCTGCTCGCCTCGCACGAGCTGCGCAGCCCCCTTGCGGTGGCGCGCGGCTACGCGGCGATGCTGCGCGACGGCAGCCTGGGCGAGCCGCCCGAGGCGTTCGGACGAGCGCTGGCGATCATGGACGACAAGCTCGGCGAGATCGGCGCATTGGTCGAGGACATGCTGGAGACCGCCCGGCTGGAGTCGGGCCACCTCGACCTCTCCGCCAGCGAGGTGGACCTTCGCGACGTGGTCACCACGGCGGTTGCGCGGCTGCAGCCGGTGGTGGGCGACCGCCACAGCCTCGCCGTCGACCTGCCCGGCAGGCCGGTGGTGGTGCGCGGCGACACCGAGCGCCTGCGCCGCATCGCCGTCAACCTTCTGGACAATGCTGTCAAGTACTCGCCGGACGGCGGCGCCGTGGAGTGCGTCGTCGGCGTCCACGGGCGGCTGGCCGAGATGCGGGTCAGCGACCACGGCATCGGCATCGCGGCCGACGCCCAGCCACGCATGTTCCAGCGCTTCGGCCGCATCGTCACGCCGCAGACGAGCAGCATCCCCGGCACCGGGCTCGGGCTCTACCTCTGCCGCGAGCTGGCCAGGGCGCACGGCGGCGACATCACCGTCGAATCGCGGGAGGGGGAGGGGAGCACCTTCACGGTCACCCTGCCCCTGCAGCGGAGCGGCGCACGCGCCTAGGCATCGGGTACCCTGGTGCGCCGATGGCTGTCCTGGCCCCCTGCGACAACTGCGGCCGCCACACGCCGATCTACCGCCTCGCCGGGGTGATCCTCGACGGCGGCGTGGCCCGGCTCTGCCCCCGCTGCGTGTCGTCCGAGAAGGAGCGCATCGAGACCCCGTACGCTCCGCGCACCGACAACGGCGCCATCCAGCCGAGCACCTCACGCGAGGTCTGGTAGGCCCCGGTGCGCTTCCACGACCGGCTCCGCGAGACCATCGCCAGGAGCGGGTCGCTGCTGTGCGTGGGGCTCGACCCCGAGGCGTCCCTGGGCAGCCCGCAGGCGGTGGAGCGCTTCTGCCTCGACCTCCTCGACGCCACCCTGGAGCACTGCGCCGCGGTCAAGCCCAACCTCGCCTTCTTCGAGCAGTTCGGGCCCGACGGCATGCGCGTCCTGCTCCGCGTCCGCGAGCGCGTGCCCGCCACCCACGTGCTGCTCCTCGACGCCAAGCGGGGCGACATCGGCAACACCGCCGCGGCCTACGCGCGGGCGCTCTTCGAGGTGCTCGGCGCCGACGCGGTGACGGTCAACCCGCTCATGGGGCAGGACAGCGTCGCCCCCTGGCTGGGCTACGCCGAGCAGGGGAGGGGGGTCTTCCTGCTGGCGCGGACCAGCAATCCCGGCGCCGCCGACCTGCTCGAGCAGCGCCTGCTCGGCGGCGTCGCGGTGTACGAGCGCATCGCCGACCTGGCGCTGCGCTGGGACGACGGGCGCGGGGCGGTCGGCCTGGTGGTGGGCGCCACCGCGCCGGAGGCGATCTCGGTGCTCCGCGCGCAGTCGCCGGAGCAGCCCTTCCTGCTGCCCGGCGTCGGCGCCCAGGGCGGATCCCTGGAGGAGGCGGTCCGCGCCGGTCTCGACGTGATGGGCAGCGGCGTGCTCGTCTCCGTCAGCCGCGGCATCGCGAGCGCGGCCGAGGGCCCGGGCGCCGCCGCCGCCGGCCTGAAGCGCCGCATCGCCGCGGCCCGCACCGCGGCGGGCGCCGCGTAGCCGCGTGCCGACGTCCACCGTCGAGCTGAGCGGCCACATCATCGACTCGATGATGCTGCCGCGCATCTGGGACGCCATCATGGACCTGGGGGGCTCCTTCCGCGTCGAGGAGTTCCGCGTCGGGCAGAGCCAGGACGAGCCGTCGTACACCCGCATCGCGGTGACCCACGACACCGAGGACGGGCTGCGCGCGATCATCGTCGCCTGCCAGCAGCAGGGCGCCGTGCAGGTGCAGGCGTT
The DNA here is from genome assembly GCA_035652335.1 of Candidatus Dormiibacterota bacterium. GTDB lineage: Bacteria > Chloroflexota > Dormibacteria > Aeolococcales > Aeolococcaceae > DASRDZ01. The sequence continues at coordinate 18,353 of DASRDZ010000056.1, forward strand.
CCCGGCGCGCACCGAGCCGGCGCCCCGCGACGGCGTGTTCCCCGACGCCTTCTACTCGACGTCGAACCAGCCCACCCAGGTGCACGCCGGCGACGCCTGGCTCGACGTCGAGGACATCGAGATGGACTGCGGCATCGTGGTCGCGGACGGGCGCGCCCGCTGCGTGGCGGTGAGCGACGTGCGCGCCGGCCAGGCGGTTGTGGTCGGACATGACGGAATCAGGGTGCGTCCCCTGGAGCGGAGCCGCTCGCGGGAGATCTTCGGCTTCATGACCTCGCAGGTGTCGTCGGAGAAGCCCAAGCACCTGGTCATCCGCGAGCTGGCCCAGACCATGCGCGAGATCCACGCGGGCGGCGGGCGGATCGCCTTCGTCGGCGGCCCGGCGATCATCCACACCGGCGCGGGCGTGTACCTCTCGCAGCTGATCCGGGACGGCTGGATCGACGTCCTCTTCGGTGGCAACGCGATCGCCGCCCACGACATCGAGTCGCAGCTCTTCGGCACCTCGCTGGGCATCGACCTGCGCAACGGGCTGCCCATCGAGTCGGGACACGAGCACCACATCCGGGCGATCAACCGCATCCGCGCCCTGGGCGGGGTGGCGGCCGCGGTGGAGTCCGGTGCGCTGCGCGCGGGGGTGATGTACGAGGCCACGAGACGCGGCATCGACGTCGTCCTGGGCGGCTCGGTGCGCGACGACGGGCCGCTGCCCGAGGTGGTCACCGACATGGTCGAGGCGCAGCGGCGCATGCGCGCGGCGCTCGTCGGGGTCGAGCTGTGCATCATGTGCGCGACCATGCTGCACGCCATCGCCACCGGCAACCTGCTCGCCGCCGCGGTGAAGACGGTCTGCGTCGACATCAACCCGGCGGTGGTCACCAAGCTCGCCGACCGCGGCTCCTCGCAGACGCTCGGGCTGGTGACCGACGTCGAGTCCTTCCTCCGCGAGCTCTCGGAGTGCCTGGTCGCATGAGCGGCGCGGCGATCGTCTACGACGACACCTTCCTCCTCCACGACCATCCCGGCCACCCCGAGACGGCGGCCCGGCTGCGCGCGATCACCGAGAAGCTCTCCAGCGATCCGGCGCTGCGCTCTCTGCCCGCGTCGCCGGCGCCCGAGGCCGACCCGGCGATGCTGCGTGCCGTGCACACGGACCGGCACATCCTCTCCATCGAGCGCGCGGCACGCTCGGGCGGAGGCTGGCTGGACGGCGACACCTATTGCACGGCGCAGTCCTACGACGTCGCCCTTCGCGCCGCGGGCGCGGCGGTGCGCGCCACCGAGATGGTGATGAGCGGCGAGTCGCGCTCGGCGTTCGCACTGGTGCGGCCGCCGGGGCATCACGCCACGCCCTCGCAGGCGATGGGCTTCTGCCTGTTCAACAACGCGGCGGTGGCGGCACGGACGGCGCAGCGTGTGCACGGTGCCGAGCGCGTCGCCGTCGTCGACATCGACGTCCACCACGGCAACGGGACGCAGGACGTGTTCTACGACGACGCCTCGGTGCTCTACTGCTCACTGCACCAGTGGCCGCTCTACCCGGGGACGGGACCGGCCCGGGAGACGGGGGAGGGGAGGGGTGAGGGCACCACGCTCAACGTGCCCCTGCCGCCCGGCACCGACGGCGAGCGGTGGATGGACGCCTTCGAGACGCGGGTGGTCCCGGCCCTGGCGGAGCACCGTCCCGATCTCATCGTCGTCAGCGCGGGGTACGACGCACACGCAGCGGACCCGCTGGCGGAGCTGCGGCTCTCCACCGACACCTACGCACACGTGGCCTCGCGACTCGCGGAGATCGCCGGCGAGCTGTGCGGCGGGCGCACCGTCTGGGTGCTGGAGGGCGGCTACGACCTCGACGCGCTGGCCGCGTCGGTGGGCGCCACCCTGCAGGCGCTGGAGGCGGCGTGAGGATGCGCGCGCGCGGGGTTGCGCCGGTGCTGGTGGCGGTCCTGGCGCTGGCGGCGTGCGGTCCGTCGACGTCGAGCCGCAACGGCGTGGCCACCAACCCGGCCGACCTGCCCAACGGCGGCGCCCTGATCAGCGGCACGCCCGGCGCCAGCGGGACCAGCGGTGCCCAGACCAGCGGCGTCCGCACGGTTCTGGCCCCACTTGGCCTCAACCTGCGCGCCGCCGACTCGGCGCAGTCGCAGATCCTCGGCACCGTGGCGCAGGGCACGCTGCTCACCGTCATCGGGCACAGCGACGCGGGCGGCGGCTGGTACCACGTCAAGGGCGCGACCACCAACGGCTGGATCACCGCGGATCCCAAGTACTCCAGCCCGCACAACTTCAGCCTCTACCAGTCGGCCGCGCGCGGCTTCAGCGTGCTGTACCTCGCCGACTGGACGTTCAGCGAGGACCCCGCGGCGGTCGTGTTCCGGCCGCAGTCGGGTGGCGGCCAGGCGATCGACGTCGCCACCGCGGCGACGCTCGACCAGCTCGGCCCCGCCGGTGAGAACGGCTACACGCTTGCCTCGACCGACAGTGTCGAGGTCTTCGGCGTCACCGCCAACCTGCGCGTGTACTCGCGCACCGGCACGGTGGCGTCACCCGGCGGACCGGACTCGCCGCCGCCGCTGTCGCACCTCGCCGAGATCCGCTTCACCATCGACCCGCAGCGGGCCATGCGCCTCGACTTCGGCTACGACGACAGCGGGCTGCTGCAGCAGTTCACCGACTTCTACGACTCCATCTCCTTCCCGCCGCCCGCCACCCCGGGCCCCTCGGGCTCGCCGGGCGCCAGCCCCACGCCGCTGCCGCCGGGGGCGACGCCGACGCCGCTGTGACCACGGGCGACCTCCAGGTCGACACCTCGCGGGCCGCGGTCGTCGACATCACCGGCGAGGTGGACGCGTGGTGCCGCGAGCAGGGTGGCGACGGGCTGCTCAACGTCTTCGTGCCCCACGCCACCGCCGGCGTCGCGCTGATGGAGACGGGCAGCGGCTCGGAGCGCGACCTCGTCGCCGCGCTGGAGCGCCTGCTGCCGCGGGACGACCGCTACGACCACGCGCACGGATCCGAGGGACACGGCGCCGACCACCTGCTGCCGGCGCTGGTGTCGCCGTCGCTGGTGATCCCGGTGCAGGGCGGCCGGATGCGGCTCGGCACGTGGCAGAGCGTCGTGCTCGTCGACCTCAACCGCGACAACCCGCGGCGCACCGTGCGCCTCTCGCTGCTGGCGGGCTAGGGGACCGGCGCCAGCTCGCGCGTTGCTGCGCGTTGTGGCACAAACTCGGCCGCTCCGGCGGGGGAGGGCCGCGGCGCGGTGGCGACGGCGCAGACGAGCAGCGCACCGGCCCCGGCGAGGTACTCCAGCAGGCTGCGCGGCCCGGCGAACAGCGCCAGCGCGCCGAGCAGGACGCCGACGCCGGGGCGGGAGCGGTCCCAGCGCAGTGCGGCCACCACGGACGCGGCGACGGTGGCCAGCATCAGCCCGGTGAACAGCGGCACGGCCGCGTAGGGCAGGACGCCGGAGGTGACCAGGCCGACGAGGCCGGCGCCCAGGGGGAAGAGGCCGTCGACCAGCGGGCCCGTCACGCCGTGCAGCCACGCGGCGGGGTCGAGGGCGACGAAGGGCAGGTTGAGGGCGGCGAAGCCGAGGGCGGCGCCGGCGGCGACGCGGCGGAGGGCGGGGAGGCCGCCGCGCGCGTACGCGGTGGCCAGCAGCGCCGGGGCGAGGAACCACGCGGTCTGCTTGGTGCCGCAGGCGAGGCCGAGGGCGAGCCCGCCGAGCAGCGTGGTCGGGCCCGACCAGGCGAGCAGGAGCAGGGCGACGACGGCGGCGTCGGTGTGGCCGTCGGGGACGACGCTGAGCAGGGCTGCCTGCGCGGCCAGGGCGATGGCGACGCTGCGGCGGTCGACCGTGGCCCGGCGCACCGTGGCGACGACGGCGGCGACCAGGAGGGTGGCCATCAGCCAGGGAAACGCGGCCGGACCGGCGAGGCCGAGGAGGACGGTGCCGCCGGGGTAGTTGAGGCTGCGCTCGATCTCGGGGCGGCTGGGATCGGCGGTGGCGGCACGGACGGCGGCCTGGACCTCCGCGTCGCTGGGCAGGGCGGTGGCGGTGGCGAAGACGCCCTTGCGGAGCACCGTCGGGCGGATCACGGTGCAGCCGGCGGCGCGCTGGACGGCCAGGGAGTCGTACGAGGTGTACGGGTCGTGGCCGGCCTCGAGCTCGGCGGCCGAGCCGAAGGTGGCGGCGGCGACGTCGTCGCGGCACGCCAGCGCCGTGCCGGTCGGCGCCGACACCAGCGTGGTGAGCAGCAGCACCGCCGTTGAGACGGCCAGCGCGGCGCACACGGCGGCGGCGACCAGCGCGGTGCGGCGGCCGGGGCGGGCACGGCGGTCCAGGGCCACCAGCGCCAGGGCGACGCCCGCCGCCACGGCGATCCAGCCGAGGACGAGCCGTCCGCTGAGGCTGTCGTGGGCCAGGACGGGGACGGTCAGCAGCAGGCCGGCACAGCCCGCCAGCAGCACCCGGCGCGCCGCCGGATCCGTCGGGACCAGGGACATGCGGGCCTGTATACGGCCGCACGCCGCCCCCGGGGCGCGCCGTTCCCGCCCTGCGACGGACGTGCTGCGACGCCGCGCTGCTGAGCACCTCGCGGGCTCGCTCCCGCGGCGCGGCGAGGGAGAGGGCAGGCCTCGTCCGATCCGGTGAAATTAGTCCTGATAATGCATACGTTCCCGCGGCCAGCAGCGAAGCCGATTCGCTAGGCCCCACAACAGAAAGCCCTCCCGACCAATCGGTCAGCAACACCACCACCGCACAAGCCCGCCTGCACGCCTTCGCGTGCCCCAGCGGGTGCGGTCGGGTGTACGCGTCGCTGGTGGTCGGCAACAGGAATGTCGCGCGAGCGTGGAAGGCCGGCTTCTGGGAGGTGATTGCCTGGGCGGCCGCCGAGGTGCAGCGGCTCCAGCGGGTGCCCCGCTGATGGACACCGACCCGCGCACCTCGCGCAACAACAAGGCGCTGATCGCCGGCGCGCTCGCGGGAGCGGCCCTGGCCGGCGTGCCCGAGCCTCGCGCCATGTTCCGCGCCGCCGCGGTGCTCGCCGGCGACGTCGGGCTCAACCATGAGTGGGTCGAGCAGCTGCACCGATGGGCCGACGACGCGCCTCCGCTGGATTCGGGGCTCCGGGAGCCTGTCCTGTGATGGCCACCACCATCGTCCCGTCCGCCATCCCCCTGCTCTGCGAGGGCTGCCGAGGCCCCCTGACGGGGCGCCAGCGCCAGTGGTGCCGTGAGGCGTGCAGGAGCCGCGCCCGCCGGATGGCCCAGGCTGAGGCGGTCGCCGAAACCCGGTCGCGAAATCGACCGGGTTCGAGCCCGGACCTGAGGCCTGCGCGGGCGGTCGGCAGCGGGCGTCGCGCGCGGCTGGCCAGCGGCTTCGACGACGAGCCGGAGGTCTGCCTGCCCGGCATGATCGCGGGCTACACCAACACCACCCGCGACGGCTTCGTCGTCGAGCGCGCCCACCACTCCCGGTGGGGCACCCGGGTGACCCTGTTCCGCGCCGCCTGCACGCGCTGCCAGCGGCACGGGCTCTGGCACCAGACGCCGGGCCGCGCCCACCAGCGGTTCTCCGACCAGCACCGGTGCGCGCCATGACCACGTGGACGGGCAAGGAACCGGGCAAGCCGGGCTTCGTGATCGACCAGGCGGGCATCGGCCAGGGGCGCCGCTACAGGGTGCGTCCACGCCGGCGTGACGGCACCCTGGGCGCCTCGCTCGCCGAGCACCGCCGCTGGTCTCTCGCCGAGCGCGTGCGGCGCGGCTGCGAGGACGCCCTGCAGGCGGGGGAGGAGTGGGCGCTGAAGCTCGTCGACGTCAGCGCCGGCCAGCTGAGGAGCGATCGATGAAGCAGGTCTGGAAGTACCCCCTCAACACCCCGCCCGGCGGCGTGGTGGAGCACCGGATGCCCGCCGACGCGGAGCTGCTCACCGTGCAGGAGGAGCACGGCTCCCTGGTGCTCTGGGCGCTCGTCGACCCCGGGGCCGCGGGGTCGGAGGCACGCCGGTTCGCGGTCGTCGGGACCGGCCACGACATCGCGGTGCGCGTCGGCCGTCACCTCGGGACCGTGCGGGCCCCCGCCCTATACGGGGGCAGCGTCGTGCTCCACGTCTTCGAGGTCCAGGAGACGTGAGCCCCGGGGCCGATTCCCACCACACGTCGCACTCCACCGGCCCCGCAGCTCCTCCCTCGGACCAGCCCCGCCGCTCCTGGATGGAGCAGCTCTGGGCCGCCGCCCAGGACGACCCGAACCTGCCGTCGACGACGCGCCTGGTGGCGCGCTGGATCGCCCTGCACATGGACGGCCTCGGCGCCGACGAGTTCCGGGTCTCGCAGAAGCGCTTGGCGGCGCAGCTGGCCAAGCAGCTGGGGCGACCTCCGAGCCGCGGTGAGGTGCGCCGTCACCTCCTGCGGTTGGAGGGGGACGCGCGCATCGAGCACGGCTGGCAGGTGCCCCCCGAAAGGGGCCCGATCCGCTGCTACCTCCGGCGCCTGGCGACGGGGGGCGGGAAGGTCAAGGGCGGCAACGGGAGGGCCACCGTCTACGTGCTGGGGCCCGACGCCGTAGGGACTCGTGCCGAGTCCCTATCGTTGGGACTCGGGGCGAGTCCTTTCGGGCCTGTGGAAACGGTGGACGCCGAGTCCCCACGAAACGACTCGCCCCGAGTCCTTACGACGGCCGCGCGGAGCGTGCGCATAGGGACTCGGCCCGAGTCACCAGTCTCAGGGGTTAAAACCCCTTCGACGATAGAAGGAGCCGGCCGGCTGGGGGGTCGTGCGCGCGCGGGCGCGCCACCCGCACACGCGCCCGACGTGCGCGCCCGCGCGACCCCTCCGCCAGCGGAGCCGTCCGGCGATCACCGCGCACCTGGCGGTGCGCCGACGCCGGCCAACGGCGCCGAGGCCTCGACAACGCCCGACGCCGACCCGCTGGCCGGCGGTGCGCCCCATGTCGACGTCGACGCCGCGGTCGCGCCACCGGGCCCGGGCGCGCCGGTCGACCTTCGCCAAGGGGGGGAGCTGCGCAAGATCTTCGCCGAGGGTCGGGCGGTCATCGCCGCGGCGGAGGCACGCCGGCCCGACGTCTTCGGACCGAGCGGTCGGCGGATACGGCGGTGAGCGCGCTGCTCGAGTTCGTGCAGACGATGGCGGAGTGGCACCGGCGGCTGCTCGCGGCCGAGATCGACCGTGCGGAGCTGCTCGACCCCGAGGACGCCGCCCGGCGCGCGATCGCCCGCCTCCAGGAGCAGGTCGCGCAGCTGCAGGACATGGTGACCGTGGAGCGGCAGCGCCGGCGCCAGGCCCGAGGCGGAGCTGGCGGACGCGGAGCTGCGGCTTTCCGACGCGTTCGGACCGATCGGTCGGTCGGGAAAGCCCAGGCCGCACCACACCGGGCACGGGTAGGAAGGCCCCGTAACCATCCCGTGACGAGCGCAGCCCTTCCGTCCGCTCCAGTCGAGGCGCATGCTCCCGACTCACCGTTCATGGCACGCGTCGCAGCAAACGTCCCGTCTACGCCCACAGCGCCCCCCCAGGCGTCGCCGGCAGCTGCTCCGCCGGCGGCGCCCCAGCGCGCCCCCCAGCGCCGGATCGGAGTGACATGCACGCACTGCGGCTGGTCGGGCAGCCGACGGACCCGAGCAGGCCTCACCTGGCGCTGCCCGAAGTGCGGCCGCTCCAACGACGGGCCCACCGCCCTGGCTCGCCTCGCCGAGAAGCACGACGAGGAGCAGAAGCGCAAGCGGCGCGAGCAGGCGCAACAGCGGGAGCGTCGGGCCCAGTCGAGCGAGGGGGTGCGGCCGCCGGCTGGCGGGCGCCGGGCAGCCGCACCGCCCATCGTACCTCCGGCGCCCACTGCGCCTCCCCCCGACGAGCCGCAGGCGCGGGCAGGGGACACCCCGCGCCGCGGCTTCCTCGGGCGGCTGCTCGACGGTGAGCTGTGAAGCCGTGCAAGACGGAGTCATGCTCGCGCCCGGCGTCGCGGGACGGGAAGTGCTGCAGCTCCTGCGGCACCGAGCGGCGCCATTCGGGGGCCTGCGAGAAGCGTGCCCGCTTCTTGAGCCTCGAGATGGCGAAGGAGCCGACGTGAGCAGGGCCAGCGGCCGCGTCCGCGGCGGCGCGCTGCCGGCGTTCTGCTCGTCCTGCAGGGTCTACTACCGGCACCACCCGCCGGCGCGCTGCGTGCGCTGCGACACCCGGCTGACGCGAGGCCCGCGGTGAGCCTTCTCTACGTCGTCGCGTGCCTCGCGGTTGGGCTGTTCGCCTATGCCGTCATCGTCATGTGGGTCGAGCGCTGATGGCCACCTACGCCGACCCGTTCCCGCAGCAGTACTTGGGCGTGGTGACGCAGGCCTTCGGCGCGACGCCGGGGGAGTGGGGCGTCGACATCGGGCTGCCCAGCGGCACGCCGATCGAGGCGCCGTTCAGCGGCACCATCACGCACGAAGAGTCGCTGGGCGGCGCGGCCTGGGGCGACCGCATCCAGCTGAGCGGCGGTCCGCAGGGCGAGGCGATCGACATCGGCCACCTGCAGGCCTTCGCCGTCCCGGTCGGCACGCACGTCACCGCCGGCGAGGTGATCGGGATCTCCGGCGGCGGCCTCAACGACCCCAACCACGGCAACACGACCGGCCCGCACATCGAGTTCCAGCTGCAGCCGGGTGGAGGCAACCCCAACGTGAAGAGCACCTTCGCCGACCCGATGACGTACCTGCAGGGGCTCTACAGCGGTGGCCAGCCGTACGTGCCCGGCGTCGGCGGTCCCTCGTCGAGCGCTGGCACCCCGATCACCGGCGCCGACGTCGTGACGGGCAACACCAGCGCCGGCGCGGCCGGGGCGAGCGGCTACAGCTGGTGGGATCCGCGGGCCTGGTCCGCGTTCGCCGGCCAGGTGATCGGCGGCGCCGCCGGCGCCGGCGCCGGCGCGGTGGCCAGCGGCATCTTCACCGGCGTCGCGACGGGTGTGAGCGCCTTCGGCCAGGAGACCGTGGTGCCGTGGTTCCGCTCGCAGTGGCTGCCGCTCGTGGTTGGTGTCATCCTTGTCCTGATCTGGATGGGCGGCCCGCAGCGCATCACCGAGCAGATCTCCGGCAACATCAAGAGCGCCGCCGGCGCGGTGCCGGTGATCGCCGAGTGATGCGTGTCGTCGACGCCGTCGTCTGGACGCTCGAGCGCCATGGCGGCGTGACCGTGAGCCAGGTCTTCGAAGCTCCCAACGGGTTCGTCGCGGGGAGCCAGCGCTGCTTGGCTGCGATCCTCGAACCCGCGCCGTACGTCGACGTCGGGCCGCCGGGCGACCATCCCGTCGTTCGGCGCTTCCGCCTGGCGTCGGACTGATGCCCGACACGGCCATCGCGCAGGCGCCCGCGTCGCTGCTCAGCGACAAGGAGAAGCCACCGCCGCCGGCGCCGCAGCTGGTGACCGGCCAGTCCACAACGCCGGCGCCGGCGAGCGAGGCCTTCAGCGAGGAGTGGGTCAAGGCCTTCGTCGCCTACATCGGCACCACGGCGTACGAGGCGACCGGCTACGAGGAGATGCGCTTCTCGAGCTTCGAGCTGGCCATGCTGACGGCGCCGCTCACCAAGTTCCTCAACCGCACCGCGCCGGCGATGGCGGCGCGCGCGTTCCCTGGCCTGGTCGACGAGGACGACCCAACCCCGGTGATCCTCGCCGCGGTGATCCTGCTGATCGGGATCCGGCGCATCCTCGCCTTCCGACGTCGCCGGCGTGAGGAGCGCGAGAAGAAGGGGGCTACCCGCGCGCAGCGCCCCGCAGCTGCGGACGCCCCGCCGGCGCCGCCGGCGCAGCCCGACCTGCGCGTGATGGGCCCGGAGCCCAGCGCCGGCGCCGTGGCGCCGGAGTCGGCGCCGCCGGCGACCGGCATGACCGGAGAGATGACCGGCGGCTTCGTCGGCAACGGGAGACTTCGATGAGCATCACCCCCGAGCAGCTGCAGGCGATGATGGCCGACCCGCAGATGCGCGAACACCTGCAGGGCCTCGTCGACACCGCCGCCGCGGCGATCGAGGACGGCAACCTCAGCCTCATGGAGCTGCTGGCCCGCGACCACCCCGTCGGCGACGACGTCGTCACCGGCAGCTTCGAGCAGCTGACCGCGACCCTCGAGCCGCGCTGGGGCCGTCTCATGCGGTGGGTCGCCGCCCACCTGGCCACGCGGATCCCCGGCCAGGGCGAGGCGGTCCCGAAGGCGCTGCTGGAGTGGGCGCTCGGCATGTTCACCGCGGAGCTGGCCGCCAACCCCGAGCAGATGCGCTCGGACGTCCTGCTCCTGGTGCGCAAGGCCTGCGCCGAGCTCGAGGTGACGAGCGACGAGATCTACGCCGGCGACGGCACCGTGTTGCCGGTGCCCGAGGAACAAGGTGACACCGAGGAGGTGGAACATGGTGACGGCTGAGCACGAAACCCGTGCACAGGGTGACGTCGACGTCCGCGTGCGCTTCGGCGTTCTCGGCCTCTACGCCGGCATCCTGATCGGGATCGCCCTGATCAGCGCGCTCCGCTCGCGACGCGAGCAGCACCAGGAGATCTGGGCGCTGCAGGGCCGCGTGCGCGCCCTCGAGTGGCGGGTCCCGACCTACAAGGCGTGGGTCGACTTCCACGACCACCAGCACCGCGAGAAGCGTCACCTTGGCGACGGCGCGGTGCACGTGCACATGGTGACGGCCGAGCACGACAGCCGTCACCATGGTGACGTCCACCCGGTGACGGCGGGGGTGGCGCATGTCGACGCCTGAGCAGGACGAGCGTCACCAGGGTGACGCCCCGGAGGCCCCGGAGCGCTTGCTGGTGCCGCAGCCCGGCGACCTGGTGTGGGTGCCCAGCGAGCAAGCCGGCGTCTGCATCGTCGAGGGCACCACGTTCACCGGCGAGCTGCTGATCCGTTGGCCGGCGGGGGACGTGACGCGCAAGATCAAGGCGCACCAGGTCGAGGCCTGGCACCGCGCGGACTGGACGCGCTCGGCCGACTCGCCGTTCGACCTCAACGCCAAGCCGAAGGACGCCCTCGAGCAGCTCGCCGAGGCGGTGGCGAAGAAGATCACCCAGGGGCGTGGTCGTGCCTGAGCGCAAGGCCGAGGATCTCTTCTGGCTGGTCGGGGCGGCGATGGGTGCCGCGGCGGTCATCACGTCCATCGCCCACCGCATCCGCGCCGACCATCGCCGCGAGCACTGGCTCTACGAAGACCGGATGTCGGGGCACGAGAGCCGGCTCTACAAGCTGGAGCGGCGCGTCGCGGCGCATCGGAAGCAACGCCGTCACCGTGTGCTGCCCGACGCGGAGCGCCGTCACCATGTCGACGCCTGAGCCGATCCCGCTATGGCGTCGCGACGCGCGCGGAGCGCTGCTGAAACTGGTGATCGGGGTGACGCTGCTGGTGTGGGGGCTCCTGCAGTGGCTGCGCGCGCGTCGACTCCGCGCGGCGGCTTCCGCATGGACGGACTCCGAGCCAGCGGCCGAAGCCCGGGACACAACGCCCAGCACCTGATCCTCGAGGGCGGCTCGCAGATGGGCAAGACCGGGGTGGCCATCGAGCTGCTCCGCCCGCTGCGCAACCTGGTCATCGTCGACACCAAGCACGAGGGCGAGTTCGACGCGCTGGGCCCGGTGACGGAGGACCCCCTCGAGGTGCTCCGGCGGCCCGTGTGCATCTTTCACCCGCCGCGGGTGTGTCTGAAGCGGTGGAAGCGGGACTGGTCGGACCCGTGGTCGCTCCTCCTGCACTACGTGCTGACGGTGCGCGCGCGGACCGGGGTGACGCTCTACGTCGACGAGCTGCGCACCGCGATGCCGTTGGACCCGCACCCGCTGCTCGCCGACGCGGTCACCGAGGGCATGGGCAAGGGCGTGGGCGTCTGGGGCGGCACGCAGGGACCGTCGGGCGTCTTCCCGCCGATGCTCGACTTCGCGGTGTGGTGGCTGCTCTTCTGCATCCTGCCGGCACAGCAGCGCGGTGTCATCCAGTCGTCGATCGGGGTGCAGGTCTTCGACGAGCTGGCCGACCTGGAGCGGTTCCAGTTCCTGCTCTGGCGGCAGGGGTGGAAGCACACCACCGGGCCCTGGACCCGCGACGACGTGCGCCGTGCCATCCGGGGTGGGAAGGTGCTCGAGACCGCCGCGGCGCCGGCAACGGGTAACGGTCCGGTGACGTCGCCAGAGGCTGCGTCGGGCAACATGTTCCCGAGTGGCGATGGGTCACTTCGTGCGGAACATGGTGCCCAGGAGGGGGTCGCCGAGGCCGGGTAGCGTCGCGGCCATGCTTCGGATGTCGCACTGGCACACCTGGGCCGCGCTGGCGCTGGCGATCCTCCTGATCGGGTTCGTCCTTCACCAGATCGCCAACCGGGTCCCCGCCGTCAAGCGCGTCGTCACCGCCAGCTTCGGGAGCTAGGTCGAGTGCCCGCGCAGCCGGCGAACGTCCCGCAGTACCTGCCCCTCTTCATCCCGCCGTCGTTCCGACGCTTCACCCGGGTCGAGGGCCAGGTCGCCTACGCGGCCAACGGGCAGACCAACCCGCTGCGCATCGACCAGAGCGGCACCCTGCTCGGCCTGCTGGTGACCTTCAACGGCACCCTCACGACGGGCACCACCGCTCCGGTGCTCGCCGACTCGGCGCCGTACAGCATCGTCAAGTACGTGTCGCTCTCGGTGAGCGGCGGCGTCGGCCAGCAGTGCCAGGTGCCCGCCTACATCCTCAACATCGTCGAGCGCACGCGCGAGCAGGACTACACCGACGGGCCGTCGACGCCGGTGGCGGCGAGCACGGCCAACGCCTGGAGCTTCGACTTCCACGTGCCGGTGTGCGTCCGCGACGGCGAGATGTACGGCGGCTGGAGCGACCTGCTCGGCGCCATCTACACCGGCGACCCGGAGGTGACGGTCAACTTCTCGCTGATCTTCAACAGCGAGGCGACCATCATCACCAACCAGGGCGCGGCCAACGCCACGCTGGCGGGCACCTTCACCGTCACCAGCAGCAAGCTGGACACGCCGCTGCCGTCGGACAACCTCGGCCTGCTCACCGCCATCAGCTGGGTGCACCGGCTGCAGGAGGAGAAGGCCAACGTCGCCATCGCCGGCGCCGGCGTGCTGGCCATAGACGGCCTGCCCGTCTCGCAGCCCAAGGTCTACCTGCGGATCTGGGACAGCATCGTCAACAACGGGGCGCACGCCAACGGCGTCGTCGCCTCGATCGACGCGCAGTTCCAGGACATGGTCGACTTCGAGCAGGGGATCCCCGAGCAGGTGTGGCTCGCGCGGCAGCGCCGGCGCTACACCACGCCGCTGCCGGCAGGGACGTACTGCCTCGACTTCGCCAGCGGCAACACCCGCAACAGCTGGCAGCCGGTCGACCGGATCTCCATCTTCCGCATCACCCCGACGATCTCCGGCGTGGCCCTCACGGCGGCGGCGATCGCCCGCTACTCGGAGCACGTGGTCCCCTCGCCGCTCGCGGCGAAGTGGATGAACAAGGCCGCGCAGAACGGCAACCTGGCCAAGTGGTTCGCCTCCGGCCAGCAGGCCGCGGCGTAGCCCATGTCCATCGTCGTCGGCTCGCCGCAGGCGATGAGCGCGGCGGTGCTCGGCCCCACCGACCTGCCCACGCAGCAGGTCTGGAATCCCGCGCGCTACGCCGCCGAGCAGCAGACCGCCAACTCGCAGATGGGCTTCCTGCAGGGCCCCGACGGCATGAAGACGCTGCTCGTCTTCGCCATCGTGGGCATCGGCATCGTGCTGCTCGAGCGTCACCGCCAGCGGCACCACGGAGGCTAGGCCGTGGGCGGCATCAAGGGCCTGCTCATCTTCATCGTGCTGGTGCTCGCGCTGGTGGCCTTCATCAACCGCGGGCAGCTGTCGATCGGCACCACTCCCACCGGCGCGAACCTGCAGGTCGGCTACTACGGCCTGGTGAAGTAGGAGCGCCGCGCAGTGCTGAAGCTGGTGCTCGCGATCATCATCATCGGCGCGGTCCTGATCCTCTTCAAGCGCGTCTTCCCCAAGGCGGCGTAGTGGCCACCGACCCGAGCCTCGAAGAGCTCGAGCGGCTCTACGAGGCGGACGACCGCCGCACGTCGGCGCCGGCGACCAGGTCGACGTCGACGCCGGCGCGCAGCTCGTCGACCACCAGGTCGTCGACGTCGCCGCCGCGGCGCTCCAGCTCGTCGGCCGCGCAGCTGCTCGACAACCCCGGAGCACTCACCACGGGCAGCGGCTCCTCCCTGCAGGTCACCGGCATCGGCAAGGTGGCGCTGAGCTTCATCGTGCTGATGGTCGCGCTCGACGTCTTCGCGCGCAGCACCGGCCAGACCTTCACGTTGGACCTGCTGCACCCCACGCAGCTCTTCGGCGGCAGCGACCAGTCGGCGCAGCTGCCCAGCCTCACCTTCCCTGACCTGGTGAAGAACGGGACGTGGGCCACCCCGCCACCGCCCACGGCGACGTCGCCCGGTGGCGGCGGCCATAGCAACCAGAGCTGATGCCCGACGCTCCCGCTCCCACCAAGCACATCTCGATGGACGCCATGCTCGTCGCCGGCGCCAGCCTGCTCGGCGTCTTCCTGCTCATGCGCAGCAACTCGGCGAACGCCGCCGCGGCGGGACTGCAGCCGACGTCGGCGGCTCCCGTCGACGCCTCGGCGCTCGAGCAGGGGATCCTCAGCGATCCGGCCTTCTGGGCGACCCTCAGCCAGCAGCAGGCCTTCATGTCGCCTCCGCCGGCGGCGCCGTCGCCGGCGCCGACCGACTCGACGTCGCAACCGGCCTCGTCGATGCCCATGCCGCAGCCGAAGCCGGCGGCGCCGGACCCGACGTCGCTGCCGCACATCAACGCCGACCTGTTCCCGCACGCGCTGCCGGCGTCGGCAGGCCTGGCGGTGATCGGGGCCATCACTGGAGCGGGTGGTCAGTACAGCGGGCTCAACGTCGCCGGCGGCGTGCCGGTGTACGCCGAGACCGGCGGCCAGTGGGTCCAGGGTTTCAACGCCAAGGGGCTCCCGGTGGGGACGCCGATCGCGACGCTGTCGAGCTTCCACCAGTACGAAGTGCCCGGCCAGGTGACGGAGAACATCTGAATGAAGACCGCGCTGGCCAACCTCTCGCGTGGCCACATCGTTGTCGCCGCGGCGATCGCCGTCGCCTGCATCGGCTGCGACGTCGGCCTGGCGCTGAGCGGGCACGCCAACTCCACGGTGCTCGCCGTCGTCAACGGCTCCGGCGCGATGCTGCTCGGGCAGCTGCTCAACCTGGGCACCTCACAGTCGACCGCCGGCGCCGCCCAGCGCGCCGCCGCGGCCGTCGAGGACGTCGCCCACCAGGTCTTCAACGGCGGCCTCACGGCGGCCGTCGACGCGGCCCTCAACACGCCCACCGACCTGGCCGGCCGCGTCCGCCTCGTCGACGAAGAGGCCCTGGACACCGCGGTCCGCCGGAGCCTCAACAACATCCAGGAGGCCGCGGTGAAGGAGGCGCAGAAGAATGCCGCGTCGTAACCCCCGCACCGGCCGCTTCGAGAAGAGCGGCCACCACAAGCGGCATCACCGCCGCCGGAGAAAGTGACATGCCCGACCAGTTCTACCTCGACCTGCCCGGCGGCCAGGTCGTCGGCGACCCGGCCCCCGAGGGGGGCGTCAGCCTGTACTACAGCGGCCGCGGCGGCTTCCGCCTCGACGCCGAGCAGGCTGGCCAGCTGGCCGACTGGGTGCACGGCGTCCGCGTGCCCAAGCCGGCCGTGCCCGACGCGCCCGCACCCGACGCGTCCGGCGAGCCCGCTCCCCTGGCCCCTGCAGCGGCGACGCCGGCGGTGATCCAGGGCGGCCTGGCGGCTCCGGAGGCCCAGCCCCCGGCCGCGGCGTCGGAAGAGCCGCCCGCGGCGCCCCAGGGCGCCCAGGACGCCCCCGAGGCCCTGGTGACGGTGCAACTGACGCCCAACCAGCTCGTCCGGCTCCGGGGCCTGCTCGACCCCGTGAGCGAGATCCGGCCGGAGGCCTGAGGTGGCACCGTTCGGCGGCGTGGGCGCCTCCCTCGACGAGGGGGGCGCTCAGGGCCGCCTCTACGGCCCCCCGCTGGGAGCGCCGCCGACGGACGACCAGGACGCCTACGTCCGGCCAGCCCGGCGCCTGCAGCCGCGCGCCGTCGCCGTGCTGGCCGGCAGCCCGGCCCAGCCGGTGCAGCTCGCCGAGCTGAACACCGACCGCCGCAGCCTGACCGTCTCGAACGCGCTCGGCACGGCGACGGTGTGGATCGGCGATTCGCCCAACCTGCAGCCAGGCCCCGCCGCCGCCGCCAACAGCTTCCCCGTCGCCCCCGGGGCGACCGTGACCTGGGAGCCCCGCGAGTACGTGGGGCCCGTCTACGCCGTCCTCGCGCCCGGCGCAGCCGCTCAGGTCGTCTACGTCGCGGAGCTGGCCGGCTAAGGTGGACGCGTCGGCGCCGTCGCGGCCGCGCATCGCCAACGGCTACAAGCAGTCACACGGCGCGGCGATCGCCGGCTCGGGGACCATCGACGTCCTCAACCCCGTCGGCGCCGGCGGCGTGTACCTGAAGAAGCTGGTGATCATCGGGCCTGCCGGCGCGGCCGGATCGCAGCTGCTCCTCGAGTACGTGCAGCAGGTCCCCCACGGCCCGCTGCTCGAGTTTCCCATCCTCGGGCTCGACGCCTCGCAGGCGCTCAACGTCGTCACCGACCTCGACGAGCTCTTCGTGCCGCCCGGGTCGAGCGCACCGGTCGACATCCGCTTCTTCAACCCGGGCGGTGCGGCCACGGGTGCGCTGACGCTCTTCCTGTCGTGGTTCGACCCGCTCGCGCAGCCGGAGGCCTGAGATGCGCGTCAGCAACGGCCTGCTGGTTCTCCCACTCTCGCTGGGTGGCGGCGACAACCTGCAGCAGTTCGTGCCGACCACCGCGCAGGTGATGCTCGCGTCGATCGGCACCGCGGCGGCGCCCGACACGACGACCAACCCCACCGTCAAGGTCAACCGCACCATCAGCCTGCTGGTGGGCCAGGTGACCGGCGACGGCGCCGAGCAGGCCGCGGCGTTCTCCGCGCTGGCATCGGGCACCGCGACCAACCAGGTGCAGCCGGTGGGCGTGCGCGGCGGCGCCGACAACGCAGGGTCGAGCGATGCGACCGGCGTCTACGGCGAGGGACGCAGCACCGGCACCGGGAAGGGGATCGGCGGCTTCTTCAACGGCCAGGCACTGTCGCCGACGTGCCAGCCGAGCAACGGCGCCCAGGTGAACGTGAAGAACAACACCGGCGCAGACTGGAACGTCAACGCCGCAGGCTTCAGCGGCGGCGGCATCTGGCTCACCACCAACGGCAGCAACCTCGGCGGCGCCGCCATCGAGATCGGCAACGGCTTCGGCCAGCAGTTCGACGTCGGCCTGCACGCCAACAGCACCATCTCCGGCGGCTTCACCGGCGGGGTCAAGAGCGCCTTCGTTCGCGACGACAGCACCGCGGCGACGTCGATCCTCATCAACGGCACGCA
Source organism: Candidatus Dormiibacterota bacterium (assembly GCA_035652335.1). Classification (GTDB taxonomy): domain Bacteria; phylum Chloroflexota; class Dormibacteria; order Aeolococcales; family Aeolococcaceae; genus DASRDZ01. Next base: position 35,870 of record DASRDZ010000056.1, read on the forward strand.
CGCCGCCGCGGCGATCGCCGTGGCCGCCGGCGCGGGGCCAACCCTGCTCGGTGGCACCGCGGCGCAGCAGTCCAACTCGCTGCTCGAGGTGCAGGCGCCCAACGCCAACCGTCCCTTCCTCGCCTGGTTCGGCAGCACTGCCTTCACCAACGCCTACCAGGTCGGCATCGGCAACCCGTCCGGGACCGGGAGCCTCTTCGTGAGCGGCGGCAGTGGGCAGGTCTTGACGGGATCCGCCGCCGGCGACGTCGGCCTCACCACCCGCACCGCGGGAAAGCGCGTCCTGCTCGGCGGCTCGGGGATCGTCGTCAGCGTCACGCAGGGCAACGCGCTCGGCTTCTTCGGCGCCGCCGAACAGACCAAGCAGACCGTCACCGGCTCGAAGGGCGGCAACGCCGCGCTCGCCTCACTGATGACCGCGCTCGCGGCCTACGGCATCGTCACCGACACCACGACGTAGAGGGGTCACGATGGACACCATCACCAAGCAACAGAAGGTCCTCCGCAGCCGCATCGCGCAGCTCGCCGACCAGCTCTTCGGCTTCGAGCTCGACGTCGCCACCGCGCGGGCGCAGCTGGAGGCCCTCGACGAGCTGCCCGACGGCGTCGAGGCCAAGGAGGACGAGCGCAGCGCCTACGAGGAGAACCTGCGCGTCGCGCAGATCAACGTCGCCGGCGCGACGCGGGTCAAGGCCTCCCTCGAGGAGATGCTCAAGCCGTGACGCGCACGATGGTCGACTCGACGGACGCCAACGCGCTGCCCGCGGGCACCACGATGGGCGCCGGCTACCTCGACGGCAGGTGGCCCAGCTACGCGCCAATGGTGAGGCGCTTCCCCACCGCGGTGCACGTGGCCATCGTGGTGTCCCCGATCGACGACGGCGACGTCGCCGACGTCGAGAACGGGGACCTCACGCCGGCGCAGCTGCCGGAGTGGGTGCAGGAGCGCCGCGCCGCGATCGACCGGCCCTGCGGCTACTGCAACCGGGACAACCTCGACGCCGTCGACCTGGCGCTCTTCGCCGCGGGGATCCCCGTCCACGCCGCGGTGCTGTGGGTGGCCACCCTCGACGGCACCGTGGTGAGCGGGCTCAGCCGCCACGGCTATGCCATCGTCGCCTGCCAGAACCGCAGCGCCGCGATGAACGCCGGCGACTACGACTCGAGCCTCGTCTTCGACGACACCTGGATGCCCTCGCCGGCGCCGCCAACGTCGTACCCGTCCACCCCGCTGCAAGGAGGCGGCATGCTCCGCGCCATCCTCATCACCACCGACCCCGCCGGCAACGGCTGGGACAACCAGTTCCGCCAGCGCTCCATCCCCTGGCCCGCCGTCACCGGGGGGCCCTTCCTCAACGGCACCGATCCCGACGTCGCCGCCGACGACCGCTACCCGCGGAGCGGCACCGTGCGCGCCCAGCAGCGCGACGGCCTGGCGCTCGTCGAGGTGATCGGGTGCGAGCCCAACACCACCCAGCTGGTGTTCCTGCCGACCTCGTCCTGATCGGAGACACGCCATGCCGCAGTACCAGATGGTCTACTGACCGATGGGTCAGCAAGCTCGACAGAAGGCCGAGCGGCGGGCGGTGCGGCGGATCGCCGACTGGCTCGCCGGCGCCGCCGACTCGCTGACGCCGGCGGAGATCCGCATGGCCGCCCGGCACCTCCGCGACGCCGTCGACGGCCGGCCGCTCGACCTCGGCGCCGTCGCCGACCTCAACCGCTCGGGGGAGTTCGTGACGACCGGAGCGCCCCCCGCCGCGCCGGCGTCCGCCGGCGGGGCAGCTCCTCGAGGCCGAGACGCTCCCGGATGAGCCGGGAGACGGTGAAGGGGTGCCACCGGCCGCCGGCGGGACCGGGCACGCCCTCGGCGTTGAGCTTCCGGGCGATCGCCGCCGCGGAGAGGCCGCCCTCGTAGTCGGCCACCAGCTCGTCGACGACCAGGTGGCCGACCAGGCGCGGTCGACCGCGAGGCCTTGGGGGGAGAGGCCGCACCCGAGAAGCCTACACAATATCGCCGGTTTATGTGTAACGCTGGCGCGAAGTGCTATTGTTCAGCACGCAGAATCCGGCGCGAGTGGGGGAGAGGGGCACCGTGAAGCTCGTGATCACCGTCGACTGGCAGCGCAGCGTCCCCGTCGCCGTCGACGAGGATCTCGAGCGCCGTCTCACCGCCGCGGCGGCGGCCCGGGAGAAGTCCCGCGTCGACGCCGACACCGTGCGCCGGGAGCAGCAGCTGAAGTGGCTCAACGAGCGCTTCGCCGAGATCTGGGCGGCCCTCGACCCGGGCCGCGCCGGCCGCCGGCGCCGCGTCGACTCCGCGCAGCGGGACCAGGAGCAGCTCCAGGAGGCGGTCGAGCGCCAGCGGCGGCGCCTCGACGTCGAGGATGGCCACCTCCGGGTGGGCGCGCTGCGGCGCCGGCGCGTCGCCTGAAGCCGTCGGGGCGTTGACTCCGCGGCCGGACTCGCTCGATGATGGCGCGCGAGCCCAGGTGTTGGGCTGGAGCCGGAGGTGTAAGAGGCACCCCCGGCCCCCGCAGTCGACCAGCCTTTAGAGGAGGCCGGGACCACGTTGCCCGAGCAGAACACTAGCACCTTTTTCGGCGTGCGCAACAGGGCCACAAGTCCTGATAATGCATATTCTCACGAACTACGTGCTAGAATCCCCTCATGCCCCGCCGAGCCACCCCGAGCAGCCGTCCCACCGCCCCGCATGCCCGCCGCATGCCCGCCTGGGCCGACCAGGTCCCGGGCCCCAGCGACGAGCTGCCCGACCAGCTCCAGCAGTTCCTCGACATGCTGCGCATCCAGCGCAACCGTCCGCTCACCACGGTGCGCGCCTACCGCCAGGACCTGGCCAAGTTCTGGGCCTTCTGCCGCCAGGCCGGCCTGCCCCGCGACGAGCTCGCCCAGAGCCTCGACCGCGGCCACCTGCAGCGCTACCAGATCGAGCTCGCCGAGGTCCTGCCCAACCCGCGCACCCGGGCCCGCGCCCTGGTCGGCCTGCGCCGCTTCCTGGCCTACGCCTACGACGAGGGCTGGACGCCCGCCGAGCTGAGCCGCCTGGTGCTGGTGCCGCGCTACGTCCTCGGCGACCCGCACCCGGTGCCGACGGCGAACGTCCCGCGGCTCCTCGACGCGCTGCCCACCGAGACGCTGCGCGACCTGCGCGACCGCGCCCTGGTCCACTTCCTGCTGGCCACCGGCTGCCGCATCTCGGAGGCCTGCGCCCTCGACCGCACCGAGGTCCGCCCGGAGGGCTTCCGCGTCCTCGGCAAGGGCGGCAAGCACCGCACCGTCTACCTCACAGACGAGGCCTGGGCGGCCGTCAGGGACTACCTGCAGCGCCGCGGTGACGACCACAGCCCCGCGCTGTGGATCAGCGTCGCCCATGCCGACATGCCCAAGGGGCAGGTGCTCCCCGGCAACCGGCTGACCACCGACGGTGCCCGCCGCGCCCTGGCCAACCTCCGCCGCCGCTTCCGCGACAGCGGCGTCTTCGACCTCATCGCCGAGCTGCGCAGTCCGCACGCCGCCCGCCACACCGCCGCCACCACGCTGCTGGAGGCGACCGACGGCGACGTCCGCCTGGTCCAGGAGGTGCTCGGCCACGCCACCCTGGAGACGCTGCGCGTCTACACGGAGATCACCGACCGGCGCAAGCGGGCCGCCTACCAGCGGCTGGGCACCTACCTGAAGGAGGTCGCCGAGGAGGCGCCGTCCTGAGCCCGGCTCAGTCGGGACCCGGCGGCGCCAGCTCCCGCCAGACGTTCCCGAGGTAGCGCATCGGGCCTGCGAAGCCCTCGGCGTGGCAGGCCAGCAGCTCGGCGCCGATCGCCGGGAACAGCGGCAGGTGGCCGAGGCCGCCGAGCGGGATCCAGGCGGCGTCGACGAGGCGGCCGTCGTAGCCGGGCCGCACGGTGCCCGCGCGGACGCCGGCGGCGAAGACGACGTGCACGATGTGCCTCCCCTCCCCCGCCTCGATGGATTCACAGACGAGAATCGGCCGGCCCACCTCCCCTTCCAGCCCGGTCTCCTCGAAGAGCTCGCGCCGGGCCGCCTCGACCATGGTCTCCCCCGGCTCGACCCCGCCGCCGGGCAGCAGCCAGTACTCGTTGCCGAGCTTGCGGTGCTGGACGAGCAGGACCCTCCCCTCCCCATCGACGGCGACACAGGCGGCCCGGATGCGGATCCCCACCGCGGCATTATCCCTGCCCCGCGGCGCTTGACTCCGCACATGCGTTCGTCCTAGAGTCGATCCACGAACGGACGTTTGGAGCACACCTCCCCATGATCGCCTACGACTACGCTCCCAGCCGTCGCGGCCTCCGCCGCTCCCGGCGCTCGCTGCGGCGCGACCCCCTCCTTGTCGCCGCCGCCGTCGCCTGCGCCGTCCTGCTCATGATGCTGCTCGGCCAGGTGGTCTACGGCGGCACGTCGGTCGGTGGACAGCAGGTGCAGGTCCAGTCCGGCCAGACGCTCTGGAGCATCGCCGCCCAGCGCTACCCCGGCGATGACGTGCGCGCCCGGGTCGACCAGATCGTCGCCGCCAACCACCTCTCCGGCGGCGCCGTCGAGGCCGGCCAGACCCTGGTGCTGCCCGCGCCCTGACGCCGGGTCAGCGCTGCCGCTGCCGGCGAGGAGCCCGCCGCGGACGCTCCTTCAGCGCACCGCTAGGGAACGGGCTCCGGACGGCCCCGCTCCCGCTCCCGGCGCCGGCGGACCGCGCCGTCATCCGGCGAGGGCTCCGGAACCGTGCGCCCGCGCCGCAGCATGTCGAGCCAGGCGGGCGTGCCGGGGGGCACCGGCTGCGGGCGGTCGCCGTCGCCGCCGTGGCCGCCGCCGTCGTCACCGTACTCGTCCTCGTGGCCGCCGGCGTCGAGCACCCGCCAGAGGACGACGCTGAAGGCGGCGAACAGGGCGAGCTTGCTGAGGATGGCCATCAGCGCGCCGGCCAGCTGCTGGTCGCCGAGGGCATCGAGGCCGGTGACCCGGGGCGCGGCCGCGTACGGCGCGTAGAAGGTGTGCTTGGCCAGCGCGAAGAGGAGCCCGGCGAAGGTCTGCGGGATGGTGGCCAGGAGGATGTAGCCGAGCTTGAAGAGCGAGCTCATGGTCCACGGGCCAGGCCCGGTGGGCTCGACGATGGCCCACCAGAACTGCACCGACACCGCGAAGAGCATGAGCTGCTGCAGCGCGTAGAGGGCCGGGTGGTCGAGTGACGCGCTGTAGAGGACGGGCGCATGCCAGCCGAAGAACACGAGGTTGACCGAGACGATGGCGCACGCCGGATGGACCAGCAGCCGGCCGGCCCGGCGCAGCGGCCCGGGGAGAGGGGCCGGGTCGCGCGGCAGCGCCAGGAGCAGGAGCGGCGGGGCGAATCCCATCACCAGGGTGACCTGGACGAGGTGGGCGGTCAGCAGGTAGTGCCCCGCCAGGGTCGCCACCGGCGAGACGAAGGCGACGCCGAGGAGGAGGAGCGCCGCGGCCAGAGCGAGCGCCCGCCAGCGCAGCTCCCTGCTCCCGTTCTCCGGTGGCCTGCGGCCCGCCAGACGGATGCGCCGGCCGACCACGACGGCGACGGCGACCAGGGTGATGACGAGGAGCGGGCTCCACTCGAAGTCCGACGGGGATGGCAGTCCCACCCGGTCACCGTAACAGGAAGGGAGAGGCTGTTCCAGACGCCCCGCCTCTCGCCACTCCCCGTCGATGCCCGCAATCGGGCACGATACGCACCGCACGCCCATGAGCACAGCGCAGACCACCCAGTACCAGTTCGCGACGCTGACCTCGAGCTCACCGGAGGCCGTCCTCGACGGCGTCGCCGGTATCGAGCTGCCCGAGAGCGTGTCGATCACCGAGCGCGGCGGCACCTACCTGGTGATCGGGCCGAGGCCGAGCGGCTACGACGCCCGTCTGGCCGTGGCGCTCAGCACCCTGCTGGTGCTGACCGTGCTGATCCTCAGCGCCTTCTCGGTCGTGCTCATCGCCTTCCTCCCCGCGGCGGCGGCCCCGCTGGTCCCCCTGCTGCTTCGCGACAGCAACGACCTCGGCGTCGGCGCGGTGCCCGAGGAGGACGGGACGACGCGGGTCACCGTGCACGGCCAGGCGCCGACCACCCTCACCGCGGCGCTCGACCTCTTCCTGTCGCGCCTGCCCGAGCCGCCCCCGCCACCGGGCCTCGACGGCAACGGTGCCGGGCCGCCCGCGGGCGTCGCCGCCGGGCCGGTGCGCGCCCCCGAGCCCACCGCCGCCGAGTGAGCGCGCCGCCGAACCGGTGCGCAGCACCGTGCCGCCGCCCCTCCTGGGCGGCTCCGTAGGATTGCCCGTCAGCGCAGCACAGGTTGGAGGAGCGCAGAGATGCAGGGTCTGATGATGGAGACCCCCCTGACCATCCCGGGTCTCATCGTCCCCCGAGCCGAGACCATCTTCGCCCGCACCCCGGTTGTGGCCAGGATCGGCCAGAACGAGGTGCGCACCAGCTGGGGCGAGGTGGCCCGCCGCTCCCGCCGCCTGGCCTCGGTGCTGCGCGACATGGGCGTCCGGCCAGGAGACCGGGTGGCCACCTTCGGCTGGAACACCCACTGGCACCTCGAGGCCTACCTCGGCATCCCCTCGATGGGCGCGGTGCTGCACACGCTGAACATCCGCCTCTTCGCCGACCAGGTCGCCTACATCGTCGACCACGCGGACGACTCCGTGGTCATCGCCGATCGCAGCCTGCTCCCGCTGTGGCGCCAGGTCGAGGCCAAGCTCAGCCGTCCCCGTCCGCTGATCGTCGCTCCCGACAGCGACGACACCTCGAACGACGGTGACGGCGTCGACTACGAGCAGGCGATCGCCGCCGCGCAGCCGATGGAATGGCCCGAGCTGGAGGAGAACACCGCGGCGGCGATGTGCTACACCAGCGGCACCACGGGCAACCCCAAGGGCGTCGTGTACAGCCACCGCAGCAGCGTGCTCCACTCGTTTGCGACGGCGATGTCAGGAACTCTGGGCATCGGGGCGCAGGACACGGTGTGCGCGATCGTGCCGATGTTCCACGCCAACTCCTGGGGGCTGCCGCACGCGGGCGCGATGGTGGGCGCCTCGCTGCTGCTCCCGGGGCGCGACCTGACGCCCGCCGCGATCTGCTCGCTGATCGCCGAGGAGCGCGCCACCGTCGCCGCCGGCGTGCCCACCATCTGGCTGGGCGTCCTCGACCACTGGCGCCGCGAGAAGCCCGACCTCTCCTCGCTGCGCACGGTGATCTGCGGCGGGTCGGCGGCCCCGGCCTCGCTGTGCAAGGCGTTCGAGGAGGAGATCGGCGTGCCCATCACCCACGCGTGGGGGATGACCGAGACCTCGCCGATCGGCAGCGTCTCCCGACTTCCGGTCGAAGCCGGCCAGAACCCGGACGACCGGACGAGGGAGTACTACAACACCTCGCAGGGCCGCTGGGTGCCGGGCGTCGTCGTCCGGGTCACCGGCGACGACGGCGAGGAGGTCCCCTGGGACGGCCAGACCATGGGCGAGATCTGGATCCGCGGCCCCTGGATCGCCCGGCAGTACTACGGCGATCCCGGTCCCGACCCGGCCAAGTTCAGCGACGGCTGGCTGCGCACCGGCGACGTCGCCACCGTCGACGAGCTCGGCTACCTGCGCATCGTCGACCGCACCAAGGACCTGGTCAAGTCGGGCGGCGAGTGGATCTCGTCGGTGGAGCTGGAGGGCCACATCATGGCCCACCCGGACGTGCTCGAGGCCGCCGTCATCGGCGTCCCCGATCCCAAGTGGGACGAGCGTCCCATGGCCTGTGTCGTGGTGCGCCAGGACGCGCGCGACCGCGTCACCAGCGACGACATCCTCGAGTTCCTCCGCCCCCGCGTGGCCAAATGGTGGCTGCCTGACCACGTCGTCTTCATCGAGGAGGTCCCCAAGACGAGCGTGGGCAAGTTCGACAAGAAGGTGCTGCGGTCGCGGTTCAGCGAGGCGCCGGTGGGCGGCGAGGCCGCTGCCGGGAAGGACGTCAGCCGGGCTCTCTGACCATCGCGTCAGCACTGACCACCGCTTGCGGGGGCGCGTTCGCGCGGCTCCTCCCGGCCGTGTGAAGGACTCAGCGCTCGGCGGGGACGTGCTCCCTGGCCCGCAGCAGCACGGTCGGCCGGACCACGCCCTTCAGCGACACCTCGCCGATCTCCTCCAGCTCGACCCCCGCGATCCCGTCGGGGGCGACCGCGGCGGAGATGAGCACCTCGCGCGGGCGGGCATACTCGTTGATGCGTGCCGCGACGTTGACCGTGAGGCCGAAGACGTCCCCGGCGTGGACCACCACGGGACCGCGGTGGATGCCGACGCGGGCGCGGGGAAGGCCGGCGCGGTGGATGGCCTGCACCACGTCGAGGCCGCAGCGCACCGCGGCGTCGCCGTCGGCGAAGAGCAGCAGCGCGCCGTCGCCGAGCATCTTGACGATGCGCCCGCCGCGGCTGCGGGTGGTGTCGATGACGACGTCCTCGAAGCCTGCGGCGATCTGCGCCGCCTTGTGCTCCCCGGCCCCGTCGACGAGCGGGGTGAATCCGACGAGGTCGACAAAGACCACGACAGGGTCGCCGGTCCGGGTGCGCACGCCGCGGCCCTCGCGCACCGCCTCCATCATGTCGTTGGTGATCGCCTCCAGCACCGCGTTCTGCAGGTGCTGTCGGTGCATCCAGTGGGTCAGCGCGATCACCGAGGGCACCGCCGACTGGGCGATGCTGGCGATGTGGTTGCGGGCGATGGGGTCGCCGGCGGCGCAGGCGCCCAGCACCGGCTCCTCGACGTACTGGCGGAACACCTGCACCTGCACCTCGGCAGCACGGCGCACCGCCTCGGAGGTGCTGCGCACGGTGTGGTAGTGCGCCTCCGGCGGCATCGGCAGCGAGACCAGCTGGACGACGTGGCGCAGCACGTCCACCTGGTCGCGGGTGAGCGGCTTGTCGGCGGGTGCGTCGGGAAGCCCGGCGGCGCGCAGCATCGCCTGCACCTCGTCGCAGGTGACCGGCGTGCCCTGCAGCACCTGGTCGAGGGTGCGCTCGTCGAGGTCCCCGGCGTCGGGGAGGAAGGTCTCCAGGAGGGAGAGGTCGAACGCGCCCGCCTGGGCGGCGCGGACCACCTCCTCCACCCCGCCGGCGGCGTCGGCGACCTGGCGGATGATGTGCAGCTTGGTCAGCTCGACGTGGCGGAAGCCCTCGGCCTCGGCCTCGCGGGTGCAGACGATGAGGCCGGCGGACTCGCAGTGGGCGACGTCGTCCTCGCTGAGGCCGGAGAGCGTGGTGACCTGCTGGCGGGTCAGCAGCATGGGGGCTCACTCCCGATCGATGCGCCGCGGTGCTCCGGGCGGCGCCCTTCCGTGTCGACAGGGGTTGAGTGTACTACCAGTCGGTAATCCGCGTGACGAAGGGATGGGGGTGCGGCCCGGCGGGCGCGGGGGACGGGCGGGTGCGCTCTACCGGCCGCGCGAGAGTCCGGCACTACGCAGGCAAGCGATGGCGTCCGCGCGGCGACCCTCTTGCGGGCGGTGACCGTCTAGCGCAGGAGACGGATGACGGCGACGACGGTGCCTTCGAGGGTGACGTCGCGCGCGAAGATCGGCTCCATCGTGGAGTTCTCGGGTTGCAGACGCACCCGTCCGGCTTCGCGGAAGAGGCGCTTGACGGTGACCTCGTGCTCGCCGGTGTTCTCGTTCTCGATGCGGGCGACGACGATGGTGCCGTTGGGGGCCTCGCGACCGGGGCGGACGACCACGATGTCGCCGTCGTAGATGCCGGCCTCGATCATCGAGTCGCCGTGGACGCGCAGGGCGTAGGCGCCCTCGTCGGCGATCTCCGGGCCGACGGTGAGCTCGTCCTCGATGTTCTCGGCGGCGAGCACGGGCGAGCCCGCGGCGACGCGGCCGACGAGCGGGACGCGCCAGGCGCGCATCAGCGGGAGGACATTGGAGCCGTTCTGCTCCTCACCCACCACCTCGACCGTCCGCGACTTGGTGGGGTCGCGACGGATGAACCCCTTCTGCTCCAGGGCGTTCAGGTGGTTCTGGACGGTGGAGGACGAGCTGAGCCCGACCGCCTGCCCGATCTCCCGAACGGTGGGCGGGTAGGCGTGAGTCCGCTTGTGCTCCCGAAGGAATTCCAGGATCTCCCGCTGGCGCGGATTCAGGGCGTCAGCCATGACATCAAACCTCTGGCCGGATCGGCGGGGCTGACTGTAACACGGGTCGGCGGATATTGCAAACGTTTGTTCCTGGGTGGGCGCCGAACGCCCGGCGAGAGGGAGTCGGGCCCCTTCAGCCCACCGACGCCGCCGCGATCCGCGCCGCCAGCGCGGGTGGCGCCGAGCCCCGCACGCGCACTCCGCGCTCCTCGTACCGCTCCGACTCGACGATCCCCTCGCGATGCATCGCCGCGACCAGCTCCTGCTGCGCATAGGGCAGGACGGCGTCGATCGCTCGCATCCCCTCGGCGATGACGTCGGACACCGCCTGGCGCAGCGGGACGAGTCCGTCGCCGCGCAGCGCGCTGACCGGCACCACCTCGAGCGCCGGCGCGACGTCGAGGGAGGCCAGCCTCGCCTCCAGCTCCTCGGGCGCGAGCAGGTCGACCTTGTTGGCGGCCAGCAGCATCGGCTTGGCCAGCGCCTCCAGGTCGTGCAGCACGGCGTGCACCGTCTCCAGCTGCTGCGCGGCCGCGGGATGAGATATGTCCAGAACGTGCAACAACAGGTCGGCCTCGACGACCTCCTCCAGCGTCGCCCGGAAGGACGCCACCAGCTCGGTGGGCAGCTTCTGGATGAAGCCGACGGTGTCGACGAGCAGGGCCGAGCCACCCGACGGCAGCGACATGGCGCGCGTGGTGGGGTCGAGGGTGGCGAACAGCTTGTCCTCGGCGACCACCCCGCCGTCGGTCAGCGCGTTGAGCAGCGACGACTTGCCGGCGTTGGTGTAGCCGACCAGCGCCACCGTGCGCTGCGCCCCGCGTGCGCGCCGGGCGCGGTGCAGGGCGCGCTGCTTGCGGACCTGTCCCAGGTCCCTCTCCAGGTCGCGCAGGCGGGTGCGGATGCGGCGGCGGTCGATCTCCAGCTTCTGCTCACCGGGACCGCGCGTCCCGATGCCGCCGCCGAGTCGCGAGAGGTCGCGCCCGCCGACCAGGCGGGGCAGCATGTGGCGCAGCTGGGCGACCTCGACCTGGATGCGTCCCTCGCGGGTGCGGGCATGCTGGGCGAAGATGTCGAGGATCAGCTCGGTGCGGTCGAGCACGCCGGTGTCGAGGGCCTGCTCCAGGTTGCGCTGCTGACGCGGTGACAGCTCGTCGTTGCTGACCACGACGTCGAACTGCAGGTCGCCGCGCAGCGACCTCCACTCGGCCACCTTGCCCTTGCCGTAGAACAGCGCAGGATCGGGCTGCTCGCGACGCTGGATCTCCGACCCCACCACCTCGGCGCCGGCGGTGCGCGCCAGCTCGGCCATCTCGTCGAGCTGCGAGGACAGCTCCGCGTGGTCGGTGCCCGGCAGCTCCGCGGCGACCAGGAACACCTTCTCGCCGGCGGCGCCGCCGTCTACAGCCGCAGGCCGCGCAGGCGCTCGCACGCCTCCTCGACCCGCGCGTCCGGCGCCGTCACCGAGACGCGGAAGTAGCCCTCGCCGCTGGGCCCGAAGCCGACGCCGGGGGTGATGTTGACGCCGACCTCGTCCAGAACGCGGGCGGCGAAGCCGATGGAGTCGAACCCCGAGGGCACCCGCCCCCAGAGGTAGAAGGTGGCCCGGGGCAGCGGGATGTCGATGCCGACCGCCGCGAAGGCCTCGCGCACCTCCAACTGGCGGCGGCGGATGACGGCGTTGCGCCGCTGCAGCTCCGCCTCCGGCTCGGTCATCGCCTCGATGGCGGCGAGCTGCACCGCCTGGAAGATGCCGCTGTCGACGTTGGTCTTTACCTGGCCGAGCAGCTTCACCACCTCGGCGTTGCCGACGCACATGGCCACGCGCCAGCCGGTCATGTCGTAGGTCTTGCTCAGCGAATGGAACTCCACGGCGACGTCGCGGGCGCCCTCGTACTGCAGCACCGACGGCGCGCGGTAGCCGTCGTAGGCGATCTCGGTGTAGGGCGCGTCGTGGGCCAGCACGATGCCGCGCTCGCGGCAGAGCGCGATCGCCTCGCGGAAGAACTCGTCGGTGGCCACGGCGGCCGTCGGGTTGTTGGGGTAGTTGAGCCAGAGCAGGCGGGCCCGGGAGAGGACGTCCTCCGGGATTGCGGACAGGTCCGGCAGGAACCCGTTCTCCTCGCGCAGCGGCAGGCGGTGGGGCTCGGCGTCGGCCATGATCGCGCCTGTCACGTACACCGGGTAGCCCGGGTCGGGGCAGAGCACCGCGTCGCCGGGGTCGACCAGCGCGATGGGGAGATGGGCGATGCCCTCCTTCGACCCGATCAGCGGCAGCACCTCGGCGTCGGGGTCCAGCTCGACCCCGAAGCGCCGCCGGTACCACTCCGCCTGGGCGACGCGCAGCGCTCGCAGCCCGTAGTACGACGGGTAGCGGTGGTTGGCGGGGTCGCGCAGCGCCTGCGCGGCGGCCTCCACCACGAAGGCCGGGGTGGGCAGGTCGGGGTCGCCGATGTCGAGGGTGATGACGTCGACTCCGGCGGCGCGCTTGGCGGCCACCTTGCGGTCGATCTCGGCGAAGAGGTACGGGGGGATGCGCTCCATGCGCCTGGCCGCCCGGATGCCGGCACCCCCGATCATCGCGCACCTCTGCTGAGGGCGAGGGTCTCGGCGGGCTGCAGCATGAGGTGTCCGGTGTACACGCGCTGCGCCGGGCCGGTCATCCGCACCGACGCGCCCGGCGCCCAGGCGATGTGCAGCGGGCCGCCGCGCAGCTCCACGGTCACCGGGGAGTCGCAGAGGCCGAGCCGCTGCATGGCCACCCCGACCGCCGACGCGCCGGTGCCGCACGCGTTGGTCTCGCCGACGCCGCGCTCGAAGGTGCGCTGGCGAACCCGGGTTCTGGACAGCACCTGCACGATCTCGAAGTTGGTGCGCTGCGGGAAGGCGGGGTGGCGCTCGACCAGGGGGCCGATCTCGGCGAGCGGGAAGGCGTCGACGTCGTCGACGACCGCGACGCAGTGCGGGTTGCCCATGCTGACCAGCGACACCCGCAGCGTCGTCCCGCCGGCGCTCAGGGGATGGTCGAGGACCTCCGCCGCGTCGGAGTCGAAGGGGATCTCCGCCGGCGCGAACCGGGGCGCACCCATGTCGACGGTGACCAGGTCCTCGCCGAGACGCTCGGTGACCACCTCGCCCGCACCCGTCTCCCAGACCACGCGATCGCCGCTGATGCCGTGCACGGCGACGTACTCGGCGACGCAGCGGATGCCGTTGCCGCACATCTCGGCCTCGCTGCCATCGGCGTTGAACAGCCGCATGCGCAGGTCGGCGACGTCGCTCACCTGGATGAGCAGGATGCCGTCGGCGCCGACGCCGAGGTGCCGCTGGCAGGCGCGCCGGGCCAGTGCCGGCCAGTCGACGGGCTGGCGCTCGCGGTCGTCGACCACGATGAAGTCATTGCCCAGCCCGTGCATCTTCTCGAAGCGCATCCAGAACCTCGTCGACCAGCGGCTCCAGGGGACCCTCGCCGCGCTGCAGCCACCGGATGCGCCGGTCCCGGCGGAACCAGGTGCGCTGCGCCTTGGCGTAGCGACGGGTGCGCTGCGCGACAAGGGCGGCGGCCTGCTCCGTTGTGACCGTCCCGTCGAGCACCGCGAGCGCTTCGCGGTAGCCGATTCCGGCGGATTCGAGCGCGCCGCGGGTGACCCCACGACCCAGGGCGGAGTGTACTTCCTCCACCAGGGCGCCGGTTTCCAGCATGCCGCGGGAGCGCCGCTCGATGAGGGCCTCGTGCAACTCGCGCGGGGCGTCGAGGCCGATCAGCGTGGCCGGCGTGGCCTGGCTGCGCCCGCGCGCGTTCCGCAACGGGGCGCCGCGCGCATCGAGGATCTCCAGGGCGCGGATCACACGGCGCGGGTTGCGCAGATCGACGGACTCCGCCGCGTCGGGGTCGCGCGCGGACAGCTCCGCCGCGAGCTGCGCCAGACCCTCGGCGGTGGCGGCGACGGCGCTTCGCTCCGCGCGGCGCGCCGGATCGGCGGGGACCCGCGCCAGGTCGAGGCCGTCGACCAGCGCGCTGACGTACAGGCCGGTGCCACCGACGAGGATCGGCTGCACGCCACCGTCGCGCAGATCGCTGAGGACGGCCCGGGCGGCGTCGAGCCAGCCGGCGACGCTGAACGGCTCGCCGGGATCGTGCAGGGCGAGGAGGTGGCAGGCGACGCCGCGCAGCTCCGCCGGCGTCGGCGCACAGGTGGCGACGTGCAGGCCGCGGATGACCTGACGGGAGTCCGCGTTGAGCAGCTCGGCCGCACCCAGCCGCTCTGCGACGGCGACGGCCAGCGGCGTCTTCCCCGTCGCGGTGGGGCCGACGACGGCGAGCAGGCGCACGGCTCAGGGCCGCCGGAACGCCTTCCGCAGGGCGGCGTCGTCCAGGACCATCACCGTGGGGCGGCCGTGCGGGCAGGTGGTCCCACCCGGGGCGCTCACCAGGCGGTCGAGGAGGCGCTGCTGCTCGGCGTGGTCGAGCGGGTCGCCGAGCCGGACCGCGGCGTGGCAGGCGACCAGGGCGGCGACGCGATGCTGGCGCTCCGAGGCGGGGCGGTCGCCGAGGTCGAGGGTGTCGAGCAGCTCGTGCACGAGGCGCGTCGCGTCGCTGCCGCGGGCGGCGAGGGGCACCGCGGTGCAGCGCAGCTGCGCGAGCCCGAACGGCTCCAGCGCGAAGCCGCACGACTCCACGAAGCCGGCGTTCTGCTCGAAGCGGGCGATCTGGGCGGCGTCGCACTCGATCACGGCGGGGATGAGGAGGAGCTGCGAGGCACCGCTCTCCCCTCCCCTGCCGGCCACGCCGCCGGCGCTGCCCCAGGCCTCGAGAAGGTCGCCGTAGAGCACCTTCTCGTGGGCGGCGTGCGGGTCGACGAGGACGACGCCGCGCGGCGAGTCCGCGACCAGCCAGGCGTTGCCCACCTGGCCGACGGCGCGCAGCGGTGCGACGGCCGCAAGGCCGGCGGCGGTGGCTCCCGGCTCCCGCTGCTCGACGGCGACCGCCTCCGGCTCGGAGGCGGGGTGCGCCGCGGCGGACAGTGCCGCCCACTCGACGCCGGTGCCGGGGAGTCGCAGCGCTGCCGCGGGCGGCCCGTCGCCGCCCTGGCCCGTGGTGAGCACCGCCGCGGGAAGGCCGCCGTGCGCCGCGTCCCACCGCAGCCATGCCGACGACGGCGCCGAACCCTGCAGCGCCGCCCAGCAGGCACGCTGCACCACCGCGAAGACGCGACCCTCCTCGCGGAAGCGCACCTCGCGCTTGGTGGGGTGGACGTTGACGTCGACGCCGTTCGGGTCGAGGTCGACCACAACCACGCCGAAGGGATGCCTGTCACCAGGCAGCAGGCCGCGGTACGCATCCTCGACGGCGGCGAGCAGGGCGCGGTTGTGCACGCGCCGGCGGTTGACGACGAGCACCATGCCGCCGCGCGTCGCCTGGTGCGCGTACGGCTGGGAGATGGCGCCGTGCGCCGACACCTCGCCGGGGGCGTCGACGTCGATGAGCTGCCCGTAGCGGTCGGCCCGCATGGTGGCGCGCAGAGCGTCGCGCAGCGAGCCGCTGCCGGGAGCGCGCAGCGTGGCGCGCCCGTCGCAGCGGCAGGTGAAGGCGACGTGCGGATGCGACAGGGCCATGTCCTGCACGGCACGGATGCAGAGCGACGTCTCGGTGCGCTGCGAACGCAGGAAGCGCAGGCGCGCCGGGGTGTTGAAGAAGAGGTCGCGCACCTCGACCGAGGTTCCCGGCGCCGCCGCGGCCGCACCCTCCTCGACCACCTCGGCGGCACGCACGCGCAGCACCGCGGCGGCGTCGGCCTGGCGCGTCCGCGAGGTGACGCAGAGCTCCGACACCGCGGCGATGCTGGCCAGGGCCTCGCCGCGGAAGCCCAGGCTGTGCACGTGCCAGAGGTCGTCGACCTCGGCGATCTTCGAGGTGGCGTGCCGGGCCACCGCGAGGTGCAGGTCGGCGGGGGTGATGCCGGCGCCGTCGTCGCTGACGCGGATGCGGCTCAACCCGCCGCCCTCGACGTCGACCTCGACGCGGGTTGCGCCGGCGTCGAGCGCGTTCTCGCAGAGCTCCTTGACCACCGAGGCGGGACGCTCGACGACCTCGCCGGCTGCAATGGCGTCGGCGACCTGCGGCGGCAGCAGACGGATGCGCTCGCTCATCGCGCCAGCCGCTGGCGCCACTCGGCGAGCTTGTTCAGCGCGGCGAGCGGCGAGAGCCCGTCGAGGTCGAGCTGCTGCAGCTCCTCGACGACGGGATGGAGCGCGGGCGCGGGCAGCGGCAGGACGAGCTGGTCGCCCCCGCCCGGCACCGGCCCGAGCGGTCGCTGCGCCTCCAGCTCGGCGAGCAGCTGCCGCGCGCGCACCAGCACCGACCCGGGGACGCCGGCCAGGCGGGCGACGTGGATCCCGTAGGAGCGGTCCGCGCCGCCCGGCACGATGCGGTGCAGGAAGGTGACGTGGTCGCCCTCCTCCACCACCTCGACGCGGGCGTTGCGGGCGCGGGCGAGGCGCTCGGTGAGCGCCGTCAGCTCGTGATAGTGGGTGGCGAAGAGGGTCCGGCAGCGCAGGTGCGGCGCGTCGTGGAGGTGCTCGACCACCGCCTGGGCGATGCTCAGCCCGTCATAGGTCGAGGTGCCCCGGCCGATCTCGTCGAGGATGACCAGGCTGCGGGGCGTCGCCGCGTTGAGGATGGCTGCGGTTTCTGCCATCTCCACCATGAACGTGGAAAGGCCGGCGGCGAGGTCGTCCTGGGCCCCGACGCGCGTGAAGATGCGATCGCAGACCCCGATGCGCGCCCGGCAGGCGGGCACGAAGGAGCCCACCTGCGCGAGCAGCACGATGAGCGCGGTCTGGCGCAGGTAGGTCGACTTGCCCGCCATGTTGGGGCCGGTGAGGATGACGATCTGCTCCACCTCGGCATCGAGGCGGGTGTCGTTGGGGACGAACTCCCCGGCGCGCAGGCTGCGCTCCACCAGGGGATGCCGGCCGCCCTCGACGTCGAGCACCGTCGACCCGTCGACGGCGGGGCGCGACCAGCCCTCGTGGTCGGCGACGGCGGCGAGCGACTGGGCGACGTCGAGGACGGCGACCGCACCCGCGGCGCGCACCAGCTCCTCGGCGTGGCGGGCGACCAGCTGCGCGCACTCGCGCAGCACCTCCAGCTCGCGGGCGACGGCGCGCTCCCTGGCGTTGAGCACCACCGTCTCCTGCTCCTTGAGCTGCGGCGTGATGTAGCGCTCGCAGCCGACCAGGGTCTGCTTGCGGACATAGTCGGCAGGAACGCTGTCCGCGTGGGCGTTGGGGACCTCGATGTAGTACCCGAAGACGCGGTTGTAGCCGACCTTCAGCGAGCGGATGCCGGTGCGCTGCCGCTCGCGCTCCTCCAGGGTGGCGATGAAGCTGCGCGCCCCGCTGCCGGCGGCGTCGAGGCTGTCGAGCTCCACGTCGGCCCCCCGGCGGATGGCGCCGCCGTCGCGCGACGTGGCGGGCGGCTCGTCGACGAGGGTCGCCTCGAGGTGCTCGACCAGGCCGTCGGGTGCCCGCAGGTCACCGATGGCGGCGTGCAGCTCGTCGCCGTGCAGGGCGGCGACGGCACGCGCGCAGTCGGGCAGCGCGCGGCATGCCGCGCGCACCGCGCCGAGGTCGCGCGGAGAGGCCAGCCCCTGCACGCAGCGGCCGACCAGGCGCTCCAGGTCGCGCACCTCGCCGAGCGCCTCGCGCAGCTGCATGCGCGCCTCGCGGTCGTCGAGCAGCGCGGCGACCGACGCGAGGCGGCGCTCGATCGCTGCGGGATCGACCAGCGGCTCCTGCAGGCGCGTGCGCAGCAGCCGGGCGCCCATCGGGGTGCGGGTGCGGTCGAGGAGCTGCACCAGGCCCGGGCCCGTGCCGCCGAGCGGCGCGAGCAGCTCGAGGTTGCGCCTCGTCGGCGCGTCGAGGCGCATCACCTCGGTGGTGCGCCGCTCCCGCACACGCAGGAAGCCGGGCTCGAGGCGGAGGCGCGAGCGCTCGCAGTAGGCGATGACCGCACCCGCCGCACCATGGGCGACGCCGAGGTGCTCGACGCCGAGCCCGCGCAGCGAGGCGGTCCCGGTCACCTCGCGCAGTCGCTCGGCGCCGCGCGAGGAGTCGAAGAACGATTGAGGCAGCGCGGTGCGGGGCACGCCGGCGGCGAGCGGTGCCGGGGGCTCGATGCCGTCGGGGAGCAGCAGCTCCGCCGCGCCCAGCCGCTCGCATTCCTCGGCGAGCGCCGAGGCGTCGAGGCCGCCCGCGATCTCACAGAGCTGCAGCTCGCCGGTCGAGGCGTCGAAGGCGGCCACGCCGACGCGGCCGGGCAGCGCGTGCAGCGCGACACAGCGCACCGCGGTCCCCGGCTGCAGGTACTCGTCGTCGAGCACCATCCCGGGACTGAGCACGCGGGTGATCTCGCGGCGGACCAGCTTGCCGCCGGCCTCCTCGGCGGTGCCGACCTGGTCCCACAGCGCGACGCGCAGCCCGGAGTCGAGGAGCTTGCGGATGTACCCGGTGGCGGCGTGGTGCGGGACGCCGCACATGTTGAGCCGGCCGCTGTGCCCGAAGCTGCGGCCGGTGAGGGCCACGCCGAGGATGGGCGCGGCGGTCTCGGCGTCGCCGCCGAACATCTCGTAGAAGTCGCCAAGCCTGGCCAGAACCACCGCGTCGGGGAAGCGCTCCTTGACGGCGCGGTACTCGCGGAGGATGGGCGTGCTGCCCGCCTGGTCGAGGCCGATGGTGCCAGGCCGCGTCCCCGCCGGCGCCTCGCTGAGGTGCGGCGCCGCCACCCGGCCGCGCGTTCTCACGCCGCTTCGAGCTGCCAGGCCGTCGCCGCACGCACCGTCGCGGTGTGCAGCTCGCCCGTCCGGGCGGCGCCCGCAGGCAGGTAGGCCACCTTCCCCTGCCGCGTCCGTCCGTAGGCCCGGCCGTCCTCGGTGACCCCCTCCACCAGCACCTCGACGTCGCGCCCGACCCAGCCGGCGTTGATCTCGCCGGCGATCTCCCGCTGCAGTGCGAGGAGGTGGTTGAGGCGCCGCTTCTTCTCCTCCTGGGGCACGTCGTCGGGACGCCGCGCCGCCGCCGTGCCCGGCCGCACCGAGTACGCCGCGAGGTGGACGGTGTCGAAGCGCACCTCGCGCATCAGCCGCTCGGTGCCGAGGAACTCCTTCTCGGTCTCGCCGCTGAAGCCGACGATGATGTCCGTGGTCAACGCCATCCTGGGCACCATCGCCCGCGCCCGCTCGATGATCGACGTGTAGTGCTCGACGCTGTAGACCCGCCGCATCCGTCGCAGCAGCTCGTCGTCCCCCGCCTGCACGGGGAGGTGGAGCTGCTCGCATGCCGTGCCCAGGTCACGCATCGCCTCGAAGAGCGCCGGCGACGCGTTGCGCGGGTGCGAGGTGAGGAAGCGCATCCGCCACAGCCCGTCGACGCCGTCGACGGCGCGCATCAGCTCGGCCAGCCCCGCGCCGGTCTCAGGACACCGGTAGGAGTTGACGTTCTGCCCCAGCAGCGTCACCTCGCGAACGCCGCGACCCACCAGGCCCCGGACGTCCTCGACCACCTCGTCCACCGTGCGCGAGCGCTCCCGTCCGCGCACGAACGGCACGATGCAGTACGTGCACATCTCGTTGCAGCCACCGATGACCGGAACGTACGCGCTCAGCCGGTCCGACGCCGGCAGCGCCACCGGTCCCTCGAGGCTCGGCCCGTAGAGCGCCTGCAGCTTGGCCATGAACCCGTCGGACTCGCGGACGTCGAAGACGTAGTCCAGCTCGGGCAGCCGGTCGAGCAGGGACGACCCGTGCTCCACGCCCATGCACCCGGTCAGCGCGATCGCCCGTCCCGCCCGCGCCCGCTTCCAGGGCACCAGCTCCTTGAACTTCCCGTAGACCTTCTGCTCCGCGTTCTGCCGCACCGCACAGGTGATCAGCACCGCCAGATCCGCCTCCTCCAGCCCCACCTCGGGCACGAACCCGATGTCCGCGAACTGCTCCGCCAGCTCCCCCCGATCCGCGTCGTTCATCTGGCACCCGATGTGCCACAGATGCACCCGCGGCGCCCTCCCCAGCACCGGCACGATCGGCTCCCGCCTCCCCCGCTCCGCGAGCCGCAGCGGCCGCAGGTGCGCCGCGTCAGGACTGAGCAGGGCAACCGGCTTCACGACCCGCAAAGGGTACCGGCTCCCCGCCCCCCCGCGACCCCCTCCTCCCCTCCGTCGCCCCACGGAACCCCTGAGCTCGGGTTCCCCGCGCCCTCTATGGCCCGTTACCGGTGCCCGCTATGGTCGGTGACCACAAGAGGCGGCCAGGGGACACTGCCGCAGCGGACGTCTCGGAGGCGGTGGGGTCGGGGCCCCGACGCCGAGAGCCAGCCGCGATCCGTCCAGTGGACGGATCGACGAGCGTGTCCGCGGAGGCAGTGTCCCCTGGCCGCCGCCCCACGGAAGCCGCCCCACGGAAGCCGCCCCACGGAAGCCGCCCTACGGAAGCCCCCCCTACCGGGACTCGACCAACAGCCGGATCCCCGTCCTCTCCTCCCCATCGATCGAAATATCGATGAACGACGGCACACACACGAGATCGACCCCCCCCGGCGCCACATACCCCCGCGAGATCGCAATCGCCTTGATCGCCTGATTGATCGCCCCCGCCCCGATCGCCTGCACCTCCACCTTCTGCTGGCTGCGAATCACACCGGCGATCGCCCCGGCCACGGCGACCGGCTTCGAGGTGGCCGAAACTTTGAGGACTTCCACGGGGAGTGCACCCCCTCTAGAGCATCGTTGCAGGAGCGTGTGCGGCGACGGGCGGCGCGAGCGCCCGGGCAGACGGTTGACCGCAGTGTACTTGCTCAGTTCGACGCCGTCCAACGGCGCGACCGTGCTGTGAAGTGCGGCGACCCGCCCTACTTGGCGTACTCCACCGACCGGGTCTCCCGCAGCACCGTCACCCGGACCTGCCCGGGATAGGTGAGCTCCGACTGGATCCGGTTGGCGATCTTGCGGGCCAGCACCGTGGCCGTGTCGTCGTCGACCCGCCCCGGCGTGACCATCACCCGCAGCTCCCGACCCGCCTGGATGGCGAAGGCCCGCTCCACGCCCTCGAACTCGGTGGCGATGCCCTCCAGCCGCTCCAGCCGCTTGATGTAGCTCGCCAGCGTCTCCCTGCGGGCGCCCGGCCGGGCGGCGCTGATGGCGTCCGCGGTGATGGCGATGAAGGCGCCGACGCTGCGCGGCTCCTCGTCGTAGTGGTGCGCCCGCACCCCGTGGACGATGGCGCTCGGCCGCCCCAGGCGGCTCAGGATCTCCGCCCCGATCACCGCATGCGAGCCCTCGATCTCGTGCTCCACGGCCTTGCCGATGTCGTGGAACAGGGCGATCTCCTTGGCCTCCTGCTCGTCGTAGCCGATCTCGGCGGCGATCATCCCGGCGAGCAGCGCGGACTCCCGGGCGTGCATGAGGACGCTCTGCCCGTACGAGGTGCGGTAGCGCAGGGTGCCGAGCAGCTTGACCAGCTCGGGATGGACGCCCTGCAGGCCCACCTCGAAGCAGGCCTGCTCGCCCTCCTCGCGGAGGCGGACCTGCATGTCGGTGCGCGACTTGGCGACCATCTCCTCGATGCGGGCGGGGTGGATGCGGCCGTCGGAGAAGAGCTTCTCCAGGGCCATCCGGGCCACCTCGCGGCGCACCGGGTCGAAGCCGCTGAGGACGACCGCCTCGGGGGTGTCGTCGATGATGAGGTCGACGCCGGTGGCGGCCTCCAGGGCGCGGATGTTGCGGCCCTCGCGGCCGATGATGCGGCCCTTCATCTCGTCGCTGGGCAGGGGGACGACGGTCACGCTGGTCTCCCCCGACTGGTCCGCCGCCTGGCGCTGGATGGCCGCGATGAGGATCTCGCGGGCTCGCCCCTCGGCCTCCTCGCGGACGCGCTCGTCGGCGCTGCGGATGCGCTCGGCGATCTCGTGGTCGAGCTCGGACTCGACGCGGCGCAGGATCTCGCCGCGCGCCTCCTGGAGGCTGAGGCCGGCGACGCGCTCCATCTCCCGGGCGATGCCGGAGCGCTCCTCGTCGATGCCGGCGCGGAGCCCCTCGAGCTCGGCCTCGCGCTGGTCGAGCCGCTCGTCGCGCTGCTCCAGCTCCTGCATGCGGCGCTCCAGCTGCTGCTCGCGCTGGGTGGCCCGCTGCTCCAGGCGGGACATCTCGGCGCGCCGCTCGCGCACCTCCTGCTCCACCTCCTGGCGGATGCGGAGGGCTTCCTCCTTGGCCTCCAGCGCGATGGTCTTGCGCTGCTGCTCGACCTCGGCGCCGGCCTCGGCCAGGCGCTCCTTCTCGACGGCGACGGCGCGCCGCTCGGCGTCGACCTGGGAACGCATGTAGACGACTGCTGCGACCGCGATCACCACGGCCACAACCAGCCCGATCAGGGCGGGAATCATTGGAGAGGTCCTTGTGGGGTAGGTCGTGAGGTGCTCGCCACCTCGCGGGGACGCACCGCCAGCCGGCAGGACGAGCGCGGGGTCGCGGCCGTGTGCGGCGTCGGCGTGAGGTTGCCGGGCCGGCGGCGGGCGTCCGCCCCTTCCGTCGTGCGGTCCGGCAATTGTACGAGCGGCACAGGGGGTGGGGTCACCGTGAGCGGTGCACGGCTCCGTGCGGCTCGAAAACCCATTACCCTCGGGCGGTGTTCCGCTCCGCGCGCGTCCCGCCGGCCACCGTCCCGGCGCGACCGGGGGCGTCCCCGGCGGCGGTCGACGCCGCGGCGGCCGGGGTGCGAGCGCTGCTGGTGTCCTCGGCGATGCTGCGCATCGGGGCGGTGGGCGCGGGGCAGGCGGTGCAGTTCGACCTCAGCGACCTGGCCGGGGGCCATCCCAGCGGCATCGCGGTCGGCCTGGTCGGCGCGGCGCAGGCGGTCTCGGAGATGGTCTTCGCGCCGACCCTGGCGCGCCTCGCCGACCGGCTGGGGCGGCGCCGGTTCCTCGTCTTCGGTCCGCTCCTCGGGGTGCTGGGGATGCTCGCCCTGACCGTCGCCATGACGGCGCCGTCGATCGCCGGCTCGCGCCTCATCGAGGGGATCGGGGCGGCGGCGTTCGTCCCCACCGCCCTCGGGACCATCGCGGCGGCCACCTCGGCCGACCACGCGGCGCGGGCCCGGGCGAGCGGGGCGTTCGAGGGGTCGACGCTGGTCGGGTATGCGGGCGGGTTCGTGGTCGGCCCGTTCCTCTACCACGGGTTGCACCGGGGCGCCTTCCCGGTGCTCGCCGTGTTCTACGTGGCGGCGGCGGTGCTGTGCTGGAGCCGGGTGAAGCAGACTCGGCCGCTGCCGGTCAGCCCGCTCCACGTGATCGTGCACGCGGTCACCGGTCCCGGGCCGGTGCGCGCCTTCATCCCGGCCTGGCTCGCCGTGAACGGGCTGGTGGGCGCCTTCTACGCGAACCTCAGCGCGCTGCTGAAGCGCTCGCCCGATCCGCAGCAGACACTGGTGCACGGGTTCGACGAGCGGCTGATCGGGCTCTTCCTGCTGGGCTGGGTCGTGCTGCTCATCATCGGCATCGTGCTCTGGACGCCGGTGGTCAACCGGCTGGGCGGGCCGGTGGTGATGCGGCGCGCCGTGCCCGGGGCGTTCATCGCACTGCTCGCCCTGCTGGCGATGAACCACCTGCCGCTCTGGGTGGCGCCCTTGCTCCTGCCGGTCTTCGCGGTGGGAGTGCTGATCCAGGCGGGGTTCGGGCCGGCCGCCGTGACCTACCTGGCGGACTGCTCCGAGGCGCTGGCCGCCGACCGCTCGGCGTTGATGGCGTTCTACACGCTGACCCTCGCCGGGGGCGGGGCGCTGGGCGCGGTGCTGGGCGGGCTGATGTCGCGGGCGCTGCTGCTCGACGGCGTCATCCTGCTGGGGCTGGGGCTTGGCTGCATCGCCTGGTTCTCGTTGGGGATGCTGCTGCGCTTCGAGCGCCAGCGGCGTGCCGCGGGGCGGCCGGACCTCGCGCTCGACTGAGCCGCTCGGAGGGCCCGGGGAGCCTCAGCCCGCCGCGGACGTGGCGGGGCGGTATGTGGCGGGCGGGATCGGGTCGCCGTGCTCGCGCGCCGTGGCCAGCCAGGCATCCATGGCGACCATCACCTCCCGGACGGCGTCCTCCGGCGTGGCACCGTGCGCTGAGCAGTGGCGCAGATCGGGGACGTCGGCGATCCACGATTCGTCCTCGACCGAGTAGAAGACATCGATGTGGTAGTCGGTGGTCACGCGTCGCCCCCCCACGCTCACAGCGTAGCGCGCGATCACCTCGACGACCTGCCGCACCTGGTACGGCTTGGCCTCCCGGCCATAGGGCTGCAGGTTCACCATAGCCCTCAGGCTTTGTATGGCGGTACACGTGGTGGCTCCCGCGGACGCGTTCTAGCTGGAACCCGACCGCCTCCATCAGTCGTTGCAGGTCAGCGAATCGAACGTTGCGGACGTCACCCCGCGACGCGCGGTCCAGCAGCTCGCGAGGCTTCACAAGCGTCCCGCCGTCCCGCACGCTCAGGCGGCGTCCTCGCCGTCCTCTGACGCGGCGTGACGGAGGGCGTGCGACACGGCGTCCGCGGGGAAGCCCGCGCGGCTCAGGGCGGCGGCAACGCGGGTGAGGGTGCGGCGGCGTTCGGTGGGGTCGTCGGGGAGGCGAGTGGGAAGGCGGCGGCGGGCCTCGGCGAGGGCGGCGGCACGCTGGTCGTCGGGGGAGATGCCGGACAGGGCGGCTCGGACTGCCTCCTCCCCCACTCCCCGGGAGCGGAGCTCGGCGGCGATGCGGGCCGTTCCGCGGCGGGAGCGGCGACGGGTGACGATCGAATCGGCGAGGGCGGCATCGTCGACGTAGCCGAGGCGGGCGGCGGTCTCCGCGGCGTCGCGGGAGGCGCCGGCGGAGAAGCCGCGGTGCTCCAGGCGGCGCCGCAGGGACGCCTCGGACTGGGCGGCGCCGCCGAGGATGCGCAGGGCGGCCTGTTCGGCGGCCCTGCGCTCCTCGTCAGGGTCAGGTGGGCACGCGTCGTCGAAGGCGTGCGCGGATGCGGGTGGCACCGGATACCAGCGGGAGCGGCGGCTAGTTGGGCTGGGTGACGGGAACCACCGGGCCGGCGGTGCCGTTGGCGGTGGCCGGGGCGCCGCTGACCGGCGCCGTGGGCTCCGGCATCGACTTCTCGCGCACCTTGGCGGAGATCTCCCCCAGCAGATCGGTGTTCTGCTTGAGAAAGTCGCGCACGTTCTCCCGGCCCTGGCCGAGGCGCATGTCGCCGTACGAGAACCAGGCGCCGCTCTTCTCGATCACGCGGGCCTCGATGGCCATGTCCAGCACCGAGCCGGCGTAGGAGATGCCCTCGTTGTAGAGGATGTCGAACTCCGCGTTGCGGAAGGGCGGGGCCACCTTGTTCTTGACAACCTTGACCTTGACTCGCGAGCCGATGGCGTCGAGGCCCTGCTTGATGGTCTCCACCTTGCGGATGTCCATGCGCACCGAGGCGTAGAACTTCAGGGCGCGCCCGCCGGTGGTGACCTCGGGGTTGCCGAACATCACGCCGACCTTCTCTCGCAGCTGGTTGATGAAGATCACCGACGTGTTGGAGCGGCTGATCGCCGCGGTCAGCTTGCGCATCGCCTGCGACATCAGGCGGGCCTGCAGGCCGACGTGCGAGTCGCCCATCTCGCCGTCGATCTCCGCCTTGGGCACCAGGGCGGCGACGGAGTCGACCACGATGACGTCGACGGCGCCGCTGCGCACCAGCACCTCGACGATCTCCAGCGCCTGCTCACCGGTGTCGGGCTGGGAGATGAGCAGCTCCTCGGTCTTGACGCCGATGCGCGCGGCGTACTGCGGGTCGAGGGCGTGCTCGGCGTCGATGAAGGCGGCCACGCCTCCGGCGCGCTGCGCCTCGGCGATGACGTGCAGGGTGAGGGTGGTCTTGCCCGAGGACTCCGGGCCATAGATCTCGACGACGCGGCCGCGCGGGATGCCGCCGACTCCGAGCGCGATGTCGAGGGTCAGCGCGCCGGTGGGGATGACCTCGACGTTGCGCTGCGCGCTGGCCTCACCCAGCTTCATGATCGCGCCCTTCCCGTAGGAGCGCTCGATCTGGCCCAGCGCGGTGCTGAGCGCGCGATCCCGTTCGGTCGTCAAGGGCTCGGTCTCCTTGGACGCAGCGGACGCGCGCTCACGCCGCCCAGCGCCGTTGGTGGAAGCGACGACCTCGAGTGTGCCACTGTTCAGTGTGTTTGTCAAGACTGTACTCCGACGCCAGGTGCGACACGTGGCCCACGCTTCGGGCGCAGGGACCGGGCCCGCCCGGTTCAGGCGAACGGACGTACGGTACCACAGGGGAGTGTGGTGCGCAACCCCCGCCGTGAGGTTCCGCCGGAGAGCTCATGCGCGCAGCACGGGGACGGCCTCCAGCCCCCCGTCGATGCCCTTGGCCCGCAGCCGCGTCGACTTCCCCGGCGCGACGCCCGACGCCCGCCAGGCCTCCTCCGCCACCGGCCCCGAGCAGTGGTACAGCACGGCCCCCGGCGGCGCCAGCGTGCAGAGCCGCGAGGCGACGTTCACGGTCCGCCCGAAGCAGTCGCCGAAGCGGCGCAGCACCGGCCCGAAGGCGAGCCCCGCACGCAGCGGCGGCAGCGACCCGTCCCGCCCCGCCTGCTCGACGAGGTCGAGTGCCGCGGCCGCCGCCGAGCCCGCGTCGGTGGCGGTGAACATCACCGCGTCGCCGATCGTCTTGACGATGCGCACCCCGCGCGCCGGCAGCGTCTCCTCCGCGTGGCGAACCAGCGCGCCGGCCATCTCGCCCAGCTCCATCGGCATGAGCTGCTCGGAGGCCGCGGTGAAGCCCACCAGGTCGGCGAAGCCGACGCACAGCTCCACCTCACCCGGCAGCCCGCCCTCCGCCTCCTCCACCATGATCACCGACTCGTTGCGCACCGCCGCCTCGACGTGCCGGCGATGCACGATCTCCAGCAGCTGCGCCGCGGTGGGCAGCATGAGGTCGATCATGGCCACGTTGCGCAGCACGAAGTTCAGGTTTCCGCCATCAGCGTCAGAAACTTGCGCGGTCGCCCAGCGGCGGTAGAGGTCGACCTGGCTGGAGGCCACCTGCGACATGGCCAGCCCCAGCACCGAGGTGGCCTCCAGCAGGTCGGCCTCGTCGAAGATGGTGCGCATGGCGGCGAGGATGCGCAGGCCCTCGACGTCGCGGCGGGTGAACAGCGGCTCGTCGGGATCGCCGGGCGGCAGGCCGAGCGCGCGCCAGACGCGGGCGACGAAGTCCTCGTCGACGCGCGCCCGCCCGGCCACCTCGCCGCGGGTGAGGGTTGCGCGCTCGCTCAATGCATGGTCGATGGCGAGCAGCGGCAGCTGGCGCGGGTCGCGCAGGCCGCGCAGGTCGTCCTCGGACACGCCGTGGGCGAGCAGGTAGTCGATCAGCCGCGCCCGCTCGATGGCGTCGGCGCCCCACAGCGACGGCGCGCCCTGCTCGGCCGCCACCACCGGCCCACCCAGGAGCCCCGAGCCCGCCCACCCCTCCACGTCCTCGTCGCTGCGCCCGAGGATCTCGGCGAGCTCGGGCAGCGAGACGGTGCGGTCGGGACGGCGGAAGGTGACCGGGGGCTCGGCGAGCAGCGACATGGCGCTGGCCAGGGCGGCGGCACCGCCTCGACTGGTGCCGCCGTACCGCGCCAGCGGCGCCCACATCGACACCAGCCGCTGCACCACCGGCCCGGGCAGCGCGCGCATTGCCCCGGTGACGGTGCGGGCGCCGGTGCGGCGGACGCGGTGCTTCACCCCGCCATCTCCGCGATGAGCTGCAGCGCCGCCCGCACCGCCGCGGCCCGGTTGCCCTCGCGGCCGAGGTCCTCGTCGAGGCGCACCACGCGCGTGCTCCCGCCCGGGCCGGCCACCGCCACGAAGACCAGCCCGGCCGGTTTGCTGCTGCTCTCGGCGGCCGGACCGGCGACACCGGTGACCGCGGCTGCGACGTCGGCCTGGAGCGCGTTGCGCACGCCCTCGGCCATGGCGCGCGCCACCTCCTCGCTGACCGCGCCGTGGACGGCGAGCAGCTCGGGATCGACGCCGAGCAGCGCCGTCTTCACCTCGTTGGCGTAGGCGAGCACGCCGCCCAGCACGTAGTCCGAGGAGCCGGGCACGGCGGTGAGCGCCGCGCCGAGCAGCCCCCCCGTGCAGGACTCGGCGACGGCGACGCGCCAGCCGCGCCCGCGGAGCAGCTCGCCGGTGCGGGCGGCCTCCGGGAAGTCGTCGGCGAGACGCGGGGCGGTGGCCGGCATGTCGGCCGCCATGATGCCGCAGCGGGGCGGGGCCGCTAAGGTTGGCCGGCGATGAGCAAGGGTCCCGACGGCGGCGACCGCGCCGCCCTGCGCGAGGCGGAGATCCACGCCGCCACCGTGGGCGAGCCCGCCCGCCTCGACGGGCCGGTGCACCTCGCCGAGTACCACCCGGAATGGCCGCGCCTCTTCGAGCGCGAGGCGGCGCGCATCCGTGCGGCGCTGGGCGAGCGGGTGGTGCTGCTCGAGCACTGCGGCTCGACGTCGGTGCCGGGGCTCGCCGCCAAGCCGATCATCGACATGGTGCTGGCCGTGCCCGACTCCGCGGACGAGGCGGGCTACGTCCCGGCGCTGGAGGCGGCGGGCTACGTGCTGCGCATCCGCGAGCCTGCGTGGTACGAGCACCGCGTCTTCAAGGGACCGGACACGGACGTCAACCTCCACGTCTTCAGCGGCGGCTGCCCCGAGGTGGACCGCATGCTCCTCTTCCGCGACACGCTGCGCGCCGACGACGCCGAGCGGGCGCTCTACGAGCGGCGCAAGCGCGCCCTCGCCGCGCAGACCTGGCGCTACGTGCAGAACTACGCCGACGCGAAGTCGGAGGTGGTGGAGGGCATCATCGCGCGCGCGGCTCAGACCACGAAGCGGCGGTAGCGCCAGAGGTAGTCGAGCCCGCTGAGGACGGTGGCGACGACCGCGAGGGCGACGCAGGCCATGGCGGCGGTGTGGATCTGGG
Source organism: Candidatus Dormiibacterota bacterium (assembly GCA_035652335.1). Classification (GTDB taxonomy): domain Bacteria; phylum Chloroflexota; class Dormibacteria; order Aeolococcales; family Aeolococcaceae; genus DASRDZ01. The sequence continues at coordinate 65,063 of DASRDZ010000056.1, forward strand.
GATAGGGGCGCGAGAGGATCAGCAGCATGATCATGAGGTTCTGGGAGAGCGTCTTCGACTTGCCCCACGGCGACGCGCCGATGACCACGCCCTGCTGCGCGGCGACGAAGCGCAGGCCGGTGATGACGAACTCGCGCGCGAAGATCACCACCACGACCCAGAAGGCCAGGACGTTGCTGCTCACCAGGATGGCCAGCACGGTGATGACGAGCAGCTTGTCGGCCAGGGGGTCGAGGAACTTGCCGAGGTCGGTGACCGACTTGCGGCGGCGGGCGATCTGCCCGTCGAGGGTGTCGGTGGCGGCGGCGGTGGCGTAGACGGCGGCGCTGATCTGGTCGTGCCAGGAGCCGCTCGACGTGAGGGTGACCCCGATCACCGGAACCAGCAGGAGGCGGAGGACGGTGAGGGAGTTGGGAAGGTTGAGCCTTCCTGGAGGGGAGGTCACACCACCTGCAGGGGCTTGAGCCGTGCTCTGTCGAGGGGTTGCGGCCGCGCGTCCTGCGGTACCGCGACGGCGCCGACCTGGTAGGTGGCCGCGGTGGTGACGCGGACGCGGAGGAAGCGGTCGAGGTGGTCCTCAGGGCGCTCGAGGCCGCGGACGACGACACGGCCGTCGATCTCCGGCGCCTCGCGCTCGCTGCGGGCGAAGAGCACGGCGCGATCGCCGTCGCGGGCGGCGGACACGGCCTCGCCCAGGACGGTGATCTCGCGCCCCACCAGGCGCCGGTTGCGCTGCCGTGACACCGCGGCCTGGGCGGTGTAGACCGCGCGGCGCCGCGCCTCGCGTTCGCGCAGCGGCAGCTGGCCTTCCATGCGCGCCGCCACCGTGCCCTCCTCCTCGCTGTACGCGAAGGCGGTGACCCAGTCGAGCTGCGCCTCCGGGAGGAAGTCGAGCAGCGCCTGGAACTCCTCCTCCGTCTCGCCCGGGAAGCCGACGACGAAGGTGCTGCGCAGCGCCAGGTCGGGCATCGCCTCACGGAGCCTGCGCAGCACGCCGTGCGCGCGGTCGGCGCTGTAGGGACGCTTCATGCGCCGCAGCGTCGCGGGATGGACGTGCTGCAGCGGCATGTCGAGGTACTTGGCGACGCGGTCGAGCGAGGCCATGGTCTCGATCAGCTCGTCGCTGACACCCTCCAGGGTGGCGTACATCAGGCGGATCCAGCGTGGCGCGGGGTCGAGCGCCGCGAGACGGCGCAGCAGCGCGGACAGGTTGGTGCGCGCCGGCAGGTCGCGACCGTAGCCGGTGAGGTTCTGCGCCACCAGCACCAGCTCCTGCACGCCCGACTCCACGGCCGTCCGCGCCTCGTGCAGCACCAGCTCCGGCGGCTTGCTGCGCAGGTCGCCGGTGAACGACGGGATGGTGCAGAAGGCGCAGCGGAAGTTGCAGCCGTCGCTGAGCTTCAGGTAGGTGGTTGCGGGCGCGGTTGGCCGGAACTCCAGCGCCGAGTAGTCGACCGGCGCCAGCGACTCGATGCGCACCACCTGCCGGCCGACCCGCGCCGCCTGCAGGGCCGAGGGCAGCTCCGGCCAGTCGCGCGTCCCCACCACGACGTCGAGCTCCGGCATCTCCGCCGCCAGCTCCTCGCCGTGCAGTTGGGCCAGACAGCCGCTGGCCACCAGCTGCATCGAGGGGTTGCGCTTCTTCAGCTCGCCCAGCTCCAGCAGGGCGTCGATCGACTCCTGCGAGGCCGCGCCGAGGAAGCCGCAGGTGTGCACGATGCAGACGTCGGCCTCCTCCGGCGCCGTCGCGGCGACGTAGCCACCGTGCTCCATCAGGCCCTCGATGTACCCCGAGTCCACCTGGTTCTTGGGGCAGCCCAGGGTCTGCAGGAAGTACAGCGGCTTGCGGTCAGGCACGGCAGGAACTCAGCGGTAGTTGGTGAACTGCAGGGGGACCTCGAGCTCCAGGCCCTTGAGGAAAGCGATCACCGACTGCAGCTCGTCCTTCGACTTCGAGGAGACGCGCAGCTTGTCACCCTCGATGCGCACCTGCGACTTGGGGTTGTTGCCGCGGATCTTCTTGTTGAGGTCGCGGGCCAGGTCGTCGCTGATGCCGCGGCGCAGCTTGACCACCTGGCGCACGTTCCCCCGGGCCGCCTGCTCGGGCTTCTGGGGGTCGAGCACCTTGAGGTCGACGCCGCGCTTGTGCATCTTGCTCTGCAGCACGTCGAGGATGGCCTTGAGGTGCATGTCCGAGTCGGTGAGCAGGACGAGCTGGTCCTTCTCCTGCTCGATCTCGGCGGTGACGCCCTTGAAGTCGTAGCGGGTGCCGATCTCCCGGCGGGTCTGGTCGAGGGCGTTGACCAGCTCCTGCTGGTCGAAGTCGCTGACCACGTCGAAGCTGAAGTCCTGTGCCATGAGGCCAAGAGGATACCGGCCCCGCCGCGCGGCGGGCGCCTACCCGCGCACCCGGCGGGCCGCCGCGGCGAGGTCCTCGGCGAGGCGACGCCGCTCCACGGCGCGCTGCTCGGGGTCCTGGATGCGGTCAGGGCGAGGCGGCGGCGGTGTGGCCACGGCGGGTGAAGTGGACCACGTCGCCGGTGCGCACGCCCACCTTGCCGAGCAGCCCGCCGCGCACCTCGACGGCGCCGAGGTACGGCTGGGGAGAGCTGTAGACCTGGCAGGGGTCGACGCTGCAGGGCGTCATCGTCTCCACGCCGACGACGCGCCCGGCGGCGTCCCAGAAGGCGATGTCGAGGGGGATGAGGGTGTCCTTCATCCAGAACTGGGCCCCCTGCACCTCGGGGAAGATGAAGGCCATCCCCTGCTCCTCGCCGAGCGCCGTCACGCCCATGAGGCCCTTTTCCCATGCGGCCTGGTTGTCGGCGACCTCGACGGTGAGGCTCAGCACCGTCGCGCCGCCGCGCTGGACGGTGAGGTCGCCGAGCGGGAACCCGCGCGCCGACGTGGTCGGCGGCGCCGCGGCCCCTCCCCCGCCGCAGGCGGTGGCGAGCACCGCCGTGGCGAGGGCGGCGAGGGCCGGGCGGCAGCGCATGTCGCCGACTCTCCACGGAGAGCGGCGCGGTCCGCTACTCCCCGCTCAGGACACCCCGCGCCGGCGCCGGCCCAGCCACGGCGAGCCCTGCCGCCAGCGGGGCCGAGGCGACCACCGCCTGAGGCCTCGAAAACGCCCGGCAGATTCACCAAGCGGACTACCCCCCGGTAGCGGCGGGTGAGGTGGACGGACCTCGAGCGGACGATCGTGTCGCACCGAACGGGCCGTCGCGGCGTGGCACACGCTGTCCCATCGCCTCCTTCCCGTCGGGGCAAGACGGTCGTAGGTGGTTGGGGGGACCGGCAAGCCACGCGAAGGGAGTCCCGAAGGTCAACCCCGTCGTCCGTTCGGTGCGTTCGATGTCTAATTGACAGACGAGTTCCGCCTTCATATGCTGCGCGCCCATTGGTCCGGTGCCCCGATTGGAAGGAAGGGTGTGAGAATCGCGAGATCAACGCTACCGCGCGTCTGGAGGCGCGCATCCCTGGGAATAGGAATAGGACTAGCGGCCGTGTCCGCCAGCCTCTTCGGGTTGCTCCATTTCGGCGCAGCGAACCCGATCACCGCTCATGCAGACACGTGTTACTACCCGTCGGCCCGGCAAGACGGTTTTGACACCTTCCGAGGGGTGTACCGCGTTCATGTCTGGTATCTGGTCAACCGGTGCGACCAAACCAACGGCTACACTGAGCGCTACTACGAGATCGGCTCAGACGTACGCGACGCAAACAACACCAACAACTACAGGAACGTCAGCACCCTCGATGAGGGCGCCCGAGCGTGGAGTTGCGGCGAGCAGGCCGGACAGCGCGGCATCCGCTACAACAACTCTGCGTACGTCGACGTGACCACGCCATGGATCAACTACGGACCCACCAGTAATCCCTGCGGCCCGCAGGCGGATGGGACCTTTCATTACGTGTACTCCGACAGCAAGTACACGACCGTCTACGTGAACGAGAACCAGTTCGAAGAGCAGAACATTCCCCAATGCCCGAACGGCGGAACGGACTGTTGAGGAAGTGGTAATGAAGAAGAGAGTTGCGCGAATTGCCGTCGCGCTCGGTTGCGCTAGCACCGCCGCGTTGACACTGAGTCCCGCAAGCGGCACGGCGGTCTCAGGGAGTCGGATCGGCCCGTTCCAATTCACGGTGGTAGCCCACGCGGCGCCTCTTCCGACCGATCCCACGGTGACAGCCGCCGAAGCGGAGGCGTCAGCGATTGCGAACCTGGTCAACGTCAACAACATCACCGGTTGGAAGGTCGAATCGATTGCGTTCCAGCCCTCCGCGACGCAGGCCACCGACGTGACGAACGGGACCGTCTTCTACCAGGCCTCACCAGCGCGGCACATCTGGGCGCTCCAACTGGTGGCGGCGGCCAATCCCTCGGGCCAGTCGAACGTGGTAGCCGACGCCTATGCGGTCGTCGACGGGGACAACGGCCAAGTGCTCCTGTCCATGACAAATGTCGACGCTGCCCCTACGGTGGATGACACCGCTCCGAGTCCTGTAAACGCGCCCGCAGACACCGGCTGGATCAGCGAGCCCATGGCCGCAGTGCCGTCCGAAAGCTACATCAACGGGATGGTATGCAACTTCGACGCCCTGACGCACTCGCTGTGCGCCATTCAGCCCTGACACCGCACCTGGACACATCTACGTAGGGAATGGATCGTCCGAGGTGGCGTACTCGGGACGACGTCGGCCATCGACACCTCTTCGACGCTGTCTCTCGCTAGGCGTGTCCACGCGCCGGCGGCTCAGGCTGAGCGCCGACGGCCGCGTCCCATAGGCGTCGCGCGTCGACCTCTTGGATCGCTGATGCTGTGCTTCAGCAAGCCCGCAGCGTAAAGCCGTCATCCGCAGGACGGGCCGCCGACTTGGCAGTCACGTGGTGTGACGTCGGCGCCGGCCCAGCCAGAGCGCCCCGCCCAGCACCGCCACGGCGAGCCCTGCCGCCAGCGGGGCCGAGGCGACCACCCCCGAGGTGTTGGGGATGGCCAGCGGCGTGGCGCCCGTCGCCGGAGGAGTCGACCCGTTGCCGCCGCCACCCAGGCCGCCCGCCTGAGGCAGCGACCCGCCCGCGACGAAGTCGTAGTCGGGGGTCGCGTCCACGAGGGTCGGCATGTTCCCCGAGCCGGGGCCGATGAGGAGCGGGGCGCCGTTGTCGAGCGCGGCGTAGGCCGTGACGGCTTCGAGCAGCGAGCCCTGCGTCGGGTTTCCGACCAGGTTGGCAGGAACGGTGATGCTGATGTCGTTGCCGTTCTGGCTGCCCTGCACGGCGGTGCCGCCGCTGTAGTCGACCAGGGTCGCCACCGTCTGCCCGTTGAGGCCGGGGCGGTCGAACGACTTGGCCGGGCCGGCCGAGAAGCTCAGGGCACCGCCGCTGTTCGACTGCGCCCGGGCGAAGTAGATCGTGTGGTTGAACTGCCAGGTGGTCAGGTACCAGACGTTGGGCTGGGTCGTCGCCGGGCTGCTGATGCTGCTCAGGTCCTTGGCATCGACGTGGATGGTGAGGTTGCTGCCGTCCCAGTCGATCTTCGAGCCGGTGAGGTCGAGCTGGGGCTGCTCCTGCTGCGCACCCTGGGTCGGGTCGACGGGGTAGAGCGCGTCGCCGGTGGCGTCGCTGATGCCGGAGGTGGGCGCGGTGCTGAAGCGCGTGTCGCTGACGTCGCCGCTGCCGATCAGCCGCGGGCCGGAGACCTCACGGGCCGTCTCGGTGAGGGGCAGTCCGGGGATGAGCGTGGAGGGATCGGTGGCCAGCAGGTTGCTGTCGTTGGCCCAGGTCATCTGCAGCGCGCCGTCGGGGCCGATGTCGCAGCTGATGAAGTCGGCCATGTTGCGGTTGCCGACGTTCTGGATGCAGCCCACCGTGCCCTGCAGGCACATGTCGTTGATGTGGTTCGGGCCGACGCCGACCATCTGCTGCTCGAAGCTGGGATGGGCGTCGAGGCCGTCGGTGGTCACCGCCATGAAGGGGTGCCACTGGCGCAGGGTGCCGCTGTCCTGCGCGCTGGGATGCTCGCGGACGTTGGTGCCCAGCCAGACGAAGCCGAGCTTGCCCGGGTCGCCGACGGACATCCAGCCGAAGTCGGTGGTCGCCGTCTGCGCACCCTGGTCGACGCGGACGGGCGTCGACCAGTGCTTGTGCAGCGGGGCGTCGGTGGAATACGTGTAGTAGATGTGCCACGCGGTGTCGTCGGCGATCGGCTGGGTGGGGTCGGTGAATCCATCGCCCTCGATGTACGCTTCGTAGAGGGTGCCGTTCGAGTCCATGCCCAACACCGGGAAGAGGCTGTTGGGCTCGCGCATCGGCTTGCCGTCAGGATCGGTGGTCACTGCCGGCTGGTAGCTGAGCGCCGAGAACTGGCCGATGTTGGCGGGATTCGGCGATGCCTGCGGTGCGCCGATGGCGACGCCGACCTCGTTGTCCGTCGCGCCGTTGGGGCACCCGGTTGAGTTGGCGGAGTTGGCGCCTGCGCAGGTGACGCCCGTGTAGACGTAGCCCGTCCTCGGATCGACCACGGTGTTGCCGTGCTCGCTGAAGGACTGGAAGGTGCCGCCTTCCTGGAAGGTGTTGGTGAGGATGGTGTCCCCGGTGACGCCGGGATCGGCGGCGTGGAAGGTGACTCCGTCGTCGCTCCACCCGAACGCCAGGCCGCCGTCGCTCGGGCCGTTGGGGCCTGTCGCCCCCGCGCAGCCCGCGCAGAGCCAGGAGAGGTAGACGATCGGCTTGCCGCCGTCGGCGACGCTCTGCGGCGCGGTCGTCGAGTCGAGCACGCCCTCGAAGGGGCGGTCGGCGGTCATGCCCGGTGCGGTGGCGCACTGGGTGGTCACGGCGCCTGTCGTGCCGTCGACCTTGGCGGAGCCGATGTCGGCCAGCGCCTCCTGGTCGGTGAGGTACACGTCGCCGGTCTTGCGGTCCATCACGGCGAGGCTGTCGCCGCCACCCGCGCCGGGGCAGATCCAGTGGCCCTGCGAGGGGCCGAGCATCGGGTAGGTCAGGCCGCCGTCGCGGGTGTGCCAGAAGAAGGAGGTCTGCGCGCCCGAGCCGGCGGGCCCGGTGATCAGCGCCTGGTTGCCGTTGTCGACGAGGATGTCCGGCTCGCCCACCCCGCGAATGGGGTCGACCACGGTCGGGATGCCGACGGTGAAGGCCGTCTGCGCATGGGTGGTGAGCGCGGGGGTGCCGGCCAGCGGCAGCGCGACGGCGGCGGCTCCCCCGAGGGCGATGCCGAGACGGGCGAGGCGGCGGGCGGTGATCACGTTGTCTTCCTTCTCCCCTGAGCACGCGCAGACACAGCCGTGGCTGGCTGCATACGGGGGAAGACGCCCGACCCGGCGCCGATATTGCGCTGGCCTATTCCTCGCCGAGGTCGGCGAGCAGCTCGTCGACCTGGATGACGTCCATCAGCACCTCGCGCGACTTGCTGCCCTCGTAGGGGCCGACCACGCGATGCTCGGCGAGCTGGTCGACGAGCCGCGCCGCGCGGGTGTAGCCGACGTTGAGCTTGCGCTGCAGCAGCGAGGCGGCGGCGCGCCCCTCCGCGGCGACGCAGTGGGCGGCCTTGGCGAAGAGCGGGTCGCGCTTGCCGGCGTCCCTGGCCCAGGAGACCGTCGCCTCGACGTGGAAGATCTCCTCCTGGTACTCCGGCCTGCCCTGCTGCTTCCAGTGGGTGATCAGCGCGTCGAGCTCGCGGTCGCTGACGAAGGCGCCCTGCAGGCGGCGCGGCTTGCCCTCGTCGATGGGCAGGTAGAGCATGTCGCCGCGGCCGAGCAGCTTCTCCGCACCCATCTCGTCGAGGATGACGCGGGAGTCGACGCCGCTCGACACGGCGAAGGCGACGCGCGAGGGGATGTTCGCCTTGATCAGGCCGGTGATGATGTCGGCGGAGGGGCGCTGCGTGGCCACGATGAGATGGATGCCGACGGCGCGGGCCAGCTGCGCGATTCGGCAGATGAGGTCCTCGATCTCGCCGGCGGCGACCATCATCAGGTCGGCCAGCTCGTCGACGACGGTGACGATGTACGGCAGCGGCTGCAGGCCCAGGCCGGGCGCCCGCTCGTTGAAGGCGGCGATGTTGCGCGCGCCGTGCGAGGCGAAGAGCTTGTAGCGCTCCTCCATCTCCCGTACCGCCCAGCGCAGCGACGCCACCGCCGCCTCGGGCTCGACCACCACCGGGACGAGCAGGTGCGGGATGTCGGCGAAGCCGCTCAGCTCCACGCGCTTGGGGTCGATGAGGATGAGCTTCAGCTCGTTGGGCGTGTGCTGCAGCAGGAAGCCTCCGAGGATCGCGTTGATGCACACCGACTTGCCGCTGCCGGTGGCGCCGGCGACGAGGAGGTGGGGCATGCGCGCCAGGTCGCCGACCACGGGGTGCCCGCTGACGTCGGCGCCGAGTGCGACGGCCAGCCGGTTGCGCGCGTCGGAGAAGCCCGGCGACTGCACCACCTGCTTGAGGGTGACGAGCTGCGCCGCCTTGTTGGGCACCTCGACGCCGATCGCCGCCTTGCCGGGGATGGGGGCCTGGATGCGGATCGGCGCCGCCAGGGCGAGGGCCAGGTCGGTCTGGTGGTTGACGATCTTCCTGACCGGAACTCCGGGGCCGGGCTGCAGCTCGTACTGGGTCACCGTCGGCCCGCTGTTGACTCCGCGCACGTGCGCCTCGACGCCGAACGACTGCAGGGTCCGCTCGATGGCGACAGAGGTGGCCCGAACCTCCTGCTCCAGGCGCTCGCGCTTGCCGGTGACGGTGTCGAGCAGGTCGCTGCTGGGCAGCACCCACAACTTCTCGGGCTCCTCGACCACCTCGCCCGCGTGGGCCAGGGCGACGTCGGGGACCTCGCCGAGCTCCGGCTTCTCCGGCCTGGCCGCGGCGGCAAGGCCGGCGTCGATCGGCAGGCCCTCGAACTCGCGCTGGAAGGGCTCGACGGGCCCGGGGACGGCGGGGTGCGCCACCTCGGGCTCAGGATCGGGCTGGCTGCGCAGCTTCTCCAGGTCGAAGTCGAGGTCGTCGGTGGGCAGGAGCGGCGGGAGCGGCGGGGCGTCGACGGGCAGGAGGGCGGGCACCGGCGTCCCGGCCCGAGCTGGTGCACCGGGCACCGCCTCCCCTGTCCTGACGGCCCGCCCGCGCAGCTGGCGCGCCGGTTCGGCAGCCGTCTGCACCTGCGGCTCCGACTCGCGCGCGACCCGTTGCGCCTCCCGCTGCTCCGCCCACCACGCCGCCACCGCCGCGGCGATGCGTCCAACTCTGAGCTCCACCGCCAGCACCAGGCCGAGGCAGGCGAGCACGAGCATGCTCGCCGCCGTGGCCGCGTCGCCGAGGCGGGCGCCGATGCCGGGGCCCAGGTGCTGGCCGACCACGCCCGCGCTGCCCGGCGCCGCCAGGCCGAGGAAGCCGAGCGAGGCGAAGACGGTGACGAGGCTGCCCAGCGCGCCGAGCAGGCCGCCCGTCCAGCCGCGCCGCCCCAGCACGCGCACCCCGGCGACGACGAAGCCCGCGGCGGCCAGCCAGGCGCCGGCGCCGAAGGTGGCGAAGAGCCAGTCGTGCACCCGCGAGGCGATCGAGCCGCCGCCCGGAAGGGCGAGGACCGCGGCGAGGATCAGCCCGAGGCCGATGGCGGCGACGCCGCCCAGCTCGCGGCGCTGATCCGGGGTCAGGAGCGGGGGCCGAGGCTTCCTTGCCGGAGGACGGCGGCGCGCTGCTGCGCTGGGGCGCCGCCGCGCGGGCGTGCTGCGACGAGCGGAGGGCCGAGGGGGTGCCGAACGGGCCATGGCGGCGGCGACAGCCTCGTGTGGAGCGTGGGGTGAGGCGATGGGCTGCGGCCGGCGGCGCCGGTCGAGCGGGTGCTGAGGATCGTAGCACCGAAACGGCCGTTCGTCAGATCTCCGTGACCACCGGGAGGATCATCGGCCGCCGGCGGGTGCGCTGGTAGAAGAAGCGCCCCAGGGAATCGTGGATGGCCGACTGCCAGACCTGCCAGCCGGCGTCCGGCTCCAGCTTGCCGACCGCCTTGAGCACGTCCTCGCGCGCCTCTTCGAAGAGGGTGTCGATCCCGGTGTCCTCGATGAAGCCGCGGGAGACGAGGTCCGGCCCGGCGACGACGGCGCCGCTGGAGCGCTCCACCGCCAGCACCACGATGACCACCCCGTCCTGGGCCAGCAGCCGGCGGTCGCGCAGCACCACGTCGCCGGCCTCGTCGATGCTGAGCCCGTCGACGTAGACGTAGCCCGCCGGGGCACGCCGGCCGGTGCGGTGGATGCCGTCCTCGTTGACCTCGACGACGGTGCCGTTGTCGATGGGCACCACGTTCTCCGGCGGGATGCCGACGCTCCTGGCCAGCTCCGCGTGGATGGCCAGGTGGCGGTACTCGCCGTGCACGGGGACGAAGTAGCGGGGACGCGTCAGCGTCATGAGCAGCTTCAGCTCCTCGCGCGAGGCGTGACCCGAGGCGTGCACGCGATGCCGCGAGGAGTGGAAGACGCGCGCGCCGTGGCGGTACAGGTTGTTGACGGTGCGGTGCACCAGCTCCTCGTTGCCGGGGATGGGGTTGGCGCTGAGGATGACGGTGTCGCCCGACTTCAGCTGGATGATGGGGTGCTCGCCGCTGGCGATGCGCGTCAGCGCGGAGAGCGGCTCCCCCTGCGAGCCGGTGCAGAGCACGAGCAGCTCGTCGTCCTTCAGCTTGTCGAGCTGGCGGGGCCAGACCAGCTGGCCGCTGGAGACCTTGAGGAAGCCCAGCTCCTGGGCGACCTGCGCGTTGTTCATCATCGAGCGGCCGACCAGGATCGCCTTGCGGCCGCAGCCCTCGGCGCAGTCCATCGCCTGCTGCAGGCGGGAGATGTTGGAGGCGAAGGTGGCCATGATGATGCGGCCGTCGGTCGACTCGAAGATGTGGGAGAGCTCCTCCCCCACCGTGCGCTCGCTGGGCGTGATGCCCTCGGACTCGCTGTTCGTCGAGTCGCTGAGCAGCAGCAGCACGCCCTCGTCGCCGAGCCGCGCCAGGCGGGCCAGGTCGGGCGGCTGGCCGTTGATCGGCGTGTGGTCCATCTTGAAGTCGCCGCTGTGGATGATCACGCCGAGCGGCGTGTGGATCGCCAGCGCGCACGCGTCGGGGATGGAATGGGTGGCGCGGACGAACTCCACCGACATGGCGCCGAGCTGCACGGTGTCGCCGTGGCGCACGGTGTGCAGGTCGGTGGACTCCAGCAGGCGATGCTCGCGCAGCTTGTTGCGCAGGATGCCCAGGGTGAGACCCGTGCCGTAGACGGACACCGGCAGCCTCGGCAGGATGTAGGGCAGCCCGCCGATGTGGTCCTCGTGCCCGTGGGTCAGCACGATGGCGCGCACCTGGCCGTGACGCTCGATCAGCCAGTTGATGTCGGGGATGACCAGATCGATGCCGAGCATCTCCTGCTCGGGGAACATCAGCCCGGCGTCGACGACGACGATGTCGTCCTCGTACTGCACCGCCAGCATGTTGCGGCCGATCTCCCCCAGCCCGCCCAGGGGGACGATGGTCAGGCGCCCCGTCCCTGCCTCCGCAGCGGACTCGACGGCGGTCATGCTCAGAACAGGGTCATCTGCTCGTGGGCGGCAGCGACCGCCTCAGCCTCGGCGTCGCTCATCGCCGTGGCGGCGGCGACGCGGGCGCGCTCGGCCTCGGCATCGTCGAGGTACTGGCGCACCCGGCGCATGTCCTCCTGCAGGGTCCCCAGCATGCTGCCGTTGTAGAGCGCCGCCGCGGGGTGGTAGAGCGGCACGTAGAGCCGCCCGCGGTCGCGGATGCGGGTGCCGTGCGCGCGCGAGATGCTCGGCGCGCCGGGAAGGATGCGCTGCAGCGCATGCCTGCCCAGAAGCAGGATGACGTCGGGTTTGATCAGCTCCACCTGCGCGTCGAGGAACCGGGCGCAGGCCTCCACCTCCTCCGGAAGCGGGTCGCGATTGCCGGGTGGGCGGCACTTCAGCACGTTGCAGATGTAGAGGTCGGCGCGCTCCAGGCCGACGCCTTCCAGCAGCTTGGTGAGCAGCTGTCCCGCCGAGCCGACGAAGGGACGGCCGGTGCGGTCCTCGGTCTCCCCGGGCGCCTCCCCCACCGCCATGATCCGTGCGGTCACCGGCCCGTCGCCCGGCACCGCCTGGATGCGCGTCCGCGAGAGCGGACAGGCGACGCAGGCGCGGATCTGCTCGTGCAGAGCCTCGAGCGCCGCCGCGCCCGCCGCCTCGGTCATGCGCTCGCCGCGGCCGCCGACGGCTGGGGAAGCTCGACCAGGTCGCCCGCCGCCTCGAGCACCGCACGCAACCGCGCGCTGCGCTCGGCGTCGAGCGGCACCAGCGGCAGGCGCGGCACACCGACGTCGAGGCCGAGCATGGTCACCGCGGCCTTGACGGCGATGGGATTGGCGGTCATGAAGAGTGCCTTGAAGAGCGGCAGCAGGCGGCGGTGCAGCGCGCTGGCATGGGCGACGTCGCCGCCCACGTAGGCGTCGACGAGCCGCCGCATCGCCGGCGCGCAGACGTGCGCCGCGACGCTGATCACGCCGTATGCACCGACGCTCAACTGTGGCAGCGTGGCCACGTCGTCGCCGCTCCAGACGCGAAAGTCGTCGGGCGCGCCGTCGACGATCTGGGCCACCTGCTCCAGGTCGGCGCACTCCTTGGTACCGACGATGTTGGGGTGCTGCGCCAGGCGCAGCTGCAGCGCCGCGGGCATGTTGATCACGCAGCGGCTCGGGATGTTGTACATGACGACCGGCAGCCCGACGTCGGCGATCGCCTCGTAGTGGGCGATCAATCCCTCCTCCGGCGGCTTGTTGTAGTACGGCGTGACCACCAGCGCCGCGTCGGCGCCGCGCTGCTGCGCCTCCCGCGTGAGCGCCACGGACGCCGCCGTGTCGTACGAGCCGGTGCCCATGACCACCGCGTGGTCGGGCAGCGCGGCGCGCACGGTGTCGAGCAGCGACAGGCGCTCGTCGGCGTGGAGCGTGGGCGACTCGCCGGTGGTGCCGTTGACCACGACGCCGTCGCAGCCGCCGGCGACCAGGCGGCGGGCCAGCTCGGCGGCGGCCGGGTGGTTCACCTCGCCGCCGCTGCCGAAGGGGGTGACCATCGCCGTCATCAGGCGTCCCAGGGGTCTCGGCATGGGCGCGATTCTACGGGCTGGGAACCAGCACCGCCTGCGTCTGGGTGGTCAGGGCGACGCGCCTGCCCTGCTCGTCGCGGAGGTCGGTCTGCACCACGATCATCGTGCGACCGACGTGGACCGGCGCGGCCACCGCCTCGACGACGCCCCCGCGGACCGCCCGAAGCAGGTTGGTCTTCGACTCGATCGTCGCGGTGGAGGCCCCCTCGGGAAGGTTGAGGAAGGCGCAGGCGGCGCCGACGGTGTCGGCCAGGGTCATCAGCGCGCCGCCGTGGAGGATGCCGCCCAGGGTGCAGAGGTCCTCGCGCCAGGGCATGCGGCCGCGCACCTCGTCCTTCGACGCCGCCGTGATCTCGATCCCCGCCCGCTCCGCGAAGGGCAGGCGGAAGGCGCTGCCGAGGTCGTCCGCCACGCTTCTAGGCGACGGCCGAGCGCGCGGCCCGCCGGGCCAGCACCAGCTCGCCGACCTGGACCGCGTTGGTCGCCGCGCCCTTGCGCAGGTTGTCGACCGACCAGAAGAGAACCAGCCCGCCGGGGTTGCCCGCGTCGGCGCGGACCCGGCCCACCCAGACGTCGTCGGTCCCCGCGGCCTGGCGGGGCGTGGGATAGCGCTGGTTGGCCGGGTCGTCGACGTAGCGGACGCCGGGCGCGCCCTGCAGCGCACGCCGCGCGGTCTCCACGTCGGCCGCCCGCTCGAACTCCAGCCAGACCGACCCGCTGTGCCCCACCGCCACGGGGACCCGGACGGTGCTGACGCTGACGCGCAGCTCGGGCAGGCCGAGCACGCGGCGCGTCTCCTGCACCACCTTGACCTCCTCGTCGTTGTCGTCACCGTGCATCGACCAGCCGCCGGGCACCACGTTGCCGTGCAGCACGTGGGGGTAGACGCTGTGCTGCGGCTCGCGACCCTCGGCGTCGGCGACCTCCTGGTCGCGCAGCTCGGCGACCAGGTTGCGCCCGCCGCCGCTCGCCGACTGGTAGGTGGCCACCGTCATCCGCCGCAGCCCGAACTCCTGGTGCAGGGGGTTGAGCGCCACGGTGAGGGGGATGGCGACGCAGTTGGGGTTGGCGACGATCCCCGGCTCGCCGCTGACCAGCTCGCCGTTGACCTCGGGGACCACCAGCGGCACCTGCGGGTCCATGCGGTACCCGCTCGACTTGTCGATGGCCACGCCGCCGCGCTGCGCCACCACCGGCGCGAAGCGCTTGGCCGTGCCCGAGCCCGCCGCGAAGAAGGCGACGTCGACGCCGTCGAGCGCCTCGTCGGACACCTCGCGCACCGTCAGCGGCCGGCCGCGGAACTGCACCGTGGTGCCCGCGCTGCGCGCGCTGGCCAGCGGCAGCAGCTCGGCGACGGGGAAGTCGCGCTCCTGGAGGATGCGCAGCACGGTGCTGCCGGCGGCGCCGGTGGCGCCGACGACGGCGACGCGGAGGTTCGGGGAGGTGGTCATGGGTTGCCGCCGATGATGCCACGAGACAGGATTCCGGCGACCAGGGCGGCGTCGAGCCCGTCGAGGGGCAGCGGCTCGCCGGGGGCGCCGTCCGAGGCGTCGAGGTCGAGCTGCCACCAGCCGACGTCGTGCCAGGCGCCGCCCTTCCAGCCGATGCGGCGGAAGACGCCGATCGGGCGGAAGCCCATCGCCTCGTGGAAGCCGGCGCTGGCCCGATTGGGCAGGGTGATGCCCGCGAACGCGCGCCGGTAGCCCTGGGCGCGGAGCAGGGCGAAGAGCGCGGCGTAGAGCGCCCGGCCCACCCCGCCGCGATGCCGTGCGCCGTCGACGTACACCGACACCTCGACCGCCCAGCGGTAGGCGGCCCGGCTGCGATGTGCGCCGGCGTAGGCGTAGCCGAGCACGTCGCCGCCGTCGACGGCGACGAGGAAGGGATGGGCGGGCAGCGTCGCCGAGATGCGGCGCGCCATCTCCGCGGCGCCTGGTGGCTCGACCTCGAACGACACGGGGGTGGACGCCACGTACGGCGCGTAGATCGCCGCCACGGCCTCCGCGTCCGCCGGGCTGGCCAGCCTCAGCTCCACGGTGTGGGGATCAGGCGCGAGAGCGCAGGCTGCCCACCTCGGCCAGCCCCAGCACGGCGTCGAGGGAGTCGAAGAAGCGCGCCTGCCCGATCACCGCGCGGCAGGCGAGCAGCACCCCGGGGACGTAGACGGCGCGCGAGGTGGTGCGGTGCTCCAGGCTCAGCGTCTGCGACTGCGTGCCGAAGATGACCGACTGGTCGGCGACGACCCCGCTCAGCCGCAGCGCGTGGACGGCGACGCCACCGACCTCGCCGCCGCGGGTTCCGCCGAGCGGCTCGACGCGCGGGGTGGAGTGGTCGAAGGGCCTGCCGTCGCGCGCCTCGACGAGCAGCTGCGCGGTGCGCAGGGCGGTGCCGCTGGGTGCGTCGTGCTTGGTGGGGGCGTGCGCCTCGATGATCTCGGCGGTGTCGAAGTGCGGTGCGGCGAGCTGGGCCAGCCACATCAGCACGACGGCGCCGACGGCGAAGTTGGGGATGACGCAGCCGCCGATCCCCGCCGCGGCGCAGGCGTCGCGCACCTGTGCCACGCCGTCGGGGCCGAGGCCGGTGGTGCCGATGACGGGCGCGACGCCGAGGCGCGCGGCGGTGAGCGCGTTGCGCAACCCGGACTCCGGCGTGGTGAAGTCGACCATCGCCTGCGCATGCGAGGACTGCAGGGCGACGGGAAGGTCGTCCTCGACGTCGACGGCGGCGACGCAGTCGAAGGCGGCGTCGGCCTGGAGACCGGCGACGATCTCCCGGCCCACCTTGCCTTTGGCGCCGGACACTGCGACGCGCAGCGGGGCTTCGCCCGTTGTCATGCGTGACCTACGGTCGGGAAGTGGTCAGGAAGGGACTTCTGCGGGTTGCTGCTGCTGCTGAGCCAGCTCCTGCAGCGCCTGCCGGCGCGATAGGTTGACGCGGCCGCGCTCGTCGACCTCGATCACCTTGACCATGATCTCGTCGCCGATGTTGACCACGTCCTCGACCTTCTCGACCCGCTGGTCGGCCAGCTGGCCGATGCGGACCAGGCCCTCCTTCTTGGGCATGATCTCGACGAAGGCGCCGAAGCCCATGATCCGGGTGACCTTGCCCTTGTAGATCTTGCCGATCTCGACGTCCTCGGTGAGGTCGCGGATCATGGCGATGGCCTGCTGCATCGCCATCCCGTTGTTGGAGGCGATGAAGACGCGGCCGTCGTCCTCGATGTCGATCTGGGCGCCGGTCTCCTCGACGATCTTGCGGATCATCTTGCCGCCCGGGCCGATGACGTCGCGGATCTTGTCGGGGTTGATCTGGATGGTCTCGATGCGCGGCGCCCACGGGGACATCTCCTCGCGCGGCGCGGGCAGCGCCTCCAGCATCTTGCCGAGGATGTGCAGGCGGCCGGTGCGGGCCTGCTCCAGCGCCTGCTCCAGCAGCGACCACTTGAGGCCCTTGATCTTGATGTCCATCTGCAGCGCGGTGATGCCGCGCGAGGAGCCGGCGACCTTGAAGTCCATGTCGCCGAGCGCGTCCTCCATGCCCTGGATGTCGGAGAGGATGGCGGCGCGGTCGTCGCCCTCGTCGGTGATCAGGCCCATGGCGATGCCGGCGACGGGCGACTCCAGCTTCACGCCGGCGTCCATCAGCGCCAGCGTCGAGCCGCACACCGAGGCCATCGACGTCGAGCCGTTCGAGGAGAGGATCTCGGTGACGATGCGCACCACGTAGGGGAAGTCCTCGTCCGGCGGCATCACGTTGTGCACCGCCCGCTCGGCCAGCGCGCCGTGGCCGATCTCGCGCCGGCCCGGCGAGCGCAGCGGTCGCGCCTCGCCGACGCTGTAGGGCGGGAAGTTGTAGTGGTGCATGTACTTCTTGAACTCGGCCAGCCCGAGGTCGTCGAGTTTCTGCTGATCCTGGCCGGAACCAAGGGTGACGATGGAGAGCGCCTGGGTCTGGCCGCGGGTGAAGATCGCCGACCCGTGGGCCCTGGGCAGGACGCCCACCTGGCACCAGATGGGGCGGATCTCGTCGGTGCGGCGGCCGTCGGGACGGATGCCCTCCTCGAGGATGGCCCGGCGCACCGCCTTCTTGAGCTCGGACTCGAAGGCCTTCTTGACGTCGCCCTCCCGCTCGGGGAAGGCGCCGGAGAGCTCGGCGACGACGGCCGCCTTGAGCTCGTCGATCTGCCGCTCGCGCGTTGCCTTGTCGACGTTGCGCGCCGCGGTGGAGATGCGGCCGGCCACGGCGCCGGCGACCGCGGTGGAGACGTCGGCGGCAACCGACGCGCTCGGGTACGACATCGTCGGCCTGCCGACCTGCGCCTTGACGTCGAGCTGCCACTGCACCAGCTTCTGCACCTGGTCGTGGGCCATGCGCAGCGCCTGGAGCATGAGGTCCTCGGGGACCTGCTTGGCACCCGCCTCCACCATGGTGATGGCGTCGGCGGTGCCGGCCACGACCAGGTCGAGGTCGGACTCCTGGAGCTGCTGCAGGCTGGGGTTGAGCAGCAGCTGCCCGTCGATGAGCCCGACGCGGGTGGCGGCGACCGGGCCGCCGTGGGGGATGTCGCTGATGGCCAGGGCCAGCGAGGCCCCGGTGATCGCCAGGGTGGCGGTGTCCTGCTCCTGGTCGTGGCTCAGCACGGTGGCCACGATCTGGACGTCGTTGCGGAAGTCCTTGGGGAAGAGCGGCCGCATCGGGCGGTCGATCATGCGGCTGGCCAGGATGGCCTGCTCGCTGGGGCGTCCCTCGCGGCGGGGGAAGCTGCCGGGGATGCGTCCCGCGGCGTAGAGCTTCTCCTCGTAGTCGCAGGTCAGCGGGAAGAAGTCGATGCCTTCGCGCGGCGCCTGGGAGGCGACGGCGGTGACCAGCAGGACGGAGTCGCCGAGGCGCAGCAGCAGCGCGCCGTTGGCCTGCTCGGCCACCGAGCCGATCTCGGCGACCAGCCGCTTGCCGGCGTAGTCGGTCTCGAATCGCTGTGGTTGGGGGTTGGACATGGGGTCTCCCTGATGTGTGGGTGACCCGGCGCTGCCCAGTTCGAGTGCCGCGCACTGGCGGTGAGGCTGTTGGGGATTGGATGCGCCGGTTCGCGCCGACTGCGGCTGCGTCTGGCTCGCGCCGTCAGTGCTGATCCAATCGCCAACGTCTCACCGTGGATGGTCTGCGCGCTCCGCTCGAAGGTCGGGCGGGGTGCCGGGCCGGATTTCGTGTTGTCGGTTGGCAGTGTGCTCCGCGCGCCCGGCGGGCTACCAGCCCTCCCTCGTGCGGAGCGGCGGACGGGCCGCCGTCAGCGCCGCAGCCCCAGGCGCGCGATGATCGCGCGGTAGCGCTCGACGTCGTTGCGGTTGAGGTAGTCGAGCAGGCGGCGGCGGCGTCCGACCAGCTTGAGCAGGCCGCGACGGCTGGCGTGGTCCTTGGGATGGTCGCGCAGGTGGTCGGTGAGACCGCGGATGCGCTCGCTGAGGATGGCGATCTGCACCTCCGACGAGCCCGTGTCGGACTCGTGCAGGCGGTGCTCCTCGATGATGGTCGACTTGGGACGTGTGTCGGGCACTCTCTCTCCGTGCGTTGCGGCCGGACTCGGCCAGAGGCCAGACGGGGAGCGGATGGTGGCCGGGCGCGGCGGTCCGCCCCGGGGCTCCCCGAAGGTCGGGACGCAGTCTAGCACCCGCCCGCCGAGCACCCGGTCGAGCTCAGGCGTGGGCCGGGGCGCAGAAGCGCAGCGCGCCGGGGAGGCAGGTCAGCGTGGCCGGGGCGCGGCCGACCTGCTCGCCCTCGACGTCGAACAGCACGGGGCGCTGCTCCAGGGGGACGACGGTGACCACCCTCCCCCGCGTGAAACCGATGCCGGGGCGGCCGATGTGCCGGCCGCGGTACAGGCCGCTCAGGCCCGTCAGCGAGCGGCGCCGGGTCAGCTCGGCGACGGTGACCACGTCGAACAGCCCGTCGTCGATCGAGGCGTCGGGCGCGATCCGCATGCCGCCGCCGAAGCAGCGGCCGTTGGCGATGACGACGTTCTGCATGGGGCCCTCGGTGACCCGCCCGTCGACGTCGACGCGGACCAGCCGGCTGCCGTAGGTCATCAGCGCCGCCAGCGAGTGCCAGAGGAAGGTCACCGTCCCGCCCGCGGCCTTGCGGCTCCGGTTGACGCGGTGGACGACGTCGCCGCCGATCCCGCAGTCGGCGATGTTGACGAACCAGCGCGGGCCGGGGGCGCCGCCGCCGTGGAAGTCGATGCGCCCGCAGTCGATCCGGCGCACGTCGCCGCGGGCGAGCAGGGCGCAGGCGGCCGCATGGTGCAGGGGGATGCCGGCCGTCTTGCGGAAGTCACCCCCCGTGCCGCTGGGGAGCAGGCCGAGGCAGGCGTCCGGGTTGATCGGCTCGCGGGTGTCGGGGTCGAACCAGCCGTTGACGATCTCGTTGAGGGTGCCGTCGCCGCCCACCCCGACGATGCGCTGGAAGCCCTCGCGCAGCGCCTCGCGGGTCAGCCGGATGGCGTCGGCGGGCGCGGAGGTGATGCGCGCCTCGAAGTCGACGCCGGCGTCGACCAGGCAGCGCTGCAGCAGCGGCCACTGCTTGGCGGTGCGCCCGCCGGCGCTCGCGGGGTTGACCACCACCAGGGTGTCCCTCACGGTGCGGGCTCCAGCGCCGCGGCGACGGCCTCGGCGATCTCGCGCGCGTCGACGCCCGCGCTCCGCAGCGCCGAGGCGCAGGAGGCGCAGCCGGTGACGACGCTCTCCGCACCGGATGCGGCGACCTCCCCGGCCAGCAGGCGGAGGTAGCCGGCGGCGAGATCGGGATGGGTGAGCGGCAGGCCGCCGCCCTGTCCCGAGCACTGGGTGGTGTCGCCGCGCCCCCGCAGCTCGCGCACCTCGTACCCGGCGGCCTGCAGAGCCTGGCGGGGCTGGGCGCGGACGTCCATGTGGCGGGCCAGGTAGCAGGGGTCGTGGTAGGCGACCGTCCCACGGCCGGACATGCCGGCGCGGCCGGCGAGGACGCGCGCCAGCGTCTCCGCCAGCGGTTCGGCGCCGAGCCAGTGGGCGCAGGAGGGCGACTGCACGCTGAGCGTCCTGTCGCCCGCCTGCCCGAGCGCCGTGTCGCGCATCTCGATGCTCGCCTCCTCGTCGCCGAAGGTGCGCGCGATCATCCCGCAGCAGCGGTGCTCGTCGGGGACGTCGAAGGCGACGCCGAGCGCCCGCAGGACGCGGCCGGCGGCGAGGACGGCGTCGGGGCGGTGGCCCAGCGCGCCGCAGCCGGGGAGGAGCATCAGCTCGGCGCCGGGTGTGGCCATGGCGCGCAGCGCGTCGAGGGTCGCTGACGGGTCGGTCCATTGCATGCCGGTCACGTGCACCCTGCCGTCGCGCGCCTGGCGCACCGCCTCGACGCCCGCGGGCGGCGTGGCTCCTGCGCGATGCACCGCGGCGCGCGCCGCCCAGGCGAGCAGCGGCGTCTCCACACCGTCGACGTGGCACGGCGGTGTGCAGGCGGAGCAGGTGGCGCAGGCGTAGACGCCGTCGACCAGCTCGGGATCGACGAACCCCGCCCCGCCCGCGCGCAGCGCCTCGACGATCTGCCGCGCGTGCCCCCAGGGCTGATGGCGCTCGTTGCCGGTGACCGCCAGCGTTGGACAGGCGCTGCGGCACATCTTCGGGCAGGAGGCGCACCGCCGTGCCGCCATCTCCTGGTCGGGCGCCAGCGTCTCGGTCATCCGTCGCCGCCCCACTTGCCCGGGTTGGCCACGCCGGCGGGGTCGAGCGCCCGCTTGAGGCGGCGCAGCACCTCCACCCCACCGTCGCCCAGCTCGCGCGCCAGGTAGGGCGCGCGCGCCAGGCCGGCGCCGTGGTGATGGGCGATCGTGCCACCTTTGTCCAGAACCTGGGACATCACGGTGTCCCACAGCTCCTCGTGCAGCGGCACCGCGCCACCCTCGTCCTCCGCCGCGCCGGCGAAGGTGAAGTACAGGCAGGCGCCGTCGACGTAGCCGTGGGACAGGTGGCAGAGCACCACCAGGCGCTGCCGCAGCGCCTGCTTGACGCCCTCGTACACCGCGACGATGCACGACCAGGGCGCGGCCACCTCGATGGTGTCGAGCACCACCCCGGGCATGGGCAGGTACTTGGCCT
>DASRDZ010000057.1:0-26481 GCA_035652335.1 Candidatus Dormiibacterota bacterium
CCGCCGCGGTCGCCGACGCCTGGACAACCCGTCGCGACGCCGCCCTCTCGCCCACCTGGGCCCGCCTCGCCCCGCGCCGCGACCACCCGCACGTCTTCGGCGACCGCATGGCCGCGGGGGTCCTGCTCACCCTCGCCGCCGCGTCGATGATCGGCGGGGGCATCGACGCCCTGGTGGTCGCCGGCAGCGGCATCGACAGCACCATCCGCGCCGCCATCTGCGGCGCCGTGGCCCTGGTGCTCCTGGGCGGCGCCGTCGCCCTGCGGCTGCTTCGCGGGAGCGACGACCTCCGCGGGGCGCTGGCCGTGACCGGCATCGCCTACGCCGCCACCTGCCTCGCCTTCGCCTACAACCCGCAGCCCCTCGACGACCACGACCTGCTGCTCAAGTTCACCCTGGCCGCGGGCCTGGTCGCCCTGCTCGGCTGGGTCGCCGCGGTCCTGGTGCCGTCCGCTGTCGCGGGGACCATCGCCGTCGTCGCCCTGGCCACCGCGGCGGGCGCGAGCGTCTGGCTGGCCCAGGACCAGCCGACCCACAGCCAGGTCTTCGTCGCCGCCATCGGCGTCGGGCTGGCCGTGGCCCTGGTCCTGCCCGCGGTGGGGCTGCTCCGTCCCCACCCGACCGGGCTCGGCTGGGCGCTGGGCGGCGCGGCGCTGGTGATCACCATCCCGGCGCTGGTGCTGATGTCCCGCGACGACGGCTTCGCCATCGCGGCCGGCGCCACCGCCAGCGCCGCCCTGCTCGCCCTCGCGCAGGAGCACCGCAACCTGCCCGCCGCCCTGGGCGCCTTCGCCGGGCTCGGCTACCTGGAGGTGCTGCTGATCGGCACACGCGCCGTCAGCGATCCCAACCAGCAGCTGGTCATCCTCGTCGCCGTCGGCGTCGCCCTGCTCCTCGTCGTCAGCGCGGTGGCGGTGCTGGCGGGTCGCGCGCGCCCTGCCGCCCTGCCGCGGCGCCGTCTTCCGCTCGGCGTCACGCAGCTGCTGCTCGTCGCCGCGCTGGTGCTGAGCATCGTGGCGCTCTTCGCCGGCAACACGCGCGACGTCCGGCTGACGCCCAACCAGCTGCAGCCGCGGCCGTCACAGGGCTCGGTGGCGCTTCGCTGAGGGTCTCAGCCGCCGCCGAGGAACGGGATGCCGTAGGTCTCGAGCTGCTGACCCACCGAGGACTTCCAGGTCTCGGCGATCTGGTCCGCGGTCCAGCCGCCGTCGCGGTAGGCCATGCGGATCTCCTGCGGGTGCGACCACAGCGCCAGCTTGTCGCCGCCCAGTCCGATGCACTGCCCGGTGACCTCGCGCGCCGCGTCGGAGGCGAGGAACACGATGAGCGGGGCCACGTCCTGGGGCAGCCCCATGCCCATGCCCTTGCGGATCAGGTCGGGCAGCGGCTCACCCTTCTCCGCCTGCTCGACGAGGGGGCCCATGCCGGGGATGGACGCGATCATCCTGGTGATGGCGTTGGGCACGATGGCGTTGACGGTGATGTTCGACTTGGCCAGCTCCATCGCCCAGGTCCGCGCGTAGGCGGCGATGCCCGCCTTGGCCGCGGCGTAGTTGGTCTGGCCGAAGTTGCCGCGCTGCCCGGCGATCGAGGAGACCAGGACCAGCGAGCCGCCCTCGCCCTGCTCGCGCATGCGGATGGCGGCGGCGCGGGCGCAGGTGAAGGTGCCGCGCAGATGCGTCTCGATGACGGCGTCGAAGTCGTCGTCGCTCATCTTCCAGAGCGTGCGGTCGCGGAGGATGCCGGCGTTGGTGCACATCACGTCGAGACGGCCGAAGGCCTCCACGGCCCGGTTGACCAGTCGCTCCGCCGCCTCGGTCGGCCCCACGCCGACCACCTCGGCGACGGCGCGGCCACCCTTCGCCGTGATGTCGCTGACCGTCTGCTGCGCGACGTCGCCGTCGACGTCGTTGATGACCACTGCCGCCCCCGCCTCCGCGAGCGCCTCGGCGTACGCGCGACCGATGCCGCGCCCGCTGCCGGTGACGACCGCGACCTTCCCGTCGAGATTCATCTGCTCAGAACTCCGTGAATCGACAAGCCCGCGAAATAGTGCAGGAACGGACCGCGCAGGCGCTCAGCCCTGCAGCCGCGTCCCGACGCTGAGCACCACCGCGACGTAGGCGACCCAGGGCACGGCGTTGAGGGCCAGCCGCCAGCCGCCGCAGCGGCCGTCGTGCAGCAGCAGCAGCGTGTACAGCCCCCCGAGCAGGGTGAGGCCGAGGTTGATGAGCCCGAGATGCCCGGGCTGCCAGGTGGTGAAGGCGAGGCCCAGCGCGCCCAGCAGGCAGGCCTGGAAGGTGACCGCGCCGGCCACGTTGCCGAAGGCCAGGCCGTCGTTCCTGGAGCGGATCCAGAGCACGCTGTTGAGCGTCTCGGGAAGCTCGGTGGCGATGGGGACGAGCACCAGGCTGAGCAGGAGGGGGCTGATGCTGATGCTGGTGGCCAGGCGGTCGAGGCCGTGCACGAACAGCTCCGCGCCGGCCACCAGCATGGCGATCGCCAGCAGCAGCTGGACGGCGATGGCCATCGGGTAGGGGCGGCCGCGGCGGTCCTCGTCGAGACGCAGCATGTGCAGGGGCTCGGGCATGCGCTCGGTGGGCGTGCCTCCGCGCAGCGTCGCCCGCACGTACCGTGCGTAGAGGCCGACCAGGGCGACGGCGGCGACGGCCCGCGCCCACTGCGGCAGGACGACGCCGACGAGGAGGATCCAGAAGGCGCCGCTGAAGCTGCCCAGGTCGCGCCGCACCTGCGCAGGGTCGACGTGCAGGACCGGCCGCTCGCGGCGCGTGGCCACGGCGAGCCCGGTGACCGCCATGCCGAGGGTGATGAGCAGGAACGGTGCGCCGATCACCGCGCCGATGGCGACGGCGTTGGAGGTGGGCTGGCGGCTGATCAGGGCGACGATGGGCACCGCCGTCTCGGGGAGCGCCGTGCCCAGGGCGGCGAGCAGGGACCCGGTGGCTCCGCTGGCCAGCTTCATGCGGTAGCCGGCCCACTCGACCGCGTTGGTGAAGAGCTCGGACCCCGCCACGATGAGCAGCAGCCCGGTGGCGAAGAGCGCGCCGGTGATCACGGGGCGGCGGCCCCGCTGCGGCGGCGCAGGCGGCGGACGTCGCCGTCGCGCACGGTGACCCGGGCTGCGTCGAGGTGCTCCAGCAGCGGGACGACCAGGCGGCGGGTGGCGCCCAGGTGGTCGCGGAGCTGGGCGACGGTGCCCCCGCCGTTCGCCTCCAGGTACGCGGCGACCTCCTGGGCTGCGCGCTCGTAGGCGGTGGCGGCGATGACCACGTCGCCGCCCAGGCGGACGACCCGCCGCTGCTCGACCAGCAGGCGCAGCAGCGGGGTGGTCAGGCCGGCGGCGCGCAGTGCGGGCACGCCCGGAGGGTCGAACGGGGCGGCTTCGAGGCTGGCGACGATGCGGTCCGCGGTGGCCTGGTCGGTGTCGGTGACCGTCTGTCTCCGACCTGCGATGGCCAGGCTGCCCTGGGCTTCGTGGACCGCGCCCTCGGCGCGGAGCAGGCGCACCACCTCGGCTCCGGCGCCGGGGCTGAGCCGCAGGCGCGAGCGCCACTCCTCCCGTGGCATCCCGGCACGGAGCGGCTCCTGCTCGTGGAAGGCCTCCAGGGTGTCGAGGGCGCGCCGGCGCAGGTCCGTCCAGCGCTCGCGGTCGATCCAGCGGCGCTCGCCGAAGGGGATGGCCTCGTCTCCGAGGGCCGCCACGGCCTTCTCGACCTGGGGTCGGCCGGCGCCGACCTGGCGGACCAGGCCGGCGAGGTCGACGCCGAGCCGGGCCTTGCGCAGCTCCTCGGCGGTCAGCGCCTCGATGCCGCCGCCCGCTCGCCGCGCCAGGGCCTCGGCGACGGCCGGGTCGCGGCGGCGGTGGCGCCTGGGCGCGATGTCGAGGACCGTGCCGCCGCCGAGGGTGGCCGGCGGGGAGGGCCGGCGGATCACCAGGCGGTCGCCGGGCGAGGCGACGAGCGGCTGGTCGAGGTGGAGCTGGGCGAAGCCCTCGGCGCCGGGTGGCAGCTCGCTGCCGTCCAGCAGCCAGGCGGTGGCGGGGACCTCCTGGGTGCCGAGGTAGGCCATGACCGCGCCGCGGTGCCGGACGGCGGAGGGCGCGTCGTCGAGGACGTGCAGGTGCACGTCGACGCGCGCGGTGGGGGTGAGCGTGCCGGGCAGGGCGAGGGCCATGCCGCGGTGCAGGTCGGCGACCTCGACGCCGCTGAGGTTGACCGCGGTGCGCCGGCCGGGCTCGGCGCGCTGCACCTCGTCGCCGTGGTGCTGCAGGCTGCGGATGCGGGCGCGGCGCGCGGTGGGAAGGAGGACCAGCTCGTCTCCCTGGTGGAGGCGGCCGTCCTCCAGGGTTCCGGTCACCACCGGCCCGAACCCCGGCAGGGCGAAGGCGCGGTCGACGAACAGCCGGGGACGGCCGCGCTCGGACCGCGCAGGCGTGCGTTCCAGCTCGTGCTCCACCGCCCGGCTCAGCTCGTCGAGGCCCTGCCCGGTCACCGCCGAGACGGGGACGACCGGCGCGCCGCGGAGCGGGGATGCGGCGATCACCTCCTCGACCTCGGCGCGGGCGAGGGTGAGCGTGTCGTCGTCGACCAGGTCCGCCTTGGTCAGCGCCACCACGGCGCGCCGGGCGCCGAGCAGGCCGCAGATGGCGAGGTGCTCACGCGTCTGCGGCATCACCCCCTCGTCGGCGGCGACGACGAGAAGGACCAGGTCGATGCCGTGCGCCCCCGCCAGCATGGTGCGCACGAAGCGGCGATGCCCGGGGACGTCGATCACCCCCACCCGCGCACCCCCCGGGAGCGTCCAGGCGGCGAAGCCCAGCTCGATGGTCATGCCCCGCCGCTTCTCCTCGGCGAGCCGGTCGGGGTCGGTCCCGGTGAGGGCCAGCACCAGCGTCGACTTGCCGTGATCGACGTGTCCCGCGGTGCCGACGACGTGCTGCACGTCGGGTGACGGTACCAGCCGCGGACGGCGGCTCAGTGGCGGCGGCGGACGGCGTCGACGAGCATGCCGGCCCAGCGCGCGCCG
This sequence comes from Candidatus Dormiibacterota bacterium, assembly GCA_035652335.1. Taxonomy (GTDB): domain Bacteria; phylum Chloroflexota; class Dormibacteria; order Aeolococcales; family Aeolococcaceae; genus DASRDZ01. The sequence goes on from DASRDZ010000057.1 coordinate 5,047, forward strand.
AAGAAGAGGACGTGGCGGAGGCTGACGGGCTGGATGCGGTGGACGGGCGGCGCGCCGGCGGCCGCGGCGAGGGCGTCGGCGACGCGCTGGTGGATCCAGGGGAAGGTGGTGGGGGGGAGGTCGGCGGCGCCGGCCCAGCGGTGGCCGACCGCCTCGATGCTGCGCCGCCAGCGGCCGCCGGTCACCTCGCCGACGTAGACCGCGTCGCTGCTGGAGCGCAGGCCCGCCCAGGTGTAGACCCCGGCCAGGCGCAGCACGCGCACCTGCAGGCCGGTCTCCTCCTCGGCCTCGCGCGCCGCGGCCTCGGCGGGGTCCTCGCCGTCGTCGCAGTGGCCGCCGGGGATCTCCCACCCGGGCGGCCAGGGGCGGAGCTGGATGAGGACGCGACCGTCGCGGACCAGGGCGAGCTGGGCACCGGTGATGGGGAGGACGGCGCCGCCGACCGTGACGGTGGGAGGGCTCACCCGCCGTGCACCGCCGTCCAGGCGCTGCGCACCGCGACGAGCAGGGCGTCGTGTTCGTCGGGCTGCACGGTGCGCGGGTCGAGCCAGACGCGGCCGCCCTCGGCGCGGGCGACCACCGGAGGGGCGGCGTCGCGCAGGGCGGACATCAGGCGTCCCGTCGGACCCGGCAGGGTGAGGCAGACGGTGGGCAGCGTCTCCCCGGGCAGGGAGCCGCCGCCGGCGGCGCTCGTCGCCTCCGCGACCGCGGCGGGGATGCCGCCGGCGCGCAGCGCGTCGCACCAGGCGGTCGCGGTGGCGCGCACCTCGTCTTGGGTGAGGTGCAACATGCGCTGCACGGGCACCGTGCCGGCGGCGTCGCCGCGGAGGTACGCGGCGAGCGTCGCGCCGAGGGCGGCGAGGGCCATCTTGTCGGGGCGCACCGCGCGCATCAGCGGATGCCGCCGCAGCTGCGCGACGAGCGAGGCGCGGCCCGCGACCAGTCCCGCCTGGGGCCCGCCGCAGAGCTTGTCGCCGCTCGCGGTCACGATGTCGGCACCGCCGGCGACGCAGCGCGACAGCACCGGCTCGCCGGCGTCGCCCGTGTCCAGCAGCGCACCGCTGCCCGCGTCCTCGATGAGCAGCACGTCGTGCCGGCGCGCCACCGCAGCCACCTCCGCCGTCGAGGGACGCTCGGTGAAGCCCACCAGTGCGAAGTTCGACGGATGCACGCGGACGATGGCGCGCGTGCGCGGCGTGATCGCCTCTGCGTAGTCGCTCGCGCGCGTCCGGTTGGTGGTGCCGACGTCGACCATCCGCGCCCCGCTCAGCCGCATCACCTCGGGGATGCGAAAGCCTCCGCCGATCTCCACCGCCTCGCCGCGCGACACCAGCACCTCGCCACCGCGGCACATCGCCGACAGCGCCAGCAGCACCGCCGCCGCGTTGTTGGTGGTGACCAGCGCGTCCTCCGCGCCGCACAGCGTGGCCAGCAGGGGGCGCACGTGGTCGTGTCGCGATCCGCGGGCGCCGCGCGCGATGTCGAACTCGACGTCGGAGTATCCCGACGCCTGCAGCATGGCGTCGCGCGCCGCCGCCGACAGCGGGGCGCGCCCGAGGTTGGTGTGCACCACGATCCCCGTCGCGTTGATGACACGGTGCGGCCCGGGCTGCAGTCGCGCGCGCAGCCAGGACGCGCATGCGGACGCCAGTGCGTCGTCGCCCGCGTGGACCACCTCTCCGCGCAGTCGCGCTTCGCGTTCCGCGTCGAGCACGGCGCGTGCCGCCTGCACGACGGCCGCCGTGCCGTGCCAGGCTTCCAGCAACGGATGCGCCGCCAGCCGGTCCACCGACGGCAGGTCGCGCGGCGAGGGCATCAGGAGTTGAAGAGCGTCGTGATGTTCGGCAGCCCCGCGGGCAGGGACTGGCCGCCCGGCTCCACGAAGGTGCTGTAGAGGAAGTTGTCGGTGCGCCCAATGATGCTGCTGAGCGGGTTGCTGCCGCCGTTGCTCGCCACCGGCAGGATGAACAGCACCACCAGCGCCAGCGCCCAGATGATCTGGCGGTTCGCCTCCATGGTGTGGAAGAGCCCGGGCAGCGCCCGGCCGAACAGCCCGCGGGCCACCGCGTAGCCGTCGAGCCCGGGAATCGGAATGCTGTTGAAGACGAAGAGCACGACGTTGACGAAGAACGCCTCGTTGAGGAACCAGTAGATCACCGCGTCGGCGCCGCCGTGGCCGAAGCTGACGAAGCCGTCCGGGGTGAGCCCGTTGATCACGTCGAGTGGCGCCTGCGGGGACAGGGCGAGCTCCAGGTGCAGCAGCCCGGCGAAGATCCCCGCCAGCACGAGGTTGCTCAGCGGCCCCGCGGCGGCCACCAGCGCCTGCTGCGCGCCGGTGCGGATGTACGCGGTCGAGAAGGTCACCGGCTTGGCCCAGCCGAAGCCGATGGTGAGCAGCATGCCGAGGCCGATGGGGTCGACGTGCTGCCGGGGATTGAGGGTGAGCCGTCCCAGGCGTCGCGGCGTCGGGTCGCCGAGCCGCACCGCCACCAGCGCGTGGGCCAGCTCGTGCACCACGAAGCCGATGATCAGGCCGGGCAGTGCGTAGAGGACCAGCGCGATGTACTCGCCGACCCCCGGGCTCACTCCAGCTCCACCTTCACCGGCCGCCGCGCCTCGCGCCGGGCCCGCCGCTCCTCGGCCACCTCACGCCGGGCGTGGTGCTCGATGGTCACCTTCAGCGCCATGTAGAGCTCGCGCTGCGCGTTGAGCAGGTGCACCTGCGCCTCCGGAGGGACCAGCTCCCCGAACGCGGTGCCGGCCAGCTGTGCCGCCTCGACCGCGATGCGGCCTGGACACATGGTGCAACGGTTGTCGCTCAGCTCTTGGCACTCCCGAAGGACACGCGCAGCATGCCCTCTTCGAGCCGCGCGCCGCGCGTGGGACGGCCGCGCAGCGACTTGGGCAGGCTGATCTCGCGCTTGTAGGGCCCAACGGTGACGAAGAGCTCGTCGTCGCGCATGCTGAGGTCGACGTCGTCCTTGGAGACGAAGGGCAGATGGAGCAGCAGCTCGTACCCGTCGCCCGTCTTCTGGATGCGCTGCGGCACCGCGTGATAGTAGATCTCCGCCGGGTCGCGATCTCCGAAGATCGAGTCGGCCATCTCCGCCAGCGCGTCGAGGCCGACCACCTCGTGGTCGAAGAGCTTGGTGCGCAGGATCGGCACCGGGGAGAAGGCGGTGTCGACCAGCTCGCTGTAGCGCTGCTGCGCGCTTCGCCACGACGCGAAGTAGCTGTCCTGCACCTCGGGCGGCAGCACGCGGTTCACCACCACCAGGTCGGTGAGGTAGTCGTAGAGCGAGAGGTAGGTGAAGGCCCGCTGCGCCTCCTTGACCACCATCTTCTCCAGGTTCAGCACCAGGCGCACCGTGCACGTCTTGGGGTCACCGAGCACCTGCTTCATCCCCTCGAGGTCGAGGAGCAGGTCCTTGATGCTGCCGAAGACGTCGTCGTCGGGCAGGGGGATGCTGATGAAGGGCTGCACCATCGGCCGCGCCACCTTGTTGATGCGGCGGTGGATGGGGAAGAGCTTGTCGAGGTACCAGCGGGCCACGTCGGGGAAGGCGAGCAGCTGCAGCGTCTCGCCGGTGGGCGCGCAGTCGACGACGAGCACGTCGAAGAGGCCGGCTCGCTTGTGGTGCTTGATCCACATCAGCGAGGCCACCTCCTCCATGCCCGGAGGCGAGGCCAGCTCCTCGGCGACGATGTCGTCGACGCCCTGCGCGGCGAAGAGCGCGGTGAGGTAGTCGTGGATGCGATCCCAGTGCGACTCCAGCTCGTGGAGCGCGTTGACCTCCTGGCCCCAGAGGTTGGGCGCGATCTCGACGGGCTTGTCGGCGATGTCGACGTCGAGGGAGTCGCCGAGGCTGTGCGCTGCGTCGGTGGATATCACCAGGGTGCGGTAGCCGAGCTGCGCGCACCGCACCGCCGTCGCCGCCGCCACCGACGTCTTCCCGACTCCCCCCTTGCCGGTGTAGAGGATCACCCTCATGTCGCGTCCAGCCGACCGGGCCGGCTCCTGCTCACTTGACGACGTTGTTGATGACGATGTCGGCGACCACGACGAGGACCACCATCAACAGGGCGATGGCCAGCACCCGGCGCAGGTCGCCGGGAACGTAGGGGACGCGGTCGAAGGGGATGGCGTCGTCGTCGGGCGGCAGCGGCTCGAACATCGCGGCGGTGCTCTGCTGCCGTCCGCTCTTGGCGCGCGCGGTCTGCCGCGCGGCGGCCTGCGCGGGGTCGATGCGGCCGACGCGGCGGCGCTCGCTCACCGTGGCGCCGGCCGCCACCGGGGTCCGCGTCGTCGCGGCGGGGGCGAAAGCCTCCTCCTCGGCGGGCGGCAGCGGCATGGGGCCGTCGCTCTCGGTGAGGGGGATGGCGGTGGCGGCGTAGTCGTCGGCCTCCTCGCCGTCGACGTCCGGCGGGGCCGCGTCCGGCGCCGTCGAGGTGCTCAACCCGGCGAGCGGCAAGGACTGCGGACGCTGCGGTGGCCGCTGCTGCCTGCGTGCGGGGGGACGCTTGGACTTCTTCGCCATGACGAGCCGGGCAAGGGTATCAGGAGCGCCGCGACGGCAGACGCGGCCGCAATCGGCACCACTCCACGGCTGCTTTCCCGGGCTGTCGCGGGAGCTTCCGCGCAGGTGTGCGCACCTCCAGATGATGTGGTACCGTTCCGCCGGGACCACAAGATGTGGGTGTGATTCCCGCCGTCGCCAGGGCCCCACAGGCAGCAGGCGCCGGGCTCGTGCACCAGCCCCGCCGTCCGTTCTCCAGCGGCCGCCCCTATCCGGCGACCTGCCGCCTGTGCGAGCCCAGCGCCGCGCTCCCCGCGCTACAGCCCGAACCGGAAGTGCATCACGTCCCCGTCCTGGACGACGTAGTCGCGGCCCTCCAGCCGGAGCTTGCCCTGCTCCCGCACCGCCGCATACGACCCCGCGCCGATGAGGTCGGCGGCCCCCACCACCTCCGCCCGGATGAACCCCTTGGCGAAGTCGGTGTGGATCTCGGCGGCGGCGTCGATGGCGGTGTCCCCGCGGCGGACGGTCCAGGCCCGCACCTCCTTCTCTCCCGCGGTGAAGAAGGTGACCAGGTGCAGCAGGTGGTAGGCGCTGCGGGCCAGCCGGTTGAGCCCCGGCTCCTCGAGCCCGAGCGACTGCAGGAACTCGCGCTGGTCGTCGGGCTCCAGCTCGCTCAGCTCGGCCTCGATGCGCGCCGACACGGCCACCGCCTCGCCGCCGCTCTGCTCCGCCCGCGCCTCGACGCGCTGCAGCACCGCCCGCCCGGCCGCGTCGTTCTCGTCGACGTTGGCCACAACCAGGATGGGCTTGGCGGTGAGCAGGAAGAGGTCACGGACGTGCTGCGACTGCTCCCTGGTGAGCCCGAGGGTGCGCACCGGCAGGCCGCTGTCGAGGTGCTCGTGGACGCGCCGGAGGACGGCGACCGTCTCCTCGGCGTGGTCCTTCTGCAGGCGGCCGGTGCGCTCGGTCTTCTCCAGGCGCTTGCTCACCGAGTCGAGGTCGGCGAGCTGCAGCTCCAGCTCCAGCAGGTCGATGTCGCGGACCGGGTCGACCGAGCCCTCCACGTGGGTGACGTCGGGGTCGTCGAAGCAGCGCACCACCAGCGCGATGGCGTCGGTCTCGCGGATGTGGCCGAGGAACTGGTTGCCCAGCCCCTCGCCGCGCGAGGCGCCCCGGACCAGGCCGGCGATGTCGGTGAAGGTGACGGTGGTGGGGATCACCTTGGGCGGGTTGAAGATGTCCGCCAGCTGCTGCAGCCGGCCGTCGGGCACCGGGACGATGCCGGTGTTGGGCTCGATGGTGGTGAAGGGGTAGTTGCCGACGGCGGCGCCGGCCTTGGTGAGGGCGTTGAAGAGGGTGGACTTGCCGGCATTCGGCAGGCCGACGATGCCGACGCTGAGGCTCACGCGGGAGGTTCCTGGAAGGCACCTTCGACCGCGCGCAGCCGTGCCTGCAGCTTCGCCCGGGTGAGGATCAGCCGGGCCCCGCATCCCGCGCACGACAGGCGGATGTCGAGGCCCACGTGCGTCACCACGAAGCGGTCACTCCCGCAGGGATGGGCCCGCTTGAGCTGGACCGCATCCCCCACCGAGGGAGTGCTCAAAGCTCGTCGAGCTGGTACGCGCGGTGCAGCGCCTGCACCGCCTTGCGCACGTCGTCGCGCGAGATGATGCAGGTGATGCGGATCTCGCTCGTCGAGATCAGCTCGATGTTGATCCCCGCGTCGGCGAGGGTGCGGAACATCGTCGCCGCGATGCCCGGCGTGTTGAGCATCCCCGTGCCCACCACCGACACCTTGGCGATGTCGGCCGTGGCCTCGTAGCCGTCGGCGCCGACGCTGGCGGCGATCGACTGCACCAGCGGCTCGGCCTGGCGCAGGTCGGACTCGGCCAGGGTGAAGGAGAGGTCGGTGGTGCCGTCGTGCCCGACGTTCTGGAGGATGACGTCGACGTTGATGTGGTTGTCGGCCAGCGGGCCGAAGATGCCCGCGGCGATGCCCGGGCGGTCGGGCACGCGCAGCAGCGTCACCTTGGCGACGTCGACCTCCTGGGCGATGCCGCGGACCTTCTGGCGATCTTCCAACTTCGGGTGCCTGCAGATGAGCGTTCCTGGTGCGTCTTCGAAGGAGGACTTTACCCAGATCGGCATGTCGTACGCCTCGCCGATCTCCACGGCGCGGGGGTGCATGACCTTGGCTCCCACGGCGGCGAACTCCAGCATCTCCTCGTAGGAGATCTCGGGGATGGGCACCGCCTCGGGGACGATGCGCGGGTCGGCCGTGTAGACGCCGCGCACGTCGGTGTAGATCTCGCACTGCAGCGCCCCCACCGAGGCGGCCAGAGCCACCGCCGTGGTGTCGCTGCCGCCGCGGCCCAGGGTGGTGATGTCGTACTGCTCGGTCACCCCCTGGAACCCGGCGATGACCGCCACCGTGCCGTCGCGCAGCGCGTCGAGGATGCGCTCGGGGACGATGTCGACGATGCGCGCCTTGCGGTGCGCCCCGCTGGTGCGGATGCCCGCCTGCAGCCCGGTCAGCGACACCGCCGGCGTGCCCACCGCGCAGAGGGCCATGGCCAGGAGCGGCGCCGTGATCGTCTCGCCGGTGGAGAGCAGCATGTCCATCTCGCGCGAGGGCGGCGAGTCGGTGATCCGGTGGGCCAGCTCGATGAGCTCGTCGGTGGTGTGGCCCATCGCCGACACCACCACGGCCACGCCGTCGACGTCCGGCTGGCTCATGGTCTGCTGCACGCGGCGCGCCACGCTCTGGATCTTCTCTGGGGTGGCGACGCTGGTGCCACCGTACTTCTGGACGATGTAGGCCATAACTATGCGGTCAGGTCGACCCGTGCTCCCCAGTTGCGAACCCGGCTCACGATCGCCCTCCCCGGCACCCCGCACCGCGACATCGCCTCCGCCACCGCGCCGGTGTCCCCGTCGGTGAGGGCGACCACCGAGGGGCCTGCGCCGCTGAGCGCCGCGCCGCGCGCCCCGGCGCCCATGGCGGCGTCGAGGAGCGCGGGCAGCTCGGGGAAGAGCGCGGCGCGCGCGGGCTGGTGCCAGCGATCCTGCATGGCAACGCCGAGGGTCGGCCAGTCGCGCAGCAGCACGGCCCGCACCAGCAGGGCGCAGCGCGAGGCGTTGAACACGGCGTCGGCGCGGGTGAACGCCTGCGGCACCACCTGGCGGGCGAGGGGGGTTGAGAGCTCGAGGTCGGGCACGAAGACGACGGCGCGCAGCTCGTCGGGCACCTCGACGTTCACCACCGTCTGGTCGGGCACCACGACGACCAGGCCGCCCAGCAGCGCGGCGGCCGCGTTGTCGGGATGGCCCTCGATCCCGGCCACCCAGCGCAGGATGTGCTGCTCGTCCCACGGCGCGGCGTGCAGCGCGGTGGCGCACAGCGTGCCGGCCAGCGCGGCGGCCGCCGACGACCCCAGCCCGCGACGGAAGGGGATGCGGTTGACGCAGGCGAAGTGCACCCCGTCGGGAAGCACGCCGAGCTCCGCACAGGTGGCCGTGTACGCCCTCGTCACCAGGTTGCGGCTGGGATCGCGCAGCTCGTCGGGCGCGTCCGGCCCGGGGTCGACGGACAGGCCGGATTCGCCGGTGCGCTCCGCGGTGACCTCGTTCTGCAGGTCGAGGGCCAGCGCCAGGACGTCGAACCCCGGCCCCAGGTTGGCGACCGTCGCGGGGACGGCGACGCGGACCTGCATCTAGAGCTTGAGCAGCCGGGCGATGTTGTCGACGTCCTCGTCGACCGCCACCGGTGGGGACAGCTCCTTGCGCGCCGCGTCGGGGTCCTTGAGCCCGCTGCCGGTGAGCACGCAGACCACCGACGACCCCGGCGCCACCGCCCCGTTGCGGACGGACTTGGCCAGAACGGCGAGCGACGCGGCCGAGGCGGGCTCGGCGAAGATCCCCTCGCGGGAGGCGAGCAGGCGCTGGGCGGCGAGGATCTCGCCGTCGGTCACCGAGTCGATCAGGCCCTCCGACTCGTCGCGCGCCGCCACCGCCGACTCCCACGAGGCGGGGTTGCCGATGCGGATCGCCGAGGCCACCGTGCGCGGCTTCTCCACGGCGTGCCCGAGCACGATCGGCGCCGCGCCCTCCGCCTGGCCGCCCACCATGCGCGGCAGCCTGGAGGTGAGCCCGTCCGCGTGGTACTCGCGGAAGCCCTTCCAGTAGGCGGTGATGTTGCCCGCGTTGCCAACCGGGATGGCGAGCACGTCGGGCGCGTCGCCGAGCTCGTCGACGATCTCGAAGGCCGCCGTCTTCTGCCCCTCGATGCGGTGCGGGTTGACGCTGTTGACCAGGGTCACCGGGTAGCGCTCGCACAGCTCGCGCACCGCCTGCAGGGCGCGGTCGAAGTTGCCACGGATGGCCAGAACCTTGGCACCGTACACCTGGGCCTGCACCAGCTTGCCGGCGGCGATCTTGCCGCTGGGCACGACGACGATGGCGCGCAGCCCGAAGCGGGCGGCGTAGGCGGCGGCGGAGGCGCTGGTGTTGCCGGTCGAGGCGCAGACGATCGCCTCCGAGCCCGCCTCCATCGCCTTGGCCACCGCCATCACCATGCCCCGGTCCTTGAACGAGCCGGTGGGGTTGAGGCCCTCGAACTTGAAGTGCAGCGAGCGCAGGCCGAGCTGCCTGCCGATGCTCTGCGACTCGATGCAGGGCGTGCCGCCCTCGTTGAGGGTGATGCGCGGGGTCTGCTCGGTGACCGGCAGCCGGTCCGCGTAGCGGAGGATGACGCCGGGATGCGGCGGCCGCACCGGCGTCACGGGCATTCCCGACGGCACCGCCGCACTCATGCGGACACCGGCAGCGCGCGCAGGAAGGCGGGCACGGCGTAGACCGAGGGGAGCGCCGCGAGCCGCTCGCGTGCGGTGCGCAGCGCCTTCTCGCTGGCCGGATGGGTGAGGATGACCAGCTCCGCCGCCGCGTGCTCGACGATGAGCGACTTCTGCACGATCGAGGAGATGCTCACGTCCAGCTCACCGAGGATGCTGGTGACGTCGGCGAGCACGCCGGGCTTGTCGGCGACGTGCAGCCGCAGGTAGGCGGCGGTGCGCACCTCGTCCATGGGCAGGATGCTGCGCTGCCGCGAGAAGTCGACGGCGATGCGGTTGTCGACGCCCTTGCGCAGCGACAGCACCAGGTCGAGGATGTCGCCCACCACCGCGCTCGCCGTCGGACGCCCCCCGGCGCCCTGGCCGTAGAGCAGCACCCGCCCGACCAGGTCGCCGTCGATCACCACCGCGTTGTACGCGTCGTGCACCGCTGCGAGGAGGTGCGACTGGGGGATGCAGGTGGGATGCACGTGCAGCTCGACCTGGCCGTCGGTCGCCTGGGCGAAGGCGAGCAGCTTGATGGCGTAGCCCAATTCGGCGGCGTAGCGGAAGTCGACCGGGTCGAGCTGGCGGATGCCCTCGCGGTACACGCACGCGGGGTCGATGCGGGTGCGGAAGGCGATCGAGGACATGATGGTCAGCTTGAACGCCGCGTCGTACGCCTCGACGTCGTAGGTGGGATCGGGCTCCGCGTAGCCCAGGCGCTGGGCCTCGGCGAGCGCGTCGTCGAAGCTCTGCCCGTCGCTGGCCATGCGGTCGATGATGTAGTTGGTGGTGCCGTTGATCACCGCCTCGATGCGGCTGATCTCGTTGGCCAGCAGGTCGATCTTGAACGTCGAGATGAGCGGGATGCCGCCGCCGACCGCGGCCTCGAAGTAGACGTCGACGCGGCGCTCCCTGGCCAGCTCCAGCAGCGCAGGCCCGTGGTACGCCATCACCTCCTTGTTGGCGGTGACCACCGCCTTGCGGGCGCTGATCGCGCGCTCGATGTAGGTGCGCGCCGGCTCCATGCCGCCCATCACCTCGACCACCACGTTGATTCCCGGGTCGTCGAGGATGTCGTCAGGGTCGGTGGTGAGGACGCCCGGCGGCGGCACGAAGGCGCGCTCCTTGCGCGGGTCGCGCACCAGCACCCGGGCCAGCTCGACGGGGACGCCGGTGCGCTCGGTGATCAGGTCGTGCGCGGTGGCGAGGCGTTCCGCGACCTGGGCGCCGACGGTGCCGAGGCCGAGCAGGCCGATGCGGATCGGGGTCATCTGTGGCGGGGATTCTACGGAGCACCGGAAGGAGAAGGCCGCGGCCAGCGGAAGCCTTACGAGATCAGGTGCCGCTTCCAGGCCGTCAGCACCGCCGCCGCCCGGTCGCTGCAGCCGAGCTTGGCGAGGATGTTGCTGACGTGCGTCTTGACGGTGTTCTCGCTCACGAAGAGCTTCTCGGCGATCTGCGCGTTGCTGTGCTGCTGCGCCATCAGCTCGAGGACCTCGATCTCCCGGGCGGTGAGCCCCTCGCGCGAGCGGGTCTGGTCCGCGAGCTGCGGGTCGAGCAGGGACTCGCCGCGGTGGACGGCGCGGATCGCCTCCGCCAGCTCCTCGCGCGATGCGTCCTTGAGAAGGTAGCCCCGCGCCCCCGCCCGCAGCGAGGGGAAGATGTAGTCCTCGTCGCGGTAGGTGGTGAGGACGATGACGCGGGCGGAGGGGTCGTCCTCGCGGATGCGGCGCATGGCCTCGATGCCGTCGAGGTTGGGCATCTGCACGTCCATGAGGATGATGTCCGGCCTGGTCTCGCGCGCCTGGTCGACGGCCTCCAGCCCGTCGGCGGCGCGGCCGACCACCTCCATGTCCTCCTCGATCTCCAGCATGGTGCAGAGGCCCTGGCGGACCACGGGATGGTCGTCGGCGACGAGGACGCGGATGGTCATGCAGGCACCCCCTCGGCGGCGGCCGCGGCGACGCCGGCCAGCTCCACGAGCGGGAGGCGCACCGACACGCGGGTGCCGGCGCCGGGCCTCGTGCTCAGCTCCAGGACGCCTCCCGCCAGCCGGGCGCGCTCGCCCATGCCGACGAGCCCGAAGCTGCCGGGCTGCGGCGACACCTCGGGGTCGAAGCCGCAGCCGTCGTCCTGCACGCTCAGCTCCAGCGCACCGTCGCGCACGCCCAGCGACACCTCGACCGAGGTCGCCCCGCTGTGCCGCCCCGCGTTGCTCAGCGCCTCCTGGGCGATGCGGAGCAGGCCGACCTCCGCGGCGGGCTGGAGGTTGAGCGGGTTGGGCAGCGGCTCGGTGCGCAGCCGGGCGCGCACCCCGGTGCTGCGCGACCAGCGGCGCACCTCGCGGTCGAGCGCCGCCACCAGGCCGGTCGCCTCCAGCGACTGTGGGCGCAGGTTCCACACCGAGCGCCGCGCCTCCTGCAGCGCCGAGCGCGCCTGGTCCCTGGCGGTGATCACGAGCGAGTGGGCCCTCCCCGGGCTGCGCTCGGCATAGCCCTCGGCCGCCTCGAGCTGCAGGACGATGGCGGTGAGCTGCTGGGCCAGGGTGTCGTGGATCTCCCGGGCCAGGCGGGTGCGCTCCTCCAGGACGGCGACCTCGCGGCCCTCGGCGGCCAGCTGCACGGCGCGCAGGGCGATGCCCATCTGGTCGGAGACCGCGCCGAGCAGGGTGCGGGTCCGCTCGGCGACGTGGGTTCCCGGGCGGCAGGCGACGGCCAGGGCTCCGAGCGTCTCCTCGCCCGCCTGGAAGGGAAGGCCGACCAGCACGGGATCGGTCTGCGCCGAGCCGTGGACGGTGACCACCCCGTGCTCGTCGAGGGCGCGCTCCGCCGCCGCCGCGAGGGCCTCGGGCGCGACCACCGCCCCGCCGTCCTCGACCGCCTCCGACACCCACAGGGTCTCCGGCCGCAGCGTCCCCCCCTCACCGGCGCTCCAGGTGCGCGCGGCGATGGCTGGGAGGACCGCCCGCGCCGTGTCGAGGGCACAGGCGAGGATGGCCTCGGGGTCGAGCGCCCTGGTCAGCGCGCCGGCCAGGGTGTTGAGGGCGACCAGCTCCTCGTTGCGGGTGCGCAGCTCGTGGGTGCGCTCGGCGACGCGTCCCTCCAGCTCGCGGGCGGCGGCCAGGATGGTGTCGCGCGACGCGTTGATCTCGCGGCGCATCCGCTCCAGCGAGGCGGCGAGCATGCCGACCTCGTCGTCGCCCTGCGGGGGCACCGGTTCGTCGGTGTTGCCGCGGGCCAGCCGCTCCGCCGAGGTCTGCAGCGCCCGCACCGGTCCGACCAGCCGCCGCGCCCCCAGCGTGGCCATCAGGAAGGCCAGGCCGGTGAGCAGCAGGGCGACGGGGATGACGTGCAGCAGGATGCTGCGGATGCCGTTCTCGATGCCGCGGCTGAGGCCGGCGATGTCGGGCTCCAGGACGCTCACAGGGACCGAGGTGGCCAGCACCCAGTGGGCGGTGTAGATGGGCGCGGTGAAGATCTCGCGGTCGACGCCGGCGAAGGTGCCGCGCAGCTGCTCGGCGTGGCCGGTCTGCTCGACGGTGACCATGCCGTTGCCGAAGTCGGAGCCGGCCGAGAGCGGCAGGAGGGACCCGGTCAGGCGGCCGGTGAGGTGGAAGTCGGTGGCGGCCTGGTCGCCGGCGGCGAGCACCTTGTTGTTGCTGCTCAGCAGGATGGGGTAGGCGCCGGGCTCTCCGCTGATCACCGGCTGCAGCAGCGCCCCGGTGATGGCGGCGACGGTGATGTCGGCGCCCACCAGGGTGCTGCCGTCGGGGCTGGCGGGCATCCACACGGTCACGCCCTCGTCCCCCTGGCGGGTGCGGTACGGATCGGTCCAGTAGGGGCCGATCAGCTGCTGGGCGCCGGGCTTGGCGGGGTCGGTCCAGCTCTGGGGGACGCTGCCGGCGGAGGCGAAGCGCGCCTGCGACGTGGAGAAGATGAGGTCGCCGTCGACCCCGAGCGGGCTGTTGGCGCTGATCCGGTTGTCGCGGATGGCCGCGGCCACGTCGATCCCGGGCACGGTGCGGATCACCGAGTCCGGCTTGTCGACGATCCACACCGCCTCGATCTCCGAGTAGCTCTTGCGCATCCCCTCCATGAAGGAGACGAGCGCGGCGCTGGGGGCCGGGGCGGCGATGGGCGCGGTGCGGGCCGCGGCCGTGCCCACCACCACGGAGGTGTCCGGCGTGGACGCGTACCACGCGCCCTGCAGGGCCTGGAAGCTCAGCGACGCGCCGGCGCCCGGTGGGGGATGCTCGATCACCTGCTGGGTCTGGTCGCGGAGCAGGCGCACGTCGCCGGCGATGCCCCCCAGCCGGACGTCGATGGTCTGGGCGCGGTCGGCGACGTCGACCGCCTGGCCCTGCTCCTGGTCCTGGATGATCGTCTGCTTGGTGTCCTGGACGGTGCTGTCGCTCACCGCTCCCAGGTCGGCCGCGACCACCGCGGTGAAGACGACGAGGGGCACCACCGCCACCGCGAGCATGCCCAGGAGCAGCCGCGTGCGGAAGCGGCGCGGCCTGCTCAGGCCACGGAACGCGCGAAGTCGCTCGAACATGTGCAACACCGGACCGGCCGCCCGAGTATACGGTCAGTTGAGTGCGGCGCTGGCGAAAATCATTCTTCTGGGGGATGCGCCCGCCTGTCCGCCTTCGCAGAATGCCGTCCGCCGGAGGACTGCCCGGGGTCCCTGGGCCAGCCGCGCTCCGGAGATGCGGCCGTGACGGGCATGAACCAGCCCGCAGGACGCCGCCAGGACGACCCAGGAGGTGTGCATGGAACTCCACTCTCTGAGACGCCGACTGCTCGGGGTGGTCGGCATCGGCGTGATCAGCGCCCTGGCGGCGTGCGGGTCGAGCAACAACTCGACCGCCGGCTCGTCCTCCAGCTCGTCGAGCTCCGAGCCCACCCAGAACCCCGGCGCCGTCAACGGCGGCACGCTCAACATCGGCCTCGTCCAGGAGCCCACCAGCTTCCTGGCCGCCGGCATCACCGACAGCATGACCTACTCGTATGCGGTCGACGCCCTCATCAACGAGGGGCTCCTCTGGTACCGCTCGACCGACGAGACGGCCAACGCCAAGACCCAGGCGGACTTCTGGCGGCCCGACCTGGCCACCGAGGTTCCCACCACCGCCAACGGCGACGTCAAGACCAGCGGCTGCAAGGACACCGCGGCCAAGATGTGCGTCACCTGGAAGCTGCGCTCCGGCGTCAAGTGGGACGACGGCTCGACCTTCTCCTCCAAGGACGTCTGCGACACGGCCCAGTTCTGGTGGCTGAAGTACAAGGACAAGAACCCCACCGCGGTGCTGAGCACCACCGGTTGGGACCAGCTCACCTCCTGCGACGACAGCAACCCCAATCAGGCCGTGGTCAGCTACAAGTCGCTGTTCGGCCCGTACCTGAGCTTCTTCACCGGCGTCTACGGCATCATGCCGTCGAAGCTGCTGGAGACGGCGTTCGCCGCCAACGGTGACCTGGAGAAGACCGCCCAGACCGTCGACCTGTCGGTCGGATCGGGCAACACCGACGCCTACAAGGCGACGGACACCCTCGACAAGTTCAGCGACGGCACCGGTCCCTACGTTCTCGAGAAGTACGAGCCGACCAAGGACATCATCCTGGTCCGCAACAAGAACTACTGGGACAAGGCCCACCAGCCGCACCTCGACACGATCGTCTTCAAGGTCATCTCCGGCACCGCAGCCGAGCTGACCGCGGCCAAGGCCGGCTCGATCGACTTCGGCATGGACTACCGCCTCGGCTTCCTCAAGGACCTCATCGCCGAGTCCGCGAACGGCAAGCTGCAGGTGCAGACCATCCCCGACTCGGGCGCCGAGAAGATCGACCTGAACATGTGCAACAACGCCAAGGGCCTCTGCGGCTCGGGGGCGAAGAAGTCGCCGTATCTCGCCGACCTCAACGTCCGCAAGGCGATCCTCGAAGGCATCAACCGCCAGCAGATCGTCGACACCCTGGCCCAGGGCAAGACGGTGGTCCCGGCGGACTCGTGGATCTACCTCGGTTCCGAGTTCATCAAGACCTCCGACGACCCGACCACGAAGTACGACCCGACGGCGGCCAACGCCCTGCTCGACTCGGCCGGCTACAAGCTGAGCCCGAGCTGTGACGGCGGCAAGACGCGCGCCTTCAAGGACGGCTCCTGCATCGACCTCGACATCGCCACCACCGCAGGCAACGCCATCCGTGAGGACGCCGAGCCGCTGATCGCCAGCGACCTGCAGGCGATCGGCATCCACGTCAACACGCCCTACAAGAACGTGACCGCGGGCAAGCTGTTCGGCTCCTTCGCCGACGGCGGCGTGCTCTACAACCACACGTTCGACATGGGCATGTACACCAACACGCTGAGCAGCCCGGCCGAGCCCGACAACTGGTACGCGGGCTACCACGCCGACTGCGGCGGCTCCTGCCCAGGCAGCAACCAGATCCCGTCGGCCGCCAACAAGGGCCAGGGTCAGGACACCACCGGTGAGGACAACCCGCAGGTCGACTCGCTGTTCGACCAGGCCCGCACCGTGATCGACCTGAACACCCGCGCCAACCTGTACAAGCAGATCGAGGTGCTCCTCGCCAAGGACATCCCCGAGATCCCGCTGTACCAGCAGGTGACGGTCAACAGCATCTCCACCAAGCTGCAGGGCGTGCAGCGCAACGACCTGGTCTGGACCTTCAACTCCTACGACTGGTACTGCACCGGCGGCAACTGCCAGGCGTAGACCTCATCCACGTTCACTCGGCGGCTCGGGGGCCCCAATCCGGGGCCCCCGGGCCCTTCCTTTTTCCCTGGCTGGCAGCGCGAGTCGCTTGCTATAGACTGAGCGCTGCCACATGAGGAGGACGCAGTGACGCCGCACAGGCGTTCGGCCTGACCCATGGCCACCACCAACGTCGTCCTGCAGCCCGGGGTGACGCCGGAGGCGCCCACCGGGGTCGACTTCGAGACCACCGCAGAGGTCGGCTTCTACCAGCTCGTCTGGCGGCGCTTCCGCAAGCGCAAGATGGCCATCGGCGCGCTGGCTGTGCTGGCCATCCTCGCCCTGGCCTGCGCCATCGGGCCGCTGCTCCTCCCGGCGGAGCACGTCGACCCCACCCACGCCGACCTCGGCCCCTTCCAGGCGGGCCACATCCTGGGCACCGACGACATCGGCCGCGACCTGCTGGTGCGCAACCTGAGCGGCGGCCGCATCTCGCTCGCGGTCGGCGGCCTGGCGATGCTGCTGACCATCGCCATCGCCACCTTCCTCGGCGCCGCCTCCGGCTTCTTCGGCGGCGTCGTCGACACCATCGTCAGCGCCGTCACCAACGCGCTGCTCTCGATCCCCTCGATCCTCATCCTGGTGATCTTCGCCAAGGCCTTCGGCCAGAGCATCCAGACGATCGTCATCGGCATCGCACTGCTGGCCTGGCCCTATACGGCGCGCATCGTCCGCGCCGTGGTGCTGAGCGTCCGCGAGAAGGAGTTCGTCGAAGCCGCCAAAGCGCTGGGGACGCCGCGCTGGCGGATCATGCTGCGCCACCTCATCCCCAACGCCCTGGGCCCCATCGTCGTCGCCGCCTCGCTGACCATCGGCGCCGCCATCCTGCTGGAGTCGGCGCTGTCGTTCCTCGGCGTCGGCATCGGGCAGCCCACCGCGACCTGGGGCTCGCTGCTCAACCAGGGCTACCAGCAGCTCAACAGCGGCGCGGTCGGCTTCTTCTACTCGCTGTGGCCCGGGCTGCTGATCCTGGTCACGGTCCTCTCCTTCAACTACATCGGCGACGCGCTTCGCGACGCCTTCGACCCGCGGTCGCTGGAGCGCTGACGCATGCCGGACGGCAGCGGGGCGCTGCTCTCGGTCGAGGGGCTGCGCACCCACTTCTTCACCAACGACGGCACCGTCAAGGCCGTCGACGGCGTCAACTTCTCACTGCGTGAGCGGGAGACGCTGGGCGTGGTCGGCGAGTCGGGCTGCGGCAAGTCGATCACCGCGCTGACCATCATGCGGCTGCTCTCGCGTCCCGGGCGCGCCGTCGCCGGTCGCGTGATGTTCCAGGGGCGCAACCTGCTGGAGATCTCCGAGGAGGAGATGGAGGACGTCCGCGGCAACGACATCGCCATGATCTTCCAGGAGCCGATGACGTCGCTGAACCCGGTGTTCCGCGTCGGCGACCAGATCCTCGAGTCGATCCAGCGCCACCTCGGCTACGACGAGGCCGCTGCGCGCGATCGCGTGGCGCAGCTCTTCAGGCAGGTCGGCATCCCGTCCCCTGAGCGGCGCATCCGCGACTACCCGCACGAGATGTCGGGCGGGATGCGCCAGCGCGTGATGATCGCCATGGCGCTCGCCTGCAAGCCCCGCCTGCTGATCGCCGACGAGCCCACCACCGCCCTCGACGTGACCATCCAGGCGCAGATCCTCGAGCTCATCAAGGAGCTCAAGGAGAGCGAGAACATGGCGGTGATCATGATCACCCACGACCTGGGGGTGATCGCCGAGGTGGCCGACCACGTCGCCGTGATGTACGCGGGCAAGGTCGTCGAGGACGCCCCGGCGGAGGAGCTCTTCGCCTCGCCGAAGCACCCCTACACCCAGGGCCTGCTCAACTCCATCCCCTCGCCGGACAAGCTGGGCCGCCGCCTCGACGTGATCAGGGGAGTGGTGCCGCATCCGCTCAACCTGCCGCCCGGCTGCTCCTTCGCGCCGCGCTGCCCGCATCGCTTCGCCGACGGCACCTGTGACGCGGCCTTCCCCGCCCTGGCGCCGACGTCGAAGACGCATCGCGTCGCCTGCTACCTGTACACCAAGGAGCAGGACGAGGTGCGCTCGGACTCGATGGTGGTCGATCCCACCAGCCCCGTCGCCGAGGAGGCGCTCGGCGCATGACCACCGCGCCCGAGGCGACGCCCCCGGCGCAGCCGTCCGCCGACGCCGCGGCGCCGCTGTACCGGGTCAAGGACCTGCGCAAGTACTACCCGATCAAGGCGGGCTTCCTCCGCAAGCTGGTGGCGCAGGTGCAGGCCGTCGACGACGTCACCTTCGACATCACCAGGGGGGAGACGCTGGGCCTCGTCGGCGAGTCCGGCTGCGGCAAGACGACGACGGGGCGCGTGCTGCTGCGGCTCATCGAGCCCACCGCCGGCGCGCTCGTCTTCGAGGGCAAGGACATCACCCACCTGCCCTACGCGGAGATGAAGCGGCTGCGCGGCGAGATGCAGATCATCTTCCAGGACCCCTATGCGTCGCTCAACCCGCGCCTTCCGGTTGGCGACATCATCGGCGAGGGGCTCTACAACCTCGGCATGCACCGGCGTCCCGAGCGCGAGGCGCGCGTCGCCGACATGCTGGAGCGCGTCGGCCTGCGCAAGTACTACATCAACCGCTACCCGCACGAGTTCAGCGGCGGGCAGCGCCAGCGCATCGGCATCGCCCGAGCCCTGGTGCTGCGGCCGAAGTTCATCGTCGCCGACGAGCCGGTGTCGGCCCTCGACGTCTCCATCCAGTCGCAGGTGCTCAACCTGCTCAAGGACCTGCAGGAGGAGTTCGGGCTCACCTTCCTGTTCATCTCCCACAACCTGCAGGTGGTGCAGCACGTTTCGGACAGGATCGGCGTGATGTACCTGGGCAAGATGGTCGAGCTCGCCCCCGCCTCGGAGCTCTACCGGGCGCCCAAGCATCCCTACACCCAGGCGCTGCTCTCCGCCATCC
This sequence comes from Candidatus Dormiibacterota bacterium, assembly GCA_035652335.1. Classification (GTDB taxonomy): domain Bacteria; phylum Chloroflexota; class Dormibacteria; order Aeolococcales; family Aeolococcaceae; genus DASRDZ01. The sequence goes on from DASRDZ010000057.1 coordinate 24,111, forward strand.
CCCTGCCCGACCCCTCCCGCAAGCGTGAGCGCATCCTCCTCCGCGGCGACGTCCCCTCGGCGATCAACCCCCCCAGCGGCTGCCGCTTTCACACCCGCTGCCCCCTCGCCCAGGACATCTGCCGCGAGGTGGAGCCGGTCTTCGAGCCGAAGGGCCGTCCTGACCACCTCGCCGCCTGCCACTTCGCCGACACCGTCGAGGCCAGGGAGCTGGCCGCCAAGGTCGCCATCACCGCCTGAGCCTCAGGCGCGCATGGTTGCGCGCGCTACTGTTGCCCGGCGATGACCTCCAATGCATCGACGGGGCAGGATGCGCGCCAGGACGGTGCGGCCGTGCTGATCGTCGAGGACGACAGGACGCTGCGGCAGACGCTCACGTCCGCGGTGGAGCGGGCGGGCTTCCGGGTCACCGCGGTGGCGGACGGGCTGCAGGGGGCGGAACGGATGCGTGACGGCGCATACGACGTGGTGCTGCTCGACCTCGGACTGCCCTTCGTCGACGGCTGGAAGATCCTCCAGGGGCTGGAGGGCAGGCGGATCCCCTCGGTCATCGTCATCAGCGCTCGCGGTGAGGAGGGCGACAAGGTGCGCGCCCTCGACCTGGGCGCCGACGACTACCTGGCCAAGCCCTTCGGCGCTGACGAGCTGATCGCCCGCGTGCGTGCGGTGCTGCGCCGCGCGCGTCCGGCGGCGGAGCCGTCGCGCCTGGTGCGGTGCGGCGCGGTCAGCGTCGACCTCGGCGCCCGCGGCGTGCTGCGCGACGGCGTCGAGGTGCGCCTCTCACCGACCGAGTACCTGCTCCTCGCCGAGCTGGCCCGCAACGCCGGACAGGTGATGGACCATCGCACCCTGCTCCGTCGCGTCTGGGGACCCCAGTACGCGGGCGAGATGGGCTACCTGCGCGCCTTCGCGCATCGCCTGCGCGCCAAGCTGGAGGACGACCCGGCGCACCCGCAGGTCGTGGTCACCGTGGGGCGGCAGGGCTACCGCTTCGGTCCGGCGACGCAGTAGGGCGCGGCGGCCGCCCGCGCGAGGCGGGAAGTCGTTATCGGTCCGTTCACGCCGGCGTCGGTAGGCTCCACAGCGTGCCGCTCGACCTGCTGATGGTCCTCGTCCTGGCCGCGCTCGGCATCCTCAGCTTCGCCTACGTCGAAGCGCTGGACAGGCTGGGCTGAGATGACCGGGTACGTCATCGCCTTCGTCGTCGCCGTCCTGGTGACTGGCTATCTGTTCGTCGCCCTGCTCTACCCGGAGCGGTTCTGAGCCCCCATGGTCCTCGACGTCATCGGCTGCATCGTCACCCTGGTCGCGGTCGCCGCCGGCGCCTGGTTCCTCGGCCTCTACATGGTCAGGGTGTTCAACGGCGAGCGTGTGTTCCTGAGCCGCGTGCTGCGCCCCGTGGAGCGCGGCTTCTACCGGGTCAGCGGCATCGACGAGGACAAGGAGCAGGGCTGGAAGGGCTACCTGGTGGCGGTGCTGCTCATCAGCATCGTGAGCCTGGTCTTCACCTACGTCATCCTGCGCATCCAGGACCACCTGCCGCTCAACCCGCAGGGGCAGTCCTCGGTGCCGGGCGACCTCTCCTTCAACACCGCGCTCTCCTTCACCACCAACACCAACTGGCAGAACTACGCCGGCGAGTCGACGCTCAGCTACACGTCGCAGATGCTCGCGCTGGTGCTGCACCAGTTCCTCTCCGCGGCGACGGGCATCGCCATCGCCGTGGCGCTGGTTCGCGCTCTGGCGCGGCGCAGCATGAGCACCATCGGCAACCTCTGGGTCGACGTCACCCGCTGTGTCCTCTACGTCCTGCTCCCCATCTCCGTGGTGGCGACGATCGTGCTGGTGTCGCAGGGAGCCATCCAGAACTTCAGCGGCTACACCACCGCGCACACCTTCAGCGGCGTGGTGCAGACGATCGCGCAGGGCCCGGTGGCGTCGATGGAGGCGATCAAGGACCTGGGCACCAACGGCGGCGGCTTCTTCAACGCCAACAGCGCGCACCCCTTCGAGAACCCCAACGGCTTCACCAACCAGCTGGAGATCTTCCTGGAGATCCTCATCCCCTTCGCGCTCACCGTGATGTTCGGGAAGATGGTCGGCAGCATCAGGCAGGGCCTGGCGGTGGCCGGCGCCATGGCGATCATCATGGTGGGGATGGGGGCGTTCGTCATCCAGCAGGAGAGCGCAGGCAACCCGGCGCTCGCCTCCACGGGCGTGACCCAGGCGCGAACCGACCAGCAGTCCGGCGGCAACATGGAAGGCAAGGAGGTCCGCTTCGGGCCCGTCTACAGCGCCATGTTCACCGACACCACGACGTCGACGAGCACCGGCTCGGTGGACGCGGCGCACGACTCGTACACGCCGCTGGG
>DASRDZ010000058.1:0-39246 GCA_035652335.1 Candidatus Dormiibacterota bacterium
GGGCATCTGGTCGTAGATCTGCCGCAGCACGGGGGCCATCTTCTGGGCCACCCGGCCGGCGACGATCATCAGGTCGGCCTGGCGGGGGCTGGCCCGGAAGACCTCGGCGCCGAAGCGCGACATGTCGTAGCGGCTGTTGCCCACCGCCATCATCTCGATGGCGCAGCAGGCCAGGCCGAAGAGGGCGGGCCAGATGGAGCTGTAGCGCCCCCACTGGATCACCTGGCTGATCGTCGTGGTGATCACCCCGCTCTGCGCCGCGGTGCGCTCGCGCTCACCGACGCGGGGGATGGGGATGGCGCCCGCGTCGCCCTGCGCTCGGAGGATGGGGACGTTCGGATACGCCGCGTCGTTCACTCCCATTCCAGCGCTCCCTTGCGCCACACGTAGAGGAGTGCGACCAGCAGGGTGAAGATGAAGATGCCGATCTCGACGATGCCGAAGATCTTGAGCTGGCGCACCACCGTCGCCCAGGGGAACAGGAAGATCCCCTCGACGTCGAAGATGATGAACAGCATGGCGGTGACGTAGAAGCTGACCGAGAACCTGCGCCGCGCGGACTGCCGCGGGATGATGCCGCTCTCGTAGGGCAGCTCCTTCTCCGGCGTGGGACGGCGCGGGCCGACCGCGGAGATGAGCAGCTGCGCGCCCGCGGCGAAGGCGACACAGATCCCCAGGAAGAGGAGGATCGGCGCGTAGTCCGACAGCATCGCTGCGGATGATACCCGGCGGGCGTCTCAGCCCGCCGGTGAGATCCCGTAGCCGTCTGGGAGGGGTCGCGGGGCGGCGGGGCCGACGTACAGGGCGGAGGGGCGGATCAGGCGGTTGTTGGCGGCCTGCTCGGCGATCGCGGCGGTCCAGCCGACCGTGCGGGAGCAGGCGAAGGTGGGGGTGAACATGTCCCGGGGGATCCCCGCGCTGTTCATCACCACGCCGGCGTAGAACTCCACGTTGGTGTAGAGCCTCCGCCCGGGCTTGAGCTCGTTGAGCACCCGCAGGGCGGTCGCCTCGACGTGCTTGGCGAACTCCACCTGGTCCCCGCCGACCTCGCCGGCGACCTCCCGCAGCAGGGTGGAGCGCGGGTCGTCGGTCTTGTAGACGCGGTGGCCGAAGCCCATCAGCCGCTGCCCGGCGCCGATCTCCCGGCGCAGGTACTCCTCGGCGCGGTCGGGCGTGCCGATGGCGTCGAGCATGGCGAGCGCCCGCGAGGGGGCCCCCCCGTGCAGGGGCCCGGCCAGCGCCCCGATGGCTCCGGTCAGCGCCGAGCCCATGTCGGAGCCGGTCGAGGTGATCACCCGGGCGGTGAAGGTGGAGGCGTTGAAGCCGTGGTCCATGGTGAGGATGAGGTACTGCTCGACGGCCCGCGCCTTGACCGGGTCCGGTGTCTGCCCTGTGAGCATCTTCAGGTAGTTGGCGGCGTAGCCCAGCTCGGGGTCGGGCTCGACCGGTGGGAGCCCCTGGTGGTGGCGGTGCAGGCGCATCAGCAGCACCGGGACGAGCGCGTCCATGCGCAGCGCGTCCTCGAGGATCTGCTCGGCGGTGATGTCGAGGGTCGGCTGGGTGCCCATCGCGGCGGCGGTCAGCGACACGGCGCTGCGCAGCGCTCCGAGCGGGGTGTAGTCGGGGAGGACGGCGACCGCGGGGAGCAGCCCGGCGATGCCCTCGGGCAGGGCGCGGTAGGCGACGGTGCGCCTGCGGAAGGCGCGGAGCTGCTCGTCGGTGGGCAGCTCGCCGAGCATGAGCAGGTGCCAGACCTGCTCGAAGGAGCAGCGCCGGGCCAGCTCGGTGGCGTCGTAGCCGCGGTAGTGGAAGAACCCCTCCTCTCCCCTGACGTCGCCGACCGCCGTCTCGGCGACCGCGACGCCCTCCAGTCCGCGCGGCGCCAGCTCGGCGGCTCCCGCCGCGCCCGCGGGCTTCACCTCCTCGATGTGGGCGACCCGGACGAGGTGGCGGATGGAGAGGATGCCCACGACGTGCCCGCCGTCCAGCACCGGCACGTGCCGGAAGCGGTGGGTGCGGAAGACGTCGAGGGCGCTCTCGACGCTGTCGTCGGCGTTGACGGTGAAGGGCTCGCGCGCCATCACCTGCTCGACGCTGTCGGTGTGCGGGTCGTGCCCGATGCCGACGCTGTGCAGCAGGTCGCGCTCGCTGACCATGCCGATGACCTCACCGGCCCCGTCGAGGACGGCGGCGGCGCCGACCTTGTTGTCGTCGAGGACCTTGGCGGCCGCCGAGAGGGTGAGGTCGGGCGCGACCACGACGGGCGGCGTGTGCATCAGGTCGCGGATGCTGATTGCTTGGCTCACAGCCGCCTAGCCTATCGCCGCGGGCTGCCCCTTCGGGACGAGGCAGATGAACACCGGCCCCGGCGCCACCGGGGCGGGCGACCCGTCCGCCAGCGTGAACGCGGGGAGCCCGCCGGCCGGCGTCTCCGACCACGTCGAGGCGTACTCACCGCCGCCGGTGAACACCTGGGCGGGCCCGGTGCCGATGAGGTTGTGGTCGAGGCCGAGCACCCCGTTGACGTCGTGCACCTGCGGCGCGACGTTGACGTCCACCTGCATCACCACCACCGTCGCCGCCACCAGCGGCCTGCCGGTGTCGGCGTCGACCATCAGTCCCGTCGACGGCTCGGTGCGCGTGTAGCCGCCGAGCTGCGCATTCCAGGTGAAGTGCGGCACCTCGGACGTCGACATGGGGACGCTGAACCCGGCCGCGGGTGTCGAGGCCTCGCCGGCGGCGGCGGGCTCGCGCAGCCAGGCGCTGTAGCTCACCGGCGGAGGTGCTGCCCTGCGCAGCAGGTCGGCGAGATGCGCGCCGTCGGTGTAGAGGTTGTGCGGTGCCGCGCGCGCACCGATGCGGAAGAGGTCGCCGCCCGCCGCGTCCTCGTCGTAGTGCTGCACGCCCGCGGCGCTGAGCTGGCCGTTGATGTACGTCGACGCGCCGCTGTAGGCGAGCACGGCGTGGAGCAGCTGGCTGAGGTGGACGGTGGCCAGCCGGGCGCTGCGCACCGGGCCGATCTGCGTCGCCGCCGGCGGGGGCGCGAAGAAGATCGCGCTGAAGCGGGTGATGCCGCCCTCGGTGGTGTACTCGACGATGACGTCGGCGCTGCCGATGCCCGACTGCGGACGCGCCGCGTCGGAGTTCTCCACCTGGACGACGAGCGGCGCGGCGCTGATGGGGATGGGCGTCGGGGCGGGTGTGGGAGTCGGCGTCGGGAGAGGCGTCGCGGTGGGTGTGGGTGTTGCGGTCGGACGTGGCGTCGGCGTTCGCACCGGTGTCGCGGCGTCGCTGCACGCGCTGAGCAGCGCGCACGCGGCGACGGCGGCGACCGCATGGGAGCGTCCCCCCCTCCGCCGGTTCAACGCGTCGACGCCCGGCTCCGGCGAGCGCGCGGCGTCGCCTTGGCGGCGGGCTTCGCCTTCGCGGCGGTGCTTCGCTTTCTCGGCGACGGCGTCCGCGCTGCGGGCGCCCCGGCTCGCGAAGGACGTCCTCCCTTGGCTGCGCCGGTGGCGCGCTGCCTCCCCGCCCAGCCGCGCAGCACGTGCAGCGCCTCAGCGCGCCCTGCGCGCATGAAGTCCGGCCACGCGCTGCGGTCGATGAAGTGCTTGTAGAACCCCGCCCCCATCACCTGCGAGTAGGGCACGGGCTCGATCATCATCACCTCGGTCTCGGCGCGCAGCCGTTCGAGGTTGGTCCTGGCCAGCTCGATCTGCTGCGAGGTGCGCACCTGGGCCGCGATGCGCAGCACCGAGGCGCGCGCCTCGCGCCACCCGTAGGCGCTCTCGCCGTCGAAGTTGGGCGGGTAGAACCCGTTGACCGCCAGCACCACCTCGCACGCCTTCTCGATCTCCAGCACCGGGCGCACCGGGAAGATGTCGACGATGCCGCCGTCGCACCAGTGCAGCCCGTCGATGTGCACGGGGTCGATGAACAGCGGGATGGCGATGGCGGTGCGGATGGCGCGCGCCACGGTGAGGTCGGGGTGGGTGCGCGGCCCGGCGTACTCGAGGCGGTTCTCCTCGATGTTCCAGATCGGCGCGTAGCACGGGATGGGCAGCTCGGAGAGGGTCATGTCGCCGAGCAGGCGGCGATACGTCTGCTCGATCCTGTCGCCGACGATCATCCCGGCGAAGCCGCGGCCCACCTCGAAGGCCACCGAGGCCAGGCCGCCCCAGTTGACGTCGACGTAGTCCTGGGTGCGCAGCCCCAGGGTGAACTCGGCCACCTCCTCGGCGGGGATCCCCGCCGCCAGCGGGAAGCCGAAGAGCGACGACCCGCTGCACACCGACACCACGTCCGGCCGCAGGTGCGACTCCTCCAGGGCGCGCCACACCCCGACCACCGAGGCCAGCGCCCCGCTCCCCCCGGTGGCCACCAGCCCCAGGCGGCGGCCGCGCAGCGCCTGGTCGAGGCGGCGGGGCGAGGGCTCGGGGAAGGGCTGCGTCTCGACGCTCACCGCGTTCTCGAACGGCAGGGTGATGAGCGCCCGGCGCACGGTGCGCAGGAAGGCGGCGTCGTTGCGGACGAGGTCGGCGACCTGCCGGGTGCGGGTGATGACGTTGAAGTACTGGCGCAGGCGGAACACGTCCACGACGGGGCTGATCACGCGGCTATTGTCGCCGCCCGGGACGCCCCCGCGACTTGGCGCGCGTCTGAGCGCGCCGGTGACAATTGCGCCCGTGAATCCCTGGCTCGACCGGTTCGCCGACGGCGTCGAGGCCCCCAGCGGGCTGACCCGGGACGAGGCCGCCCTGGTGCTCGACCTGGCCGGCGGCGCCGCCCGCGGGGCGGGGGCCCGCCAGTTCGCACCGCTGGCGACCTACCTCGCGGGCCGCGCCGCCGCCACCCGCGACGAGGCGGAGCGCCTCGCCCTCCTGCGCCGCGCCGTCGCGCTGGCCGGCGGCATGGGCGCCGCGGAGGAGCCGCTCGACCTCGACTAGCGGGCCCCCGTCGCCGCGGTCCGCTCCCCGCGCAGCGTGCGGGTCAGGGCCGTGGCCCGCGACCGCACCGGCAGCGCGCTCCCGCCGGCGATGCGCGAGGCGAGGCGCGAGGCGAGGGCCATGATCGTCAGCGCCGGGTTGGCGCTCCCCTGGGTGACGAAGACGCTGCCGTCGGCGATGTAGAGGTTGGGCACCGCCCAGCTGCGGTGGTCGGCGTCGACCACGGAGTCCTCGGGGCTGAAGCCCATGCGGCAGCCGCCGACGAGGTGGGCGTAGCGGTCGATGGTGAGCGTGTCCTCGGCGTCCGCCTCCTTCCAGATGTCGCGCAGCACGCCCTTGGCGAAGTCGATGTTGGCGCTGTCGTTGTCGGAGAGGCCGTACGACATGTGGGCGACGGGCAGCCCGAACTGGTCGCGCTCCTCGTCGAGGGTGACCCGGTTGTCCGGGTGGGGCAGCAGCTCGTTGAGGACGCCGAGCACCGTCCAGTGGTTGTAGTCGCGCATGTACTGGCGCAGGTCGCGGCCCCAGTAGCCCTCGGCCATGACGTGCTCGGCCCAGGCGATCGGCATCGGCGAGACGGTCTGGATGGCGAACCCGCGCGCGAAGCCGCGGCCCGGGTCGGTCTCGTAGAAGTGCTCCGAGCTCACCTCGGGCGGCGGCGCCTTGTACATGCGCATCTCGCGCGGGAAGCGCGCCGCCACCTGCGGGGCGCCCTGCACCATGATGAAGCGCCCCACCTGGTCCTCGTTGTTGCACAGCCCGTGGGGGAAGCGCGCCTCGGCCGAGTTGAGCAGGAGGCGGGGAGTCTCGATCGAGTAGCCGCAGACGGCCACGGCCGCGGCGCGCTGGAAGCGGTGCTCGCCGCTCTCCACGTCGACGTACTCGACGCCGCGCGCCATCCCCTGCGCGTCGAGCTCGACGCGGCAGGCCATCGACCCTGCGCGCACCTCGGCGCCGTGCGCGATGGCGTCGGGCAGGTGGGTGACCAGCGGCGACGCCTTGGCGTTGACCTTGCACCCCTCCAGGCAGAAGCCGCGGTAGATGCAGTGCGGCCGGTTGCCGAAGCTGCCGTTGACGATTCCCACGGGGCCGGCCCGCATGGGGATGTTCAGCTTCAGCGCGCCGCGCCAGGCGGCCAGCGCCGCCGCGCTCACGGGATGCGGCGGGAACGGATAGGTGTGGGGATCCCCCCACGGCCAGTTCTGGCCACTCACCGGCAATTCCAGCTCGACCTGCTCGTAGTGGCGCTTCAGGTCCCAGTAGCTGAGCGGCCAGTCCTGGGCGACGCCGTCGCGGCTGCGCACCTCGAAGTCGGATGGGTGCAGGCGCGGCGTGTAGCCGGCGTAGTGGATCATCGATCCGCCGACGCCGTGGCCGCTGTTGTTCTTGCCGAGCTCGACGGGATTCCTCCCACCGATGACGCGGGGCGACGTCCAGTACAGCTTGTGCTGGGCGGACTCGTCGCTGGCCCAGTCGCGGTCGGGGTCCCAGAACGGCCCGGCCTCCAGGATGACGATGCGCAACCCGCGGCGCGCCAGCCGCTGGGCGAGCACGGACCCGCCCGCGCCGGCGCCCACGATGCAGAGGTCGACCTCGTCGTCGCGGCCGTGGCGGGCCATGCGGTCGAGACCCTGGATGCCGCGCCGGTGCGGATGCAGCAGGAAACGCGAGTCGTTGTCAGGCGGGCCGACCGCGCCCTTGAGCAGGTGGCCGGCGAGCCAGTGCCGGATCACTCGTGGCGCGCCTCGACGTCGCGCACCGGGTCGGCGGTGAACGCCTCCGGCGCCTCGAAGCTCTCCCGCGCCGACATCTCGCCGAAGCGCGCGAAGCCGCGGGGGTAGGCGGGCCCGCCGAAGCCGATCTCGTTCCAGGCCCAGGGGTGCGAGTAGAACTGGCTGGCGACGCCCCGCATCACCACGCTGAAGGCGCGCTTGACGTTGAGCGCGTCCCAGGCGCCACCCTGCAGCAGGCCGTCCGAGAAGTCCTGGCAGATGCCCTCGCGGGACTCGACGTCGAGCTGATGGAACGGCCGGCCGAAGCGCCGCCGCGCCACCTCGTCGACACCCTGCAGCACGAGATGCCAGGTGTCGCGGTCGTCGGGCATGTCGTCGTACCGGTAGCCGTCGAGCTTGCCCTGTGCGTACTTGCGGTCGATCATCTCGGCGAGGGGCACGCGCGGCTCCTCGTGCTGGTGGCTCAGCGTGTCGCAGAGGGCGCGCAGCGCCGGCTCCTCGTCGGGGCTGAAGAACTGCAGCGGGCCCTGGATGCTGAGGCGCGACATGACCGCCTCGCGGGTCACCGGGTCCCACTGGTCGACGGTGTCGAGCACGTCGAAGTCCGGGAAGCGGCCGACCATCTGCGGGGTGATGCCGCGCCGCTGGCGGGGCAGCTCGGCGGACTCGTCGTTCACGCGTCCTCGCGGCGGAGCACCGCGGCGAGCAGGCCCATGCCGCCGACCATGGCGAAGAGGCCGGGCGCCATCACCGGCGGCCCCATGACGATGTTGTACGTCGGCAGCCCCCAGCCGCCGGGACGGCGGGCGATGCCCCGCAGGTGGTACCACTCCCCCACCAGCCCGTCGAGGGCGTACACGGCGCTGAACAGCGGCAGCCAGGTTTTGGCCACCTTGCGGCTGAACACGCCGGCGATGCCGGCGGCGACGACCGGCGGGGTGATGAGGATGGGGCTCCACATCATCTTGTTGCCGAAGCCGCCCTTGTAGTGCTCGTAGTACACCTCGACCGTGGTGATGACGGCGCTGGCGGCGGTGAGCGCGGCCATGGAGCGCTCGAAGCGCCCGTGCGAGACGTTGCGCAGCATGCGGTCGAGCAGGAGCGGGGCGTCCCTCCTCATCGGCCGGGCAGGAACTCGTCGATCTTCTCGCGGGCCGACTGCAGCATCGCCGGCACGCGGCCGGGGTCGCCGCGCAGCATCGACTCGGCCATCATCTTCGCCTGCTCCAGCTTGATGTGCGGCGGCAGCGGCGGCTCCTCGGGATCGGTGATGGCGTCGAGGACGACCGGACGGTCGGCGCTCAGCGCGTCGCGCCAGGCCGTCTCGATCTGGTCGGCGTGCTCCACGCGCACGCCGCCGAGGCCGAGGTCCCTGGCGAACTTGGCGAAGTCGACGCGCGGGATGTCCTGCGAGGCCTCGAACTTGGGGTCGCCGTAGAGGACGCGGAACTCCCAGGTGACCTGGTTGAGGTCGCAGTTGTTCAGCACCAGGATCACCAGGCGGGGATCCTTCCACTCCCGCCAGTACTTGCTGATCGTGATCAGCTCGTTCATCCCGCCCATCTGCATCGCGCCGTCGCCGATGGTGCCCACGGCGACGCGGTCGGGGAAGGCGAACTTGGCCGCCACGGCATACGGGACTCCGGGCAGCATGGTGGCGAGGTTGCCGGACAGCGACCACTTCATCCCGCGCCGCATGCGGACCTGCCGCGCCGCCCAGTTGGCCGCCGAGCCGGAGTCGCTGGCGATGATGGCGTCGTCGGGCAGCATCTTCGACAGCGCCGCGAAGAGCCCCTGCGGGCGCAGCCCGCGCTCGGTCTCGTAGGGCTCGCCGCGGTCGTCCATGAGCTTCCACCAGTGCTCGACGTCCTCGACGATCTTCTCCTGCCACCTGCGATCCTGCTTGCGCTTGAGCAGCGGCAGCAGCTCGCGCAGCGTCTCCCTGCTGTCGCCGACCAGCGGCACGTCGATGGGGTAGCGCATGGAGAGCATCTCCCCCATCAGGTCGATCTGCACCGCCTTGGCCTGACCCGACTTGGGCAGGAAGTCGCTGTAGGGGAAGCTGGTGCCGACCATCAGCAGGGTGTCGCAGCTCCGCATCATCTCCCAGCTGGGACGCGTGCCGAGCAGCCCGATGGTGTTGGTGCAGAAGGGCACGTCGTCGGGAACCGCAGCCTTGCCGAGCAGCGCCTTGGCGATGCCGGCGCCGAGGGTGTCGGCCACGGCGACGATCTCGTCGGTGGCGTGCAACGCGCCGGCGCCGACCAGCATGGCCACCTTCTCGCCGGCGTTGAGCACGTCGGCCGCCGCCTGCAGGTCCTCCTGTCGCGGCATGACGCGCGGCTCGCGCCAGCCGATGCCGGTGTGGATGGTCTTGCTGGCGTGCGGCTGCTCCGGCACCGCCTCCATGGCACCCACGTCGGCGGGCAGGATGACGCAGGTCACCGTGCGCCGGGCGATGGCGATGCGCAGCGCGCGGTCGATGACGTGGCGCGCCATCGACGCCTCCGCGACCGTCTGCACGAACTCGGAGGCGACGTCCTTGTAGAGGTTGGGCAGGTCGACCTCCTGCTGCATGTGCCCGCCCAGCGACTTGAGCGGCGCCTGGCCGACGATGGCCACCACCGGCGCGTGGTCGAGCTTGGCGTCGTAGAGGCCGTTGAGCAGGTGGATGGCGCCCGGCCCCGAGGTCGCCGTGCAGACGCCCACCTTGCCGGTGAACTTGGCGTGGGCGCAGGCCATGAAGGCCGCCTGCTCCTCGTGGCGCACCTGCACGAACCTGAACTTCTCCTGGCTCTTGCGCAGGCCCTCGAAGAACGGCGTGATGCCGTCGCCCGTGTACCCGTAGACGATGTCCACCCCCCAATCCACGAGCCGCTGGGCCATGAAGTCGCCGACGGTCATGCTCATGGGGGGACCTCCAGGCCGGTTCCGCGCGCCTCCGGACGCGCGTCGTGCTATGTCATCAACTGACAGCATTGTACTCATGTAAACCACCACCGCGGTAGCATGGTCGGACGTGGCAGACCCCGTCCTCCAGACCCATCCCCACGTCCTCCGGGAGTACTCGCTGCTCGCCGACGGTGAGCGCGGCGCCCTGGTCGGTCCGCGCGGGGACGTGGCCTGGCTCTGCTTCCCCGGCTGGGACGGCGACCCCGTCTTCGCCTCGCTGCTGGGCGCGGCCAGCCGCTACGCGGTCCACCCGGCGGCGCCCGCGGTGTGGGGCGGCTACTACGAGCACGGGACGCTGATCTGGCGCAGTCGCTGGTCCTGCGGCGGGAGCATCGTCGAGTCCCGCGAAGCGCTCGCCTTCCCCGGGGACCCGCGCCGCGCCGTGCTGCTCCGCAGGATCGAGCCGGTGCGGGGACCGTGCCGGATGGCGGTGGCCCTCGCCCTGCGCACCGAGTGGGGCCGCCGGCCGCTCCGCCTCCGGCGCGACGGCGCGGGGACCTGGAGCGGTGAGTCCGGTGGGGTGCGCGTCCGCTGGAGCGGCGCCGGCGAGGCCCGGGACGGCGGCGAGGACCTCCTCCTCTGCCTCGACCTCGACGAGGGCGACCACCACGACCTCGTGCTCGAGATCGACCGCGACCCGGTTGAGGGTCCCGCGCCCGACCCCGGGCAGCTCTGGCGCGCCACCGAGGCCGCCTGGCGCGCGGCCGTGCCCGCCATGCGGACCGCCGCGCCCCGCGACGCCCGCCACGCCTATGCCGTGCTCCGCGGGCTGACCACCGCCGGCGGCGGCATGGTCGCCTGCGCCACCACCTCGCTTCCCGAACGCGCCAGCGAAGGGCGCGACTACGACTACCGCTACGTCTGGATCCGCGACCAGTGCTACGCGGGCGAGGCCGCGGCGGCCGTGGGCGGCTGGCCCCTGCTCGACTGCGCCGTGCGCTTCACCGGGGAGCGCCTCCTCGCCGATGGCCCCCACCTCCTCCCCGCCTACCGCGGCGACGGGACGCCGCTGCCCGAGGACGAGGACGTCGCCGCCCTGCCCGGCTACCCGGGCGCGCCGGAGGTCCACTGCGGCAACAACGCCGGCAGCCAGTTCCAGCTCGACGCCTTCGGCGAGGCCCTGCTGCTCCTCGCCACCGCGGCCGAGCACGACCGTGCGGACGGGCAGGCGTGGCGGGCGGCGAGAGCGGCCGCCGAGGGCATCGCCCGGCGCTGGCGCGAGCCGGACGCCGGGGTCTGGGAGCTGGACCAGCGCCTCTGGGCCCACTCGCGGCTGATCTGCGTCGCCGGCCTGCGGCGCATCGCGGCCGCGCCCGGGGCGCCGCAGGACCAGGTCGACGCCTGGCGAGGGCTGGCCGGAGAGATGGAGGGGTGGGCGCTGCAGCACTGCGTCCACCCCTCCGGCCGCTGGCAGCGCAACCCGGAGGACGAGCGCGTCGACGCCTCCCTGCTGCTCGCCGCCGTCCGCGGCGCGGTCCCGGCGCAGAGCCCGCTCAGCGCCGCCACCGTCGAGGCGGTGCGCCGCGAGCTCTCGCGCGAGCACTTCGTCTACCGCTACCGGCACCACGACCGGGACCTGGAGGAGGCCGAGGGCGCCTTCCTGCTCTGCGGGTTCTGGATGTCGCTGGCCAGCCTGCAGCAGGGCGACGTCCTCGGCGCGGTGCGCTGGTTCGAGCGCGGCCGCACCGCCTGTGGACCACCCGGTCTGTTCTCGGAGGAATACGACGTGCGCCAGCGCCAGCTCCGCGGCAACCTGCCGCAGGCATTCGTGCATGCGCTGCTCATGGAATGCGCGGCGCGCCTCGCCCCGCACGCCGGAGAGGAGCTGTGAGCGGGGACGGCTTCGAGCTCGAGGCGCTCGACGTCTCCGTCTACGAGGTGCCCACCGAGCAGCCCGAGGCCGACGGGACCCTGCAGTGGGACAGGACCGTCGTCGTGGTGGTCGAGCCGCGGCTGCGCAACGGCGTGCGCGGCGTCGGCCACGCCTGGGGCCACCGGTGCATGAAGCCGCTCATCGACGGAACGCTGGCCGGCGAGGTGGTCGGCCGCGACGTGCGCGACGTCGCCGGCTGCTGGGAGGCGATGGTGCGGGCCATCCGCAACCTGGGGCGTCCCGGGGTGGTGTCGATGGCCATCGCCGCCGTCGACCTGGCGCTGTGGGACACCAAGGCGCGCGCCCTGCAGCAGCCGCTGCACCGCCTGCTCGGCGCGGTGCGTGAGACGGTGCCGGTGTACGGGTCCGGCGGCTTCACGACGTACGACGAGCGCACCCTCGTCGCCCAGATCCAGGGATGGGTCGACGCCGGCATCCCCCGCGTCAAGATGAAGGTGGGCATGGATCGCGGCGCGTCGTGGCGCTGCGACCTGGAACGCGTCCGCGCCGTGCGCAAGGCCGCCGGCGACGGGGTGGAGATCTTCGTCGACGCCAACGGCGGCTACGACCGCACCCAGGCGCTGCGCCTCGCCGAGGAGTACGGCGCCCTGGGGGTGACCTGGTTCGAGGAGCCGGTGTCCTCCGACGACCTCGACGGGCTTCGCCAGCTGCGCGACGCCCTGGCCATGGACGTCAGCGCCGGCGAGTACGGCTACCACCTCCTCTACTTCCGCGAGATGCTTCGGCACGGGTGCGTCGACGTGATGCAGGCCGACGTGGCGCGCACCGCGGGCATCACCGACTGGCTGCGCGTGGCCGCGCTCTGCGCCGCGGCGGAGGTGCCGTTCTCGGCGCACTGCAGCCCGTCGCAGAGCGTGCATCCCGCCTGCGTGCCACCCAACCTGCGCCACATCGAGTGGTTCCACGACCACGTGCGCATCGACTCGCTGCTCTTCGACGGCACGCTCGCGGCGCATGACGGGTGCGTGCGGCCGGGCGACGCCCCGGGAAACGGCATGACGCTGAAGCGCGCCGACGCCGAGCGCTGGCGCGTCGCCTAGGCCGGCGGCCCCTCCTCGACGACGACGACGCTCTCCGGCGGCAGGGTGATCGCCTCGCCCTGGACGTCGATCCCCTCGTGGGAGGCGAGCAGGCTGCGGCGCCTCGCTGTGGCAGCGCCCACGGGAACGCGGCGCGTCCCGTCCGCGATGTTGCAGGCGACCAGAACCGTGCCGCGGCGCAGGAGCAGCCAGCCGGCGCCGTCATCTGCGACGGCGTGCACGCGATCCCTGCGCGGGTCGCCGAGTGCCGGGTGGCTGCGGCGCAGGGCGATGAGGCGGCGGTGCCACTCGAGGAGGTCGCGATGCGGGGGGCGGTCGCGCTCCGAGCGGTCGAGCACGGAGCGCTCGAAGGTGCGCGGGTCCTGGGGATCGGGGACGTCCTCCGCGCGCCAGCCGAAGGCGGCGAACTCACCGCGTCGGCCCTCGCTGACCGCACGGGCCAGCGTCGCGTCCTGGTGGTCGGTGAAGTACTGGAACGGCGTCGAGGCGCCCCACTCCTCGCCCATGAAGAGCATCGGGACGAAGGGCGCGGTCAGCACCAGCGCGGCCCCGATGCGCAGGCGTGCCTCGCTCATCAGCGCAGCGCTCCGCTCCCCCGCCGCGCGGTTGCCGACCTGGTCGTGGTTCTGCAGGTAGCCGAGGAAGCGGTTGGCGGGCAGCCCGCCGGCGGGGCGGCCGTGGTGCCGGCGCCGGTACGGAGAGTAGCGGCCGTCGTTGACGAAAACGTCGTTGAGCGCCTTGGCCACCGAGGTGAGGCCGCCGAAGTCGGCGTAGTAGCCGCTGCGCTCGCCGGTCAGCGCCGCGTGCAGGGCATGGTGGAGGTCGTCGCTCCACTGCGCGTCGAGGCCGTGGCCGCCGGCCTCCCGCGAGCGCACCAGGCGCGGGTCGTTGAGGTCGCTCTCGGCGATCACCCAGAGGGCGCGACCCAGCTCGGCCTGCAGGGCCTCGACCTCGACGGCCACCTGCTCCAGCAGGTGCACCGCGGAGGTGTCGAGGATGGCGTGGACGGCGTCGAGGCGGAGGCCGTCGCAGTGGTAGTCGCGCAGCCACATCAGCGCGTTGTCGACGACGAAGCGCCGCACCTCGTCGCAGCCGGCGTCGTCGAAGTTCAGCGCCCCGCCCCAGGGCGTCCGGTACTTCTCCGTGAAGTACGGGCCGTAGCGGGCGAGGTGGTTCCCGTCCGGGCCGAGGTGGTTGTAGACGGCGTCCATGACGACCGCCAGGCCGTGCGCGTGGCACGCGTCGACCAGCCGCTTCAGGCCGTCGGGCCCGCCGTACGCATGGTGGGGGGCGTAGAGGTCGACGCCGTCGTAGCCCCAGCCGCGCGTCCCCGGGAACTCTGCCACCGGCATCAGCTCGACCGCGGTGACGCCCAGCTCGACCAGCTCGCGGAGGTGCGGGATCGCCGCGTCGAAGGTGCCCTCGGGCGTGAAGGTCCCGATGTGCAGCTCGTAGAGCACCGCCGCCGAGAGCGGTGCGCCGCGCCACGCCTGGTCGGTCCATGGAAAGGCGCCGTGGTCGACCACCTGCGAGAGCCCGTGCACGCCCTCCGGCTGCGACGGCGAGCGGGGATCCGGGAGCGGCTCGGCGCCGTCGAGGGCGAAGCCGTAGCGGTCCCCGGGCGACGCCTCGGCGCAGTCCACCGTGAACCAGCCACGTTCCCCCCGCTCCATCGCCAGGTTGCGGCCACCAATGGCCAGATCGACCCGCTCGGCGTTGGGCGCCCAGACGCTGAAGCGCATGCTCAGCGCTCCTCGAACGGCTGGCGGGCCAGCAGCGCCACGGGGAACCCGGCGAGAAGCTCGCGCAGCGGCGCGTCGCCGGCGAAGCGGCGGTCGCCGAGCTGGTCGACCCAGCCGCCCTCGGGGAGGCGCACCGCGGTGTCTCCCCAGTCGCGCACGCCGAGGACGAGGCGCGGCACCACCGTCACCGCCCCCGGCGCCGCGCCGCGCGCGAAGGCGACGACGTGCTCCGCACATGCACCGGTCACGGCGAGCGGCAGGTAGGCCCCGTCGACGCCGAACAGCTCGGGATGCCGCTCGCGCAGGAGCAGGGCGCGCCGGGTCAGCAGCAGCTTGGGCAGGCCGCTGTCCGCCTCATCGCTCCACGCCTGCGCCGCCGGCACCGTCCGCGACCGCTCCAGGAGCGCCCGCCGCAGCTCCCAGTCGACGGGACGCCGGTTGTCGGGGTCGACCAGCGACAGCGTCCAGAGCTCGCAGCCCTGGTACAGGTCGGGCACGCCCGGCGAGGTCAGCTTGAGCAGCGCCGTGGCCAGGGCGTTGACCCGCCCGGGCTGGATCAGCGGGCGCACGACCTCCTCGACCTCCTCGAGGAACCCGGCGTCGCCGTACAGCGCTTCGACGAAGCCGCGAAGGGCGGCGTCGTACTCGGGGGAGGGGTCGATCCACGAGGTGTGCAGCTTGGCCTCGCGCGACGCCTTCTCCATGTACGCCAGCATGCGCTCGCGATCGACCGGCCATGCGCCGACCATCGACTGGTAGAGCAGGAGCTCCATGACGCCGTCGGGCCACTCGCCGCGGCGATGCTGCGCGTTGCGGCCACGCCAGGCCAGAACCGTGCGCGCCCACTCGGTGGGGATCTCGGAGAGCAGCGCCAGCCGGGCGCGGACGTCCTCGCTGCGCTTGGTGTCGTGCGTCGTCGTGGCCAGCAGCGTCTCGGGCCAGCGCGACTGCACCGTCGCGTTGTGTGCGTGGAGCTCGGCGACCGAGGCGCTGAACGGCCGCGGCCCGCCGCCCACCTCGTTCAGCGCCGCGAGCGCGACGGCGCGGTAGAAGGTGGTGTCCTCCATGCCCTTGGCCATCACCGCCGAGGACACCTGCTGCAGGCGCAGCACGAAGTCCAGCGCATCGGCGTCGCCGTCGCGCGCCGCGGGATCGAGGACGAGATGGACGATCAGCGCGAGCAGCTCCGCGTCGACGTCGGGCCGGGCTGCGCGCACCTGCGCCACCGCTGCCTGCAGCCGGGCTGCGCCGTCCTCTCCCACGGCCCTGCCCGGCTCGGCATAGGTGCGGTACACGGGCATCGCCGCGACCAGCTCGGAGACCGCCGTGCGCAGCTCCGCCAGGGTGTGGTCTCGGTGCCGTGGGAGGCGGTCGCAGATGCGCCGCAGCAGGACGGCGAGGCGCGACACGTCGGCGGACAGCGTCTGCGCCATCACCTGCAGCTTGGCGGCGCGCGCCTCGGCGTCGACGTCGCCCGGCCCGCCCATCTCGCGCAGCAGCTCGGCGAGCGGCTCATCGCCGCGCGGATCGGTGAGCAGGCGGGTGGTCAGCGCGGCGAACTCGTACCCCGTGGTGCCCTGCACCGGCCAGCCGTCGGGCAGCGCCTCGCCGTCGCCGAGGATCTTCTCGACCACCATCCAGGCCCCCTCGCCGGCCTCGTCGCGCAGCCGCTGCAGGTAGGCGCGCGGCAGGCGCAGCCCGTCGACGTGGTCGATGCGCAGGCCGTCCACCTCACCGCGACGGAGCAGCTCCAGCACCAGGCCGTGGGTGGCCTGGAACACCGCGGGGTCCTCGGCACGCAGCGCCACCAGCGAGGTGATGTCGAAGAAGCGCCGGTAGTTGACCTCCTCCATGCCCACCCGCCAGCGCGCCAGGCGGTACGCCTGCGCGCGCAGCACCGCGTCGAGGCCCGCCGCGTCTCGGCCGAGCGCCTCCGGGTCCAGGTCGCGTGTCGATTCGCTCGACAGCGGGAAGCGGTGCTCGTGGTACCGCACGGCGAGACGCCCGTCCTGGCCGCGCTCGACCCTCAGGTCACCACACTCCAGGACCCGTCCCACGTGGTCGTCGAGCACCGGCAGCAGCACCCGCCCGCGCATCCGCGGGTCGAGCATGCCCGTCCAGTCGATGTCGAACCAGGTGGCGTGCGCGCTCGACTCGCCGCACTCCAGCACGTCCCACCACCAGGGATTCGCCGCGTCGGCGGCCATGTGGTTGGGCACGATGTCGAGCAGGATCGCCAGGCCCGCATCGACCGCCGCCGCGTGCAGCCGGGAGAAGCCCGCCTCACCGCCGAGGTCCGCCGAGAGGCGGGTGGGATCGACGACGTCGTACCCGTGCTCGCTTCCCGCCACCGCCTGCAGCGACGGCGAGCAGTAGAGGTGCGAGACGCCCAGGTCGCGGAGGTACCGGCAGAGAGACGCCGCGGCCTCGAACCCGAAGCCGCGGCGCAGCTGCACGCGATAGGTGGCCCGACGGTCTCCCCCTCGCTCACCCACCTGGCCGGAGCACCTCCATGGTGGGGACGGGGCTGGGGACGGGCTCCGGCGCAGGCAGGGGATCCGGCAGCGGCGGCGCCGGCCGCGGCTCACCCGGGAGCTGCGGATCCTTGGGTCCAGGCACCGCCGGGGGGTCGCCCGGCCGCGGCGGCGGCATGGGAGTCTCGGCGACGGCCGCCGCGACCGGGACGGCGCCGCTCACCGCCCGCCGCCGGCCCCTGCGGGTTGCTTCTCCAGCATGCGGAGCGCCTCACGGGAGAAGGCCGGGAGGTCGTCCGGCTTGCGCGAGGTGACCAGGTTCCGGTCGACCACCACCTCCTCGTCGACGACGTCCGCGCCGAGCTGGGCGAGGTCGTCCTGGATGGTCGTCCACGCGGTCAGGCGGCGACCCTTCCAGACCCGCGCCGTGATCAGCAGCTGCGGGCCGTGGCAGACGGCGAACACCGGCCGCTCCCTGTCGAAGAACGCCCGGGTGAAGTCGACCATCCGCCGGTCCACCCGCAGGTGGTCCGGCGAGTAGCCCCCGGGGATGAAGAGCGCGTCGAACTGGTCGGGGGACACCTCGGCGATGCCCTGCTCCGACCGAGTCTTCTCCTTCCCGCGGTAGCCCGTCAGCTCCTTGCCGGCCTCCATCCCGATCACGGTGACCTGGTGGCCGGCGCCGGTGAAGGCGTCGTACGGCTGGCGGAACTCGGAGTCCTCGAAGCCGGTGTCGAGGAGGCAGGCGATGCGCATGTCGATCTCCTCTTTCACGTAGCGTTGGCGGCACAACGTGATATCAAGACTATCAGCTTGCGCCTCCGTTGACCACCCCCCGGCGCGGAGTCAGTCGGCGTCGAAGGCCGCCGGCCCCGCGTCGCGGCGGTAGGCCTCTAGGAGCACGCGGAGCACGGCGTCGCGGCGGGACGCCGGCATGGCGGCCCGCCCCAGCAGGTCGCGATGTGTGCCGCGCACACGGTCGTGCCGGGGCGAGGTGCCCGTCACCGGGCTGCGGTTGCCGAGGCCCTGCCCACCGTCGTCGACGGTCGGCCCGACCCCGCTCATCGACGCACCTCGCCGGCCCGCTCGGCCATCGGCTCGCGGCTCACCGGCCTGCCACGCAGCTCGGGATTCCGCGCCCCGTGCGGCGCCGGCTGGTGGATGGTGCCGCGCCAGGCGCCGGTCTCCCGGCCCCGCTCCTCGAGGAAGGCCTTGAACCGGTGCAGGTCGTGGTCGACTCGGCGGCCCACCAGGCCGAGGCCCGACCACAGCTGCTCGAAAACGCCCCGGGGCTCGTAGTGCAGGGAGAGCGTCATCCGGCAGCGTCCCGCCCCCGCCGGCTCGAAGTCGACGTGGCCGGCGTTCGGCGTTCCCACGGTGCTGCGCCAGGCGATGCGCCGGTCGGGGGACTGCTGGGTGATGACGGCGTCCCACTCGCGGACGGTGCCGCCGAGCCGGGCGCGCCAGTGCACGGTGCGGTCGTCGAGCTGCTCCACGGACTCGACCCCGCTCATGAACCTGGGGAAGTCCTCGAACTGCGTCCACTGCCCATAGGCGGCGGAGCAGGGCACGTCCAGGTGGATCGTCCGCTCGACTTCACTCATCTCTTGATCTCATAGCTGGTCGCTGAAGTGATAGCTGCAGTATATCTCTTGGTGAGCGCAGCCGCTGAAGAACGCCGGCGCCGGCGTGCGGCGCGCTAGGGTTGCCCGGATGCCCGGTCCCGGCTTCGACCTCGATGTCTTCCTCGCCCTGCCGCGCGTCGCCGACCTCCACCTCTCCCCCGACGGCCGGCGCCTGGTGGCCACCGTACAGAGCGTGGCCGCAGACGGCCGCAGCTTCGCCGGCGCCGTCTGGGAGATCGACCCCGCCGGGGAGCGGGCGGCCCGGCGCCTGACCAGGTCCGCCAGGGGCGAGACGGCGCAGGGCCTCCTCCCCGACGGCTCGCTCCTCTTCACCTCCGCCCGACCCGACCTGGAGGCGGCGGACAGCCCCGCCCGCGACGTCCCCGCCCTGTATCTCCTGGCTCCGGACGGGGCTGAGGCGCGCCAGGTCCTGGCGCCCGGCGGCGGCGTCCAGGGGGTTGCCATCGCACCCCTCAGCGCCACGGTGGTGGTGACCGTGCCCGTCCACCCCGGCGCCGCCGGTCTGCAGTCCGACCGCGAGCGCGAGAAGGCGCGCCAGGATGCCGGGGTCGCCGCCGAGTTCTTCGAGCGCTACCCGATGTCCTGGTGGGACCACACGCTGGCGGGGCGTTCCCCACGCCTGCTCGCCCTCGACCTCTCCCCGGGCGACGAGGCCCTGCCCGAACCCCACGACCTCACCCCCGAGCCGCCCTGGCACGGGTGGCTGGAGGACGGCAGCGTCGAGCTCAGCCCCGACGGGTCGCGGGCCGCCGTCTGCGCGCGGATGCGCTCCGGGCGGCACGCCCAGATCGACCTGGTCCTCGTCGACCTTCCGAGCGGCGAGATGCGCGTTCTCGCCCGGGCCGACGCCGACCACGACATCGCCGCCTGGTCGCCGGACGGAACCCGTCTCGCCTGCCACCGGGCCACCTGGGGCACCCCTGCGGAGCCGCCGCGCGCCGCGCTGCTGCTCATCGACGCCGCCAGCGGGGAGCAGACAGAGCTCTGTCCCGAGTGGGAGCACGACCTCACCTCGATCGTCTGGGCTCCCGACGGCTCGGCGCTCTACGTCACCACCGAGGAGCGCGGCCACGTCCCCGTCTACCGCGTCGGGCTGGACGGCAGCCGCACCCGCCTGACGGCCTCGGGCGCCTACACCCACCTCCGCGTCGCACCCGACGGCGGCACGCTCTACGCGCTTCGCTCCCACGTCGACGCACCGCCCGCCCCGGTCGCCCTCGATCCGCGCGCGGCACAGCAGCAGCCCAGGCCGCTGCGCGGTCCCGCCGCGGCACCGGTCCTGCCCTCGCGGCTGGAGGAGACGGTGGTGCACTCGGTCGACGGCGCGGGGGTGCGCAGCTGGCTGGTGCTGCCCGCCGGCGCCTCGGTGGAGCGCCCCGCGCCCCTCCTCCTCTGGATCCACGGCGGCCCGTTCGCCTCGTGGTCCGGCTGGCACTGGCGCTGGAACCCCCACCTCCTCGCCGAGCGCGGCTACGCCGTGCTCCTCCCCGACCCACGGCTCAGCACCGGCTACGGCCGGGCCCACGCGCACGCCGCCTGGAACGACTGGGCCACCCTGCCCAGCGCGGACCTGCTGGCCGCGACCGAGGCGGCCGCGGCGCGGCCCGACATCGACGGCGGGCGCGTCGCCGCCATGGGCGGCTCCTACGGCGGCTACATGGCCAACTGGCTGGCCGGGCACACCGACCGCTTCGCGGCGGTGGTCACCCACGCCAGCCTCTGGGCCATGGACCAGATGCACGGGACCACCGACTACGGCCCCTTCCTGGAGCGGGAGCTGGGCAGCCCGGTCGACCAGTTCGAGACATGGATGGCACAATCTCCGCACCGCAGCGCCGGCTCGATCCGCACCCCGATGCTGGTGATCCACGGCGAGCGCGACCGCCGCGTGCCCGTCGCCGAGGCCGTGCGCCTGTGGACCGACCTGCAGCTCGGCGGTGTGGAATCGCGCCTGCTCCTCTTCCCCGACGAGAACCACTGGGTGCTCAAGCCGCAGAACGCACGCCTCTGGTATGAGACGGTGTTCGCCTTCCTCGACCGGCACCTGCTCGGCCGGGAGTGGCGGAAGCCCGAGCTCCTGTAAGGGCTTTGCGCCGCAGCGAGGCGGCGGCCCGGGGCCTACTCGGCGCTGCGGTCGGCGGTGAGGATGCCCTGGCCGGCGCGTCCGACGATGAGGATCTGGCTCTGCCACTCGGTGTCGAGGGGCAGCTCCTCGCCGCAGCCCAGGCAGCGCGCGACGAGGCGGCTGCCGACCTCCACGAGAGTGCGTCGCCGACCGGAGCAGCTGGGGCACGAGGAGAGGCGGCGATAGCGCGTCTGCTCAGCGAGCTGCTCGTCAGTTTCTGCCGGGTCTTGCACCAACGCGTGAGGAGTGGGCATGTGGCATCGGCCTCCGGGAACCGTGGGAGAGGGTGCTGGGGCCCGGATTGTGGCACAGGTCCGCCGGGGAATCAACCATGTTGCACAAAGGAAAACCAGCTCATAACCGGTCCGCCTGCGACTCGCAACTGGACCATGACGCACAGTGCGACAGCGCGTCATGGCGGGGCTGCCAGGCGCGCCTAATGGCCGGAGCCGTCGCCTTCCGAGGAGGTGCTCGTCGAGCCGCCGGTCTGCGAGCCGCCACCGTCGCCGCCGTCCCCTCCGGACGAGCTGGAGGTCGAGGTCGACGTCGCGTTCGAGGTCGACGTCGAGCCCCCGTGCTCCTCGCTCTGCGTCGTCGAGGAGGTGGAGGTCTCGCCGCCACGCTCCTCCCCCGTGGAGGTGGAGCCGGCGCTGCGGCTCGTGCTGGACGAGGTGCCCTCCGCGCCGCCGCCGGCGCCCTCGTGGTCGTCGCCGCCGGACGGCGTCCCCCCGTCCTCCGCCGGGGTGCCGGCGGGCTGGCCGTCCCGCAGCCGGTCGAGACGCGCGGTGTCGTCGCGCCAGCGAGTCCAGACGGCGGTCGAGGTGTTGGCGGGCAGGTGGGCATGGGCGTCGTCGAGCAGCCCCTGCGCCTCGCCCAGCGCGGCGCTCGCGGATTCTCCGGCTGCGGCCTGGGCGAGGCGGGCCTCGGCGTAGGAGAGGTCGAGCGACGCTCGGTCGATGCCCGGCAGCGACAGGGTGATCTGCTCGTGGGCGACCTGGACGACGTGGAGGGGCGCCCCGACCGGGGCGTTCCAACCCAGCGCGGTGACCGCACCCAGACCGAGGGCGGCGCCTGCGGCTGCGGCGGCCAGGCGATGGAGCAGGAGCCCGCGCCGCAGCCGCTCCGCCAGGCGCACGGCGGCACCGCCGCGATCCCGCTCCCCGACCGCGAGGTGCATGGCGCGACGCGCGTTCTCCACCGCCTCCGGCCGCGGCGGGGCGGCGCTCTCGTCGCGCAGGGCCGCGAAGGCGTCCTCCATGCGCCGGCCCATCTCCGGATCGTGGTGGCTCATGCCATCCACTCCCGTCCCAGGCGCCGTTCCAGCGCGGCCAGGGCACGGTGCTGCAGCGCCTTGACCGCGCCGACGCGCCGCCCGGTGGCCGCGGCGACATGCTCGAGAGACTGGTCGAGGACGAAGCGCCGCAGCAGCACCTCGCGCTGCTCCTCGGTGATGTCCTCCATCGCCGCCCGCAGCTCGGCGGCGGCCAGCCGGGTGGTGGCGACCTCGGCGGCGTCGGGTCCGGAGTCGTGCAGCAGGGTCATCCGCTCCTCGACGGAGCGGCGGCGGGCGCGGTCGGCCAGCTTGTTGCGGGCGATGGCGACGAACCATCCCTCGATCCCCGCCTCGCTCCTCTCCCGCAGGCGGGGGAGCGTCCTGGTCGCGGCCACGAAGACCTCCTGCGCTATCTCCTCGGCGGCGGAGCGGTCACCGGTGCGAGCCAGCGCGTAGCGGTAGACCACCGGGTGGAAGCGGTCGAAGAGGCCGTCCCACCCCACGCGGTCGCCGCGCAACGCGGACTCGACGAGCGCCACGACGCCGGCCGGCGTCACCGAGCTGCTGCGTGCATCCAGGGGTAGGTCGGTGGAGGGCACCGCGAGGATACGCGGCGTCTCACCCGTATCCCGGAGCATGCCTCTGGCGACCTCCTGAACAGCAGCCCGCCCCGACGGGCAGATGGTGACCCGCCCGGGAGCGGAATACCCAAGGAGGATGCGCATGTTGCGGCTTCGTCACTCGGCGGCGGTCCTCGCCGCCGCGGGGCTCGGACTGACCGGCGGCGTGGTGGCCCTCGGGGCCACCGGCGCGCTGGGACACCCGAGCGCCAGCACCCCGAGCCTCCAGCTCGCCGGCGACTCCTCGACGGCCGCCGCGTCTCCTGAGGCGACGGAATCCCCGGAGGCGACGGAGACTCCGGAGCCGACCGAGACCGCAGAGCCGACGGAGGCGCCGGAGGCCACGGAGACCCCCGAGGCGACCGAGACGCCCCACGCCACCGCCTCGCCGAACGCCGAGGACCGCAACGAGGACGGCGCTGAGCACCAGGGCATGGACGGCGACGCCGGCGAGCACACCGCGGCGGCGACGGCGAGCGCCACGCCCAGCCCCGGGGGGGAGCGCGACGGATCCGGCGACGGCTCCGAGGGTGGGTCGGACGGCCGCTCCGGCGGCGGCGGCGGCTGACAGAGCACAGGCCCCGGCCGGGCGCGCGGCGACCCAGTCCCGCCGCCGCCCGGCCTCTCCCGCTGAGGTGGGGAACCCGGGTGCCATAATCCCCGCGGCCTTCCGCGCGGCCAGAGACCCCGGCCTCTCGGTCGGGGCCGCGGCGGAGCCCCGAGTGCTGATGTCCCTCCCCTCGCTCCGCCGCGCCCTGCCCCGCCCGCTCGCGGCCCTCGCGCTGATCGGTGCCGCGCTGGCGCTGACGGGCTGTGAGCAGGTCGAGGTGATCCGCAGCGCGCCGGTCGCGGTCACCTACGACGCCCACCAGGGCAACAACCCGCTGGCCGCCGCCGACGCCGCCTCGCTGCAGGAGGCGCTGCGCGTCCGCGGCGAGGTCTGGACCATCCGCATCGACACCACCCCGCCCTCGGCCGGCAACGTCGACGTGCACAACGCCAACGCCGTCGTCGCGGCCCGGGGACGCTTCGACGCCATCATCCTGACCCTGACGGCGACCGCGCAGGGGACGATCGACAGCTTCTCCAGCCGCGGCGCGCAGGACGAGCAGCTCTTCTGCAAATCGCTGGTGCAGGCCATCGCCCAGGCCGGGTACACCTCCCTGCGCACCATCCACGTCGAGGTCTACTACAACGGCAGCCACCACGCCACGCTGTCCTGGACCGCCGCCACCAACTTCGTCTACAAGGTCCTCGACAACCGGGCTTGATTCTCGGCGCGCTCAGACGCGCGCCAGAGGGGGGCGCAGATCGCCCCCCGCCGCGGACCAGCGCGACTCTCCCCACTCGGCGCATGCCCGCCTCACCGGCGGTGATGCGCCGGGAGAACGGCCGCCACAGGCGGCCAAGAGCGCGCCGGCTAGGCCGGCAACCGGGTGCGCGCGATGAAGTCGGCCACGATGCGGCCGAGCTCCTCCCCCTGGTCCTCCTGGAGGAAGTGGCCGGCGCCTCGGAGGGTCGTGTGCGGCTGGCCCTGGCAGCCGGGGATGAGCTTCTGCAGCACGGCGTCGGCGCCGCGGGTGATGGGGTCGGTGTCGCCGAACGCGGTGAGGAAGGGCTTCTCCCAGCGGTAGAGCACCTCCCAGGCGGCACGATTGGGCGCGGAGGCGGGGTCGTCCGGGCGGGTGGGCACGAGCAGGGGGAACTGGCGCGCCCCGGCCTTGTAGGTGTCGTCGGGGAAGGGCGCGTCGTAGGCGGCGATGACATCGGCGGGCAGGTCGGAGACGCAGCCGCCCTTGACGATGCCGCCGACGTGGAAGTCGGGCGCGGTCTGGGAGAAGTGCTGCCAGGCACGGAAGGCGTCGCCGGGGTCGTGCTCGCCGGTGGGCAGGAAGGTGTTGGCGGCGACCACCCGGGCGAAGCGCTCGGGCATCTCGGCGACGAGGCGCAACCCGATCAGGCCGCCCCAGTCCTGGCAGACCAGGGTCACCTCGTTCAGGTCAAGCCCGGCCACAACCCCGCGCATCCAGTCGACGTGGCGCTGGTAGGTGTAGTCCTCGCGCGCCGCCGGCTTGTCGGAGCGGCCGAAGCCCACCAGGTCGGGGACCACGGCCCGGTGTCCCGCGGCGGTGAGCACCGGCACCAGCTTGCGATAGAGGTAGGACCAGGAGGGTTCGCCGTGGAGCATCAGCACCACCGCGCCGTCCCGCGGGCCCTCGTCGACGTAATGGACGCGCAGGCCGTCGACTTCGACGTAGTGCGGCGCGAAAGGGAAGCCGGGCAGCGACACGAAGCGCTCGTCGGGGGTGCGCAGGACGTCCATGGGCCGTGCAGCTTAGGCGCTGCGAGCGCCGCTCTGCGCGGGCCGGCGCCGCGGTCCCGCCGCGCGACAATCCGCTGATGCCCTCCCTCCCCGAGCATGCGCGCGCCTGGGGCGTGGAGACGTCTTGGGACGATGTCAACGGACAGCGCCACGAGGTCCCCGCCGCCACCCTGGAGGCGATCCTCGACGTCCTCGGCGCCCGGGACGGCTCCACCCCGGATGCGGAGGCGGGGCCGATCGTCGTGCGGGCGGGCGCCTCTCTCCCGGCTTCGGTGCGGCCCGGCAGCCTGGTGCGCACCGAGCAGGGTGACGAGGCGCGCCTGGCGCCCGCCTCCCCGGCGCTGCCGCTCGGGTACCACCGCCTCCAGCAGCAGGGCGGAGCCGAACGCGAGCTGATCGTCACCCCCGACCGCTGCCATCTCCCCGACGACCTGCGCACCTGGGGGTGGGCGGTGCAGCTCTACAGCCTCCGCTCCAGCCGCAGCTGGGGGACGGGCGACTACGGCGACCTGCGCGACCTGGCCCGCTGGTCCGCCGGGCTCGGCGCGGGGGTCCTGCTGCTCAACCCGCTGCACTTCGCCGGGCCGGCCAGACCCGTCCCGTCGAGTCCCTACTCGCCGAGCAGCCGCCGCTTCCGCGACCCGCTCTCCCTCCGGGTCGAGGACGTCCCAGGGGCCCGCGAGGCTCTCGGCGGTGACCTGGAGCGCCTGGAGCGTGCCGGGGCCCGCCTGCGCGACCAGCCGCTCATCGACCGCGATGCCGTCTTCGCACTGAGGATGGGGGCGCTGGGCCGGATCTGGGAGCACACGCGGTCCGCCGCCGCGGACCAGCTCACGGGTTGGCGCGCCGAGCAGGGTGCCGACCTCGACGCCTTCGGGGTCTGGTGCGCCCTCGCCGAAGAGCACGGCCCCACCTGGCGCGACTGGCCCGCCGAGCTCCGCCACCGCGACTCCCCTGCCGTCGCCGTCGACGCGGATCGGCTTCGCGACCGGGCGCTGTTCCACGTGTGGCTGCAATGGCTGGTCGACCGGCAGCTCGCCGCGGCGGCCGCCGAGCTGCCCCTCCTCCACGACCTGGCCATCGGCGTCGATCCCGGCGGCGTCGACGCCTGGCTCTGGCCGGGGGCGGTCGCCGGCGGCGTCCACGTCGGGGCGCCACCCGACCTGTTCAACACCCGCGGCCAGGACTGGGGCATCGCGCCGTTCCACCCCTGGGGGCTGCGGACCGCCGGCTACCGCCCCTTCGTCGACACCATCCGCGGCTGCCTGCGCGGAGCCGGGGGGCTGCGGATCGACCACGTCATGGGCCTGTCCCGGCTGTTCTGGATCCCGCCCGGGGCGGCGCCGACCGAGGGCGCGTACGTCCGCTACCCGTCGGGCGACCTCTTCGACCTGCTCGCCCTGGAATCGGTGCGGGCACGGGCCTTCGTGGTCGGCGAGGACCTGGGCACGGTCGAGCCCGCGGTGCGGGAGGAGATGGCGGCGCGCGACATCCTCTCCTACCGGCTGCTCTGGTTCGAGCAGGCGGCACCGTCCCGCTGGCCCCGGCGCGCCGTGGCGGCCGTGACCACCCACGACCTGCCCACCGTCGCCGGCGTGTGGACGGGCGCGGACCTCCGCGACCAGGAGGAGGCGGGGACCACGCCCGACCCGGAGCAGAGCGCCCGGCTGCAGGTCCGGCTGGCCGAGCTGGCCGGCCTCGGCGAGGGGGCGGACACGGAGGACGCCGTCGTCGGGGCGCACCAGGCGCTGGCCGCCGCCCCCTCGTGCGTCCTCCTGGCCACCCTCGAGGACGCCCTCGCCGTGGAGCGGCGCCCCAACCTCCCGGGGACCACAGCCGACCGGTGGCCGAGCTGGTCGATCCCGCTGCCGCACACCCTCGAGGAGCTGGTCGGCCTGCCCCTCCCCCGCCGCCTGGCCGCCATCCTCCGCCGGCCCTGAGCAGCCGCTGCAAGCGGCGCCACAGGGGTGGGCCGCTTGTCGCAAAAGGTGTTAGTCGCGTTATCATGTGATCTACTAGCGACACGACAGCGGAGACCACCCGAGCGATGAGCCAGCTGAGCCCTTGTCCCCAATGCCGGAGCGAACGGGTGTGGGCCCGTGCTGCGCTCGGCGCCTACGGCATCACCCATGTCGCCTTCTGTCCCGGCTGTGCCCGCGCGGCGACCATCTGCACGCGCTGCGGCACCGAGCTGGTGCTGATGCGGCAGTCGAGCTGGGTGGCGCCGGGCCGTCCCCAGGTCGAGTCCGTGCTCACCTGCCCCGCCTGCCGCCAGGCGACCTCGTCGCAGGCGGGCGTCCCGGTCGGCACCGCCTCGGCGGGACCGGCGGCCTCGCCCGGACCAACCGCCTCGGCCTGGTCCGCGGCGGCGTCGGTCAACCCGGCGCTGCTGCGCCGGCCGGCGCTGGGCCGCCTCGTCTCCGACGCTCCCGCGCCCGCGGTGATGCAGCGCGTCGCCGACGACTGCGAGCAGCTCTCGGCCAGCCGCTACCAGCGGCAGCGGCAGCTCCTCGGCCTCGTCGAGGAGGCCGCCCGGCGCGCCGACGCGATGGCCCGCCTGGAGCTGGAGCTGACCCGCCTGGCCGACGTCGAGGGCTGACCCCCGGCGCCTCGCGCCACGGCCGCGACCGGGCATAGTTGCGGCCGTGGCCATGATCGGGGAGCTGTCCGAGTGGGCGTGCGGGCTTCGCCCGGGCGACGTTCCCGACCGGGTTCGCGCGCTGGCGGTCTCGCAGCTGCTCGGCCACCTCGGCGCCGTCTGCGCCGGGGCGCGGCACGGCGCGGGCCGGCGGATCCTGCGGCTGGGCGCGCCGTTCGGCGACGACCCGGCCCGCTCCGCGTACGCCATGGCGGCGCTCTCCATGCTGCTCGACTTCGACGACACCGTCTTCGCCGGCCACGTGTCGCACTCGGCCGTGGGCGTGCCCCTCAGCTACGCCCGCCGCGCCGGCCTGGACGGCGACCGGCTGTTGCTGTCGATCGTGGCCGCAACCGAGGTGGCGGCGCGGGTGACCGCCGCGGCGACCCTGGGGCCGTTCCGCGGGCAGACGGCGGCGCACACCCACCTCGCCGGGGCGGTGGCGGGCCGGTGCGTCGCGGAGGGGCGCGACGCCGCGACGATGCGCGAAGCCCTCGGCCTGGCCTTCGCCCAGCCGCCGTGGACGCTCGACCACGCCTTCTTCGGCAGCGACGCCAAGACCCTCGTCGCCGCCACGCCGCTGCGCGCGGGGCTCGACGCGGTCGACGCCGCCGCGGCGGGGCTGCTCGGCGCACCCGACCTGCTCGAGCATCCCGCGGGCTTCCTGGCGCGGTTCTCCACCACCCCGCTTCCCCAGGCGGCGGGCGGCCTCGGCAGGCGCTGGCACACCGACACCCTGTCCATCAAGGTGCACCCGGGCTGCGCCTACCTCGACGCCGCCATCGACGCCGCCGTCGCCCTGAGCCGGCAGGTTGCAGACAGGTTCGACCAGATCTCGTCGGTCGACGTCGACGCCTCGATCTTCACCGTGGGGATGGAGGAGCGCTCGGCTCCGTACCTCGACGGCCCCGGGTCGGGCCTGGCGGCCCTCAACTTCTCCACCGGCTACAGCGTGGCCGCCGCGCTTCGGCGCGGGCGGCTGGAGGTGGAGGACTTCGAGGCGCCGCGGCTGCAGGACGGCGAGGTGTGGCGGGTGGCGCGCCTGGTCCGGGTGCGCCACGACCCGGAGGTCACCCGCCGCGCCCTCCTGGCCGCCGCTCCACTGGGGGCCGCCCTGCGCCTGGCGGGACCCGAGGGCGCCCGCTGGCTGGCCGGCGGCGCGGGCGTCGCCGAGGACGAGGCGCTGGCGCTGCTCGGCGAGCCGGAGGCGACGTTCGAAGCGGCGGAGAAGGCGGTGGGGGCCCGGCTGCGCGTCGGCTTCGCGGACGGATCGGAGCTGGCCGCGGCGGTCGACGTCCCCGAGGGTGCGGCGGGGGCGGCGATGCGGGCGGGCCATCGCGAGGTGGCGCGGACGAAGCTCGTCCGCAACGCCGCGCCACTGCTGGGTGAGCCCGAGGCCGCCAGGCTGGCCGCCGCCGTCGAGGCGCTGCCCGGAGCAGACGCCCCGCAGGTCGCCGCGCTGATGGACGGCCTCCGCGACGCACTCCAGGGCTAGGTCCGCGGCACCACCATCGGCACCGCCTTGGGGACGGCGCGCAGGGTCACGCTGCTCGCCTCGCCAGGCCACGCGTCCCCGTCGACCTCGAAGGGCAGCGGACCGTCGAGCGCCCGCAGCGTCACCGCGCTGCCCTGCGCGTAGTGGACGCCGGGGAGCTCGAGGTGGGCGCCCTGCATCGCCGCCGTGAGCTGCTCGACCGCGGTCGCGCCGTCGGGCGCCAGGAGGACACAGACGTCGAGCAGGCCGTCGTCGAGCACCGAGCGCGGCAGCACGGCGAGGCTCCCGCCCCGGCGCTGCGCCCCGCCCACCGCGGCCAGGGCGATCGGGCCCTCGCAGAGCGGCCGCCCGTCGACGCTGACGGCGCCGGGGAAGGGGCGAAGCGACGTCGCCACGCTGAGCGCCGCCTCCATGTACAGCTGGCGCCCGGAGAGGTGCGGGAAGCGCGCGGTCGCGTCGACGGTCCAGCGCAGGAAGCCCGCCGACGCCCCGAGCAGCACGGCCTGCCCGTCCCCGGAGATGCGGGCGAGGTCGACGTCGCAGCGCTCCGTCCCGCCGCGGCCGAGCAGGGCCAGCGACTCCCGCCACGGGCGGTCGCTCCACAGCGCGTGGTGCATGGAGTTGCCCGTGCCGGCGGGCAGGATGAGCATCTGCGCCGCGGCGGCAGGGGCCGGGCCGCCCGCCGTCCAGGTGCCGAGGCCGAGCGCGATGCCGTGCGCCACCTCCCGCGCGGTGCCGTCGCCCCCGACCGCGACGACGAGGCCGACGTCGGGGTCCGACGCGGCGGCGCGAGCCAGGGCCACTCCTCCGCCGGGCTCGGCGGTGCGCAGCACGTCGACACCGGCGAACATGGCGCGCAGCTCCCGGGCGGCATCCTCGGCGACCTGCGCCGGATCCCCGCGCGCCGCGGGGTTGACCACCACCGCCGCGCGGGTCACGTCAGGGCGTCGGCGAGATGGCGGGCGCCACGTGCGGCCATGGCCATGACGGTGACCTGCGGGTTCACCACCGTCGAGGACGGCATCGTCGAGGCGTCGAGCACCCACAGCCCGGGCACGTCGTGGGTCTGCCCGCGGGCGTCGACGACGGAGGTGCCGGGGTCGGCGCCCATCCGGCAGGTGCCCATGGGGTGGTAGGCGGACACCTTGAGGTCCCCGGGCCGCCAGCGTCCCTCGCCGATGCGCCGCACCTCGTCCGGGGAGTCGATTGCGGCCAACCCTGGCAGCATCGGGTAGACGCGCGTCGCTCCGGCCGCGAAGAAGATGCGCGCCGCCAGCTCGATGCCGCGGACGATCTTGCGCGCGTCGCCCTCGGTGAGGTCGTAGCGGATGAGGACGCCACCGCCCACGGCGCGCACCCGCCCCACCCCCTCGTCGGAGATGACGCTGCCGGCCGCGGCCATCCGCGGGTACTGGGCGAAGAGCTCCTTCTGCTCCCGCCCCGCGCCGGGCAGCGAGCCGGCCGAGTAGCCGAGGCCCGGCGGCGGGAAGGTCGCCTCCAGCAGGATGCCGTCGCGGATCAGCTCGTCGACGTGGTGGTTCTGCATCACGCCCCTCCAGGCGCGCAGGTCCTCGTCGAAGCGCGCCGTGGTGCCGACCGCGGGATGGATCACCAGGTTGCGTCCCACCTGCCCGGATGAATTGGCCAGCCTCTGCCGCAACAGCAGTGCCGGGGTGAAGACGGCGCCGGCGGCGAGCACGACGGCGCGTGCGTGGACGCGCAGCTCGCCCCGTTTCGCGCCGCTCGCCGGGTCGTGCACCGTCGCCACCACGCCGGTGGCGCGACCGTTCCGCACCGTCACCCGGCGCACCCTGCAGTTGGCGAAGAGCTGCGCCCCGCCGGCGAGCACGCCGGGCAGCACCGAGACGTGCATGGCCTGCTTGGCGTCGATGGGACAGACGAAGGCGCACTGGCCGTGCCCGTGGCAGTTGCGGGCGTTGCGGCGGATGGCCTCGTTCTTCAGCCCCAGCGCGCCGGCGCCGCGGCGGAACACCTCGCCGTTGGGGCCGAGGATCTCGTCGGGCACCGGGGCGACGCCGATCAGGTCCTCGACGGCGTCGAAGTAGGCGCCCAGCGCGTCGGGGGCCAGGCCGGGAAGGCCGCCTCGCGCCCAGCGGTCGAGCACCGAGTCCGGGGTGCGGAAGCAGGTGCCGCTGTTGACCACGGTGGTGCCGCCGACGGCGCGGCCCATCGGCAGCGAGATCACCGGTGAGCCGAAGGTGGCGGTGAGCCCCTGGTCGCGGTAGGCGTCGAAGAGCCGCTCGACGGGGAGCTGGCGCTGCACCGTCTCGCGCCGGATCACACCGCCCTCCTCGACGATCACCACGCTGAGGCCTGCGCGCACCAGCTCGCGCGCCGCCAGCGCGCCGCCGGCGCCGCTGCCGACGACGACCACGTCGCAGCGGACGTCCTCGTCGCGCACGTCGGGCCACTGCGCGGCGGGGAGCGAGGGCGGCGGCGGCACCGCCGACCAGTCGACGGGCCGGGCGGGCGAGCCGTCCCAGCCGAGGCGGCGGCTCACCTCGGGCGCCGACGCGTAGGCGATGGTGACCAGCGTGTGCAGGCCCATGAAGGCGTCGCGGCGCAGGCGGAAGCGCGAGGAGTCGCTCTCCGCCGCCCAGGCCTCGCGGCGGCCGCCGCCCAGGCCGGCGAAGGTGCGCGGCGCCCGCGAGAGCAGCGGGGTCAGCGAGTATCCGCCAAGCATGGCACGAACCAGGCGGCGCGCCTGGGGGGAGAAGCGCTCCAGCCATTCCTCGAGGCGCTCGGGGACGCCGACGTCGAGGGCGCCCTCGGGGATGCTGCCACCGGGGGGGACGATGGAGTCGCAGAGGGCGCGGAGCTGGCGGCGCTCGAAGGAGGTGAGCACGCTCACCGCAGGCCGACCTCGGCGTGGGCGGTGCCGTCGAGGGTCCACTCCCGCTCGGTGCGCCAGCGGCGACCGCCGAGGCGCTGCCGGGTGATCCAGGCGGACGCACGCTCACTGTTGGTGCACACGCAGGTCTCGCCGTCGGGGTCGGTGTAGGGCACCTGCACCGACGCAGCGGGCGGGACGGCCACCTCGACGCGCAGGCGGTGGAGGCCCCAGCGCGCCGTTGCGGTCCACCGCGGCAGCGTCACCCGCGCGCTCCCCGCCAGGGCGGCGACGAGGGGGTCGCCCGGCATGTCGGCGCCGTCGACGCGCAGGCGCACGAACGGCTTCGGCGGCAGACGGTTCATCCCCGGTCGCTTCGACACCGCGGCGACCACCTCCAGGACGTCGCCACCGCCGAGGTCGGCGTGCAGCCAGGCCCAGCGCCTGGCGTTGCCGTGCCCGTAGATGCGCGCCACCGCGCCCGGCGCGTCGACCAGGTCCAGCGTGCGATCCCCGATGCGCACCGCGCCGCTGAACCGCGCGGTCGGCATCGGCACGACCTGCGCGGCGGGGAGCGCCTCGCGCTCCCATGCCCACTGCGGGAAGGTGAAGAGCGGCGCGGCCGACTCAGCGCAGCGGAGATCCCAGGACATCGCCCCGGCGGTGCCGCGCATCACCTCACCGTCGAGGTGGGTCGCCGCCGACACGAACCACGCCCGCCCGCCCGCATCGGCCGCCTGCGGCTCAGGGCCGAACCGCCAGAAGTCACCGCCGCCCTCGGGCGGGAACGCCGCCGCCCACCCGTGCACGTACGGCTCTCCCGACAGCGGGGCGACCAGCTCGTGGTGCACCCACAGCCCGTACCCGCTGCGCGGGTCGGTGAGCGTCGCGTACCAGACCTCCAGGCGCCCCGGCTGGCCCCGCCACCGCGAGGGTCCGAGCGCCGCGGCGTCCGCTCGCAGCGCGGGCCCGACCGCTGCCTCCGTCATCGCGCGCCGCAGCATCGCACGCGGACCCACCGCGCCGCCCGGCGCCGTGCAAAACTGCGGCGCCATGAGCCTCAAGGACCTCGCCCTGCGCCGCCTCGCCGCCGACGGCGACGCCTTCTTCGCCGCCGCCGAGCGCGACCCCGCGGCCCCGGTGCGCGCCTGCCCGGGGTGGACGGTCGACAAGCTGGTCGGGCACCTCGGGCGCATCCACACGTGGGCGGCGCAGGTGGTCCGCTCCCGCACCGTCGAGCCCGTCTCCCCGCGCCTCTTCCCCGAGGGGCCCGACGATCCCTCGCTGCGCCTGCGCTGGGGACAGGAGCGCCACTCCGAGCTGCTGGCGGCGCTGGGCGAGCTCGGCGAGGAGGAGCCGATCTGGGTGTTCCTGCCGTCCAGCCACACCGGCACCGGGCGCTTCTGGCTGCGGCGCCAGGCGCTGGAGCTGGCCCTGCACCGCTGGGACGCCCAGGACGCCACCGGAGAGGCCGAGCCGCCCGACGCCGAGCTCGCCGCCGAGGGCATCGACGAGCTGCTCACGACGTTCCTGCCGAGCATGCCCGGGCAGACGGCGCAGCTGGGACCGGACGGTGCCTCCCTGCACATCCACTGCACCGACCGCGAGGGCGAGTGGCTGGTGCGACTCAGCGCGGAGGGGCCGGTCGTCAGCGGCGAGCACACCAAGGCCGACGTCGCCGTCCGGGGCTCAGCCGCCGACCTCTGGCTCTGCCTGTGGAACCGCGTCGGCCGCGACCGCGTCGAGGTGTTCGGCGACGCCTCGCTGCTCGACCGCTGGGCGGAGCACGTCCGCATCTGAGACCGGCAGGCTGAGGGTGAACACGCTCCCCTCGCCGGGCTCGGACTCGACGGTGATGTCGCCACCGTGCATGCGGGCCAGCTCCCGGGAGAGGTAGAGCCCGAGGCCGGTGCCGGCGATGTGGCTGTTGTCCCGCGTCACCACGCGGCCGAAGCGGGTGAACAGCCGCGGCAGGTCGGAGGCGGCGATGCCGATGCCCTGGTCGCTGATGCGCACCGTGGCCCAGCCGTCGCCGTGGCCGACGTCGCAGCGCACGATCCCGCCCGCCGGCGAGTACTTGACCGCGTTGCCGACGAGGTTGGCCAGAACCGTGACGATGCGCCCGGGGTCGACGTCGACCGGCACCGGGCCGTCGCAGTCGATCAGCACCTCGTGGCGGGGCGCGCCCAGCGGCAGGGTCACCGACACCGCCTCGCGGAGGAGGGCCACCAGGTCGGCGGCCTCGCGCTCCAGGCGGAGGCGACCATCCTCCAGCCGGGCCGTCTCCAGCATCTGGTCGACCAGGCGGTTCATCTCGGCCACCTTGGAGATGAGCACCGGCAGCACGCGGCGCAGCCCCTCCGGCGGCACCGAGCCGTCGTCGACCATGGAGAGGTAGCCGCTCAGCACCGAGAGCGGCCCGCGCAGCTCGTGCGAGGCGAGGCGCAGGAACTCCGACTTGACCCGCTCCACCTGGGCCATCCGCTCGGCGTGCTCGCTCGCAGCGGCGGCGCGCTCGCGCTCCAGCCGCAGCGCATGCGCGTTGCCGACGGCGAGCCCGGCGAGGTGGGCGATGCCTTCGAGGAGTCGCAGCTCCTCGCCGTCGAAGTCGCGCTCGTCGCGGGTGGAGGCGGCCAGCACGCCGTGCACCGCGGTGCCCGAGGAGATGCGCACCAGGGCGACGCCGGCGACGCGGACGCGCGCCGCCGCCCGGCGCACGCTGGGCTGCAGCGCGGGGTCGTCGGCGCGGATGCTGACCGCCCGCCCGGTCCGCAGCGCGTCCTCCATGGCGGGGTGGTCGGCGACGGGGAAGTCGACGTCGGCGCTGGCCAGCTCGGGGTCGGGATCCTCGACGGCGATGAGCCGGGCCCAGCCGTCGTCGTCGATGCGGTAGAAGGAGGCGCGCCCGCCCGCGCCGCCGGCACCGTGGGAGACGGCGGACGCCGTCGAGCGCACCACCTCGCGCAGCACCACGTCCAGCTCCAGCGACTGGGCCAGGCGGCTGGCGGTGTCGAGCAGCAGGGACAGCTCGGTGACGCGCTGCTGCAGGCGCTGGTCGGCGAGCCGCAGCGCGGTGGTGCTCTGCACGCTGCCGGCGATGGCGACCGCGATCTGCTCCAGCACGGCGACGTCGTCCTCGGTGAAGCGGTTGGGCTGCGAGGCGTCGACGGAGAGCACGCCGATCACCTGTCCCGCGGTGATCAGCGGGACGCACACCAGGCTGCGCATCCGCGCATTCGTCCCCAGGCTGCGGAACATCGGCGCCGGCGCGCCGGGGGCGTCGATGTCGTTGACCAGGACCGACTCCGCGGTCGCCGCCACGCGGCCCATGATGCCCTGGCCCAGCTCCAGGCGCTGGCGGCGCACGTCCTCGCTGAGGTGCTCGCCGTGGGCGGCGGCGACGTAGAGCCGGTTGCGCTCGTCGATGAGCAGGATGGTGCCGCCGCGCAGGCCGTCACGGGCCATGTCCTCGAGGACCTCGCGGAGGATCTCCTCCAGCGACGACGACGAGGTGGCCACCCGCGAGACCCGGGAGACCAGCGCGAGCCGCGCCGCCGCGGCCCGGGTGCCGGCATAGCCCACCGCGGCCAGGCGGGTGAGCACCGCCAGGATCAGGATCACCGAGGCGCGGGAGGCGGCGTTGCCCCAGGGCAGCTCGCGCTGCGCTCCCAGCGCCACGGCGAAGGCGATGGACACCGACAGGGTGGCCAGGTACATGCGGCGCGAGCCCAACCACGCCACCGCCAGCGACGGCAGCAGGGAGAGGCCGCCGAGGACGGAGTCCATGCCGCGCGTCGACTGGACCGCGTACATCGCGCCCAGCAGGCCGACGCACGCCGCGCCCAGCGACCACTCGTAGGGTGAGCGGGCCCACGCCAGCGGCCGCATCAGGCCCGACAGGCCGCGCAGACTCCTCCCCGTCGTGTCGGCCTGCATCTGCGCGGATCATACCGGCGCGGCGGCGCGCCGGAATCGGCTAGGCGCTGACCGCCATCGGCGCCATCTGCAGCAGCACCAGGGCGCCGACCAGCGCCACCCGCGCCAGCACCTTCATGCCCCGGTCGACGGTGCCGTGCTTCAGCTCACCGCGGTGCGCCGCGACGGCCGAGACCAGACCCACGCCGAGGGCGACGGCCACGCCGGCGCTGGGCAGCCACGCGCTGCGGGAGGTGTAGAAGTCCTTGTACGTCGAGATCGTCATCGAGAGCAGCCAGACGGCGATGCCTGCGCCGACGATGATGGCGGCGTCGAGGGGGATCTGATGGCGGCGAAGCCAGGCGAGGATGGCGCGATCGAGGGCGAGCACGTGGACCAGGACTCCTGCAGAACCCGGGGGCTGGCGCGGCAATCGCGCGCAGTCTATGCGCAGTCCCGGTAAATGGGGGTGAAGCCGGCGCCCCCTCTCGGTGACGGGGCGGCGAGCCGAGGTCCGGTCAGGCGGCGGGGCGCCAGCTCCCGGGCTGGGCGCGGCCGTCCTCGATGTCCTCGGGCAGCCGCTGCCGGGAGGGCTGCATCAGGTCGAAGAGAACCTCCTGCACCCCCCACATGGCATCCATGACGTGGACGATGCGGCGGGGCTGCAGGTGGACGATCGACTCGACGGTGCGCTCGGCCTCGGCGTCGCCGAGGTCGGCGACCAGCTCGCGGGCGTGGCCGAGGGAGCGGGCGTACATGTCCGCGATCGCCGGGGTGATCTGCTTGATCCGCTGCAGGTGGGTCTCCTCGCAGGTCTGGATCACCTGGTCGATCTCGCCGACGAGTCGCTGGAGGCGGCGCCGCTCGGCACGTTCGCGCAGGTCGCGGCGGCGGGCGGCGTGCAGCTCTGCAGTCGCGGTCTCGATGAGCAATTGGGTCTCCGAAAGGCGCGGCACCGATTGAGGAGGGTGCGACGCTCGTTGAGCAGCCTACCCGGGGCCGTGCAAAGGAAACGTAAACTGGCGGACCCCGGTTCCCCGGCGGCGCGGGCTGTGCGACGCCGTGTCCGACCGCCGCGGCAGGCGGTCGTCCCTCATCCTAGCGGCGCCCGGCGGCGACGTAAACCCCGTCCCGCCTTCCCGCCGAGCGTCGCCGGCCTCTCCGCCACGCGGGCCATGGGTCCCACGCCGAGGGGTGACCTTGTGCTCTAGGCGCCTGTGCAGGGGCGCTCCGATACTGCGCGTAAAGGCCAGACGGAGGAGCAGAACCCGACGGCAACTGGAGACGTGCAACGTGGTCGACGCCCTCCGGCGTCACCGGATCCCGCCCGGACTCCCACACCCGGGTGGCCCTGGAACGTCGGAGGCCTTCACAGGCGGCGGCCCGCCGCCCCGACCCTGCACCCCGTCGCTGCTCCTCCCGGCCTGACCACCACCAGGACCGCACCCCTATGCTGAACGCCACCATGCCACCACCGGAAGTGAGGGACATGTCCACCATCCGCATCCTCCTGTGCGACGACCACGAGCTGGTCCGGCGCGGCCTGCGGAGCCTGCTCGACGGGGTCAGCGGCTTCGAGGTCGTCGGCGAGGCCGGCGACGCCAACGAGGCGGTCAAGGCCGTCGAGGAGCTCGATCCCGACGTGGTGGTGATGGACGTCCGCCTCCCCGGCCGCTCCGGGATCGAGGCCTGCCGCGACATCCGCTCCGCGCACCCCGACGCCCACGTCCTCATGCTCACCTCCTTCGCCGACGACGAGGCGCTCTTCTCCTCGATCATGGCCGGCGCCTCCGGCTACGTCCTCAAGCAGGTGCGCGGCGCCGACCTGGTGGGGGCCATCCGCCAGGTGGCGGAGGGCCACTCGCTGCTCGACCCCGCGGTCACCGCGCGCGTGCTGGCGCGGCTGCGCGGCGAGGCCCCCATCCCGACGGACGGCGTCGAGGAGCTGACCCCCCAGGAGCGCCGCATCCTCGACCTCGTCGCCGAGGGGCTGACCAACCGGCAGATCGCCGAGCGCATCCACCTCGCCGAGAAGACGGTCAAGAACTACGTCTCGAACATCCTCATGAAGCTGGGACTGGCCCGGCGCGCCGAGGTGGCCGCGTACATGGCCAAGCGCCGCGTGGTGCCGCCCGACCAGTGGCCGTGATCTCCGGCTCCTAGACGGGGACCTCGAGCCGCACCCGGGTCCCCCTGCCCGGCGCGGACTCGACGCGGAGGTCCGCCTCGATGCGAGCCGCCCGCTCGCGCAGGTTGCGCAGGCCGTGCCCGCCGGTGTGGGCGGCCATGTCGAAGCCGCTGCCGTCGTCCGCCACCACCAGCACGGCCCGGCCCCTTCGTCGCTCGACGCTGACCTCCGCGTGCGTCGCCCGGGAGTGGCGGGCGACGTTGCCGCAGGCTTCGGACAGCACGTGGACGAACTCGGCGCCCGCGTCGGACTGCAGGGCGGTCAGGGCGCGATCGTCGATGCGCAGCTCGGTGCGGATGCCGGCGGCGACGAGCATGGCGACGTTGTCGGCGATGAGACGCCGCAGAGTCGCGGGGGCGAGCCCCGAGGGGCGCAGGTCGTGCACGTACGCGCGGATCTCGCGGATCGCCTCGTCGATCTCGTCGACCGCCGTGGCAAGGGCTGCGGAGGCGGCGGCGTCGGAGTCGCCGAGGCGCAGCGCGGCGGAATCCAGGGCCATGCCGACCGCGAAGAGGCGCTGCACCGCGCCGTCGTGCAGGTCCATGGCGATGCGCGACCGCTCCTGGGCGACGAGCAGCTGGCGGCGCAGGCGGCGCAGGCGCTCGGCGCGATAGGCGAGCGAGACGACGCCTGCCCAGCCCTCGAGGCGCTCGCGCCGCGCCGCGTCCATGGCGTCGCCGGCGCGCAGGCGCACGCCGAACCAGCCGTGCTGCGACTCCTCGCCGGGGATGGGCACCCAGTCGAAGCCGGGCAGCCCCTCGGGTCCTGAGATGTGGTCAGAGCTGTCCACATCTCCGAGGGCGGCGACGACCTCGAAGCGTGTCGTGTCGCCCCAGAGCACGAGCGCCGCAACCGCCTTGTGCAGCACCATGACACGCTCGCAGGCCGAGACCACGATCTCCTCCAGCGGACCGCCGCCGAGGGCGATGCGAGCGACCTCGAAGAGGGCGCGGGTGCGCCGCTCCCCGGCCAGGGTGAGCTGGAACTCCTCGGCGAGGCGGAGCGACGACGCCGCCAGGCTGGCCAGGGTCACCAGGCCGTCGAGGTGGGTGGCGAGATGCCCCTCGCCGGGCAGCCCGACGAGCAGGACGCCGAGGACGCGCTCGCCTGCGGCCATCGGCACCGCCGCGAAGCTGCAGTGCCCGACGCTGTGCACCCCGGGCGCGGGCGAGGCGGCGTCGGAGAGGGCCCTCGTGGCGGCGCGGCGCGAGCAGCGGAAGAGCCGCCAGATGTCCTTCTGCACGGCACCGTCCGCGCCGGCGATGCGCAGTGAGTCGCCGTCGGGCACCACGATCGCGGCCGCGGGAGAGCCGGCCACGAGGGTGCGCGCCGCCCGGGCGACCGCTCGCAGCACCGTGGCGGGGTCGGCCTGGCCGGCCAGGGCCACCGACACG
>DASRDZ010000059.1:0-42081 GCA_035652335.1 Candidatus Dormiibacterota bacterium
CGGTCCTGCTGGTCGAGTTCCCCGGGCGGGTCACCCAGGGCGACGTGGAGCGCACGGTGAGCGAGATCTACAGCGAGCTCGCCGCCTCGGCGCGGATCGCCAGCTTCCTGCCCATCCTCACCGAGAAGGTCGCCCGCGACCGCCTCGCCGTGGTCACCGGGCGACGGGCCGCCCGCACCGCAGCCTAGCCTCCCCTCAGCGCCTCCGGCGCCGGCGGGCGACCGCCGCACCGGCGAGCAGCGTGGCGGGGGCCAGCAGGGTCAGCGTGGCGGCGGGAGCCGAGGTGTTCGGCGTCGCGATCGCCGAGGGCGTGGAGCCTGCCCCGGGCGACGTCGAGGTGGACGTGCTGACCGTCGAGCCGGCCGCCGGCGGCGCCCAGATCCCGGTGATGGGCGATGCGGTGGCGGCGTTGCCGAGGTGGGCGCTGATCCCCAGCATGTCCTCGGTGGTGCGCAGCAGCGAGGCGTGGTCGTACGCGGT
Source organism: Candidatus Dormiibacterota bacterium (assembly GCA_035652335.1). Lineage (GTDB taxonomy): Bacteria > Chloroflexota > Dormibacteria > Aeolococcales > Aeolococcaceae > DASRDZ01. Next base: position 481 of record DASRDZ010000059.1, read on the forward strand.
CGCGACCGTGGCGCGGGCCAGCACGGGGGCGCCGAGCACGAGCATGCCGACCCGGCCGCCGAAGCCGCCAGCGCCGGCCGGGCCGCCGGTGCAGCAGCCGGAGGTGTCGCTGGGGGTGCCCTCGTCGAAGGTGACGAAGAGCACGCCGTCGTGGGTCCGCAGGTAGGCGAGCAGCGGGGCGAGGTTGGCCCGCAGGAAGAGGTCGGCGCTGGCCAGGCCTCCGGGGCCGCCGCCCGAGCACGGCGTGTCGTGGCCGTCGTGGCAGGTGTCGGGGGTGATGAAGGAGTACGCGGGGAGGGTGTTGGCGGCGAGGTCGGCACCGAGCTCGGTGTACGGGCGCAGGTGGGCGTCGCAGCGGGCGGCGTCGCCGATGATGTTCGAGTAGTAGAGGAAGGGGACGTGGCGGTCGGCGTAGTCAGGGCCGGCACCGTTGTTGGTCGGCGTGCCGCCGTTGCCCTGGTAGCTGTCGCCGGGCGGGATGCCGGAGCCCGTCGCGGCCGGCGAGTAGTCGTCGTGGACGCAGGGCCTGGTGCTGCCGTCGGCGTACTGCTTCCAGCTCAGCCCGGCGTTCTCGATCTGGTCGGCGATGCTCGGCGTGCTGCCGTTGCCGGCGGTGGCGGCGGTGCTCACCTCCTGCACGCAGGTGTAGAGGTTGATGCCCAGGCAGTCGGTGTACGTGTTGGCCACCTGCGGACCGGCGAGGCCGCTGGTCATGGCCACGTAGTTGTCGAGGCTGACGTGTCCCGTGCCGTAGTAGTCGGGGAGGAAGGCGCCCTGGGGGACGAGGCTGTTCAGGTACGCCGCCGGGCTGGTCGGCGACCAGGTGGTGCTGAAGCTCTCGTTCTCCAGGACGAGGGTGACGACGTGCTCGACCCGGGGCACCCCTTCGAGCGACGCCCCGGCCGCGGCTGCGGGCACGCGCGCGGCGGCGAGGGGTGCGGCGGCCGTCGCGACGGCGGCGACGGCGAGCGCTGCGCGGATGCGCATGCGACGGAGACCTCCCTTGGAATCCTGCTGCCAGATGCATCATCGCAATCCGGGGGTTAAGGACGGGTGATGGTGGTGCAGGCGGTCAAGCTCGGGGAAAGGCGTGAACCCCCTGGTGCTCGGCGACGTACCGCAGCCGCTCGAAGAACCCGTCGAGGATCAGCGGCCAGGTGAACTCGCGCGCGTCGGCGCGTGCAGCGCGGCGCAATCGTCGCGCCAGCTCGGGTCGCTCCACCAGGCCGCGCAGCGCCGACGCGACCTCGGCGCCGTCGTCGCTCTCCACCACGATCGCGTTGGCGTACGACCGCGCGTACTCCTCCCCCGTCGCGCCCACCATCGCCACCCCACCCGCGGCCATCGCCTCCAGCCCCACGAGACCGAACGGCTCGTGGCCCGAGTTGGCCAGCACCGCCGTCGACGCGGCGTAGATCTGCGGCACCACCGCATCGGGGAGGAACGTCTGCAGGTCGACCACCGCCGCACCGCCGGTCGAGCGCAACGCCAAAGCCACATCCGCAGCAGAGGCAACAGGCCGCTGCCATGCCGCCACGTCGAGCCCCAGCGATCGCGCATGGGCGAGGACCTCGCCGCCGAACGGCTCGATGCCGCCGCGCATCAGCAGCCGCGCAGGCACACCCGACGAACGCAGCTCCGCGATCGCCGACACCGCCTGGTGCCAGCGCTTGTCCGGCGAGAAGCGACCGATCTTGAAGGCAAGACACGCCGTCCCCGCCGCGGTGCGAATCGCCCGCACGGCCGCGGCATCGACCGCCGACACAGCGGACTCGGGGATCCCGTTGTAGATCACCAGCGGATCGACCCCGTGCGACCACATCTCGTGCTTCATGTAGCGGCTCACCGTGGTCAGCGTCGAGACGTAGGCCAGGCGTCCCCAGTCGATGTGGTCGAAGCCGAAGAGGTTGTTGGCGTTCCACAGCAGCACGCACCGGTCGCGCAGCCCGCGCGCGTGCAGCAGGTCCGACGTCAGCACGCAGCACTGCGCCGTCTGCCACTCCTCGAAGAGCAGCGCGACCACACGCCCGGCCGCGACCGCGGGCGCCACGACGGCGTCGACGAGATGCATGGGGAGCGACGCGTTCACCAGGGCGAGCTTCTCCGCCTCGCCCTGGTAGACGCCCGCGGGATGGCGGCGCGAGACCTCCTGCGCCCAGCGCAGCAGGCGCACACCGTCGACGGTCTCCTCCGCCGGCCGGTCGGGATCGCCGACGAACACCAGCGTGGTGCGATGTCCCAACGCCGCCGTCGCGCGGGTCAGCTCGCGGGCGCGAACACCGAGGCCGCCGGCCTGGCTGTACTGGTCCGGGCCCTCGAGGGACACCATGACCACGTCGAGACTGTCGGCGGTCAGCATGGCGCCGAGTCTGCCGACTTCGACGCTCTCATTGCGCGGCCCCGGAGCGCACGCGGTGCGTCGAGTCGACGGGACCGATCGAAAGGCAAAGAAAAAGGCGAAGAACCGGCTGGCGGGCGCCGGGCTCTCCGCCCGGGCGACAGTGTGCCGTATCGACCACCCGCTTTGATCGGATCATCCCGCTACGGACCTGTCACGCCGGCGTAACGGCTGCGTTACGGGCGCGCAATCGAGCACGAGGCCGTCAAGCGACGTTCGAACGGTTCAGCAACGACAGAACAGTTTGGTGCACTTCCGCGTTTCGACTCGCAACGAGTCGCACACGTGAACTGAAATCTGCAGGCACGTCCATGACGTCGTCGCCGTTCGCATCCGTGACTACAGCACCGGATTCGCGCAGCACGAGCAGTCCGGCGGCGCAGTCGAACGAACGCATCCCGCCCGTCGACACCAGCGCGGTCGCGGCGCCGCGCGCAACCTGGCAGAGACTCAGCGCGGCCGCGCCCATGAGGCGCAGCCGCCCCGCGTGGCGCAGCAGCTCGACCTGCTCCACGACGCGCGCCGGCTGCGCCGCGGCCTCCAGCAGCAGCACGGGGATGCGCCCGTTCTGCAATGCGACGTCGAGCGGTTGCATGGGCGCGCCGTCGAGCAGCACGCCGCCGCCGCGCACCGCGCTGAAGACTCCGTCACCTGCGAGGTTGCGCACCACGCCGACGGCGAGGTCGCCGAACGTCGTTCCGTCGACGAGCGCGAGCGAGGTGCAGTGGTAGGGCAGCCCCTGCTTGGCGTTGATGCTGCCGTCGACGGGATCGACCAGCAGCACGGGCTGCGCGGCACCGAACGCCCGGTCACCGGCCTCCTCGGAGCGCAGCAGGAAGCGCGCACCGTCGCCGGCGAGCCGCGCGCAGGCGCTGAGAACCGCGTCCTCTGCGACCCGGTCGACCATCGCCGTGCGATCCCCGCCGGCGCCGATGCTGAGCGACTCCCGCCCGCGCTCGGTGCCCACGTAACCGCGCACCGCGACGGCCACCGCAGCCGCCATCGCCTCCAGCCGCTCGCGCCAGACGGACAGCTCGTCCGGGCTCAGAGGGTCTGCCCCCGCACCCGCGCCAGGTCGAAGCGCGCGGTGCGTGCGATCGCCATCACCGCCATCACGCCCGCCTGCAGTGGATCGGTGACCACGAGATCGGCCGCCTCGGTGACCGAGCCCACCTGGTTCAGGGAGATCACCGGGATCCCCTGGGCGCGCACCTCGCGCACCGCGTCGGCGATCTCCCCGCCCATCAAGGACCCCGCCAGCACCAGCGCCTTGGCGCGCGGCAGCCGGGGCACGGCGCGCACCGCCTCGGCGATCTCCGCCTCGCCGACCAGGGGGATGGTGTCGACGGAGATCCGCTCGCCGCGGATGTTGTGGCGGTCGGCCTCCTGCACCGCACCGCTGGCCACCGCCGCGACCTGGGCGCCGCCGCCGATGACGATGAGCCGCGCGCCGAAGATGCGGTCCATCGGCCGCGGCTCGCTGCAGGCGATGACGTAGGGCTGCTGGCGCAGCCGGGCGGCGAGGGCGTCGATGTCGTCGCCCTCGACCTCGACGTAGATGTTGGTGACGCCCTGGTGGGTGGCGCCGGTCTCGACGGTCAGGATGTTGGCCTGCGCCGCGGCGATCTCGCCGGTGAGGCGGTGCAGGACGCCGGGCTCGTCGCTCGTTTGAATGTGCAGGCCCCTGGGGGTCATGGGCGCATCGTTGCACGAGATGTCACGGTCCTGTGGTGCCGTATCCCGGCGGCGGGCGGGTGCGACCTTCCGGATGCAGCCCCGGACTGCCGGCCCCCGCACAGGGCAGTGTGTATCAGCGCGCGGGTCGCACGGAGGTCCCCCCCAGGATGCAACCCTCCGGTCGTCTCTCGGCCGTGGCCGGCGGCATCGCCGTGCTCAGCGCGCTGTCCGGGCTCGCCGCGACGGCGCACGCCGGCCCCTTCGCCACGGCCGGTGGAGCCACGCCCGCGGTGACCACCGCCGCGCGCGGCGTCCTCGATCTGCGCGCCCTGCTCGCCGGACCGACGGCGGCACCCGCGACACAGGCTCCGGCACCGATGGAGGCGACCCAGACGCCATGGGTCGAAGCGGCTCCCGCGGAGGCGACGCTGCCACCGGCTGCGCCGGTCGCCGTCGCTCCCCCGCCGACGCAGGGCGCCGCGCCCAGCCCGCCACCCACCGCCCCGCCGGCGGCGACGCCCCGACCGACCCCGGAGCCGACGGAGACGCCCGACCCCGGCGAGCACTGGCCGTTGCCTGGACCGTCACCCTCGCCGGGCCCCGGAGGCGACGGGTGATGCGCCCCGAGCGCGGGGGGCGCCCGCACCTCCCCGGTGAGCGGCCCAACCCGGAGCAGATCCTCCGCGACCACGCGCTGGCGCGGGTGCGCCGGCTGACCGGCGGCGCCGTCGCCGGCTCGCTGGGCCTGACCGGCCTGGTGGCCGCGGGCGCGGCCGCAACCTGGGAGGCGGCGCACGCCACAGCCGCAGCGCCACCCCCCGCCGTGCCCGCGCCGGCCGTGGAGCCGGCCTCGCTCCCCGACGCGGCGAAGCTCCTGCCCACCCCCGCGCCGCTGCAGCCCGCCCCCGTGCCGCCATCCCGCAGCGCCCAGGCGGCACCGGCGGCGAGCGTCGCGACGGCGGCCCACGCCCCGGCCCAGCAGGCGACGACGGCGTCGCACCCGGTGTCCGCGCCGGCTGCGGCCGCCCCCGCCCCGGCGCCGACGGCGAGGCCGGCGCCGCCTCCCCCTCCGCCGCCGCCCCCGCAGTCGACCCCCTCGCCGCCGCGGTGAGCACAGCCGTCCTCCGCGCCGCGCGCTGGCGGGCGCTGGGAAGCGACGTCGACGTCCGCTGCACCGACGGCGTCCGCCTCGACGACGCCGCCGCCGCGGTCGAGGCCGAGCTCGCCGCGATCGACCTCGCCTGCAGCCGCTTCCGCGCCGACTCCGAGCTGAGCCGCGTCGACGCCGCGCGCGGACGGACGGTGCCGGTCTCGCCGCTGCTCGCCGAGGCGGTCGGCGTGGCCCTTCGTGCGGCAGCACTCACCGGGGGGCTGGTCGATCCCACCGTCGGGGCGGCCATGCGGGCGATCGGCTACGACGTCGACTTCGCGTCCCTCCCGCCCGAGGGGCCGGCCCTGGCGCTGGTGTCGCGCCCCGTCCCGGGCTGGCGCAGGGTGGAGCTCGACGCCGGCGCATGCCGCCTGCGGGTCCCTGCCGGCGTGATGCTCGACCTCGGCGCCACCGCCAAGGCGCTCGCCGCGGACCGTGCGGCGCGGGCTGCCGCCGCGGCTGCGGGCACCGGGGTGCTGGTCAGCCTGGGTGGCGACATCGCCGTCGCCGGCGAGGTGCCGGCCGGCGGCTGGGAGGTGTGGCTGGCGGCGTCGCACCTGCCCGGTGCGCCGGGCGAGATGGTCCGCCTCCACAGCGGCGGGCTGGCCACCTCCGGCACCACGGCCCGTCGCTGGAGCCGCGGTGACCGGACGCTGCACCACATCGTCGACCCGCGCACCGGGCTGCCCGCCGCGGAGACGTGGGCCGCGGTGACCGTCGTCGCTTCGTCGTGTGTCGACGCCAACATCGCCAGCACCGCCGCGGTGGTGCTCGGCGACACCGCACCATCGTGGCTGGCAACGCAGGGGCTGCCGGCACGGCTGTGCACGCCGTCGGGCGAGGTGCGGCACGTCGGGGGCTGGGAGGTGCTGCCGTGAGCGGCGGCGCTCCCAGTCCCCTCTGGTTCGCCACCCGCGGCGCGGGGACGATCAGCCTGCTCCTGCTCACCGCCGTCACCGTGCTCGGCATCACCGGCGCGGTGGGCTGGCGCACGCCGCTGTGGCCGCGCTTCGTCACCGCCACGCTGCACCGCAACCTCAGTCTCCTGGCCGTCGCGCTGCTGGTGGTGCACATCGCCACCGCGGTCGTCGATCCCTTCGCGCACCTCGGATGGCGGGATGCGGTGGTGCCGGTGGGCGGCTCGTACCGCCCCGTCTGGCTCGGTCTCGGCGTGCTGGCCGTCGAGCTCCTGCTGGCGGTGGCCATCACCTCGATGCTGCGCGCGCAGCTCGGCCACCGCGCCTGGCGGCTGGTGCACTGGCTGTCCTACCTCTGCTGGCCGCTGGCGCTGGTGCACGGGCTGGGCACCGGCAGCGACGCGCGCGAGCCGTGGTCGGTGATGCTCGACGCCGCCTGCGCGGGCGCGGTGCTCTCCGCCGTCCTCTGGCGGGTTGCCGGCGCGCGGCGCGTATGGCTGCCGGTGCGCACCTGGATGGCGACGTCGACGCTGATGGGCGGACTGGTGCTGGGCGCGTGGGCGATGAACGGCCCGCTCAGCACCGGCTGGGCGGCCCGTGCAGGGACGACGCTGCCCGCCGCCTCAGCGGCGCCGACGCCGGCGGTGCTGCGCGACACCGTCGACGGCACGGTGGCGACGCGCGACGGCGTCACGGTGATCGCGCTGCGCGACCGCCGCGACCCCTCGCTGCTGGTGGTGATCGACTCACCGACGTCACCGTCGGGCGCGCCGCAGATCCGCATCACGCGCGGGGCCACCACGGTGTGCGCCGCGGCCGCCACCGTCGGAGCGGCGATCGACGCGGCCTGCGGCACGGGGCGCGTCCACGTGGACCTCTCCGGCGGGCCGGCGGTGGTCACCGGCGACCTCGTCGCCTGGGGCGGGGCACCGCTGCCGTGAGCGCGCTGGCCGTCGCCGGCGTCGCCGGCGAGCAGATCCCCCTCGACGCGCAGCGCCTGCTCGGCGACGGGACGGGCGGCGCGGAGTCCCTCGACTCGCATCTCGCGCGGCTGGGACGGCGGCCCGCCGGCGGACCGTGGTTCCTCGCCGAGCTGGAGCGGTCAGGACTGCGCGGCCGCGGCGGCGCGGGATTCCCCACCGCGCGCAAGTGGGCGGCGGTGCGTGAGAACTCGCTGGGCGACGCCGTGGTGGTGGTCAACGCCTCCGAGGGCGAGCCCTGGAGCGCCAAGGACCGCACCCTGATCAGCCTCCGGCCGCACCTCGTCCTCGACGGTGCGATGCTGGCGGCGGAGACACTGGCTGCGCGCGACGTCGTCGTCTATCTCGGCGCGCCGTTCCGCGCCGCGCGCCACGCCCTGCGACATGCGCTGCGCGAGCGACGGCGCGCCGGGGTCGATCCCATCCGCGTGCGCATCGTCAGCGCTCCGCACGCGTACGTCGCGGGCGAGGAGTCGGCGTTGGTGCGCCGGGTCGAGGGAGGCCCGGCGCGACCGCGCGCGGTGCCGCCGCGGCCGTTCGAGTCCGGCGTGGGCGGGCGGCCGACGCTGGTGCAGAACACCGAGACCATGGCCCACGCGGCGCTGGTCGCGCGCTTCGGCGCCGGGTGGTTCCGGTCGATGGGGACAGAAACCTCACCGGGGACCGCGCTGCTCACCGTCAGCGGGGCGGTGGTGCGTCCCGGTGTCGTCGAGGTGCCGCTGGGAACCACCGTCGGCGAGGCGGTGTCGCGCTGCGGTGGCGTGTCGGTCCCGGTGCAGGCGGTGCTGCTGGGCGGCTACTTCGGGACCTGGATCCGCGCCGACGTGGCCCGCGACCTGCCGCTCGACGCAGCGGCGCTGCAGGCGGTGGACGGCGCGTCGCTCGGCTGCGGGATCGTCGCGGCGCTGCCCGCCTCGGGCTGCGGGCTGGTCGAGACGGCGCGCATCGCCGCGTACCTCGCCGGCCAGAGCGCGGGCCAGTGTGGCCCCTGCGTGCACGGCCTGGCGGCGATCTCCGCCGCGCTGTGGCGGCTCGCCGACGGCGAGCCCGGGTGCGCCGAGGACGTCGCGCTGCTGCAGCGCTGGACCGGGATGGTGCGCGGCCGCGGCGGCTGCCGGCATCCCGACGGCGCGGTGCGGCACGTGCTCAGCGCGCTGCGCTGCTTCGCCGCCGACGTCGAGCACCACGTGCGCTCCGGCGCGTGCGACGGAGCCAACCGCGCCTCGATGATGCCGCCGGTGCCGGGCGCGGCGGGACGGCGATGACCCAGCGCGTCCGCGTCGACATCATCCGCTGCGACGGGCACGGCTACTGCGCCGAGATCCTCCCCGAGCGGATCACCCTCGACGACTGGGGATACCCGATGCTCGACGCCACGCCGCTCACCCGCGACCTGCTGCCGCTGGCGCGCCGCGCCGTCAACGCCTGTCCCCTGGTGGCGCTGCGCATCGAGCCGGTCGACGAGGGCTAGAGCGGCTCCACCAGCAGGCACTGCAGGCTGCGGCCCACGACGCCGTCGAGGTCGAACAGCCGGCTCTCCGCCAGCGCCCTCCCGTGCGGTCCTGGATGGGTGACGGCGTCGATGCAGATCCACTCGCCCTCGGGCTGCCGCGCCAGCGCCACGGTGAGGTCGGGGTTGATGAACAGCGTCCTTCCCCACTCGTGCACCGAGCTGACGCCGTTGCCGAAGTCGGCGGCGGCGCAGGCCCGCTGCATCCCGCTCGGCGTCTCGCCGGGCACGACGGGCATGCGCAGGCGGATCCAGACCGTCGCCGCGCCGGGCTGCAGGAAGATGCCGCGCACGAAGCGCAGCTCGACGCCCGTCACCGCGAACGCCCTGTCGCCGCCGATCCCGGGCTGGGCTCTGCCCGACGCCGGCGGGAGCGGCGGCTCGACGTGCTCGACGCCCCGCACCGGCGGCGACACGTCCTCGTGGCGGATGCGCAGGGCCACGGCGCGGCACAGTTCGGTGCCGTCCGGCTGCGCCATCACCGCCTCGACGAGCTGCACCTTGCGGCCCGGCCGGGTGACGCGAGTCTGCACGCGCACCGGCGACTCGACGGGAACCGGACGCAGCAGCTCGACGGTGATCCGCGCGACGTCCATCGGCAGCGGCGCCTCGACCTGCTCGACGCAGTGCGCCAGCAGCGCGGCCGGTGCACCGCCGTGCTGCGCGCGCGGGTCCCAGGGACCGCGCGTGTGCTCGGTGGGGACGTAGAGGTCGCCGTCGGGGACGTAGAGGCAGTCGTCGGACATCGCGCGCGCCGCCCTACGTACCCAGCAGCGCCGCGGCGTTGCCGCCGAGCAATGCGGTGCGGTCGGTCTCGCTGAGCGAGAGCGCGTCGAGCTGCGCCAGGTAGCGCGGTGCGCGCAGCAGCGGGTTGTCGCTGCCGAAGAGCAGGCGGTCGGCGCCGACCAGGTCGACCACGGTGCGATAGGCGGTGGCGTCGTAGAGGAATGGCGCGGCGGCGGTGTCGAACCAGAGGTTGGCGCGGCACAGTGCGCGGACCTCCGGCATGTGCGCGTAGAAGGGCAGGCCGCCGCCGAGATGCGCGGCGACGATGCGCAGGTCGCCGAACTCGGTGGCGAAGCGCGCCACCCGGTCGGGGGTTGCCGTCCCCTTGCCGGGGTAGGCGTGTCCCACCGGCTCGCTGCAGTGCAGGGTCCAGGGGAACCCGGCGGCGACGCAGGCGCGGACCACCGGCGTGGCGGTGGCGACGTCCTCGAGCGCCCACCCCTGGGCGTCGGCGTTCATCTCGCCGAGCCCGCGCAGGCCGATGCGCGCGCAGCGCTCCACCTCCTGCGCGGCGCCGGGGTCGCGCGGCTGCACGCAGCCGAAGCCGATCAGCCGCGCCGGGAAGCGGCGCACCGCGGCGGCGAGGTAGTCGTTCGCCTCGGCGCAGAGCGCCGGGTCGGCGAAGGGCCAGGTGAAGCAGACGGCCCGGTCGACGCCCGCCGCGTCCATGTCGGCGACCAGCGCCTCCGCGGACGCGACCGCGGCGCCCGGCCCCGCGTGGCAGGCGCCGAACCAGGCGTCGGCGGCGCAGAACTGGTCGAGGTTGGCACGAACCCGGTCGGGCAGGATGTGGCAGTGCGCGTCGACCACCCCAGCGCCGCTCATCCCGCCACGCCCCGCACGTCGTAGACGACGCTGCCGGTGCTCGAGGCCACCGAGGGAAGCGCCTGCCACCACGCCCGGTTGCCCACGGGGAACTGGGCGGCGCTGTCGGCGGGGATCTCCACGTAGGACACGCCGTACTCGTGAAGCAGCTCGGTGGCGCGGCACGACGTGCTGCCGGTGGTGCAGCCCTGGTACATGGCCGCGACGTCGGCCTGGCGCTGCCGGTAGTCGATGCCGTAGCTCCACAGCCAGCCGGTGTAGCCGACCACCGTGCGCCGCCCCGCCAGGGTGAGCAGCGGGTCGGTGTGCACGCCCTGGGTGAGGATCACCGCGTCGGGCGCGGTGCGCTGCTCGACCTCGGCCGCCATCTGCTGCGCCGAGGCGTCCTCCCACACGAAGGGCCCGGCGTTGCTCAGCGACGCCGGGGTCCAGGGCAGGAAGCGGAGCATGACCACGGTGCCGGTCATGATGACGCTGGCATAGCCGATCGTGCTCAGCGTGCGCAGCCACCACCGCCCGCGCCACAGCCGCACCACCAGCGCGCCGACGAGCAGCGCGGCGCCGAACCACCAGTAGGCGAAGAGCTTGGTGTTGTCCCAGTCCCACGACTGGAAGACGACCAGGTTGCAGAGCGCGAAGATGGCCAGGAAGGACAGGGTGAAGCGCAGCAGGTCGGCGGGCAGGCCGCCGGTCACCCGATCACCCGCAGCTCGCACGCGCGAGCCCGCCGGTGCCCAGCGCGCCGCCGCCGCCAGCGCGACGACGACCATGACGGGCAGCACGATCCCGCAGTTGACGAGCCAGAAGCCCCACCACTCCGGGGTGAGCAGTGAGCGGATCCCCCCGCCCACCGCCCACAGCACGTTGACAGCGCCGAGCCCGCGATGCTCGCTCGACGCCGTGGAGACGGCGCCCGACAGCCAGCCGGGCTCCAGCCAGGGAAAGGTGTTGCCCAGCGCGGCGGTGCCGTGCTCGTTGCTCAGGGCGAGCTGGGCGAGACGGGGCGCCGCCAGCACCGCGGCGATCCCCAGCATCACCAGCCACTCGCGCCGCCGCCACCAGACGGCCAGAAACGGCACCAGGATCACCAGCGCGATGAACGAGTGCACGTGCACCAGCGGGAGCAGCCCCCAGAGCGCTCCTGCGACGACGAACGGCGACCATCGCCGCCCCGGCTGCCCGCGCGCGGCGAGGACGAGGAGGAACACGCAGAGGACGGCGGCGAAGCCGAAGAGGAACGGCCGCTGCGGCAGCCACCAGGCGAGCAGCGGCGTGTACCACTGCAGGTTGCTGAGCGGTGCCGGATGCGCCTGGTCGGTGAGCAGCGCGTCGTACGAGCGCGGCTGCGCGGCGATCGCGCCCGGCAGGTTGCCGGCGGTGTGCACCGCCGTTCCCACCGCGCCGACGGGATCGGTGACGAACCGCGCGGGGTCGCACTGCGACGCCGCGGTCCCGTGTGCGGTGCAGGCGTCCCAGTACAGTCCCTCGGCGCCGAGCCCGCCGCCGAGCATGCACATCGCCATGGCAAGAACGCCGACGGTGAGCGACCCGGTGAGCCGCCGCGCCACCGACAGCACCAGAAGGGTGATGGCGACGCACAGCAGCGCGCTCGGGACGGCGAGGGCCGCCTCGATGCTGCTGCCCAGCGTCACCAGCATCCCCGAGTGGAAGTCGGGCAGGAAGGGATAGAGCAGCGCGGTGCCGCTGAAGATGGGATCGTCCGGCGGCAGGTTGTGTCCCAGGGCGAAGTTGTTGGCGGTGGTCGCGTGCATCGACCAGTCGGCCCACACCGTGTTGACGTTGGACGAGATGGAGCCGTCCTGTGCGAAGAGCGTGTGCGCGAACAGCACGCTGAACCCCACCACCGCGGCCACCGTGACTCCGCCCACCACCATCAGCTCGTGCGACCGCCAGCGCTGCGGCACCTCCTCCGCCGACTCCCGCCACGACGTCGCGATCCCGCCGCTCATCAGGCAGCCGAGCACCCCGATGGCGCCGAGGAGCACGGGGCCGCCCAGCGCCGTGGCGGTGCCGACGCCGAACGCCGTCGACAGCGCCAGGGCGCACACCGCGCCGCCGAGAACGCCGGCGACGACCGCCAGGGCGACGCGCTCCTCGATGCGCAGCGGCACCCGCACCGCTCCCGCCACCAGGCCACCCGCCGCCGCGGTGAGCAGCCAGTACAGGACGGTCACTGCCAGCTCGCCACCCACATGCGCATCATGAAGTCACTGTTGGTGAGCGGCATGGCGGTCCACACCGGGTAGAAGAAGACGAACGCCGCCAGCACCAGGGCGATCGCGGCGTAGGACAGCGACGCCAGGGGGACGCGCCGCGAGCCCAGGTTGAACGACGCGCGCCGCAGATGCGTGAGAGCGTACGCCAGCGCCAGGCACATGAAGATCAGCGCGCCGAGCATGTGGTAGAAGAACAGCACCCGCCGCTCGTTGCCCTGCACCCACATCAGCCAGGCGGCCAGGTAGCCGAGCAGGATGAAGCTGGGCACGAAACGTCGCGTCACCACGGCGTTGACCACCAGCAGGACGCCGAAGGCGAGCATGGCCACGAAGGCGACCTTGAACCCGTTGTCGACGCTGACGCGCACCAGGTCGTAGCGCGGCGCGGCGTGGTAGCGCGCGATCATCTCGGCCAGCGCGACGATGCCCAGCGAGGCCAGCGCGATCGGCCACCAGCGGCGCAGGCCGTACCACAGCCCCGCCACCAGGACGGGCCAGCCGAGGTAGCGGAGGTGGGGCGTGCTGGTGCTGTAGGCGAGCACGTAGAACGTGCCGAAGCCGACCACGCCCGCGAACGCCGGCAGCAGCGGCCATCGCCCGCGGCCGCCCACCGCCTTCCAGAGACAGAAGAGCAGCGCCGGGATGGCCAGCCACCACACCACGGGGTTGCCCATGTCGCTGATCCAGGCGCGCTCGGTCGCGCCGTTGGGCGTGGTGAAGCTCTTGTAGTCGGCGTAGAAGAGCACCGGGTGGAACATCACCGGCCAGGTGTACCAGTCCGACGCGTAGGGATGGCCGTGGCATTCGGCGCTGTGGTACTGCAGCCCGGCGGCGACGAAGTCGACGATGTTGCGCTCCGCCGTCACCACGTCGGGCACGCGGATGCGGCCGACCTGCGTCCATGGCACCTTCAGCGTGTCGGTGCCGGCCAGGATCAGGCCCGACTCCTGGGTGCAGTCGGAGAAGTGGTAGACGGTGGTGTGCTCGTAGCTGAGATAGCGCGAGAAGCAGGCCGAGAAGATCGACACCGCCACCACCGAGGCCATCACGCAGTGGCCCAGGGCGCGACCGCCGCCCGCTGCGTCGCGCCACATCGCCGCCTCGCCGCCGCGCGTCCCGCGGATGCGCCGCAGCGCGGGGACGAGGTCCATCGCCAGCGGCTCGAGGAAGCGTCCCACGATGAGCACGACGGCGATCACCAGCGGTGCCAGCGCGGTCAGCTTGGCGCCGAAGGCCAGTCCAGCGACCAGCGCCATGAAGTACAGCGTCGCCGTCCACTGCCGCCGCGTCCGCGCCTGCCAGTGCAGCAGGAACGCATACCAGAGCAGCGCCGCGAACATGATGGCGATGATGTCGATGACCCCGGTGCGCGACTCCACGAAGGAGAGCCCGTCGAAGCACATGAACACGGCCGCCGCCACCGCGAAGAAGCGGTCGCCGCGCCGCAGCCGCCGCGCGATCAGGTAGACGAGGCCGACCAGCAGGCTGCCGGCGATCACCGTGGTGGTGCGCCATGCGCCGCTGTCGAAGCCGCCGATGATGATGGGCGGCGCCATCAGCAGCTTGGCCAGCGGCGGCTCGGGGTCGAAGTAGTCGACGGCGGCTGCGTCCTTGGCCGCGTCGACGGGGAAGTACACCTCGTCGAAGACGAAGCCGCACACCTTCCTGGCCTGGTAGTGGGGACCGACGGGCACGTCCTGGATGCAGCCGTCGTTGTTGAGCGGGTAGCCCACGCCCCAGGCGCTGGCGACGTTCTTCTGCGTCGCCGAGGGGTCGAGGGCGTTGAGGTACACGGGGCTGGCCACCCGCAGCACGAAGGCGCCCAGCACCAGCACCAGCAGCCAGACCAGGTCGGCCCGCCCCAGCTCCAGGAAGGCCCGGGCGCCGGTCCTGGGCACCGGCCCGGGCTCGACGCGGCGGCGCTCCAACGCGGTGTGGTCCGCCTCCTCCACGACCGGCGGGGCGCTGCCCTCCGTCACCGCTTCTTCCTTCGCCGCGCCCCCCGGCTGGTGCCCTCGCCGCTGGCGGCGGACATCCGGCCAGGGGCGACCACCCGGTCGATCTCGCGGAGCAGGCCGGGCCCGTCGACCACCGGCACGATCACCTCGCGGCCGAGCACGCACCGCGCGCCCAGCATGCGGCGGAGCTTGACCAGGTCGACCGCCTCGCTGTCGATGTGCAGCAGCAGCGCCTCGCGGTCCTGCCATTTGGGATAGGGCCGGGGACGGAGGCGCTTCATCTCAGGCCGGTCGAAGACCGAGCGCAGCTTTGCCAGGCGCGCCCGCTTCACCTCGCCGAGGGGCACCCGCAGGCGCCCGCTGATGGCGATCTTCACCACCAGCTCGTCGCCGTCGACCGCCATCCAGCTCGACCGCGAGCGCAGCCAGAACATCAGCGCCAGGGCGACGAGGAAGGCCGCCACCAGCGCGTAGAGCTGGGTGACCGCGGCGTTGGCGCTGGCCTGGGCTGGGCGCAGCCCGCCGAGGAATGCAGGCAGGAGGCACACCACGGCCAGCCCCAGCAGCCGGAAGCGCCACTGCCGCCAGCGCTCGACGTCATAGAGAAGGGGGTGGCGTTGAGGCATGTGCGGGCGCTCGGAGGATAGCTGGGGCGGGGGGAAGGCTGTCATCCGGCCGCACTCCAGCGGCGGATGATGGCCTGGGGGTGCTCCCCCGAACCTGGCGCGCGTCAGCGTGCCGGACAGATGTGCGAGGGTCCTGAAGCGGCGTCGGGCGGGCTGGACGAGCGCGGCGGGGGGTTTAACAACAATTCACGGAACCTGAACAGCGCGTTGACAGGTTGGGCGGTACAGTACGGACGTCGCGGCGAACTGCTCGCCCGACCCTGAACTTGAAGCTCATTCCCTTCCTTGGAAAGGCCGGGGGTCACAAGCCCCTGGCCTTTTCATTTCACGGGTTTGCGGTGTCGGGGGGCTGACCGCCGAGGGGGTCCGCGTCCCGGCGGGGCTGCAAGGGTGCGCCCCGCCGGGGGGCCTTGTGCGGCGAAGCCGCACGACGGCCCCGGCGGGTTTTTTTCGCGCGGCTGAGCGCCGCGCACGGTGGGCGGGCAGATCCCGCCCCCGCGGCTGGAGCGCCGCGCCCCCACCCTCGGCGCATGCCGCAAGCTGACGCTCGCGTGATGCGCCGGGAGGCGCGCGGCGGAGCCGCGCATGATCCCGAGGGGACCTTGTGCCGGCACGGTCAGCGCACCCGGGCGACGGCCTCCAGCCAGGCGGCGTACTGCGCCTGGGGGCGCCGGCCGGGGGCGGCCGGCTCGAAGCGGCGGCCGGGGCGCCAGGCGGCCTCGACCGCGGCGGGCCCGTCCAGGAGCCCCTCCCCCACGGCCGCCAGCCAGGCGGCCCCCACCGCCGTCGTCTCCGCCGACGCCGCCCGGGCGACGGGCAGGCCGAGCAGGTCCGCCTGGAACTGGCAGAGGCCGTCCATCACGCTGGCGCCGCCGTCGACGCGCAGCTCGTCGAAGCGGATCCCGGCGCTGCGCTCCATCGCCTCGACGACGTCGCGGGTGCGGTAGGCCATCGCCTCGACCACCGCCCGCACCACGTGGGCCCGGCCCACCCCCGCACTCAGCCCGACGAGCGCCCCGCGCGCGTGCGGGTCCCAGTAGGGCGCACCGAGGCCGGCGAAGGCGGGGACGAAGAAGCAGCCGGCCGCGTCGGGCACGCTGTCGAAGAGGGGCCCGGCCTCCGCGGACTCGCGGATGAGCCCGAGACCGTCCCGCAGCCACTTGATCCCCGCGCCGGTGACGAAGATGCTGCCCTCGAGCGCGAAGGTGTCCTGGCCGGCGATGCGCCATGCCACGGTGGTGAGCAGCCCGTGCGCGGGCGGCGGCGCCGCGGACCCGACGTTGACGAGGACGAACGACCCCGTCCCGTAGGTGTTCTTGCTCATCCCCTGAGCGCAGCACGCCTGCCCGAACAGCGCCGCCTGCTGGTCGCCGGCCACGCCGCTGATGGGGATGCTGCGACCGAGGAAGCGCGAGGGGTCGGTGACCCCGAGCCGGCCCGCGCTGTCGCGCACCTCGGGCAGCATGGCGCGCGGCACGCCGAAGACGTCGCAGAGCGCGGCGGAGAAGTCGCGCTCGTGCAGGTCGTAGAGCAGCGTGCGGCTGGCGTTGCCGGCGTCGGTGACCACCTCCCTGCCGCGTCCGGTGAGCCGCGCGACCAGCCAGGCGTCGACCGTCGCCGCACACAGCTCGCCGCGCTCGGCGCGCGGCCGCAGCTCCGGCTGCTCGCGCAGCAGCCACTCGATCTTGGTCGCGCTGAAGTAGGGATCGAGGAGCAGCCCGGTGCGCCGCCGCACCTCCTCCTCGTCGCCGCGCTGCCGGTGCTCCGCGCAGATGTCCGCGCTGCGGCGGCACTGCCAGACGATGGCGGGCGCCACCGGCTGCAGGGTGTCGCGCTCGAAGACGACGACGGTCTCCCGCTGGTTGGTGATGCCGATGGCCGCGGGCTCGACGTCGCCGTCGCCCAGCAGCTCGGCGCACGCATCGACGACGGAGGACTCCAGCTGGAGCGGGTCCTGCTCCACCCAGCCCGAGCGCGGGTAGCGCACCTCGATCTCGCGGTATGCGCGGCGGTGCACCCGGCCGTCGAGGCCGACCAGCAGGCAGGTGGTCCCCGTCGTCCCCTGGTCGACGGCGAGCAGCAGAGTTTCTGCCATCAGCGGCAGCTACTCGCCGGTGAACCGCGGCGGGCGCCGCTCCATCGCGGAGGTGAGCCCCTCGCGGAAGTCGGCGGTGCGCAGCAGGTGGTCGACGTTGGCCTCGATCGACTCGCGCAGGCTGGCCACGGCGTCGGCGCCGCCCGGGTCGCGCTGCATCAGCCGCTTGGCCGCGGCCACGGCCAGGGGGGCCGCGCTGCGGCAGCGCTCCGCCCAGCGGCGGGCGGTCACCTCCAGCGCCTCGCGGTCGGCCACCTCGTTGAGCACGCCCCAGCGGTGCAGGGTCTCGGCGTCGAGGCGCTCGCCGAAGAAGACGAACTCCTTGGCGCGCGCCGGCCCGACCTCGCGCTGCAGCCGGTGGAGGCCGCCCAGGTCGGGCAGGAACGCGTAGCGCATCTCCATCAGCGAGAAGTGCGCGTCGGTGGTGGCGATGCGGAAGTCGCAGGCCAGGGCCAGCTCCACGCCGGCGCCGACGCAGGCTCCCTGCACCACCGCGACGGTGGGCCGCGGACAGCGCTCCACCTCCATCAGCGCGCGCTGCCAGGCGAGACCCTCGCCGCCGCCCTCGCGCACCGCACCGTCGGCACCCGCCGCGGAGAGCTGGGCGAGCAGGTTGCGGTCGAGCCCGCTGCAGAAGTGCTCGCCCGCGCCGCGCAGCACCACGGTGCGCACGTCGCGCTGGTGGGCGCGCACGCCGAAGGCCTCGCCGACGAGGCGGAAGCACTCGCTGTCGAGCGCGTTGCGCACCTCGGGACGCGACAGGGTGACGTCGAGGACACCGCCCTCGTGGAGCTCGACGCTGACCGGCGCGCCCATCAGTGGGTCAGCGTCCCGGGCGCGCCCGCCGCGCAGCCGCAGCCGCGCCGCGCGGGCGCCGCCGCGATGAGCCGCCGCAAAGCCTCGCGCAGCTTCGGCATGTTCCGGTTGAACACGGCAATCACCTCCTCCTGGGTCACCGCGGAGACGCTGTCGTCGTGCTCCAGGCCGACGTCGTAGTCGGTCACCAGCGAGAGCGTCACATAGCACATGCCCAGCTCGCGGGCCAGCACCACCTCGGGATACTGCGTCATGCCGACGACGTCCCAGCCCTGGCCGCTGAACCAGCGCGACTCCGCGCGCGTGGAGAAGCGCGGTCCGTTGACCACCGCCATGGTGCCGCCGTCGCGCACCGCCATGCCCGCGTCGCGCGCCGCCTGCACGGCGAGCGGGCGCAGCTCGGCGCAGTAGGGGTCGGCGGAGCTGAGATGGGCCACCTCGGGGCCGTCGAAGAAGGTGTCGGCGCGTCCGCGCGTGCGGTCCACGAACTGGTCGCAGACCACCACCGTTCCCGGCGCATGCTCGGCGCGCAGGCTGCCCACGGCGCAGGGCGCGAGGACGCGCTCCACCCCCAGCGCGTGCAGCGCCCAGAGGTTGGCGCGGTAGTTGATGCGGTGCGGCGGGATGGTGTGCCGCGAGCCGTGGCGCGGGAGGAAGGCGACCCTGCGACCCTCCAGCTCGGCGACGGTGAGGGTGTCGCTGGGCTCGCCGTAGGGCGTGTCGACGGTGAGGGATGCGGGGTCGTCGAGGAAGCGGTAGAGGCCGGAGCCGCCGATCACCCCGATCTCCGCCGTCTGCCCGGTCATGGCGGGCGATGGTCCCACAGCCGCTCGGGGCGGCGCTCGGCGAGGGAACGATGTCAAACCGGGCGGCGTGGTGCGTCCTGACCTCCCGAAAGCACCTTCCCGCGGGAAGGCGAGACGTCAGCTCATGCACACGAAGGGACAGGGGCCATGAAGAGGGTCGCAGCACTCGTCGCAGCCGTCGCCGGCCTGGCCAGCTCGGCCGGGCTCGCCGCCACCACCGCGTTCGCCAGCACCGTGTGCGTGAGCGGGTCGGCGCAGGTCACCGTCAACGGGTCGAGCGTCGTCGACCAGTCGGTGGCGCAGTGCGAGTAGGGCCGTAGCCGGTTCAGTCACCCCTGGGGGCCGCGGATCCCGCACCGCGGCCCTCTCTCTTTACACGGCGACCGCCAGCATCCTCTCGATCGCCTGGCGCGCCCGGTCGGCGATGGCGGGCTCGACGGTGACGCGCGGCGCCATCCGCTCCAGCGCCACCGCCACCTTCTCCGCCGTGATCTTCTTCATGTAGCCGCAGACCGCCTCGCGCGACGCAGGCAGGAACCGCTTCTCCGGGGCGAAGCGCTGCATGCGGTGGAGGATCCCCACCTCCGTGGCCACGATGAACGTCGACGCAGGCGACTCGGTTGCTCGCCGCACCATGCCCTCGGTCGACGTCACCACCGTCGACACACCGCGCAGGTCGCCGGAGGACATGCGGTACACCGTCGAGGTGGTGCAGCCGCACTCGGGGTGGATGAGCAGCTCCGCGTCGGGATGCTCGCCGCGCATCAGGTCGAGCGCCTCGGGGTCGATGCCCGCGTGCACGTGGCACTCCCCCATCCACACGTGCATCCTCCGTCCGGTGACGCGCTCCAGGTGGGCGCCGAGGAACATGTCGGGGCAGAAGAGGATCTCGCGGTCGCGAGGGATGGAGTTGATCACGTCCTCGGCGTTGCCGCTGGTGCAGCAGTAGTCGGACTCGGCCTTCACCTCGGCGGTGGTGTTGACGTACGAGACGACCACGGCGCCGGGGTGCTGCGCCTTCCAGGCGCGCAGCTGGTCGGCGGTGATGGTGTCGGCGAGGGAGCAGCCCGCCTCGAGGTCGGGGAGCAGCACCGTCTTCGAGGGGCTGAGGATGGCCGCGGTCTCGGCCATGAAGTGGACGCCGCAGAAGACGATGACCTCGGCGTCGGTGCGCGCCGCCTGGCGGCTCAGGCCCAGGGAGTCCCCGACGTAGTCGGCGAGGTCCTGGACCTCGGGGAGCTGGTAGTTGTGGGCGAGGATGACGGCGTTGCGCTCGCGGCGCAGACGCTCGATGCGCTCGGCGAGGGAGGGGTCGAGCGTCGGGCTGGTGGCGTCCACGGCATGAGGTCCCCGGGAGGTGTTTAGGTCACGTGTACCATAACCCACGGCGGCCCGGTGGCGTCCTGGCCTCAGCCCGTCGCGGCGATCCCCACCATCGGCGCGTTCAGGGGGAGGCCGCCCTGGCTGCCGTAGTACTGGGCCGTGCCGAAGTCGAAGATGCCGCCGTCGCGGGCGGTCATGCGGTAGCCGGCCCCGTCGGCGGTGGGCGCGATGCCGACCACCGGCTGGTTGAGCCGCTGCCCTCCGGTGCTGCCGTGGAAGCCGGCGCCCGGGCCGAAGCAGAAGACGCCGCCGTCGGAGGCGACCAGCCAGTACCCGCCACCGGGGGCGCCGGCCATGCCGACCACGGGGGCGAAGAGCGCCCTGCCGCCCTCGCTGCCGTAGTAGGCGGCGCCGGGGCCGAAGTCGAAGATGCCGCCGTCGGCCGCCACCATCCGGTACCCACCGCTCGGCGTCGCCGCCATGCCCACGACGGGCGCGTTGAGACGCTGCCCGCCGGTGCTGCCGAAGAACCCCGCGTCGCCGAAGGTGAAGATGCCCCCGTCGCTCGCGACCAGCCAGTAGCCGCGCCCGCTCGGCGTCCCGGCCATGCCCACGACGGGCGCGTTGAGGTGCTGGCCGCCCTTGCTGCCGAAGAACCCCGCGTCGCCGAAGGTGAAGATGCCGCCGTCGCTGGCGACCAGCCAGTAGCCGCCGCCGTCCGGCGTCGCCGCCATGCCGACGATCGGGGCGTTGAGCGGCTGCCCGCCCTTGCTGCCGTAGAACTGCGACCTGCCGTAGGCGAAGACGCCGCCGTCCGTCGCCACGGTCCAGTACCCCTGCGAGGGCGGCGGGCCCGGGACGTAGGGGCTCTGCCCTGCGAAGGCGAGCAGGACGCTGCCGGCGGCCAGGAAGACGCGCCCACCGCCCGCGCTCGGCGAGGTGAAGTGGGCCATCGACGGCACGCCGAACTGCTGCACCACCGCACCGTTGCTCGGGTCGAGCGCGTACAGCCTGGCGTTGCCGGTGGCCGCAACCCAGACGTACCCGCCGGCGACGACCGGTGGCCCCTGTGCGTCCGACGGTCCGTGCCAGGCCACCGACAGCGCGCCGCTCGCGCTCGTGTAGTCGAGCGCCACCAGGCCGCTGCCGTCGAGGCAGGGCGCGTAGATGCGGCCTGCGCTGTAGGCGTCGCCGCCGATCGAGAAGCACACGCCGCCCAGCGAGCTGCGCTCGGCCATGGTCGACTGCGCGACGACGTAGGCGGTCCTCTGCTTGCCCAGCACGAAGAGGCTGCCGTCGGGCAGCAGCAGCGCGCCGGCCGAGCCCATGTCGGCGTCGTTGGCGTTGTCGGTGGTGCAGCTGGGGTCGGCGAAGCGGGCGGTCTCCTGCAGCGAGGCGTCGAGCTTGAAGACGCTGTTGCCGCCGTTGCAGGGCGACGACGTGAGCGCGTTGCCGGTGGCGGCGTACACGTTTCCGCCACTGTCGCCGGAAACTCCGGCGGGCTCCCACACCCCCTCGCCCGTGCCCGGCGACTCCCACACCGACTGGCCGCCGGCCAGGCTCTCCGGGGTGCCGACCACCCAGCCGTGGTAGCTGCCGCAGTCCCCGGCCAGGCCGCCGAAGGGCACGTCGACGGCTCCGTTGCCGAGCAGGAGCGCGCCGCGCTGCTGCTGCACGGTGGGGTCCATGCCCGCGGGATCGACGCTGCGCGTGCCGAGCAGGCTGCCGTTGCGGTCGTCGACGGCCACCAGCACGTGCTCGACACCGCCTCCGCCGGGCACGCGTTCGGCGACGGCGAAGACGGTGTGCGTCGCGGGGTCGAGCACCGGCGTGCCGGTGATCCCCAGCGGGTTGATGTCGCCGCAGGGCAGCGTGCTCTGGTTGACCGGCGTGCCCACGTGCGTCGACCAGAGGACGCCGCCGTAGGTGGCGTCGATGCCGTACAGCGTGTCGTTCTCGGTGGCGACGATCACGGTGCTCCCGTCGAGGACGGGCTGCGCGTAGATCTGGCCGTCCAGCGACACCGACGTCCAGGCGTGCGACACCGTGCCGAACGGGCCGTCGGCGGTGTCCTCGCCGCCGCGCGTCGGGTCGGCGTGGTACGTGGGCCAGAGCACCGGCTGGGTGGCAGCGCGGACGCCGGTGGGGCCACCGCCGCCGCAGGCGGTGGCCGCGGCAAGCGCCGACACGGCGACGGCAGACGCCAGGCGACGCGGCGTGGCGCGACGCCTCACAGCGGACGGCGCGCGCAAGCGCCGCAACCGGGGTCGCGCGGGAAGGGGACGGCGCGAACCCGCGGGTCGAGCAGCTCGACGGTGAGCACGCGACCTTCCTGCGAGGCCCCAGCACCGAGCAGGAGGCGAAGCGCCTCCGCCGCCTGCAGGCTGCCGACCACCCCGGCCACGGGCCCCAGCACGCCCGCGGCGCTGCAGGTGGGCACCTGGCCGGGCGGGGGCTCGTCGCGGAAGAGGCAGCGGTAGCACGGCGCGCCGGGCGGCACCGTCACCACCTGCCCGTCGAAGCGCAGGATGCCGGCGATCACCGCGGCGATGCCCAGCTCGACGCAGGCGTCGTTGACCGCGAACTTCGTCGAGAAGTTGTCACTCCCGTCCAGAACCACGTCGTGGCCGCGCAGCAAATCCTTGGCGTTGCCGGCGTCGAGGCGGCGCTCCACGGTGCGCACGCGCACCTCGGGGTTGAGCGCGTCGATGCGGCGCAGGGCGCTGTGCGTCTTGGGCTCGCCGACGGCGGCGGTGTCGTGGAGCACCTGGCGCTGCAGGTTGTCGAGGCTGACCCGGTCGTCGTCGACGACGGTGAGGCGACCGACGCCGGCGGCGGCGAGGTAGAGCAGCGACGCGGAGCCCAGCCCCCCGGCGCCGACGACTGCGACGTTCGCCGCGCCGAGCCGCCGCTGCCCCGCCGGGCCCACCTCCCGCAGCACGATCTGGCGCGCGTAGCGCTGCAGGTCGTCCTCGCTGAGCTCGGCGGCGGACGCGCTCATCGCGCGACCTCCAGCTCCTCCGCGGGGACCAGCCGGTTGAGCTTGCCGCTGGCGAAGCCCTCCAGGTCGAGCGACGCGAAGGCGTAGCCCGCGCTGCGCAGCCCGTCGACGATGCGCGTGCGCACCGCCGGGTCGAGCAGCCGGGTGATCTCCTCCGCCTCGACCTCGATGCGCGCGCACTCGCCGTGCTCGCGGACCCGCACCTGGCGGAAGCCCTCGGCGTGGAGCAGGCGCTCCGCCTTCTCGACGCGGCGCAGCGCCACCAGGGTGATCGGCGTGCCGCGCGGGATGCGCGAGCTGAGGCAGGCCTGCTGCGGCTTGTCCCAGGTGGGCAGGCCCAGCGCCAGCGACGCCTGGCGCACCTCGTCCTTGGTGATCCCCGCGTCGGCCAGCGGCGAGACCACGCCCGCCTCGACGGCGGCACGGCGCCCGGGACGATGGTCGCCCAGGTCGTCCGCGTTCGTGCCATCGGCGACCGCAACCAGCCCGTGCGCGTCGGCGAGGGCGCGCATGACGGTGTAGAGCTCGTCGCGGCAGTGGTAGCAGCGCTGCGAGTCGTTGCGCAGGAAGGCGGGGTCGGCGAGCTGCGCCGTGCCGGCGCTGAGGAAGCGGACGCCGAGCTGGGCGGCGACGGCGCGCGCTGCGTCGACCTCCTCGGCGGGGTAGGCGGCGCTGAGGCCCATGCCGGCGGCCGCGCGGTCGCCGAGCGCCTGCTGTGCCAGGGCGAGGACCAGCGCGGAGTCGGCGCCGCCGCTGAAGGCGACGAGCACCGAGCCGCAGTCGCGCAGGCGGGCGCGGGCGGCGTCGAGCTTGTCATCGAGCTGGGGGGAGGTCATCGGTCTACCAGACGAAGGTCGCCGGGGCGGCGAGGATGGCGTCGAGGATGGCAGCGTACTCGTCGGCGCGATCCTCGGGAGGGACGACGCCGCGGCGCCGGCAGTCCTCGGCGCAGAGGCGGACGCGGGTGCGACCCTCCTCACCGAGCGAGCGGGCCAGCACGGTGGCCTCGTAGACGCCGTCGTGGAGGCCGAGGGTGAGGACCTGCGTCTGCGCATGGGCGTCGGCGGCGATGGCATGCACCGCCAGCGGATCGGTGATCGACTGCGTCACCGCGTGCAGGGTGGCGCTGATCGGCTGCGCCGGCGCCGCCGCCTGCCAGACGTCGTCCACGATCTGCACCGGCTCGCGCACCGCGGTGGCCTCGATGGCATGCGTCGCCAGCGTCGCCGCGCCCACCAGCACGGAGCCGCCCGCGTCGTCGACCAGGCCGTCGAGGTCGCGACCGGGGTCGCCGTCCAGCCAGGCGCGGGCGTCGAGACGCCGCGCCGCCCAGCCCGACCCCGCGCCGTCGAGGATCACCCGCACCGGCCTGCCCGTGAAGGTCAGCGCGGTGGCGGCGCGCAGCGCGATCCAGCCAAGCTCGTCGGCGGGACCGTGGCGCACCACCACGCGACCGTCGAGCGACGCGGTGCACCCGAAGCTGGCCATGGCGTCGGCCTCGCTCGCCATGGTGCCGAGGTCGACGAAGGAGCCGCGGCCCGCCGTTCCGGGGCGGTCCCAGCCGCGCACCGCCGCGTCCGCGCTGCAGGACACGACGCGTGCACCCTGATTGCGCAGCGGCGCAAGCGTGTCGGCGTGGAAGGTGCCCTCGCCGCCGAGGAAGACGCCGACCCGGTGCCCCGCGGCGAGTGCGGTGCGGGCGAGCTGCTGCACGGTGTGCACGCCCTCGCCGCGAGGTCCGTCGAAGAGGCAGAGGAGCAGCGACGCCAAGGCGCAGTGCGCTCCCCGCCTAGAGCCGCGCGGCTGCGGTCAGCGGGCCGCCGGTGAACTCGGCGTAGTCGATCAGCTCGCGGACGGTGGGATGGTCGCCGCAGAGCGCGCAGGCGGTGTTGCGGCGCAGGCGCACCTCGCGGAAGGTCATGGCCAGGGTGTCGTGGAGCAGCAGGCGGCCCACCAGGGGCCGGCCGCTGCCGGTGATCAGCTTGATGGTCTCCACCGCCTGGATGGTGCCGATGACCCCCGGCAGCGCGGCCAGCACGCCCGCCTGGCGGCAGGACGGCACCAGGCCGGGAGGCGGCGGCTCGGGGTAGAGGCAGCGGTAGCAGCCGTGCCCGGGCACGAAGTCGGACACCTGTCCCTCGAAGCGGAAGATCGAGCCGTGCACCAGCGACTTGCCCAGCAGGTAGGCGGCGTCGTTGGCCAGGTAGCGGGTCTGGAAGTTGTCGGTGCCGTCGACGATCAGGTCATACCTGGCCAGAATCTCCATGGCGTTGTCGCGGCTCAGCATGACGTCGTGGGCGACGACGTCGACGTCGGGGTTGAGCTCCTGCGCGCGCCGGCGCGCCACCTCGGCCTTGGGCTCGCCGCGTGCCGAGTCGGGGTGGATGATCTGGCGCTGCAGGTTGCTGAGGTCGACGTGGTCGTAGTCGATGATGCCCAGCGTGCCCACGCCGCTGGCGGCGAGGTACATCGCCACCGGGGCGCCGAGGCCGCCCGCGCCGAGGACGAGCACGCGCGAGTCCAGCAGCTTGCGCTGCCCAGCAGGACCGATCTCGCCGAGCGCGATGTGCCGGCTGTAGCGCTCGATCTGCTCTTCGGTGAAGTCCTCGCTCACGCGCGCTGCTCGGTCACCGGGATGGAGTGGTAGATGCCGTGGAAGACGCCCTGCTGCTGGCGCTCGCGCACCATGTCGGCGAGGGTGGTCTCCTCGAGCACCTTGCGGCTCGCCTCCTCGGCGCGCATCAGCGAGGTGCGGATGCTGCAGCCGAAGCTCTGCTCGCAGGACTCCGGCGCGGTGAAGCACTCCATCTGGGCGGCCTGCCCTTCGAGGACGTCGACCGCCTCGGCCAGCGTCATCTCCTCGGGCGCGTGGCCGAGGACGTGGCCGCCCCGCGGGCCGCGGGTGCTGCGCACCAGCCCGGCGCGGCGCAGCGACATGAGCAGCTGGTCGAGGAACGGGCCGGGAACGTGCTGCCGCGCGGCGATGTCGTGCGACGGCACGGGCGCGTCCCCGTAGTGCTCGGCGAGGTCGAGGAGGGCGCGGATCCCGTAGTCCGCCTTCATGCTGATCTTCAGATTGTTGACCTCCTGTGTCAGCAATCCTACGCCTGCCTCGGAGCGGGCGTCAATCGAGCGTGCGCGGGCCAGGGTCTGAGCGCCGGGACGGCCCGGCGCGAGGTAGCCTGACGGCGATGGAGACGGTGAGGATGGTGGGACGGCGGGCCTGGCGGATCGGGACGATGGTCGCCATCTTCGTCGCGGTCGGGGTGGTGCTCGTGGTGGTGCGCTCCGCCACGGCGCCGGCGGACAGCGGCGTGGCCGCCGTGTCGGCGGGGACCCCCGCGGTGGGGCAGGTGCCTCCCCAATTCAGCGGGACCGCCATCGACGGCAGCCACTTCGACCTCGCCGCCGAGCGCGGCCGCGTCGTCGTCCTCAACTTCTTCGCCACCTGGTGCGACAACTGCAAGGCGGAGCTTCCCCTGCTGCAGAAGCTGTACGCGCAGCGCCACGCCTCCGGGGTCGACGTGGTCACCGTGGACTTCAACGACGGTGGCGACGCGCGCAGCTTCCTGGCGCCCTACGGGATCGGGTTCCCGGCGCTGCTCGACGCCTCCAGCCAGGTGGGCCACGCCTACCTCGTCAGCGCCCTGCCCGTCACCTTCTTCATCGGCCGCGACGGCCGGGTCGCCAAGGTCTTCCACGGGCAGCTCAGCGACCCCACGCTGGCCGGCTCGCTGGCGGGGCTGGCCTGAGCGCGGATCGGCTACCGTAGCGGCGCCCATGGTGGTCCACGACGTCGCCGACGCGCTGCTGCGGCCGCAGCGCCGCCTCCCGCTGATCGTGGCCGAGCGGGGCCCGGTGGCGGCAGGGACCGTGGTGCTGGTGGCGGGGATCGTGTGCGGCGGCGTGGGGCTGGCTGCGACTCTGGTCGAGCCGCTCTCGCGCATCGCCGGCGGGGTGGACGGGCGGCACGCCGCCGTCGTCCTCTCGCTGCTGCTGCCGCTGGTGTTGCTGGGGACCTGGCTGGTCGACGCCTGGATCGTCGACGCCGGCGCGCGCGTGATGGGTGCGCCGTCGCGGCGGCGCGAGTACCTGGTGGCCAGCGGCTTCGCGGTGCCGGTGCTGATCGTCTTCGAGGTGGCCTCGCTCGTCGCCGCAGTTCTGGACAGCAGTGGCGCATACGACGTGGCCTCCGCGGTGGGGTACCTGCGCTACGCCGCGCTGGCCTGGTACATCGTGCTGCTGACGCTGGCGGCGCGCGGCATCTACGAGCTGCCCACCATCGGGGCGCTGACCGCGGCGCTGCTGCCCTACGCTGCGATGACCACGGTGCTGCTCTTCGTGCTGGTGGTGCTGAGCGTCGTGTACAGCGCGGGGGCGCGCTGAGTCAGTCGTCGCGGGGCGGGGGCTGGTTCTTGCGAACCCAGGGCGGTGGGCGGCGGCGGCGCGATCGCGGGCCGTCGGGGCCCTGCTGGGACGGAGGCGCGTCGTCGGGAGGACGCGGGCGCGGGGGACGTGCGGCGGGGGGAGCCGCGGCTTCGGGCGACGGCGCGGGCTCGGACGGCGGCGCGGCGTCCGGAGCGGGCGTGTGGCGGCGGACGACGCCTCCGGGCATGCGGCGGCGCGCGGGCTCGGCGGGCGGCGCAGGCGGCTGCGGGGTCAGCGGCGTGGGGCCGGCGC
The DNA here is from genome assembly GCA_035652335.1 of Candidatus Dormiibacterota bacterium. Classification (GTDB taxonomy): domain Bacteria; phylum Chloroflexota; class Dormibacteria; order Aeolococcales; family Aeolococcaceae; genus DASRDZ01. The sequence continues at coordinate 28,266 of DASRDZ010000059.1, forward strand.
CGGCAGTCTCGTCGGTGGTGGGGCGGCGGCGGCCGGAGACGCCGGGCACGCGATGCACGGGCGGCGACGCGGCGGGCGCGGCGGGTGTGGCCCGCGGTGCTGCGGCCGTGCGGCGGCGGCCGGACATGCCCGGGAGGCGCCGGGGCTCCTCCGATGGCGCGGGTGCAATGTCCGCCGGTGCGGCTCTGCCGGCCCCGGAAGGAGAGACATCTGGCTCGGTCCCCGCCGCAGGCTCCTCTGGCACCCGAGGAGATGTGGCTGCCGCAACGGTCTCCGCGCGCCTCCGCCGGCCCCAGGGCTCGCTCTCGAGAACCTCCTCGGCGACCGGCCCGGCCTCCCCCTCCCCCTCGTCCACCGCGGCGACCGGCGCGGCCTCCTCCTCCTCGTCCACGGCGGCGGGCCGGGCGGCCCCCTCCCGCCGCGCCATGTCGCGGGCCCGCTTCAGAGCGCGGTTGCTGGGCACACCCTCGCGCCGCTCGAAGCCACCCCGGACCGGCGCGGGGACGGAGATCGGGCTGCTCCGCTCCAGGGCCACCGCGAGCGGCAGCATCACCAGGAACACGGCGCCCACCGCGAGGGCGAGGTCGATCAGCACCGCAAGCCCGAAGTCGGCGATCAGCGGCATCCCGCCGGGGAAGGGACCGCTCACCGCGAGCACCGCGAACCCCGCGCCCAGCGTCAGCGCGGAGACCAGGATCGCCCGGCCGACGCCGCGAAGCGCCGCGCCCGCCGCCTCCTCGGGCGACAGGCCGCGCCCGCGCTCCTCGTAGAAGCGCTGCAGGAGGACGACGCCGAACTCGGTGCCCAGGGCGATCACCAGCGCGCCCAGCACCACCGTCAGCGGGTTGAGGGTGCCCAGCGTGCCGGCGGCGCCGCCGGGCAGGCGTCCGAAGCCGAGGATGACGAGCGTCGCCCAGCCGGCCGCCACCGCGGCGGGGAGCACCGGCAGGAAGGCGCGGCGGACGTCACGGAAGATGGCCAGCAGCACCAGCGCGACCACCGCCAGCGGCACGAGGTTGAGCAGGAGGATGCGCCCGGAGAGCGTCTCGTACGCCTGCGCCGCCAGCGCCGTCAGCCCCGTCGGGGTGACCGTGGCGTTCTTCGGCTTGTCCGGCGAGCTGTTCATCTCGCCGATGAGCTGGTCGATCAGCCTGGCGTCGGAGGCCACCGAGGTCAGCGTCACGCCCAGCGCGATGCGGGCCATCTTCGGCGAGATCGGCGTGGCGTCGGAGCCCAGGAAGACGTTGCGGTAGAGGTCGCGCACCGGGCAGGGCTGGGTCTCCAGCGGGATGGGCCCGACCAGGTTGCGAGCCAGCGGCGGCAGCAGGCGCAGGGCGCAGACGAAGGCGCTCTGCAGGGTCCCGCTGGCCGACGGGCTGGTCACCGCCGGCGTCGTGGCGGGCGTCGGCTGCGCGCCGGGCGATGCGGGGGCGGACGGCGTCGGCGCGGCTGACGGCGCCGCGCTGCCGCTGGGGGCGGGCGTGGGCGAGGCCGCCTGGGCGACCGCGTTGCCCACCTGGACGACGTCACCGTCGACGCGCGGGCCCGGGGTCGCACCCGGCGAGGAGCGCAGCGCCGAGGGTGAGCTGCTGGGCGCCGGTGTGGCGGGCGCCGCGCTGCCGCTGGGCGACGGGCTCGGCGAGGGCGCCGGCGACGGCGGCGCATTGAGCGCGCTGCAGCTCAGGCTGCCGGTGTCGTTGGTGCCGACGAAGAAGTCCCCGATGGTCGACTCGAGGGCCACCTGCGACGAGTGGTCGCAGATCGCGCCCAGGCCCGCCTTGCTCATCCAGCTCACCGAGTCGGGCACCGCCGTGGCCGGCGTGGTGCCGACCAGGTCGCCCTCGACCGCGAAGTCGAGCTCGTTGTCGTAGCCGAGCTGGGCGCGCACCTGGTTGATGTCGGCCAGCTCGCTGAGCGACGGCGCCAGCAGCTGCTCGACGCCGGTCTCGATGGGCACGCGCGGCATCAGCGCCCAGCCCAGCACCGCGAGGATCACCGCGGGCACCAGCACCGCGCGCCAGCGCGTCGCCAGCGCGGCGGTGCGGGCGGCGGGCTCGGGCGAGGGCTCCTCCACCACCATCGCGGCGGGCTCGATCTTCCCGGCGCGCTCCAGCCGCCGCTCCCGCCAGGCCGCCGCCGGCAGCGCCAGGAAGACCGCCGCCAGCCAGGAGAGGATCACGCCCGCACAGAGCACCAGGGCGAACTCGGCGACCAGCGGCACCGCCGCCAGCGGACCGAGGTCGACTCCGGTGAGCACGGCCAGCGCTGCGACGCCGGCCAGCGTCGCGGTCCCCGCCACCAGGGTGGCCGGCCCGGTGTTGGCCAGGGTCACGCGCAGCGACGCCTCCAGCCCCAGCCCGCGGTCCCGCTCCTCGTTGAAGCGCGCCAGGAGCTGCACCGCGTAGTCGACGCCGAGACCGACGAGGACGGGGACGCCCGCCAGCACCGCCGGGCTGATCGGCACCCCGACGAGCAGCGCCCCGCCGACCGTCAACAGCGTCGCGCCGCCCGCCGCGACCAGCGGCCACATCCGCCCGCGCGCCCGGAAGCTTCCCAGCAGGAGGAGGAGCATGACCAGGAAGGCGACGGGGAACAGCGCCAGCAGCAGATGCGTCATGGTTGTGGCCACGCCCTGCACCAACAGCGGCGCCCCGGCGATGGTGTAGGTGAGCGGCACGTCCTTGTAGCGCTGCTCGCAGGCGCTGGGCTGCTGCGCGGTGCCGACGTCGCCGCCGCACTCGGTGGGGTCGAAGCCGCCCAGGCCCTTGACCACCGAGTTCGACGAGCCCGGCAGGCCGTGGTCGAGCTGGGTGCGGATCATCTGCACCAGCCCGTTGATCTGGTCGGCGTGCCCGACGACGTTGGGCTTGGGCCGCACGGTGATCACCGCGTACGACGGTCCACCCGGCGCCGGCTTGGGCAGCACGGCCGCCCACTGCGGCTTGGGCGGGCAGAACTGGTGGCTCGTCGCCGGCGGGCAGTTGGGCAGGTCGAGCAGCAGCCGCTCCAGGAACACCTGGCACGTGGCGGTGATGTGCAGGACGCCGGCGATGTCGTCGTCGCAGTCGCCGAACCCCGCGGTGAGGCGGTCGAAGAGCTGCTGGGCGACGGCGTTGTCCGCCTTGCCGGTCGGCCCCGCCAGGTACTGGGCGAAGAGCGGCGGCGGCTGCGTCTGCGAGGCGGCCTGCTCGGCGACCTGCTCGCGGCCCCGCAGCACCGGGTCGCTCTGGTGCTGGTCGAGGTGCTGCTCGTAGTTGTTGCGCGCCGTGTCGGCGTCCTGGGTGGCCTTGACGACGTCGGCGGCCATGGCCACCTGCGCCGCCTGGAAGGCGTTGGACTCGATCGAGCTCAGCGTGTTGGGATCCTGCTGGCCGTTCTGCACCGCGCTGGCCAGCGCCGTCTCGGCGACGAAGTAGGGGTACTCGTCGCGCACCCGGGTGACCTCGCCCGCGGCGGCGTGCTGGGCGGAGCCGGCGATGGTCCCCGGGCCGAGCACGGTGGCGACGCGCGAGTCGCCGGCGATGTCGGACTCCAGCGCGCCGAGGCGGAGGAGGTTGCGCTCCAGGTAGAGCGCCGTGGGGTTCTGCGCCGCCAGCACCACCACGATGGGGTCGGCACCGAAGTTGGCGGCGAAGCGCTGGTAGACCTGGTTGGCCTGCGACGACTGACCGACCAGCAGGTCAGGTCCGGCGTCGGTGGCGAAGCGCGCGAAGCCGGCGCCGGCCACGGCGCAGAGCAGCGCCGAGACCAGGGCGATGCGGCCCGGCCGGCGGGCCATCGGCCGGGCCAGGCGGACGGGATGGAGGCGCCGCAGGCGGCTCAGCACGCGTCCCGCGACGCGTCAGGGAGTGATCGCCGGTCCGCGAGCACGATGACATGTCCTCCGTTGCGTCCATCCCCGGTGCGCCGTGAGGCGTGGACGGCCGGTCGGCGTCAGAAGCCTATCAGAGCTCCGAACGAGATCAGGTCGTTGGCGTTGCCGGTTCCGTCGACCTGCGCCGCCGAGAGGCTGGCCGCAGTGTCCGGGTTGGGCACGGGGAGGGCGAAGGACGCCGGCGACGGCGCGTTGTTGCCGCCGAAGTTCTGCACCCGGAAGTAGTGGTAGTGCCCGTCGAGCGAGCAGAACCCCATGTTGCCGTTGACGCTGCTGAAGGTGTTCGGGGTGCAGTTGCCGTCGTAGCTGCTCAGCGCGGACCGCGGGTTCTCGATGGCGGCGGCGAGGACGCCGTGGTTGGTCGGCGAATCGGGCAGCAGCAGGCTCTTCTGGGTGACGTCGGCGTCGTTGCCGCTCAGCGCGCCGGAGAAGCGGGCCAGCAGGTCGTTGAAGGTGGTCAGCTGGTCGATCACGCCGGGCGCCTTCTCCAGCGTCGTGCGGATGTTGCCGGCCTCGCCGTTCAGGGCGGTGTCGAGGCTGGCCAGCGTGCTGTTGGCCTGCTGCAGCAGGTCGCCGAGCTGCGCGGAGCTGTCGGCGAAGGCCTGCAGGCTGACGTTGGACGCCTCGACCAGCTTGTCCAGCGGCGTCTGCGCGAAGCTGGAGTTGAACGACTCGTCCTGGACCAGCATGTCGCTGAGGTTCGAGGTGACGCTGTCGACCTGGTGCAGCGGCGAGGCCAGCGTCTGGCTCAGCGTGTTGCCCGCGGCGACGAGCTGGTTGAAGTCGCTGCCGCGACCGGCGGCGGCCTTGCCGAACTCGACGAGGGCGACGGTGAGCTGGTGCTGCTCGTTGGCCTGGAGCTCCTGGAGGATCTGGTCGAGGTCGACCGGAAGGACCTCCTGGGAGGCGGGGATGACGTCGCCGTCGTGCAGCAGCGGCGCCGCCTGCGTCCCCGGCGTCAGCTCGATGTACTTGGGACCGAACAGCCCGTGGGGACGCAGCTGGACCTTGGCGTCCTGGTGCAGGTCGCCGTCCTGCGACTGGATGACCATGGTCACCAGCGCCTGGTTGTTCTGCAGGTCGACCGAGTGGACCTCGCCCACCTTCACGCCGGCGATCTCCACGGCGGCCTTGGGGGCCAGCGCGTCGGCGGTGGACATCAGCGCCTTCACCGTCATCGTGCTGTTCCACGGCAGCGAGACGTTGGGGCCACCGGGGATGCCGCTGACCACGATGCCGGCGACGATGAGCAGCATCGCCACCATCACGCCGACGCCGACGTAGAGCGGGTTGAAGCGCGGCTGCCTGTTCACCACATTCCCCAATCGGCGCTGTAGTCCGCCAGCCACTGGTCGCTGAAGTCGATCAGGTTGATGCCACCCGGGCTGGTGAGGCTGGGGCTGGTGGGCAGCACGCCGCCTCCTCCGTTGGTGGACGAGCCGTTGCTGCCGCCGATCGACGGCAGTCCGGGAAGCGGGATCTGGGGGCTGATCGGAAGCGGCGGCAGGGGCGGCGGCTTGGGCAGCGGGCTGCCGCTCTTCGGCGCGGTGCCGGCGGCTCCGGCACCCGACGGGCTGGCCACGGTGGGCACCAGGCCGCTGAAGTCGGCGCTGTTGACGTTCTGGCGCAGCCAGTTGCCCCAGGCGTCACCCTGCGAAGCGGCGTCACCGATGGTGTAGATGAGGTCGATCGCCGAGTCGATGGGCTTCTTGCCGCCGTAGACCGGGTCGTCGTCGAACGCCTGCGACTGCGGGATGAGCGTCGCGAACGTGGCGTTGACCCGGCCGGCCAGCGAGTCGAGGCGCGCCAGGCCGGCGTTGAAGTTCTGGGCGCCGCCGTTGCCGAGCACCGCGTCGGTGGTCTGGTTCCAGGCGTCCGTGTTGCGGATGAAGCCGCGCAGCGAGTCGGTGTTCTGGGCGAGCGCGCCGGTCACCGAGTTGAGGTTGTCGATCACCCCGGCGAGGTCGTTGCGGCTCTGGTCGAGCTGGTCGGCGGTGCTGCCGAGGTTGACCAGGATGTTGCTCAGCTCGGAGTCGCGGGTGACCAGCTCGCCGGTCGGAGTCACCGAGTGCTGTGAGAGGTCGCCCAGCGCCGGCAGCAGCTGCTGCAGCGTGCCCTCCTGCCCGTTCACCGCAGCGCCGGCCGTCTTGATGATGTCGGTCAGCGCGGTGCGGGTCGGCTGGTCGAAGGTGCTGAGGATCTGGTCGAAGTCGACCACCGGCTTGGTGCGGGTGAGGTCGATGGTGGCGTTGTCGGCCAGGTGGTCCTTCTTGTCGCTGCCCGGCTGCAGCTCGACGTACTTCTGGCCGAGCAGGGTGGCCAGGCGGATCGACGCGGTGGTGTCCGCGGGCAGCGGCCATTCGCTGTCGTCGACGTGGAAGGTGACCGTCGAGTACTGGCCCTCGGACTGCACTCCGGTGACCTGGCCGACCAGGCGGCCGGCGATGCGCACGTCGCTGCTCGCCGAGATCCCGTCCGCGTCGGTCACCGCCATGCTCACCGTGTGGGTGGAGGACCAGGGCGCGGCGAAGTCGAGGTTGATCTTCGCCATGATGGCGACGATCACGCCGATGACCACCCCGGCGATGAGGCCGGCGACGATCGGGCTGATGCGGCGGCCGCGCTCGCTCACTGGAACATGCTCCCGTAGGCCTGCACGACCGAGTTCTGCGCCTGCTGCTGCGCCGCGCTGCTGGTCGCTCCCGCGGAGCCGGAGATGCCGTTGCCGCCGGACGTCGCCGCAGTGGACGAGGCGTCGGGGGCCGGGAGCGCTTGCGCCTGGGTGCAGTTGCCCGAGTTGTTGGGGCCGCCGGACTTGGCGTCCCACTGCTGGCCGCCGCAGGGGATGGCGTAGCGCGCGTTGCCCGCGTAGAGGGTGGCGTCGATGCGGCTGTTGATGACCGGCTCGCTGCCGGGCTGCGGCGACGTCGTCTGCCAGCCGGTGGCGCTCAGGAAGTAGTTGAGCAGCACGTCCAGGCTCTGGATGTGCGGGTTGATGTACGAGAGCACCGGGTTGGTCATGGTGGCCAGGTTGGCCGAGGAGTCGAGGCTCGACGGGCCCTTCTGGAAGATCGCCTGCAGGTTCGACTCCTCACCCTGCAGCGCCTGGTCGATGGTGCCCAGCGTGCCTGCGGCGTGCACCAGCGTGCCCTGCGTCGCCGCCGCGTTGACGGCGATGGTGTGCAGGAAGGTGTTGCCGTTCTGGATCAGCCCGCGGAGGTTGCTGTCCTCGCCGGCCAGCTCCTGGGTGATGGTGTCGAACTCGCCGTTGAGCCTGTCCAGCTCCGGGGAGTCCTGGGCCAGCACCGCGGTGACCGGGCTGAGGTCCGCCGTCAGCGGGTTGAGGTTCTGCAGCAGGCCGTTGGTGTTGGCCGCGCCCGCGCCGCCGAAGGCCACCACTCCCTCCTGGATCTGGGTGCGGATCGACTCGCGCACGTCCGTGTTGAACAGGTTGGAGAAGGCGTCCAGCTGGATCGGGCTCGAGGTGTCCTTGGTGGTGAAGACGTGCCCGGTGTCCACCGTCGACGCGCTGTCAGGACCGGGGCTCATGGCGACGTACACGTTGCTGAGCACGCCCTTGGGACGCACCGCGAAGGTCGTCCCCTGGTGCAGCGGCCAGTGCGCGTCGTCGATGTCCAGGACGGCCACCGCAACCTGCTGGCCGTTCTGCACCTGAACCTGCACCGAGTCGACGGTGCCACCCGTCTGCAGCCCGGCCACCCGGATCTCGTTGCCCGCGACGAGACCGTCGGCATCCGTGAACTGCGCCACCACCTGATGGCCCGAGCCGCCGCCCAGGAAGGCCACGCCGGCGGCGGCGGCCGCGCCGCAGGCGAGCAGCATGAGGGTGCGCGACGAGAGCAGCACCGCGGTGATCCGGCCGGTGGTGCTCATGTCGTGTACCCCGAGAGCCACGACGCCTCCGTTGCCCAGGGGCCGGTCACGTCGGGGAAGTCAGCAGGCTTGTTGCTCGCGCCCGTCGATCCAGAGGATCCGGTGTGCTGCGAGGGGCTGCACTGCTGGTTGACCGTGGCGATGATCTGGTTGATCTGCTGCTGCGCGGCCGAGCTGCTGCCCAGGATGCTGCCCAGCAGGTTGCTGATCATGCTGGTGGCCTCGTCGCAGTGCAGCGAGAGCACGATGTTCTGGGCGCTGTGGCTGCACGACGGCGAGCTGTCGGCGATGCCCTGCGCCGAGCAGTTGCTGTCCTGGAATCGTGAGGTCGGGTTGCTGAACATCGAGTCCCAGAACGTCGTCACCGCAGGGCCGGCGCCGCAGGGCGGGCTGGAGCCCTGCGCGGCGCAGGGCTTGCTGCTGGTGACGGTGAGCTGGTCGTTGGGATAGTTGATGTTGCCCAGCAGGGTGCCGGTGAACACCTCGGCGACGCCGCAGACCTGGGGCACGTTGTGCGCGTCGGCGCAGGCCTGCTGCGGGTCGCTGATCAGCGAGAACATCTGGTTGAGCTTGTCGAACGTCGGCGCCAGCTTCTGCAGCGCGCTGCGCTGCGCGTCGACGGTGGGCGCCATCGCGGTGTTGAACTCGTTGGCGACGTCCGAGAAGCCCTTCAGGGTGCCGATCAGCGCGTCGTCGCGCTGGGCGATCGCGCCCAGGGCGGTGTTGCCGTTGGCCAGCAGGCCGGCGAGCTGCTCGTGCTCGTCGGCGAGGGTCTGCATCAGCGTGTTGAAGTTGACGAAGATGTTGTCGACCTGCGGGTTGTCCTTCTCGTAGACCCTGGCCACCGGGCTCAGGTCCTGGACGATGGCGGTGAGCTGGGGCAGGATCGCCTGGATGTCGCCGGCGCGGTCCTTGGTGGCCGCGTCCAGCTCCTGGAGGACCACCTTCTGCTGCTGCCGGGTCTGGGCGTCGAAGGCGTTGAAGATCTCGTCGTTCTCCACGTCCTTCGATGTGTGGCTCACCGGGATGTAGCCGTCCGCCGGGATCGCCGAGCCCGCGGCGCTGTTGCCCACGGCCAGGTCGATGTACTTCTCGCCGAGCAGGGTCTTGGGACGAACCATGGCGAAGCCGTTGCTGTAGACGGGGACGGCGTTGCCGTTGGAGATCTGCAGGGTCACCACCGAGAACCCGGGGTTGTTGGGGTCGTGCGCCACGGCGGTGACCTTGCCCACCTGCACGCCGGCCACGCGCACGTCGGCGGCGGTGGGAACGCCGTCCGCGTCGGTGAACACCGCGTGCACGGTGTAGTCGGAGCTGAGCGGGTTGGGCTGGCCGATGTTGACGGCCAGGAACTCCATGCCGAGCACGCAGACGGCGGCGAAGACGGCCACCATGATGGCGTTGCGGAGGATGCGTCCGGTGTTCATCCGGCACCTCCGCTGAGCACGGCCTGCCAGGTGCTGTTGGGCGCGGTCACGCCCATTCCCGAGGTCTGCGCGCCGCTGCAGTCACCGTTGCACTGCACGCCGTAGACCGACCAGAGGTGCTGCGGGGCGCCCCGGTCGTCCTTCGAGGTCTGGTCGGTGTCGGCGAACGTCGTGCCCAGGTTCATGAAGATGGAGTCGATCGCCTTGAGGAGCTGCGAGCTGGTCAGGCCGGGCTTGCCCGTCGCCGTAGTCGGGGAGAGGATCTGGTTGGTCTGTCCCAGGAAGGAGCTCAACGCCGTCAGCGTCCCCGGCAGGTCGTCGAAGAGCGCCCGGATGTTGGGAACCTCGCCGCTGACCAGCGTGTTCAGGCTCTGCAGCAGCGTGTCCGCCTGGGTGATGGTGCCCTTGATGGCCTGCTCCTGGGCTGCCTCCTGGGCCATCACCTGGGCCCAGGTGCCGAACTCCTGGCGCACCGTGTCCCGCTGCTGGGACAGCATGTCGTAGAACTTCTGCAGCTCCAGGATCACGTCCTCGAGCTGGCCCTGCCGGACCTTGAGCTCCGCCGCAGGGCCGTTGAGCGAGGTGGCCAGCTGGTTGACGATGTGGGCCTGGTCGTTGAGGTTGCTGCCGTTGCTTGCCAGGGCGTCGCCGGCGCCGTCGATGAGCAGCTGCAGGCGCTGCCGGCTCTGCGGGTCGAGCACCGCCAGGACCTCGTCGATCTGCACCGGCGTGAGAGTGCGGCTCACCGGGATGCTGCCGCCGCTCGGCATGGTGCCGCTGGAGGCGGTGCCCCGGTTGATCTCGACGTAGGTCTCGCCGAGGAGGTTCTTGATGCGCACCATCGCCTCGGCGTTGTTGTAGATGGGCAGCCCCTCACCGTTCTCGACGACCATGTCCACCTGCGCCTGGCCGTTGACCGCCGAGACGCTGTCGATGCGGCCGATCTTGGTGCCGTTCATCAGCACCTCGTTGTTGGCCAGCAGCCCGGTGGCGTCGCGGAAGGTGGCGGTCAGGCGGTAGGGGTGCGACCAGGGCAGGGTGATGCCCATCTGCAGCACGATGAAGCCCACGGCGGTGATGCAGATCGCCACGTAGGCGATGTAGATGGGCAGGTTCCAGCGACTGCGCATCTCGCTAGATCCCCAGGAGCCCGGCCAGCGTGGCCATGTCGCCACCGCCGCCGCCCTGGTAGGGCACGGCCACGGAGGCGGTGGTGTTCGGCGAGCCCATGCAGCTCTGCGGCTGCCCCGGCGCGTTGGGCTTGCCCAGGCAGACGCGGAAGATGGGCAGCACCTCGGTGACCTGCGAGCTGCTCGAGCCCCCAGGCGTCACCCACTCCTGCGCACCGCCCGTGGTGTAGGGGCCGACCAGGATCCCGTGGGCCAGCATGTCGACCTGGCAACCGGTGTATCCACAGCTCAGCTGGGTCGAGCCCGGCGCGTGCGGCGCCAGCGTGGCCGAGGCGGCGAAGGCCAGCAGGTTCGACTCGTCGTGCACGTTGGCCAGCAGCTGCGGGGCGATGTCGAGGGTGCCGCGCAGGTGGCTGATGACCGAGTCGAAGGAGGTGTTGGCCTCGGCCAGGGCGCGCTCCGCGTCGTTGAACGACCGGCTGAAGGACTGCTCCTCCGCCTCCACGGCGTCGAGCGTGGCCTTCCCGTTGTCGATCAGCTGGCTCATCTGGTTGAGCTGGTCGTCCTGGGTCAGCTTCTGGAAGAGACCGTCGAGCCCGACCAGGATGCGGTCGAGATCCGGATCGCGGTTGTTCAGCGTCTGCCCCGTCACCGCGAGATGGGCGAGATCGTCGCGGCCGGTCTTGATGGCCTGGTTGAGGTCGACACCCTCGCCGGCGATGCCGGCGCCGAGGTCGTTGAGCAGGATGCGCAGCGCCGAGCGGGTGTCGCTGTCCAGCGAGTTGACGAACTGGTCGAGCTCGACGGGCACGCTGTCGCCGGGGGCGTTGAGCACCCGGCTGGTGTCGTAGACGGGGTTGGTGGCGGGGCCGTCGTGGAGGTCGACGTACATCTCGCCGAGCAGCGACTTGGGCCGGATGTCGGCCTGCAGCCCCTGGTGCATGGGCCAGTGGTCGCTCTCGATGTCCACCGTCACGCTGGCCCGGTCGTTCTGCAGCGGGACGATGTCGGAGATCGTGCCCACCTTGGAGCCGGCCTCGAGCACGTCGCTGCCCAGCACCAGGCCCGACGCGGTCGGGAAGGTGATGGTGAACTCGTGCTGCGAGCCCGCCGACATGCCAGGCGACGCCAGAGCCACACCCGTGCCCGCGACGAGCAGGGTGGCCACGGTGGCGCCGACGGCGATCGAGCGATTCATTCCCTTTCTCAGAGACTCATATCCGGGGTGGTTTCTCTCAGTCCATCCCCAACGGGCCTTCCGAGGCCGCGTTGAAGAACTGCTTGACGAACTCGTCCGGCGAGTCCTCGATCTCGGACTTGGTGCCGAAGTGCCGCATCTTCCCCTTGTAGAGGATGCCGATGTTGTCGGCGAAGCGGCGCACCGCGCCGACGTCGTGGCTGACCACGATCGAGGTGGCCTGGTACTTGCCGTTGATCTCGCGGATGAGGTCGCAGAGCAGGGTGGTGCGCACCGGGTCGAGGCCGGAGTCCGGCTCGTCGAAGAGCAGGATCTTGGGCTCCATGACCAGGGCGCGGGCGAAGCCGGCGCGCTTGCGCATGCCGCCGGAGAGCTCGTTGGGCATGCGCTTCTCGGCGCCGGCCAGGCCGACCTCGTTGAGCCGCTGCATGACGATCTCGCGGACCTTGGTCTCCGGCAGCCGGGTGTGCTGTCGGAGCGGGAAGGCGACGTTGTCGTAGAGGTTCATCGAGCTGAAGAGGGCGCCGTCCTGGAAGAGCATGCCGATGGAGCGGCGCAGCTCGAGGAGCTGCTTCTCGTTGAGCTGGGGGACGTGCTTGCCCTCGACGACGATGTCGCCCCTGTCCGGCGAGAGCAGGCCGACGACGTGGCGCAGGGTGACCGACTTGCCCGTGCCCGAAGGACCCATGAGGACGGTGATCTCGCCCTTGGGGATGCGGCAGGTGACGCCGTCGAGCACCTTGAACGAGCCGAACGCCTTGCTGACGTCGTGCAGCTCGATGACCGCCTCCTTGTTCCAGGTGGACACCGACTGGTTGGTGCCCGGCTGGTTCTCGCGGGCCTGGCCGTTGCGCTCGGGGGCCTGCGGCTCGCGCACGGTCGTGCTGGAGCGGGCGTCGGCCGGAGCGGCGGGCTGCCCGGAGAGCTCGGCTTCGGTGATGCCGAGGCCCTCGGTGCCGGTTGCTGGGTACATCTCGCTCATGTCGCTCTCACACCTGGATCGGCAGGTTGGGGTTGTTTCCCCAGAAGATCTGGGTGAGGAGGGCGTTGACGACGACGGTCAGGACCAGCGCCGTCGCCATGGTCTTGGCCACCGCCCTCCCGATGCCCACCGCCCCCCCGGTCACGTTGTAGCCGTAGTACACGGCCACGCAGACGATGAGCACGGCGAAGACGACCGCCTTGATCATCGAGAAGACGAGATCCTGGACGTTGATGAACCGGTAGAAGTAGTCGGCGTAGATGCCGGTGGAGATCTGGCCGATCTGGTAGCGCTGCACGACGTAGGAGCCGAGGTAGCTGATGGCCAGGGCCAGGATGTACATGAAGGGCAGCACGATGAAGGAGGCGAACAGCCGCGTCGACACGAGGTAGATGCGGGTGGGCATGCCCATCACCTGCAGCGCGTCGATCTCCTCGTTGACGCGCATGGTCCCCAGCTCCGCCACCAGGCCGCAGCCGACCTTGGCCCCGACTGCAAAGCCGAAGAACAGTGGCGTGATCTCTCTCGTGTCGCAGATGGCGTTGAAGACGCCCGCCAGGGACTGGGCGCCGATCTGCGAGAGCGAGTAGTAGGCCTCGACGCTGCACTCGCTGCCGGTGAAGTAGGTCAGCGTCAGGGCGATCGGCGTCGAGCCGATGGCCAGGAAGGCGGCGTACCACCAGACCTCGCGCATGAAGCGCGTCGACTGGGGGATCTGCACGATGCCCTTGCCGGCGAAGCCCACGATCTCGCCGAGGGTGCGCAGGCGGGTCTGCATTCCCGCGACCATGCTCGCCACTACCTCACCTCAGCACGTTGTTGGAATGGAATAAGGCGAGCACCGTCGGCGTGTAGAGGTACTCGAAGATCTGGATCGACACGAAGCAGGCCACCACCGCCTGGTGGACGGCTCGGGCCACCCCCTCGGCCCCACCTTTCGCGGTGATCCCCTTGTAGCAGCAGATGGTGGCGACGAGCATCCCGAAGACGATGCACTTGATCTCGCCGCCATACAGGTCCTGCAGCGTCCCCTGCGTGTAGAAGGTCGAGATGAAGGCGCCGCTGTTGACGCCCACCAGGGCCACGCTGGCCAGGTACCCGCTGAGGCAGGTGAAGGCGATCATGGGGATGTTGTAGAGCGCGGTCATCACCGCCATCGCGGCGAAGCGGGGCACCACGATGAAGAGGATGTTGCTGATGCCCATGACGCTCAGGGCCTCCAGCTCGTCGCGCACCTTGCGGGCGCCGAGGTCGGCGGTGACCGCGGTGCCGGCCACGGCGGCGACCATCAGCCCGGTGGCCACGGGGGCG
>DASRDZ010000060.1:0-25679 GCA_035652335.1 Candidatus Dormiibacterota bacterium
TCCGGGTTGAGGGCGCGCTGCACCGCCCAGGCGACCTCGGGACGGGTGACCAGCTGGAGCTCGTGCTGGTGGCGCTGCAGCATCAGGCCGCCGCCCCGCAGGGTGGTGGTGAGGTGCTCGGCAGCCTCGGCGACGGTGGACTCGCTGCGACCCAGGATGGCCGCCGCCTCGGCCAGGGTGAGCGGGCGGTTGAGGGCGAAGCAGACGGCGGCGAGGGCGGGGGCCAGCTCCTCGGAGGACCAGTCGGCCACCTCGTCGGGGACGGGGAACGGGACCGCCGGCTCGCTGTCGGCGCCGAGCGGGAGCTCCGGCTGCGCGCCGGCATCCGGGGACGGTGGGATTTGGGCGGGCTCGTGCGCCGCGCCGGCGACCTCGGCCTGCCCATCCGCGGCCGGCGGCTCGGCGTGCTCGTCGTCCGGCCGGTGCTGGTGCTCCCAGCCCTCGGTGCTCTCAGTCAACCAGGCTCACCGTGATGTCGCCGAAGGCCTCGCTCTGGCTGACGCGCGCGGAGCCCGCCTTGAGCAGCTCCAGCAGGGCGAGGAAGGTGGCCACCGCCTCCAGCCGGGAGCGGACGTCGTGGAAGAGCTCGTCGAACTTGAGGCTGCGGCGGCTGCGCAGCATGTCGCGCAGGCCGGCGAGCTTCTCCTCGACCGAGAAGAGCGACGCCTGCAGGTGGAGCGGGTCCACCTCGGGGATGCGCTCCAGGACGGCCCGGAAGGCGGCGGCGAGACGCTCGGCGGGGATGGCCAGGCGCTCCACGGGGATGACGTCGGGAGCGACCAGGCTGAGGAAGCTGCGCGCGCCCTGCTCGGCGACCTCGGAGAGCAGCGCCTCGGCGGCCTCCTTGAAGAGGCGGTACTCGGCCAGGCGGGCGCCGGGATCGTCGAGCACCTCGGTCTCCTCGCCGGCCGGCGTGTCCACCTCCAGCGGACCGTCGGGCAGGAGGCGCTGCGCCTTGAGGGTGAGCAGGCGGCCGGCCAGGGTGAGGAAGTCGGCCACCTCGCGTGCCTCGGGCTTGGGGTCGCTGGCGTCGAGCCAGCGGCGGTAGGTGGCGGTGATCTCGCTCACCGGCACCTCGGCCAGGTCGATCTCGCCGCGCTGGGCCAGGCCGACGAGGCCGTCGAGGGGACCCTGGTAGACGGCCAGCTCGACGTGGAACCGGCCGCCGGCCTCGGTCAGCTCAGCCGTGTGGGCGTGGACCGGGATCTCGGTGTGCGGCGCGGCGGCGTCACCCCCATTCGCCGTGGGGGCGGCGCCGTTGGCGGCAGGCTCGGCCGCCTCGCCGGGCGCGCCGGGACTGTCGGAGAACTCGGGGCCGTCCGTCATCGCGGCGCAATGGTACGGGTCGCGGCCCGGTCCGTCCGGGCCCGCCCCTCCTCCACCAGCTCGCGGGCGCGGGCCAGCGCGGCGTCGGTGGTGCGGCCCGACATGAGGCGGGCGATCTCGGCCACCCGACCCTCGTCCTCGACGGGTGCGACGGTGGTCTCGGGCCTGCCCTCGCGCTCGTCCTTGACGACGTGCAGGTGCCAGCCGGCACGGGCGGCGATCTCGGCACGGTGGGTGATGACCACCACCTGCCGGGTCTCGCCGATGGCGGCGAGCACCTCGCCGACGCGGGCCGCGGTCTCACCCCCCAGGCCGGTGTCGACCTCGTCGAGGACCAGCGTCGGGCTGTCGTCGGCGGCGGCGACGACGGCCCGCAGGGCGAGGGCCAGGCGGGACAGCTCGCCGCCCGAGGGGCCCTGGCCCAGCGGGAGCGGCACGCCGTCGCGGGCTGTGGCGAGGCGGAACTCGACGTCGTCGATGCCGCCGGCGCCGCAGGCGACGGTGGCCCCCTCGACCGCGACGCCACCGGCGTCCGGGGTGCGGGCGAGGACCACCCGCAGGCGGCCGTGGGGCAGGCGCAGCTGGTGGAGGCGGGCGGTCACCTCCTTCTCCAGCCGGGCGGCGGCGCGGGCCCGGGCGGCGGAGAGACGGAGGGCGACCTCGCCCGCCTCGACCCGGCAGCTCTCGACGTCGGCGCGAAGCCGCTCCAGGCCGGCGCCTCCGGCGTCGGCACCGGAGCACACGGACTGGGCCTCCTCCAGCGCGGCCAGGGCGGCGGCGATGCTGCCGCCGTGGCGGCGCCTCACCCGGTCGAGGAGGTCGAGGCGCTCCTCCACGGCGGCCAGGCGGGCCCCGTCGACGACGGAGGCGTCGGCCTGGCGCCGAGCGCCGGCGGCCAGGTCGCGGAGGCGCTCGACGAGGTCGTCGGCCTCGGCGACGAGAACGTCGACGCCGGGGTCGATGCCGCGCAGCGCCCTGCCCTGCTCCGCCGCTGCCGCGAGCAGGTCGGCGGCGCCGGGGGACTCGTCGCCGCCCTGGCAGGCGGCGTGCACCGCCTCCGCCGAGGCGGCCAGGCCGACCGCGTGGCGGAGGCGGAGGCGCTCGGCGGCCAGGTCGTCGTCCTCGCCGGGCCGGAGGTCGAGCGGCGCCAGGTCGGCGACGAGCTCCCGCGCCCGCTGCAGCTCCGCGGCGCCGACGTCGGCGGACTCCGCCGCCCGGGCCAGCGCCTCCGCCGCCTCCCGCCAGCGCCGGACCGACGCAGCCGTGGCGGCGCGGAGGTCGAGGAGCGCAGGACCGCCGAAGGCGTCGAGGAGGTCGCGCTGGCGGGCGCTGCGGAGCAGGCGATGGCTCTCGCCCTGGCCGGTCACCTCGACCAGCGCCTCCCCCACCTCGCGCAGCGTCGAGGTGGAGACCAGGGCGCCGTTGATGCGGCAGGCGCCGCGGCCGGCTCGGGGCAGCTCGCGCGCCAGGGTGAGGAGGTCGTCGTCGGGGACGCCGAGGGCGTCGAGGCGGTCGCGCACCTCGCCGGGGACGCCGTCGAAGACTGCGGCGACACTGGCCGATTCGGCGCCGGTGCGGACCAGCTCGGGGTCGAAGCGTCCGCCGAGGACCAGGCGGAGTGCGGCGATGCACACCGTCTTGCCCGCGCCGGTCTCGCCGGTGAGGGCGGTGAGGCCGGCAGCGGCCAGCTCCAGGCGCGCGGACCGCACGACCGCGAGGTTGGCGACGCGCAGCTCGACGAGGGCCATCAGCCGCCTCCCACCTCGTCGGCCTCGCGCTCCCGGAAGCGATGGCCGTCGCCCTCCTCCAGGGACTCCTTGAGCGGCGTGCCGAAGCGGACCTTCTCGCGCAGCCGCCGAAGGAAGGACGGCGAGCCGGTGACCTGGACCACCTGCAGCTCAGGCCCGGGCTCGACGGTGATCCGGGTGCCCTCGCTGAGGGCGACGTCGACGTGGCCGTCCGCGGCGGCGAAGACGTGGCCGTGGAGGACGGTGACGTACACGGTCACCGCCTCGGGCACCACCACCGCGCGTGTGATCACGGCGTGGGGAGCCAGCGGGACGATGACCAGGGCGCGCACGCGCGGGTCGACCGGCGGGCCGCCGGCGCTGAGGGCGTAGCCCGTCGAGCCGGTGGCGGTGGCCACGATCACCCCGTCGGCGTCGAACTCGCCGAGCAGCTCGTCGTCGGCCTCGACGCGCAGTCGCGCCAGGTTGACCCCGCTGGCCTTGACCACCACCTCGTTGAGGGCGAGCGCCTTGAAGTCGCCCTGGCCGGCGCGCGGAACGGTCAGCTCGAGGAGGGAGCGCCGCTGCACCCGGTGCCGCCCCTCGACGAAGCAGTCGACCGCCTCGTGGAGCTGGGTGATGTCGACGTCGGTGAGGAAGCCGAGCTGGCCGCGGTTGACGCCCAGCACCGGGATGCCCAGCGGCGCCGCCAGCCGCGCACCGAACAGGAAGGTGCCGTCGCCGCCGAGGGTGACCAGCAGGGCGGTGTCGGCGCGGTGGGCGAGGACGTCCTCCTCGGGGTGGGCCATCGCCGTCCAGGTGCCGAAGCCGTGCTGCTCGGCGATCTCGATGGCTCGCCGCACCATCGGGCTGCCGTCGACCTCGCGGGGATGGAGCAGGAAGCCGATCGAGCGCCGGGCGGTCATGGCGCCCGCTCCGGCAGGCGCAGCCGGACCAGCCACTCGCGGTTGCCCTTGGTGCCGGTGATCGGCGACGGGATCGGCCCGTCGCCCGAGGTGCCCAGCGTCGCCGCCCCCCAGGCGATCAGGTCGCGCGCCGCCTGCTCGCCGAGCGCCGGGTCGCGGACGATGCCGCCCTTGCCGACCTGCGCCCGCCCCACCTCGAACTGCGGCTTGACGAGTGCGACGACGTCGGCCCCCGGCTCGGCCAGCTCGGCCACCCGGGGCAGCACGGCGCGCAGGGAGATGAAGGAGAGGTCGAGGGTGACCAGGCTGGGCGGCCGGCCGGGCAGCTCGCGCAGCAGGCGGAGGTTGGTGCGGTCGAGGACCCGGACGCGGCGGTCGTTGGCCAGGCGACCGGCCAGCTGGCCGTAGCCGACGTCGACCGCGTAGACCAGCGCAGCGCCGCGCTGCAGGAGGACGTCGGTGAAGCCGCCGGTGGAGGCGCCGGCGTCGAGGGCGACGCGGTCCCTGGGGTCGACGTCGAAGGCGTCGAGGGCGGCGGCCAGCTTGAGACCGCCGCGGCTGGCCCACGGGTGGTCGCGGCCGAGCAGGCGGACGGCGTCGGCGGCTCCGACACGGTGTGCGGCGCTGGCGGCCTTCTCCCCCGCCACCTCGACCAGCCCGGCCGCGATCAGTGCCTGTGCGCGCTCCCGCGAAGGCGCCAGGCCGCGTTCGACGAGGGCGACGTCGAGACGCTGCATGGCGGAGGCGGGTGGTTGCGCGGGAGCGGACACGGAGACCATCGTTACACAATCATGTGTATTCGCGCAACGCTAGAAGGGGATGTCGTCGGGGTCGATGTCCAGCTCCGGCTCGCGCGACGCCGGCTCCAGCCCCGGCAGGGCGGGCGCGCTGGAGGGACGGACGGCGCGGGCGCGCACGGGCGCGGTCGGTGGCGGAGGCACGCTCGGCGGCGGGAGGGTGCCGGCTGCGCCAGGCGCCGGCTGGGGCGCGGGGACGGCGTCCGGGGAGAAGGCGCGCTCCTGCGGGCCGGACGGGCCGACGACGAGCTGGGTGATCTTCTGCTCGGTGCGGTCGAGGAGCTCGGCGCAGTGCTGGGCCAGGCGGGACGCGCGCTCGTAGCATGCGATCGCCTCGTCGAGGTTGACCGAGCCGCCTTCCAGGCGCTGGATGAGGGTGTCGAGCTCGGCCAGGGCCTGCTCGTAGGTGAGGGCGGCGAGGTCGCCGTCAGTGGTCATGGGAGCCTCGTCAGCGGGTGGGGACCGGGATCCAGGGCGGATCGTACATGTGTTCGCCTCATGATGTCGAGGTCTGCTGGTCAGGAGCGGCAACCGGAGAACCGGGGGACCCCCCGGACGCCGACCGGCGCACCTCGCTCTCCAGCTCGCCGTCGCGCAGCCGCGTGCGCAGGCGGGTGCCCACGGGCGCCTGGGTCGCG
This sequence comes from Candidatus Dormiibacterota bacterium, assembly GCA_035652335.1. Taxonomy (GTDB): domain Bacteria; phylum Chloroflexota; class Dormibacteria; order Aeolococcales; family Aeolococcaceae; genus DASRDZ01. The sequence continues at coordinate 5,415 of DASRDZ010000060.1, forward strand.
GCGGTGATCACGGCGCCGGTGGCGGCGTCGAGGGTGATGGAGTAGCCGCGCTCCAGGGTGCGCAGCGGCGAGAGCGCCCCGAGCTGCGCCTGCGCCGAGGACAGCGCCGCGTGCTGCCGCGCCAGCAGCGCCCGCGTGGATGCCGCCAGCGCCTCACGCCGCCGGCGCAGCCCCTCGCGCTCGAAGGGGAGCCGCGCCGCCGGAGAGGTTCTGGCCAGAGCCGACTGCAACGTCTGGAGCCTGCGACGCTTGAGGGCGACGTCCTGCAGCACCGCGTGGCGCAGGCGCAGCATCTGCGCGTCGAGCTGCTGCCGGAGCTGCGGCAGACGGCGCTGCGGGGACACCGCGGTGAGCCGCGACGTCGAGGCCACCAGCTCGCGCCGCTTGAGGGTCAGCTCCTGGCGCAGCGCCTGGCGCAGGCGCACCGCGCGCGCCTCCACCTCCTGCCGCAGCAGCGCCACGTCGGGCACGGCCAGCTCGGCGGCGGCGGACGGTGTCGCGGCACGGCGGTCGGCGGCGAAGTCGGCGATGGTGGTGTCGGTCTCGTGGCCGACGCCGGTCACCACCGGGATGCGCGAGTCGCGGATGGCGCGTGCCAGCGCCTCGTCGTTGAACGCCCAGAGATCCTCCAGCGAGCCGCCGCCGCGCACCAGCAGGATCACGTCGACCCTGTCCAGGTCCTGCGCGCGCCGCAGCGCGTTGACGATCATCGCCGCGACGCCCTCGCCCTGCACCGGCGTGGGCACGACGACCGCGCCCACCGTGCCGCGCCCGCGGCGACGGATCACCGTCACCGCGTCGCGCACCGCCGCACCGGTGGACGACGTCACCACCGCGATGCGCCGCGGCAGGACCGGCAGCGGCTTCTTCAGCGCCTCGTCGAACAGCCCCTCGGCGCGCAGCCGCGCGGCGATCTGCTGCACCGCCATGGCCAGCGCGCCGAGACCGGCGGGCTCCAGGCGGTCGGCGTAGAGCTGGTACTGCCCGCCGGCCTCGTACACGCCGACGTGCCCGTGCGCCACCACCTGCATCCCGTTCTGCGGATGGAAGGGGATGCGCGCCGCCTCGCGGCGGAAGATGACGCAGCGCAGTGACGCCGAACGATCCTTCAACGTGAAGTAGATGTGTCCAGTCCCCGGCATGCTCACGTTGCTGAGCTCGCCCTCGACGAGGACGTCCTCCAGCTCGGGGACGCCGGAGATGGCACCGCTGACGAAGGCGGTCAGCTCCGACACCGTCATGGTGCGCACCGGCTGCGCCTCCATCACACCCGCTCCGCGGCGATGCGCCCGAGCACGCCGTTGACGAAGCTGCCGGCCTCGTCGCCGGCGTAGGTCTTGGCCAGCTCCACGGCCTCGTCGATGGCGACGCTCACCGGCGTCTCCACGTCGAAGAGCAGCTCGTAGGTGCCCACCCGCAGCACCGCGCGCTCGACCTTGCCGATCTCCTCCAGGCGCCAGTTGCTGCTCGCCGACTCGACGGCGTCGTCGACCCGCTGCAGCTCCTGCAGCACGCCCAGCACCAGCTGGGTGGCGAAGCGCTCGACGTCGGGCGTGGCGCCGGTGTCGTCGGCGTGGTAGCGCAGCACCTCGCGCGCGTCCTTCCGCGTGCCCTCCAGCTCGAAGAGCACGCGCAGCGCCAGCTCGCGCCCGCGATGGCGCCGGCCGACGCCGGACGGGGTCATCGCCGGCCGCCGGACCGGGTCACGAGAAGACCACCTCGTTGACGTAGACATTGACCTCGGTGAGGTCGAGGCCGAGCATCTTCTCGATGGCGCGCGCCACCCGGCGCTGCACCTCGGCGCCCATCTCGGGCAGGTCCGCACCCGCCTCCATGACCACGTGGACGTCGATCTGCAGCGTGTCGTCCGGCTGCATCACCACCTTCACGCCGCGATGCGCGGCCGGGCGGCGCAGGATGCGGTCGATCTGCTGGCCACCCGCCTGGTACATGGCGTTGACGCCGGGAACCTCGAGCGCGGCCAGCGCCGCGATCCAGGCCACCACCTCGTTGGCGACGCGGACGGTGCCGAGGCGGTCGCGACCCGGCGGCTCGGCCAGCTGCAGCGGCGGCTGCGGGGCGGGAGGCGCCCCACCTTCAACGCTCATGCGACCTCACACCCGCTCGATGTAGCGGCCGGTGCGGGTATCGACCTTGATCCGGTCGCCGGTGTTGACGAAGAGGGGCACATCGACGCTGACCCCCGTCTCCACGGTGGCGGGCTTGGTGCCGCCGGTGGCGGTGTCGCCCTTGAAGCCGGGCTCGGTGTAGGTCACCTCCAGCTCGGCGGTGATGGGCAGCTCAACGCCGAGCACCTTGCCCTCGTACTGCAGCACGAACAGCTCGTCGTTCTCCTTCAGCCACTGCGCCGCGTCGCCGACCAGCTCCGGCGAGAGCGGGTACTGGTCGTAGGTCGAGGAGTCCATGATCACGTAGGCGTCGCCGTCCTTGTAGAGATACTGGGCGGGATTGCGCTCGATGCGGGCGCGGCCGAACTTCTCCTCGGGCCGGAACGTCTCCTCGGTGACCGCGCCGGTGTTGACGTTCTTGAACTTGGCGCGGACGATCGCCGTCCCTCGACCCATCTTGACGTGCGCGAAGTCGAGCACCTGGAGCAGCTCGCCGTTGCGCTCCACCGTGTTGCCGGGACGAAGGTCTCCCGCGTTGATCATTCCCTCACTCCGTGGTGCCGGTGATTCCCAGGATGCGCGCCACCGCGTCGACGGCGAGCACGTAGCCGTGCGGGCCGAGCCCGGCGATGATGCCGCGAGCCGCGCTCGCCGTCAGCGAGGTGTGGCGGTAGCGCTCGCGCGCGTGGATGTTGGAGAGGTGCACCTCGACGACGGGCTTGCCGAAGCCGCGCACGGCGTCGAGCAGGGCGATGCTGGTGTGGGTCAGGGCGCCCCCGTTGAGGATGCAGGCGTCGGCGGTGTCGCGCTCGGCTTCGAGCAGGTCGATCAGCTCGCCCTCGTGGTTGCTCTGCTCGAAGCGCACCTCCATGCCGTGGCGGGCGGCGCGCTCCTCGACCATGCGGGCGATGTCCTCGAGCCCGGCGTCGCCGTAGATCTCCGGCTCGCGACGGCCCAGGCTCGCCAGGTTGGGGCCGTTGAGGACGAGGACGCGAGTCATGCGCGCGCCGCCTCCACCAGGGCGTCGAGGACGGCGTCTTCCGGCACGACATGGCCGAAACTCGCGCTCCCCAGGCGGTCGAGCAGCACCCAGCGCACCGCGCCGGCACGCGACTTCTTGTCCGCCCGCGTCGCCTCGACGACGCGCTGGGCGTCGATCCCGGGCGGCACCTCCCCGAGCCCGCAGCGGCGCAGCACGCCGTCCTGCCAGGCGGCGTCGGCGGCCGGACAGCCGTTGCGCTGCACGCTGAGCCGCCCGGCGACGCGCATGCCGGCGGCCACCGCCTCGCCGTGCACCAGCGTCTCGCCGTGGCCGGTCACCGTCTCCAACGCGTGTCCCACCGTGTGCCCGTAGTTGAGGATGGCCCGCCGTCCCGACTCGCGCTCGTCGTCCGACACCACCGCCGCCTTGACCTCGCAGCAGCGCGCGATCACGGGGATCAGCGCGGCGGGATCACGCGCCAGCAGCGCATCGAGCTGTGCGTCGAGCACGTCGCGCAGCTCGGCGGCGGCGATCATAGAGCACTTGACGATCTCGGCAAAGGCCGCCCGCCAGTCGCGCTCCGGCACGCTGCCGAGCAGGTCGACGTCACACACCACCGCGCGCGGCTGCCAGAACGCGCCGGCGAGGTTCTTGCCACCGGGCAGGTTGACCCCGGTCTTGCCGCCGATGGCGCTGTCGACCATGGCCAGCAGGGTCGACGGCACCTGCACCACCGCGACGCCGCGCTGATACGTCGCGGCAGCGAAGCCGGTGAGGTCGCCGACGGTGCCGCCGCCCACGGCGACGACGCAGTCGCCGCGGTCGAGGCCGAGGGAGGCGAGGCGGTTGACCAGTCGGCCGGCGGAGGCCCACGTCTTGACCTGCTCCCCGCCGGCGATGGGGACGAGGGTTGCGCGCACGCTGCCGCGCAGCGCCGACACCAGCGCCCGTCCGTGCTCCAGCACCGCGCGATCCGCCACCACCGCGACGCGCGTCGCGCTGCTGGGCACGGCGTCGACGACGGCGTCGATCAGCCCGGCGCCGATGGCGACCTGGTAGCTGCGGCGCCCCAGCTCGACACGCACCGTCCGCATCCGCGGATGCTCCTGCACGGCGGCGGGCTCCCGCGGCAGCCGCGCGCCCGACAGCGCATCGACCACCGCATCGACGACACCCTCGACGTCCCAGTCGTCGACGTCGACGCGCAGGTGGGCGCGGGCGTGGGCCGCGGCGCGGGCCGCCCGCAGTCCGCGGAGCGCGGCCGCGGGATCGTCGCGGAGCAGGGGACGGCCGGCCGCGTCGCCGAGCCGGCGCAGCAGCACGGTGTCTCCGGCGTCGAGCCAGACCACCCAGGCGCTCTCGAAGAGGAGCGACCCCGCCCGGGGCTGCACCGCCAGGCCGCCGCCGCAGGAGAGCACCAGCGGCTCGTCGCCGCGGAGCGCCTCGACGAGGGCGGCGAGCTCCCGCTCGCGGAAACCCTCCTCCCCCTCCCCGGCGAAGACCTCCGCGACCGTCCTGCCGGCCGCTCGCTCGACCAGCTCGTCGGTGTCGAGATGGCGCCAGCCCAGCCGCCGGGCCAGCGCGGCGCCCACCGCCGACTTCCCGCTGCCGGGCAGGCCGACGAGCGCGACGCGGCGCACCGCCGTCACCTCGGGGACGCTGTCGCTCAGGGTCGCGGGATTCGCTGCCATCGGTTGCCCGCGATTGTAGGCGCGCCCACCGTGACCGCCCCGCCTCGCCGGGCGGCCCGCCGAGCGGTCAGACCCCGTCGCGCCGCTGCGAGTAGCCCGGCGGAGGGCCGAAGCTGCCCGGGTCGGCGCTGCCGCTCGCACCGGGCGGCGCGTAGCCACCCTGGACGGGCCCGCCGACGGCGCCGGGGGGGAGCGGCTGGCCGGTGCGATGCGCCTCGATGGCCAGCAGCAGGTCGCGGCTCAGCCCCACCGGGTCGTTGACGTGGTGGATGACCTCGGCGCCGTCGCGCCCCGCCGACTCCAGCTCGAGGTCGCCGAAGCGGAGGATCCGCCCCATCAGCCCCTGGCGGACCCGGGTGTCCTGGATGCGGTCCAGGGCGATGGACTCGGTGTAGCGGGAGAGCACGCCGCGGCGGCTGATGATCCGGTGGGTGGTGAGCATGTAGCTGGTGCTGCGCCACTGCACCCAGCGCACCAGGGCGATGGCCAGCAGCACGACGCCGAAGCCCAGGCCGATGAAGACCTTGACGTCGTGCAGGCTGTGCCCGGCGACGGACCCGGGCGTGACGGCGAGCAGCACCACGCCGACGACCAGCGCGACGATGCAGGCGGCGGCCATGCCGATGAAGATGGTCCAGTGCTGGCGAGCCGTCCTGATGGGATGCTCGCCGGGCATCATCTGGGGCACTGCGGACACCTCCGTCGGCTCACGGGCCGTGGAACATGATCAGCGCCGCCCCGGCGCAGAGAAACGGGCCATAGGGTATCGGGTCCTTGAGCCCTCTGACGCGGGTGACGAGCAGCACCACCGCAACGGCACCGGCCAGCAACACCGCCGCGATCACCGCATAGAGCGCGCCCAGGTGGTCGCTGTCGAAGCCCAGCCCGGTGAGCGCCCCGACCAGCGCACCCAGCTTGGCGTCCCCCTGGCCGATGGCGCGGCCGCCGAAGAGCAGGCTCTGCACCATGAAGAAGAGCCACACCACGGCGGCGCCGGTGAGGGCGCGCACGAAGGTGAGGCCGGGCGTCCACTGCGCCAGGCCGAGGGCGACCACCACCCCCGGGTAGGTGATGCGGTTGAGGATGAGGCGGTGCTTGACGTCGAAGGCGAGCACGTGGACGAGGACGGCCACCCAGAGGAGATGGATGGCAAGACCGGCGCCGGGCGGGTCGTGGGCCGTGAAGGCGGCGAAGCCGGCGGCGGCGAGCACGGGGCTGAGGTACTTCTCCAACCAGGTCATGCCGTACGCCTCGCCCTGCCAGGGCTCGGCCTCGGGAGCGGCCTGGGCGGCGTTGGCCGCGGCGGCCACGGCGAGCGCGACCTCGTTCTCGTAGGCGCGGCGGTCCTCGGCCTCCTCCTCCTCCAGCTTCTCGACGCGCTCGATCCACGCCGCGGCGCGGCCCGAGAGATAGCCGGCGAGCGCGCCGCCGACGGCGGCTCCGGCCACGGCGACGGCGTTCATCCGGCGCCCACCGCTGCGTGCAGGGCCCGGCGGGCGACGTCTGCCGGGGCGTCGAGCCCGGTCCAGAGCGTGAAGCTGAGCATCGCCTGCTGGAGGAGCATCTCCAGCCCGCCGGCGGCGCGGAGGCCGCGGGCTCGGGCGGCGGGGACGAGGTCATCGGGACCGTAGCGGTACCGCAGGTCGACGACGGTCGTCGTGTCCGGCAGCGCGGCGACGTCGACGGGGAGGTCGCCCAGCGCCGCGGGGGTGGCGTTGACGAGGAGGGCCGGCACCGGCCCCGCCAGGGCATCGAGGACCGCGTGGCGCTCCCACGCGACGAAGGGGATCCGCGCGCCGGCCGCCTCGCGACGGCGCGCCGACTGCGCCACACGGATTCCGGCGCGAGACAGCGCGAGGACGACCGCGGCGGCAGCGCCACCCGCGCCGAGCACCAGTGCCGCGGTCCCCGCCTCGGGCCACAGACCGTCGTGCCGGAGTGCGCTCTCGAACCCGCGCGCGTCGGTGTTGTGCCCGGTGAGCGCGCCGTCGTCGCCGCGCACCACGGTGTTGACCGATCCCGTCGACGCGGCGTCGGACTGCAGCGAGTCGCACAGCGCCGCCACGGCGCGCTTGTGCGGGATGGTCACGTTGCAGCCCACCGCCCGGCCGGCGCGCAGCTCGTCCACCACGTCGCGCACCTCACCAGGGGCCACGTCGCGGATCGAGTACTCCCAGTCGAGCCCGCAGGCGCGCAGGGCGGCGTTGTGCATGGCGGGGCTCGGCGAGTGCTCGATCCCCTGCCCGAGCAGCCAGAGCCGGGTGGTCACGGCGACTGCGAGGGACACGGGCTGTTGAGGAACTGGGCGACCTGCTGGTCGTGCTGCTGGGCGGTGACGGCGTAGTGGTTGTGGCCACAACCGTCCGCAACCCAGAAGAGGAACTGCGTCGCCGCGGGATGGGCCGCGGCCTGCAGCGAGGCGAGCCCCGGATTCGAGATCGGGGTGGGCGTGAGGCCGGTGTGCAGGTAGGTGTTGTACGGCGTGTCCTGGTGCAGCTCGTCGGCGCTGGGCTCGCGGCCGGTGATGCCCAGCCCGTACTCGACGGTTGCGTCGGACTGCAACGCCATGCCCTGCGAGAGGCGGTTGAAGATTGCGCTGGCCACCTTGGGACGGTCGTCGTCGAACTGCGCCTCGCGCTCGACGATGGAGGCGAGCACCACCAGCTGGTAGGCGGAGAGGCCGTTGGGAGGTGCCGCCAGCAGCGCGGCGGTGCGGTGGGCGAAGTCGTCGAGCTGCATCTGCACGAGCTGGTGCGCCGTGGTGCCCTGGGGCACGTCGTAGGTGTCGGGGAAGAGGAAGCCCTCCAGCGACGCCCCGGCGGGACGGCCGGCGAGGAACGGCTCCGAGAAGGTGCCGTGGTCGACCTCGTTCATGTACTGGTCGGCGGTGATGCCCAGCCCCGCGGCACCCACCTTGGCGGCCATCTGCCGCGCGGTGAGGCCTTCGACCAGCGTGACCCGCAGCACCGCGACGTCGGGCGCGCCCTCCAGGCGCTGGATGATGGCGCTCGCCCCCATGCCGCTGTCGAGCTTGAACTGCCCGGCGCGGAGCTGCGACGCCAGTCCCTTGAACTTGGCGAACCAGCCGAACCAGAAGCTGCTGCGAATCAGCCCGCGCGTCTGCAGGTCGGCGGCAAGCTGGTCGACGGTCTCGCCCGACTGCACCTGGACGGTGACCGCCGCGCCGTGCGTCGCCGAGGGCGCCTCCAGCTGGGTGCGACCGTAGAGCACCAGGCCGCCGCCCACAACCGCGAGCACGGCGAGGACCGCGACCACCGCGAATGCGATCACCAGCCCCCTGCCGTGACGACGGCGGGGCGCCGTCATCCTTCGCGCATCCCCGTGTGCAGGCGCTGCGCGTCCAGCCAGCCCTGCAGCATCAGCGCGGCGGCGACGCCGTCGACGCTGCGGCGGCGGCGGTCGCGGCGCGTGCCGGTGCCGATGAGCTGGCGCTCGGCCTGCGCGGTCGTGAAGCGCTCGTCCCAGAGCTCGACGGGCAGCCCCGTCTCGCGCTCGGCGGCCGCGGCCAGGGTGCGTGCGTCGGCGGCGGCGGGGCCCTCGGAGCCGTCGAGCTCCCGGGGCAGGCCGACCACGATCACCCCCGCGCCGCGCCGCTCCACCTCCTCGCGGACGCGCTGCCAGAGCTCGCCGGTGCGCGCCCTGGGCAGCACCGCGACGGGGCTGGCCAGGGCACCGGTGGGGTCGGCGGCCGCCAGCCCGACGCGCACGCTCCCCGGATCGAGACCCAGCGCCAGCCTCACTGCGAGGGCTTCTGGATCACGTTCTGCTTCACCTCGATGTGGCCCGAGAAGAAGGGCAGCACGAAGAAGGGGATGTGCTGGTCGATGGTCACGTCCTGCACGGGGCTCCCGATGATCTCCCGGGCGATGCTCTTGACGTCGGACTGGCTCTTGCCCGCGAAGCGGTCCTTGAGGCCCTGGACGTCGATGACCGGCTCACTGTAGCCGGTGGCGTTGTCGGAGAAGATGATGGTCCCGTCGTCGCTCGCCTGGGTGATCTTGGGGTCGGGGATGGTCGGGTTGGGCGCCAGCTGCTCACCCTGGGCGATCTGCCCGGTGAGGTCGGCGAGCACGATCTTCTTGACGTCGGCGGGGTTGTAGAAGGCGCCCTTGCCGTGCACGGTGACCGTGATGGTGGTCGTCTGGTACTGGTCGTCGGCGTTGGGCAGCGGGGTGATGTCGTTGCTGATCGTCTGCCCCGAGCCACCGGGGTCGACGGCCGGCTGCCTGCCGGCCCCCGCCTTGCCCTGCATGTCCTGCTTCACCTTGTCGGTGAGCTGCTGCTTGAGGGTGGTCACCTGCTGCTGCCAGCCCTGCACGTCACTCGCGCTGGCGGTGGTCACCTGCTTGGCGTCGGCGCCGCCGCTGGTCGGCTGGGGGTTGGTGACGGTGAGGTCGCTGGGGGCGCAGACGCCCTTGTACTGACCGTTCGGTCCACAGGGGTTGCCCGGCCACTGGGTGACCGTGTTGGCGGGCAGGTTGCCGGCGCCCTCGGGCTTGCCGTCCTGGATGGGGATGGGGTTGCTGGTGGAGATGCCGTTCTGGTCGGGGTCGCCGAAGTGCACCACCGTGTCCTGCGTCGCGTAGAACTTGATCTGCGGGGTGGTGTTGCTGTCGAACTCGGTGCCCTTGGGGATGGTGAAGTCGGCGACGTTCTTGAGGTCGGTCTGCAGCACCACGTTGCCGCTCGCCGCCGTCGCGGGCAGCGTCTTCTGGCCGGTGGGCTTGGCCTGGAACTGGCTGGTCTCGTCGGCGCTGGCAACGGTGGTGAGGACGTGGTCGGGACTGCCCGCCAGGTTGGCGTCGGTGGTGCCCTGGATGGGGTTGCTGGTGCTGATCGGCGTGGCGGTGAGCGTGATCGTCACCGTCGCCGAGGGAGCGACCAGGAAGAGCAGCAGCAGGCCGACGAGGAACACCGCGCCGGCCGCGTAGTAATAGGCGCGGCGGCGGTCGCGGCCGTGCTTGGGCAGCGGGGCGGGGCCGACGCGCCGCGGCGGCATCGCCCGGTCTGCGCGCTGCAGCGCGGGGGCGCGCTCGGCGACCGGCGCCTGCGACCACGCCTGGGCGATCCCCGCACCCGCCGCGGCGGCTGTGCCCACCGGGGCCATCGCCTCACCGTGCCCGTCCTCCTCGTCGGGCAGCGGCTCGAAGGGCGCATGCGGGCGCACCACCTCGACGCCGCGCTCGTACGCCTGCACCGACGCGAAGGTGGGGAAGCCGGCGTTCTTGGCCATCTGCTGCACGCGCGGGTCGCCGCTGACGATGGCGGTGTGCTTGACGAAGGAGCGGGAGTACTGCTGCAGCAGGCGCAGGTTGAGCGGCGACTGCAGCACCTTGGTGCGGTTGGGCAGGACGAAGACGAGGTCCTGCTCCTCGCCGCTGCGACGGATCTTCTCGACGAGGTCGGTGATCTCGTCGTCGGGCTCGATGTAGAGGACCTTGCTCATACTTTCATCGCCTTCATGATCCGGCGCATCAGGCCGCCCAGCGGCTGGTCCTCCTCGGAGTCCAGCTGGATGGCATGGTGGGCCAGGCCCATCGGGGTGATGTCCTGGCTGCCCACCAGCAGCCCGGTGGTGTCGTAGATGTCGCGCACGTCGGCGGGGGTGAGCACGCGGATCGACGGCTGCTTGCTGAAGGGCAGGTACTCCGTCCACTGCAGGAGGCCGAGCTGGTCGGCGATCTCGGGCAGCGCCGCGCCGCCGCCGGCGAGGTAGATGGCCGGGGGCAGCATGTCGCCGTGGGCCAGCTCCTCGAGGGTGAGGGCCACGCCCTGGGCGAGCACCTCGGCGTTGGGCGTCACCGCGTTGTGCGCCAGCGCGCGCTGGTCGGCGGGCAGGCGCCCCTCGCCGTGGGCGATCTTGAACTGCTCCGCGTCCTCCAGGGACATGTTCAGGTCGGTGGCGACGCGCCGGGTGAAGGCGCGCCCGCCGAGGGCGAACATCTTGGTGCCCTCGATGCCGCCCTTGCGCACCAGCGCGACGTCGGTGGTGCCGCCGCCGACGTCGACGAAGATGCCGCCGAACTCGTAGATCTCGTCGGTGGCGCAGCCGCGGGCCAGCGCGTAGGGCTCGGCGACGGTGGCCACCAGCTCGAGGTCGAGCTCCTGGGCGATGGTCTGCAGGGCGCCGATGTGGGTCAGCGGGGCGAAGGTGTTGAAGACGGTGACGTCCAGAACCCGGCCCTGGAAGTTGAGCGGGTTGCTCACCGCGTAGCCGTCGACCATGACGCTGGTGATGGCGCTGTGCACCAGCTTGACGTTGACCTCGCTGACCCCCAGCTCGGTGCTCATCTGCCGCACCGCCTCGCGCAGGGCGCGGCGCTGCACCAGCTGGAGGGTCTGGGCCAGCTCCGCCTCGGTGATCCGCGACTGCGGCTGCGAGCGCGGCACGCTGACGCTGGTGCTGAAGCCCTTGACCTGCTCGCCGGCGATGCCGATCACCGCCTGGCCGGGGATCATCTGGCACATGTCCTCGGCCTCGGTGAGGGCGCGGTCGCAGTTGTCGATGACCGCCTGGATGTCGGCGACGGCGCCGGCGTGCATGTCGGTGAGCGACTGGCGCACCTTGCCGACGCCGATGACGATGCCCTTCTCCCCCTCGCGCTTCACCACCAGCGCCTTGATCACCTCGGTGCCGATGTCCAGCGCGGTGTAATGGGTGTGGTACTCCTCCCGGCGGCGCAGCAGGGAGAACTTGCGCTTGCCCATCAGCGGTGGTTCCCGCCGCCCAGCGCGCGCCGCACCGCCGCCAGTGCATCGCCGCGCTTCTCGGCGTCGGCGATGCCGCCGGCGGCGAAGTCGGGGCGGCCGCCACCCTTGGCGCCGGTCGCCTCCGCCGCGACGCGGGCCAGGTCGCCCGCCCGCACCCCGCTCTGCAGCGGGCCACCGCCCACCTTGACGGCGAGGCTGGCGTCGCCGATCACCAGGGCGACGCCGTCGGCCTGCAGGCGCTCGGCGAAGATGGTGTCCGCCAGCGTCTTCACCGCGTCGGCGTCGGCACCGCCGTCGAGGACGACGTAGGCGAAGCGCACGCTGCCGAGCTCCTCGACCTCGGCGGGCGCCTCCGCCGGGCCGAGATTGCGGCGCTTGGCCTCGGCGACGTCGCGCTGGAGCTGGCGCACCTGCTGCTGCAGCGCGGCGACGCGCTCGGGCACCTCCTCGGGCCGGGCGCGCAGCTGCTGCGCCGTCTCGCGAAGGGATGCGGCCACAGCCGTCCAATACTGCTCGGCCGCCTCCCCCACCACCATGTCGATGCGGCGCGTGCCCTGCCCGATGCTCGACTCGCTGACGACGATCGCCGCCCCCAGCTCGCCGGTGTGGTTGACGTGGGTTCCGCCGCAGAGCTCGCGCGACCAGCCGCCGAAGTCGACGACGCGCACCTGCTCGCCGTACTTCTCGCCGAAGAGCGCGACGGCGCCCGTCCTGCGCGCCTCCTCGACGGGCATCACCGTGGTGGTGCGCTGCAGGTCGCGGCGGATGGCGTCGTTGACCCGGTGCTGCACGTCGCGCGCCTCCTCGGCGCTGAGCGGGCGGGTGAAGGAGAAGTCGAAGGTGGTGTGGGCGGCCTCGACCAGCGAGCCGCGCTGCACCACCTCGTCGCCGAGAACCTCCCTGAGCGCCTTGTGCAGCAGGTGGGTGGCGCTGTGATGGCGCGCCGTCTGCGCGCGCCGCGGCGCGTCGACGGCGGCGAGGACCGTCAGCCCCTCGCGCAGCGTGCCCTTGCGCAGGTGCACGGTCGATGCGCGCGTCTCGCTGCCGGGGAGGAACTGCGTGTCGAGCACCTCGGCGAAGCCGCCGTCCCACTGCAGGGTGCCGCGGTCGCCGACCTGGCCGCCGGACTCGGCGTAGAAGGGCGTCGGCTCCAGCACCAGGGTGGTGCCGCGCTCCGACTCCTGGAGCCAGATCACCTCGGACTCGCACTCCAGCTTCTCGTAGCCGACGAAGGTGCTGGGCGGGAGCTGCGGGCCGCCGGTGAAGCCGACGCGCTCGGTGTGCGCGCGGGAGCGCTCGCGCTGCTCGCCCATCGCCGCGTGGAATCCCGCGATGTCGACCTCGACGCGCATCTCGCGCGCCAGCTCGACGGTGAGCTCGATGGGGAACCCGTAGGTGTCGTGGAGGCGGAAGGCGTCGCGGCCGTCGATGCGCCCCTCGCCACGGGCGATCAGCGCCTCCAGGCGCTCCTCGCCCTCGACCAGCCTCTGCGCGAAGGACTCCTCCTCGGCGCGCAGGGTGCGCTCGATGTGCGCCTGCCGCTCGCCCACCTCGGGATAGGCGTCCGACATCGCCGCCACCAGGTCGGGCACGCCGTCCGCGAGCCCGCCGCTCAGGCCGACGCGGCGACCGTGCACGGCGGCGCGGCGGATCACCCGGCGCAGCGCGTACCCGCGCGCCTCGTTCGACGGCGCCACGCCGTCGGCGACGAGGAAGCACGACGCGCGCAGATGGTCGGCGAGCACGTTGAAGGAGACCTCGCGCTGCGGGCTGGCCGGACCGTCGCTTGCGCGCGCGACGAACCCTGCGCGGATGCTGGAGAGCAGGTCGGTCTCGTAGACGCTGCGCACGCCCTGGATCACCGAGGCGATGCGCTCCAGGCCCATGCCGGTGTCGACCACGGGATGCGGCAGGTTGGTGCGCGTCCCGTCCTCGTGCTGGTCGAACTCCATGAAGACGAGGTTCCAGATCTCGATCCAGCGGTCGCCGCCGCACTCGTCCTGCGGCGTGCACGAGGGGCGCCCGCAGGAGCAGGGGCCGCCGAGGTCGAAGTACACCTCGCTGTCGTAGCCGCACGGTCCTGTCGGACCGGCCTGCCACCAGTTCTCCTCCAGCTTGGCGAGGCGCTCGCGGGGGACGCCGATGCGCTCGACCCAGAGGTCCTCGGACGCCGTGTCGGTCGGGTAGATGCTCGGCCAGAGCCGGTCGGGGTCGAGGCCGAAGTCCCCGGTGAGCAGCTCCCAGGCGAAGTCGATCGCCTCCTCCTTGAAGTAGTCGCCGAAGGACCAGTTGCCGAGCATCTCGAAGAAGGTGAGATGCGAGGTGTCGCCCACCTCGGCGATGTCGTCGCGCATGCCGCTGCCGCGGAAGCACTTCTGCGAGGAGGCGACGCGCGGTGCGGGGGGCGTGCGGACACCGAGGATGTACGGCTTCAGGGGAACCATGCCCGCCACGGTGAACAGCACCGACGGGTCGTCGTGGGTGACCAGCGAGGCGCTGGGCAGCCGGTGGTGCCCCCGGAGTTCGAAGAAGTGGAGAAAACGCTCCCGGATCTCTGGGCTACGCACGTCTCGTCTTGAGGGGGAGGCCGGGGCCCGCCGGGCACGCGGGCGCAGCGGGAGGCCGAAAACCCCCGGATGATATCAGCGGGCCGAGCCAGCACCCGGCCCGCGGGGAGAACGCCACCGCCCCGCCGCCTGTTACGTCCCCCCGCCCGGCGCGCGTCTGAGCGCGCCGAGAATCACACCGGCGGCTCGGGGAACTCGGCGCGCATGTGCTCCAGGGCGGCGCGCTGCAGCCGCGAGACGTGCATCTGGGAGATGCCGAGGCGCTTGGCCACCTCCGTCTGGGGGAGCTGGTCGAAGAAGCGCAGCATCATGATCTGGCGCTCACGCGGGGTGAGGTGGGCCATGGCCTGCTCCAGCAGGGCCTTCATCTCCACCCGCTCCAGGTTCTCGTCCTCGCGGCCGAGGCGCTCGCCCAACTCGGTGCCCTCGCCGTCGGAGGTGCCCGAGGGCGGGGTCGACTCCAGGGAGATGGTGTGCTGGGCCGGCGAGACCTCCAGGGCGGCGAGGACCTCGTCGGGCTCCAGCCCGAGGTGCAGGCCGATCTCGGCGATCGAGGGGGCGTGGCCCAGGGTGCGGGCGAGGTCGTCCTGGGCGCGGACCACCCGCAGGTAGTTCTCCTGCAGCCGCCGGGGGACGCGCACCGCCCAGGACTTGTCCCGGAAGTAGCGGCGGATCTCGCCCATGATGGTGGGCGTGGCGAAGGTGGAGAACTCGTTCTCCAGCGAGGGGTCGAAGCGCTCGATGGCCTGGATCAGCCCGAGGAAGCCGACCTGCTCGATGTCCTCCAGCGGCTCGCCGCGGTTGGCGAAGCGCCGGGCGATGAAGTGGACCAGGTCGCCGTTGAGCTGGACCAGGCGGTCCCGGATGGCGGGGTCGCGGGACTGGCGGTACTCGCGGAGCAGCCGGCGGACCTCCTCGCGCCGGGGATCAGCCTCCGGCTTGGCGATGGTCCGAACCGACCCCGCGTCCGCACCCGCTCCGGCCTGCGGGGTGCGCGTCACGACGAGACGCGATACTTCGTGAGACGGACGCGCAGCCCCCCGGTGCGCTGGTCGACGCGGTAGCGACAGTCGTCGACGAAGAGTCCCATGAGGCGCAGCGCCATGTCCGCGGCGGCGAGCTGGCGATCCAGCGCCTCGCGATCGGTGGCCCGGGTTGTCGCCCGCGCCGGCGCCGGCATCCCCGGCGCGCTGCGGGTGACCTCGACCTGGGCGCGCTGCACCTCGGCGGCGCCCTCCTCGGCGCGACCGAAGACGGTGCGCACGTCGACGTCGAGCTTGCCGGCCTGCTCCACCTTGAAGAGGATGCGCACCTGGCCCCGACCCGGCTGCCCGAGGACGCAGCCGGCCAGGGAGATGGCGTTCTCGCAGGCCTGGGCGATGGCGATGCTCAGCTCGTCGATCGCCTCGACGCCGAAGCCGGCCACCGACCCGAAGGCGGCGGCGGCGCGCTTGGCGACGACGATGTACTGGCCGTCCGCGGGGATGCGGAGCTCCGAGGTGGTCGCGGTCGTGGCGCTCATCGCGTCCACTGGATACCCGTGCATGGCCTCGCTCAAACCGTCGCGACGCCGTCAGGCGCCGGCCAGCGCGACGTCCCCTGAGCCGATCTCGCGGCCCTCCTCGATCGCCTCCTCCAGCCCCTCCCAGCGCGCCAGGGCGCGGTCGGGCAGGACGATGTGGGTGGGCTCCTGCGGCTCCGGCTCGGGGCTGCGGCCGGCGAGCTGGAGGGCGCGGCGGCGCAGCGCAGGGCTGATCAGGACGGCTGCGCCCAGCACGGCGGCGGCGCCGGCGGAGGCGAGCACGAGTCCGCGGAGCGCGGAGCGAAGGGACATGTGAGAGGCCCTCCAGGGGACGCCGGGATGGCGGAAGAGTGCGGCGATTATAGGTGCGCGCCGCGCTCTTGACCGGATCACGACGTGGTGCTCGGCGGCCGCATCAGGCGTGGCTGCGGCGGCCAGCGATGACGGCTCCTGCCGCCTGGAGCGCGGCGATCACCACCACGTCGGCAAGGGGATGGAGGACGCCCAGCGCCGGCGCGTTGAGGTGCCCGGAGGCGGCGATCACCTCACCGGCGACGAGGCCCGCGGCGGAGAGAAGGAGGGTCCAGAGGTAGGGCCCGCGCCCGGGGAGCACGAGGCGCACCACCTGCGCGGTGACCAGCACCAGCAGGAGGGCGAGGATCAGACCCGGGCTGGGACGCATGCTGCTTCGGGCCGGCGCCGCGCTGGCCGCCGGGGGTTCTGATGGGGATTGTCCCTGCGCCGACCGCGCCGTCCTGGGCTGAAGCCCCAGGACCAAGTGGGGTTCCGCACGTCGCCGTCTTCCCCTTCCCTCTGACGGTCAAGCCGCCTGGGGCACGAGGGCAGGCGCCGGATGTAGGGACCCCGATGTCTGAAATGTTGGTCCAGCCACGTGGGAGGGCTGCGACCGGCCAGGGACGCCGTAAGCGTACCCCAGCGGACGCGCTCCCACGCGTCGTTGCGGCGTTGCGACGCCGCTACTGCTTCTTCTGTGGAAGGAGCTGGATGCCCAGCTCGCGAAGCTGCGCATCGTCGACGGGCGCGGGCGCACCCGTCATCAGCTCCTGCGCCTGCTGGTTCTTGGGGAAGGCGATGACGTCGCGGATGTTCTGCTCGCGCAGGCCCTCCATCACCAGCCGGTCGACGCCCGCGGCGAAGCCGCCGTGCGGTGGCGCGCCGTACTGGAACGCCTCCAGCAGGAAGCCGAACTTCCGCTGCGCCTCCTCGTGGTCGATGCCGATGGCCCGGAAGACGCGTTCCTGGATTGCGGGATCGGTGATGCGGATGCTGCCGCTGCCGATCTCGCGGCCGTTCAGCACGATGTCGTAGGCGCGGCTGCGGACGCGCAGCGGATCGCTCTCCAGCAGGCCGACGTCGTCGGCGTGCACCATGGTGAAGGGGTGGTGCGCCGGCGAGATGGCGCCGGTCAGCCTGTCCTCCTCGAACATGGGGAACTCGGTGACCCACAGCCAGTCGAGCCGGTCCTCGTCGTAGAGCCTGCGCTTGCGTCCGAGATGGCTGCGCAGCGCGCCCAGCGACTCCGCGGCGACGCGGTACCGGTCGGCGACCATCAGCACCGCGTCGCCCACCCGGGCCCCGGTGAGCCTGCCGATCTCCGCCAGCTCCTCGGCGCCGAGCAGCTTGGCGACGTTGCTGGTCCAGCCCTCCTCGCGGAGCCAGACGTAGGCGAGTCCCTTTGCCCCCTCGGCCTTGACGACGTCCGTCAGCTCCCCTTCGATCTCGCCGCGGGTCATCTCCGCGCCGCCCTCGACGCGGATGGCGCGCACCACCCCCCCGCCGGCGATGGCGCCCGCGAAGACGCGGAACTGCGTGCCGCGGAGCGCCTCGGTGAGGTCGACGATCTCCAGTGCGAAGCGGGTGTCGGGCTTGTCGGTGCCGTAGCGGTCCATCGCCTCACGCCAGGTGAGTCGCGGGAACGGGGTGGGCACGCTGCCGTGGAACTCCGCCTCCGCCCAGGCGTGCGAGATGGCGTGCTCCAGCGCCGCGTAGACGTCCTCCTCGTCGACGAAGGACATCTCCACGTCGAGCTGGGTGAACTCGGGCTGGCGGTCGGCGCGCAGGTCCTCGTCGCGCATGCAGCGGGCGAGCTGGAAGTAGCGGTCGAAGCCGGCCACCATGGTGAGCTGCTTGTAGAGCTGCGGCGACTGGGGCAGCGCATAGAAGCTGCCGGGGAAGATGCGCGACGGCACCAGGTAGTCGCGCGCGCCCTCGGGGGTGGCGCGGATCATCTGCGGGGTCTCGATCTCCAGGAACCCCTGCGAGGCCATGGCATGGCGCAGCGCCATGAGGAAGCGCGCCCGGCCGGCCATGTTGCGCTGCAGCGTGCTGCGGCGCAGGTCGAGGTAGCGGTAGCGCAGCCGCAGCGACTCCTCGACGGCGACATCCTCGTTGACCGCGAACGGCGGCGTCTTCGCCGCGCCCAGCACCGTGCACGAGGTGGCGTGCAGCTCGACGTCGCCGGTGGCCAGTCGCGGGTTGACGTTCTCCGGTGCGCGCGGGCGCAGCTCGCCCTCGACGCGCAGCACCCACTCCAGGCGCACCTTCTCCACCGCCGCGTGCGCCTCCGGGTCGGTCTGCGGGTTGAAGACGCATTGCAGCACGCCGCTGCGGTCGCGCAGGTCGATGAAGACGAGGCCGCCGAGGTCGCGACGGCGGTCGACCCAGCCGTAGACGACGGTGCGCCGGCCCGCGTCCGTGGCGCGCGGCTCGCCGCAGGGCGTGCGCTCGGTGGTCATGCGGGGGTCGCCTCCGGCGCCGCCAGCGCCTCGGCCACGGCGGCGGCAAGACGCTGCAGCGGGGCGCGGTGCTGCTGGCGGTTGCGCAGGTCGCGCACCGTGGCGCTGCCCTCGGCCTGCTCCTCCGGACCGATCAGCACCACCACGCGCGCGCCCAGCCGGTCGGCGTTGCGCAGCTTGCGGTCGAGCTTCCTGTCGGACACGTCCAGAACTGTGCGCACGCCGGCGCTGCGCAGGGTGCGCGCGACGCCGGCGGCGGCCTGCGCCTGCTGCGGCTCGAGGCTGGCTGCGACCGCGTCGCACGCCGGTTGCGGTGGTGGCACGCGCCCACCGTCGCCGGCGGCGAGCAGCAGGCGCTCCACTCCCATGGCGTAGCCGATGCCGGGCGTGGCCGGGAAGCCGAGCACCTCGGCCAGCCCGTCGTAGCGCCCTCCCCCACCGAGCGCGTTCTGCGCGCCCTTCAGGGACTCGTGCCAGTACTCGAAGGAGGTGTGCATGTAGTAGTCGAGCCCGCGCACCAATCGCGGGTTGTGGGTGAAGGGGATCCCCGCAGCGCCGAGGTCGTCGACCACCTGCTGGAACCAGGCGCGGCTCGCAGGGCCGAGGGAATCGGTCATGCGCGGCGCATCGGCGACGAGGTCGGCGTCGCGCTTGCAGTCGAGCAGGCGCAGCGGGTTGGTGCGCAGGCGCGTCCTGCAGTCGTCGCAGAGGCGGCCGGCGTGCGGCTCGTAGTAGGCGATCAGCGCCTCGCGGTAGCGGCGGCGGTCGTCGCCGTCGCCGAGGCTGTTCACCTGCAGCGACACGCCGGTGACGCCCAGCTCCTCGATGAAGCGCCAGCCCATCTCGATCACCTCGGCGTCGAGGTGCGCCGAGGCCTCGCCGATGCACTCCACGCCGACCTGGGCGAACTGGCGCTGACGGCCCCTCTGGGGACGGTCGTAGCGGAACATCGGCCCCGCGTAGTGCACCCGGACGGGGCGGACCTCCTGCACCAGGTTGGCGGTGAGCACCGCGCGCAGCACCCCGGCGGTGCCCTCGGGACGCAGGGTGACCAGGCGGTCGCCGCGGTCCTTGAAGGTGTACGTCTCCTTGTCGACCACGTCGGTGCCGGTGCCAACCCCTCGCTCGATCAGCTCGGCGTGCTCGAAGATCGGGGTGTCGATGAGCTGGTAGCCGAAGGCCCCCGCCACGCGCGCGTGCACGTCGTGGAGCCACAGCCAGGCGGGGGCGGCGTCGGGCAGGAGGTCATGGGTGCCGCGCGGAGCGGCGATGCCGGGCATTGGGGAGGAAGTCTACCCACGGGGGGAACGCTGGCATTTCGGCCGTACTCCAGCGGCGAAATGCTGGCGTGGGGGTGCTTCCCCGAATGGGGCGCGCGTCAGCGTGCCGGGCAAGACGGCCGGGCTTCGACCCGGCCGTCACGAGATCACCGGGAGGGGCGTGACCGCGCGGGGCTAGGGTGGGGGCGATGGACACCGAGGCACCGGTCGACGCGCCGGCGCCCGCGGAGGGCGACCTCCCCGAGCCGGCCGCGCTCTTCGACTTCGACGACGACGACGAGCTGACCCCCTGGTACCAGCCGGGCCTGCTGCGGCGCATCGGCCGGCGGCGCCGCCGGGAGCGGCCGAGGAGGGTGTCGCTCCGTGAGCGGATGCGCGCCCGCGGCCTGCACTGGAGCAGCGAGCTGGTGGTCGGGGTCTTCGTCGCCGTCCTGGTCACCTCGCTGGTGACGGTCGCGCTGCTCCGCATCGGCGGCAGCGGGGCCTCGAGCCTGAGCGTCTCCGGCGGCGGCAACGCCGCGGGCGCGCAGCTCCAACCCACCCCCACTCCACCGTGCATCGCCGCACCCATCCCCGGCTCGGCGAAGCGCCCCTGCACGCACTGAG
>DASRDZ010000061.1:0-41538 GCA_035652335.1 Candidatus Dormiibacterota bacterium
GACGCGCGCGTTGCGGTGATCGGCGGAGCCGCCAAGCTGGCCACTCTCCCGTTGCGACGGCGCCTCATCGGCGCGGGGGTGATGCTGGTCGGGGTGCTCTTCGTCCTCCTCGGCTTCTTCGTCAACCTCACCGACGGGCCGGTGCACGGCGACGTCCGTGTCCCGCTGGGGGAGAGCGCCGCACTGCGCATCCCGCTCGGCTCCTACACCGCCGCCTCCCTCCTGCAGCACACCTTCGACCATCCGCTGCTCAGCAACACGGTGCGCGAGGTCGGCGACGTCGCGGTGCGCGGGGCGGTGGTGGCCATGGCGATCGCCGGTGCGCTGGCGCTGCTGAGCGTCGTCGTCGCGCCGCTGCGCGGACTGGCGGGGACTGCCGCCGGGCTCGGCCTCGCCGCCGTCGCGACCATCAGCGGCGTGCTCTTCGGCGAGAACACGCGGGTCACCGCCGACTTCTCCCACAACCCGCAGATCCACGTCGATCTGGGCATCGCCCTGTGGATCCTCGCGGTCGGCTTCGCCGCCATCCTGGCGGGCGCGGCCCTGGCCGCCCTCCGCCCGCTGGCGGGGCTCTTCAGCGGCATCTCCCTCGCGCTCACCGGCGCTGGACTCGGCGCGGCGCTGGCGCTGGTGCTGGGCGGCAACCACCTCGCCACCGCGATCCTCGGCGCACAGGGCATGATGGCGCCATGACCGGGACCCCCCGCCTCGGCTACGTGGTGCGCTTCGTCGAGTCGCTCGACGCCTCGGTGCGCTTCTACGAGGAGGTGCTCGGGCAGCGGCTCACCAAGCGCACCGAGCACTGGGCGCAGTTCGACGGCGGCAGCCTCACGCTCGGGCTCTACGCGCGCGCGGCGATGGCGGAGAACCTCGGCGTCGCGGAGGCCGAGCTGGGCGTGGCACCGGGCGCGCTGGAGCTGGCCTTCGAGGTCGCCGACTGCGACACCGCGTTCCGCGCCGCGCTCGACGCCGGTGCACGTGCCTTCCGGCCTCCCGAGGACCGCCCCTGGGGCGAGCGCACGGCGTACATCCTCGACCCCGACGGCGCGCTCGTCGAGCTCTACACCCACCGCCGCACGGCGGACGAGGAAGAGGAGGAGCACGACATCGAGCGCGGCGCCGCCAGGGGCCAGGCGGAGCGGCGCAACGAGATGGCCACGCCCTCGTCGGAGAGCCGTCCGGACCTCGGCGACCCCAGCGACTGAGGGCCCCGCGCGCGTCGACCTCCGCCGCCGCTGCGCTGCGCAACGGCGCCGGTACCATGGCCCGCGAAGTGGATGAGTACCAGCTGGAGATCAACGAGGTGCGGCGCACCCTGGCCCGGCTCAAGGCGGAGAAGGCCGAGGCGGCGCTGATCGAGGAGTACGAGGCCGAGCTGCGCAACCTGCGCGCGCTCTATCAGGCGGCCGTCGACACCCTGCAGGCGGGCGAGGCCGAGCCGCGGATGCGCGAGGCGCTCCAGGACCTGGGCTTCGGCGGCTGGACGCTGGCCAACGTGTACAGCTTTGTGTACGAGGCGGCCATGGCCGCGGAGCCGGATGATCGGGACCTGGCGAACGTGATCACGCACACCGACTACGCGACCTCGCTGCTCGACGCCGCCGAGGGCTGACGGCCGGCCTTTACCGTTCTTCGCATCTGTTGGGTGGACAACGGTTTGACCGCGCGGTCACGATGCTCAGGCCGCCGGGTATGTGCAGCACCCGCGGGCAGGGCAGGGCGTCGTCGCTGACGCAAACGGTACGCGCGCACGCTGAGAGGGGGCTCCGGCATGGGCTCGGCACACCTGGGTATCCGACTGCGCCGCGACTCGCGACGCTTCAAGGCATGCCTGTCGGGATTCGTTGCGACCAGCGTGGTCGTCGGCCTGCTCCCGCTGGCCGCGGGGCCGCTGGCCCCGGCCATCGCCAACGCGGCCTCCGACCACCTCGTCTTCACTACAGAACCGGGTGACGGCGACCCCGGCAGCGCCCTGGCGGCGCAGCCCGTGGTCACCATCGAGGACGGCAGCAACGCCACCGTCGACACCAGCTCGACGATCGCGCTGACCCTCACCGGGCCCGGCGGCGCCGCACTCAGCGGCCTGCTGCCGGTGCTCACCTGCGACCAGGCGTCGAACTCGATGAGCGCCAGCCACGGCGTCGCCGCATTCACCGGCTGCACGGTGAACCGCGGCGGCATCTACACGCTCACCGCCACCGACGCCACCGACGGCAGCATCACCGCCGTCTCCTCGAACTTCTTCGTCTCCGGTCCCTCCCAGGTGGTCTTCACCGCCCAGCCGACGGGCGGCAGCGGCGGCACCGCCGGAGCCGCCTGGAGCAACCAGCCCCAGGTCACCGTCGAGGATGCCCACGGCACCGCGGTGACCGGCGCGACGCCGAGCATCGGCCTGGCCATCAAGGGCGGCACGGGAACCGCAGGCGCCGCGCTGACCTGCACCGCCAACCCGGTGCTGGCGTCGTCGTCGACGGGCATCGCCACCTTCGCCGGCTGCAAGATCGACAAGGTGGGCACCGGCTACGAGCTGGTCGCCACCGACTCCACCGACAACCTGATCTCGCCGACCAGCGACCCGTTCGCGATCGCGGCGGGAAGCCCCGCCAAGGTGGTCTTCACCACCGAGCCGTCGAGCAGCGCCTTCGGTGGCACCGCCTTCGGCACCCAGCCCGCCGTCGCCGTCGAGGACGCGGGCAACAACATCATCCAGGGCAACGCCGACCACATCCAGCTCGCCATCAAGGGCGGCACGCCGACGACGGGCGGGCCGGGCGCGCTGAGCTGCACCACCAACCCCGCCGTCGCCAGCAACGGCGCGGTGAGCTTCACCGGGTGCAGCCTCAACACGGCGGGCACCGGCTACAAGCTGACGGCCACCGACACCGACCACAGCCTGTCGGCCGACAGCAACCCGATCAACGTCCAGGTGGGCAGCGCTGCCCAGATCTCGTTCAGCACCAACCCGGGCGGCGGGGCGGCGGCGACGCCCTTCGCCACCCAGCCGGTGGTGCACGTCACCGACGCCGGCGGCAACCCGGTGGCGGGCTCGGTCAACCTGACCATCAAGAGCGGCACCGGCGCAGCCGGCGCGGTGCTGAGCTGCACCTCCAACCCGCTGTCCCTCGACTCCAGCGGCAACGCCAGCTTCGCCGGCTGCCAGATCAACCTGGCCAGCGGCAGCAACTACCAGCTGCACGCCGCCTCGGGCTCGATCGGCGTCGACAGCACGGGCTTCAGCGTCAGCGGCAACGGCGCGGCGGCCAGCGCCACGTTCGCCGGCCACCAGCCGGGCAACGGCACCGGCGGCGGCGCGCTCAGCCCGCAGCCGCAGGTCACCCTGACCGACGGCGGCGGCAACCCCGCCAGCGGCGCGGTCACCCTGAGCATCACCAGCGGCACCGGCGCGCCCGGGGCGGTCCTGAGCTGCGACCAGAACCCGGTCAACACCAACGGCTCGGGCGTCGCCGTCTTCACCGGCTGCGCCATCGACAAGATCGGCAGCGACTACACCCTCACGGCCACGTCGGGCGCCGCCGGCGCCACCAGCGATCCCTTCAACGTCACTGTCGGCGCGCCGGCCCAGGTCGCCTTCGTGCAGCAGCCGAGCGGCGGCAGCGGCGGCCAGGTCTGGGCGACGCAGCCGGTGGTGCAGATCCAGGACGCGGGCGGCAACGAGACCACCAGCACCGCCACGGTCTCCCTGTCGATCACCCCGCTGAGCGCGACCGGCGTGCTGTCCTGCACAGCGCTGTCGCTGCCCGCCGTCAACGGCTCGGCGCAGTTCAGCGGCTGCAGCATCGACAAGGCGGGCGGCGGGTTCACCCTGACCGCACACTCCGACGGCCTCACCGACGGCATCAGCGATCCCTTCGCCATCACCGTGGGCCCGCCGGCGCAGCTCAAGTTCTTCAACCAGCCCGGCGGCGACGCCGCGGGCGTGGTCTGGCCGCGGCAGCCGGTGGTCGAGGTCGCCGACGCCGGCGGCAACGCCGTCAACACCTCGAGCGCCTCCATCGGGCTGGCCATCGCGCCGGGCAGCGGCACCGGCGGGGCGGCGCTGAGCTGCGACACCAACCCGCTCAACGCATCGGTCGGCTTCGCCTCCTTCACCGGCTGCTCGATCGACAAGGCGGCGGGCGGCTACTCGCTGATCGCCACCGACACCGACGACTCGCTGAGCGCGGAGTCGCTGCCCTTCTCGATCCTGCTGCCGCCGCCGGGCCCGCTGGGCCTGGCGCCGCAGGGCGTGCCGCTGGCGCAGACCTTCGGCGGCCGCGTGTACGGGGTCAACCCGACCAGCGTCTCCGACGACGTCAACACCGCCACCGGCTCGCTGACCTTCTCGGTCAACGACCTCAACGTCGCCGGCATCGGTGAGCCGCTGTCGCTGATCCGCACCTACAACTCGATGGACACGGGCACGCCGAACAGCGTCTTCGGTCCCGGCTGGACCTCGCTGCTCGACGTCGGCGTCGTGCTCAACAAGAACGTGTCGGCCCTGGTCCGCGGCGAGGACGGCCAGCAGCTGCTCTGGACCTACAACACGACGACCAACAGCTACGTGCCGCCGCCGGGCGCGCAGGGCAACCTGCAGTGCAGCAGCAAGACCTGCACCTTCACCCGCAACGACGGCGTCTCCTGGGACGTCAACCTCACCGCCAACGGCGAGAACGAGATCCAGGATTACCTCAACCCCGACGGGCAGGGGCTGCACTTCACCTGGAGCGCCGGAAGCGTCAGCATCGGCATCGCCAACACCACCGGCAAGGCGTACAACGTGGTGGCGACGCTGAGCGGCGGGCACGTGACCGCCGTCACCACGCCGAGCACCCCGTCGGTTCCCGGCCAGCACCGCACCGTGTCCTACGGGTACACCGGTGGCCTGCTCACCTCGGTCACCGACACCACCGGCCACACCTGGGTGTACAGCTACACCGGCGGCCTGCTGACGTCGATGTTCGACCCGCTCGGCAGCCAGCGCCTGGTGGCGCGCTACGACAGCAGCTCGCGGGCCATCGCAGTGCAGCTCAAGGGCAGCCCGCAGCACGCCGACGACACCTTCACCTACTCCAGCGGCACGACCGCCCGCCACGCCCTGATCACCTTCGGCGTGACCGTCGGCCGGGTCAACTACACCGACCACTACGTCGGCAACGTGCTGGTCGAGCAGGACACCGCCGCGGGCGCGATCACCCGCTACT
This sequence comes from Candidatus Dormiibacterota bacterium, assembly GCA_035652335.1. Taxonomy (GTDB): domain Bacteria; phylum Chloroflexota; class Dormibacteria; order Aeolococcales; family Aeolococcaceae; genus DASRDZ01. Next base: position 5,202 of record DASRDZ010000061.1, read on the forward strand.
CCTACGACGCGCAGGTGAACCTCATCGAGTCCCAGGATCCCCTGGGCTGGGTGAGCACGTACACCTACGACGCCAACAACAACCTCATCGCCCAGAGCTCGCCGATCACGGCGACGCAGTCGGCGACGACGCACTTCACCTACGACCCGTCGCACCGCCTGCTCACCCAGACGGACGCCGACGGCAACACCGTCACCTACGTCTACAACGGCCCCGTGGTGGGCTTCATCCGGCCGCCCAACATCCAGTCGGGCACCAGCTACACCTACAACAAGGTCGGCGAGCTGGTCGAGGTCGACGGCCCGCTGGGCAAGGCGCTGTACCAGTACGACGCCTTCGGCAACCGCACCGTGGTGCTGCAGCAGACCCTGGGCGGCGCTGCGCTCAACGGCAAGGGCACGCTGACCACCTACGACGAGGCGGGCGACATCCTCAGCACCACCGACCCGCGCGGGACCACGCCCACGCCGCACAGCGGCTTCACCACGACCCGCACCTACGACGCCGCCGGCCGCCCGCTCCAGGTGACCCCGCCGGTCGGCCCGACGACGAGCACCGCCTACACCGCCGCGGGTGACATCGCCTCCACCACGGACGCCGCCGCCCACGTCACCACCTACGCCTGGAACGAGGCCACCCTTACCCGCACCAGCACCGTCGGCGGCCACAGCACGACCGACGTCTACGACGCCTCGGGCAACCTGCTGAGCGAGACCGGTCCCGGCAACCGCACCACCACCCACATCTTCAACGTCGGTGACCGGGAGATCAGCACCGTCGACCCCTCCAACGTCGTCACCAACGACGTGTACGACATCGAGGGCAACGTGGTCGCCGTCAGCGACAACACCGGCCAGACGCTGTCCCGCGACTACGACAGCCGCAACCGGCTGATCCGCCAGGTCAGTGACGGGCAGGTGAGCCTGACCTCGTACGACCCGGCCGGCCGCGTGCTGTCGACCACCGCGCCGAACGGCTCGGTGACCACCAGCGCCTACGACGTCTACGGCAACGTCACCTCGGTGCACGACGCCAACGGCACCACCTCGTACACCTACGACGGCGACAACAACCTGCTGACCCGCACCGATCCCGACGGCCACGTCACCAGCTACGCCTACAACGGCGCCGACCAGCAGACCTCGATGACCACGGCAGGGGCGACCACGTCGTACGCCTACGACGTCGCCGGCAACCTGACCCAGGTCACCGATCCCGACGGGCGGGTGACGGCGTACACGCTCAACGGGATCAACCAGCCGCTGGCGACGGTGTACTCGCAGCCGAGCCACACCTCGCTCACCGTCAACCAGACCTTCGACGCCCTCGGCCGCCGCACCGGGATGAGCGGCAGCGGCGACGCCACCGGCCCGCACGCCTACGGCTACGACGCCAACGGCAACCTGTCGTCGGTGACCAGCGCCCAGGGCACCTTCACCTACGACTACATCAGCCATCCCGGCCAGATCATCGAGACCTACCCCGACGGCACCCACGTCACCTACTCCACGGACGACGTCGGCAACCTGATGTCCGTCAGCACGGGGACCGTGTCCGCCAACTACGTCCGCAACGTGCAGCGGCAGACGGTCGGCATCGCCTACGGCAACGGCGTCTACCAGTCGCAGCGCACCGACGTGCTCGGCGACGTCCTCCACCAGACGCTGACCCTCGGCGCCACCACCCTCGCCGACAAGTCGTACGGCTACGACGCCGGCCAGAGCCGCCTCTCCTACGTGGACGACGTGCTCGGCACGGTGACCACCGACACCTACAACTACAGCACCACGGGCCGGCTCACCGCGTTCTCGACGTCCTCCGGGCCGTCGACGCACACCACGGCGAGCGCCCCGCCGCCGCTCGGACCGCCGAGCGGCAGCACCGGCGGCACGGCGCCCTTCGCGGGCACCGGCAACGCCGCGCCGTTCAATCCCACGTCGCCGACCGCCATCCCGCCGACCTACGGCTACGACGGCAACGGCAACATGCTGAGCGGCAACGGGCTCAACACCACCTACGGCTCCGCCGACCAGATCACCGGCCAGACCGGCACCGGCTCGGCGCCGTACAGCTACGACCACGCCGGCAACGTCACCGCCAAGGGCAGCACCGGCCTCGTGTACGACGCCGCCGGGCACCTCGTCTCGGCGAGCACGCCGAGCGGCACCGTGACCTACGCCTACGACGGCGACGGGAACCGGGTCAGCCGCACGCTCAACGGCGTCACCACCAAGTACGTGTGGGACACGGCGGGAGCCGTGCCCCTGCTGGCCATCGAGCGCGATGGCAGCAACGCCCTGATCCGCCGCTACATCAACGGCGAGGGGCCGGTGGCGATGCAGACGTCGACCGCGACGTACTACATGCACCTCGACCCGCAGGGCACGGTGACCGAGCTGACCGACAGCACCGGCGCCGTGGTGGCCGCCTACCACTACGACGGCTTCGGCAACCTGCTGAGCACCGACGGCGGCACGCCACCCGCCAACGACCTGCTCTTCCAGGGCCAGCTCTACGACTCCGCGACCGGCCTGTACTACATGCGGGCTCGCGACTACGACCCGAGCACGGGACGGTTCACCCGGCGTGACGCGGTGACGCCCGCGACGGGCACACCGGCGGTGTCGCCCTACGCCTTCGTCGCCGACATGCCGACGCTGCTCACCGACGCCACGGGCATGACCGCCCTGGCCACCGCGACCTCCATCTTCTGGGGCAAGTCGAGCGAGGGCGCCAACATCGGCACCGACGTCAAGTACGGCATCACCGCCGTCAAGCTCGGCGTCAAGGCCGCGGTCAAGGCCACGGCGTACCTGGCCAACAAGGCGGCGTCGAAGGTCGCCTCGATCATCGACAGGATCTCCAGCAGCATGGGCTCGGCGCTCCCCGAGGCAACCCAGATCGCCGAGGACGCCGGCAGGACGGAGCTCCACGCGGCCGGCGCCGAGCTGGAGACGGCCGGCGAGACCGCCGCCAAGTTCGGCAAGGCCTCCGAGTTCCTCGGGCCGGCAATGGACATCATCGGCATCGGCCTGCAGACCTTCATCACCGTCGAGGACTGCGAGCACGGACCGGTGGCCCAGTGCGTCGGCGACACCCTCGGCCTGGCCATCAACATCGGCTTCACCGTCGGCTGCGCGGTGGCCACCGAGGGCACGGCGACGGCGGTGTGCGCCATTGTCGGGGCCATCCTCAGCGTCGCCGTGCAGGAGCTGGTGACCCGCTACGGGCCGGTCATCGCCGACTTCGCAGTGTCCGTCTACAAGGACGCCGCGGCGGGGATCGAATCCGCGGCAACGGCGGTCGCCGGCGCGGCGGTCCACTACTACAACGTGGTCGCCGGCGGCATCAACACCGCCATCGGCGCCATCTCGACGGGGATCAACAAGCTCACCGCGTCGATCTCCAGCGGCTTCAACACGGCGATCAACGCCCTGGTCGACGCCGGCTACACCGCCGTGCAGCTCGGCAACGTGCTGAAGAACGTCTTCAACGAGGGGCTCAAGGACACCGTCGCCGCACTGGTCAACTTCGGCTACCAGATCGCCGACATCGCCAACCTGGTCAAGAACGTCTTCAACGCCACCGCGCAGGAGGCGGCGCAGCTCTTCAAGGACGCCTTCAACTACGCGGTCGACCAGGTGGCTGGCATCCTCAAGGACGTCTACAACCTCGCCGACGAGGCCGCCGCCACCATCCTGAAGGCGGTGAACTACGCGGTCGCCGAGGTGGGCACGGCCCTCAAGGACATCTACAACGACGCCGTCGCCGCCGTGGGAACCGTGCTCAAGGACATCGGCTACGCCGCCCAGCAGATCGGCGCCGTCTTCCAGCACGTCTTCAACGAGATCGACTCGGCGGTGGCCGCCGGCCTCAAGGCCCTCGGCTACGCGGTCGACGTCGTCGCCACGGCACTGCGCAACCTCTACAACGACATCGACGCCGCCGTCGCCGCAGCGCTGAAGACGGCGACCTTCCTGGTCAACGAGATCGCCACCGCCCTGAAGGACGTCTTCAACGACCTCGGCCAGGTGGCGGCGAACATCCTCAAGTCGCTCACCTACACCGTCGACCAGATCGCCGGCGCCCTGAGGACGATCTACAACCTGCTCGACCAGGCGGCGGCGCAGATCCTGGAGAACATCAGCTTCGCCATCAACGAGGTGGCCACGGCGCTCAAGGACATCTACCTCGACATCGACACGGCGGTCGCCTCCGTCCTCCGCGCCATCGGCAACACCGTCACCGAGATCGCCACCGCCCTCAACGTCGTCTTCACCGAGCTCGACCAGGCGGTGGCCACCGTGCTCAAGGACGTCGGCTTCGTCATCGACGACATCGCCACCGCCCTGCACAACGTCTTCGCCGACATCGACTCGACGGTGGCCAACGTGCTCAAGGCGGTCGGCTTCCTCGCCAACGAGGTGGCCAGCGCCCTGCAGGACGTCTTCGCCGACGCGGCGCAGGCGGCGGCCCAGATCCTCAAGGACATCGGCTACACGATCGACCAGATCGCCGCCGCGCTGCAGACCGTGTTCGGCGAGGCGGCCGAGGCCGCCGCCACCGTCCTCAAGGCGATCGGCTACGCCGCCAGCGAGATCGCCAACGCGCTGGTGGACATCTTCAACGAGATCGCCAACGACGTCGGCCAGATCCTCAAGGACATCGGTGAGGCGGCCAGCGACATCGCCAACGTGCTGGAGAACGTCTTCGGCGAGGCGGCCAGCGACATCGCCAACTTCCTGTCCAGCATCGGCTTCGACACCGCCACCATCGACGCCATCGGCAGCGCCTTCGCCAGCTTCGGCCAGTCGGTGGCCGACTGCTTCACCAGCTTCTTCAGCGACTGCTGAGGAGGCGGCGACCCGCGGCTCAGTGCGCCGCGGCGACCTCCACGGGCTCCGGCTCGGGGGTCGTCGCGGCCACCGGCTGCGGGATCTTCTTGCCCGGGTTGAGCAACCCGCGCGGATCCAGCGCAGCCTTGATGCGCGCCATCAGGTCGACGCCGGCGCGACCGATCTGCCGCTCCAAGTAGGGCAGCTTGGTGTAGCCCACCCCGTGCTCGCCGGTGATCGAGCCGCCCATGTCGAGCACCATCTCGAAGAGACCTGCGGCGGCCGCGTCGGCGCGCTCGCGGTCGCCCCGCCGGCGCGGATCGATGAGGAAGGTGGCGTGCAGGTTGCCGTCGCCGAGATGGCCGAAGTTCACCACCGGCACCTCGTGCTCCTCGCCGAGCACCTCGGTGTGCGCCACCAGCTCGGCGATGCGGTCGCGCGGGACCACGACGTCCTCGTTGACCTTGCCGATCATCACCGCGGCGACGGCGGCGCTGATCGCCTTGCGCGCCGTCCAGAGCCGCTTGGCGTCGGCGGCGTCGACGGCGGTCTCGACGCGCAGCGCCCTGGCGTTGCCCAGCGCGGTGTGCACCGCCCCGGCGTCGGACTCGACGCTCGCCGGCTCGCCCTCGACCTCCACGATGAGCAGCGCGCCGGCGTCGTCGGGGAATGCCGCCACACCCGTCCGGGCCACCGCGAGCATGGCCGCGCGGTCGAGGAACTCGATGGCTGCGGGCACCAGCTTCGCGGCCGCGATCGCCGCCACCGCGTCCGACGCCGACTGCATGTCGGCGAAGAGCGCCGCGATGGTGGTGCGCGCCGGCGGCGCGGGGACGAGCCGCAGGAGCGCCTCGGTGACGATGGCCAGCGTGCCCTCCGACTGCGGCAGCAGCCGGAGCAGGTCCTCGCCTCCGCCCGCACCCTCGCCGACGCTGGCGATGCGGCCGTCGGCGAGCACGCAGGTCGCTCCTGCCAGGTAGTCGGCGGTGACGCCGTAGCGCAATGCGTGCGGGCCCGCCGCGTTGCAGGCGATGTTGCCGCCGATGGTGCACGTCGACGACGACCCTGGATCGGGCGGGTAGTACAGCCCGTGCGCCAGGGCGCGATGGTGGACGTGCGCCGTGATCGCCCCGGCCTCGACGTGGATGCGCTGCGCATCCGGCTCGACGCCGAGGATGCGGTTCATCCGCACCAGGTTGACGACGACGCCGCCCTGGGTCGGGATCGCGCCGCCCGCGTACCCCGTTCCCGCGCCGCGCGGCACCACCGGCACGCCGTGGTGGGCGCAGACCTGCACCACCCCGGCGACCTCCTCGGTGGTGGCGGGGAAGACCACGGCGTCCGGGAGATGGCGCTCCCCCGACGCCCCGAAGGCGTCGAAGGCGTAGGCGGCGAGGTCGGCCGGGCGGGCCAGGACGTGGGCCTCGCCGACCTGGTGCGCGAGGTCGCGAAGCAGGCGGGGCATCGGGTCGGGATGGTAGCCGGTTGGGCGGCGGCTACGGGGTGACCGTCCGGGTCCAGCCGGGGCCCGCCAGCTCGACCGCCAGGCGGGGCGCGTCCTGGGGGCGCAGCGGGTTGCGCACGAGCACCACCGTGGCATGGAGCACCCCCCCTGGAGCCTGGCGGAGGGCCGCCGCGACGATGGCCCTCGCCGTCTGTGCGTCCACGCCGGCCGTCTGCCGGGCCTCGGCGCTGACGGTGATGGGGGGCAGCGCCGCGGTCGTCGCCGGTGGGGCGGGGGGCGCCGGCACCGCGGCGGAGCCGTGGGCGGGGAGGGCCGCCAGGAGCAGGGCGCCGGCCGCCGCCGGGACGATCGCGGCCCTGGGGATGCGGCGGAGCAGCGGCGCGAGGGGCATCGCCGCGCAGACGACCACCAGGGCGGCGAGCACGGCGACCTTGGTGGCGAACTCCGTCTGCAGCGGTGCCGAGAGCAGCGCGGCGAGGAATCCCGTCGCGGCACCGAAGGCGGCGCGCGCCGCCCGTCCCTCCGGCGCGGTCCTCGGGTCGGTGATCATGAAGAACGCGAACACCAGCACCTCCGGAGATGCTGCCATCGCCGACCAATAGTCCTCACCGCAGACGGCTCCGACATGCCAGCGCGCCGCGATGCAGTGGCCGCTCGCCGCCACCACGCCCACGCAGGCCGCGAAGGCCACCCAGAACCCGGCCACCAGCCCCAGCACGCGAAGCCGGCGCGCGATGACCAGCCCGCCGCACACGATCACCGCCAGCGTCACCCACAGCCCCGGTGACAGCGGCCCCCACCACAGGTCCTGGGGATTGGCGCGCTGCGTTCCGAACAGCGTGAAGGCGGCCACCAATCCCAGGTTGGACGGGTTGAAGACGTGGCGCCCGCCGCGCCGCAGGAGCAGCTTCGAGAGCATCGAGACCACGCAGGCGGCGACGAAGACCTCGATGCCCTGCAGGCTCCACCAGTCGCCGTGCCGCGTCCCCGCCGTGCGCATGATGAGGGCGACGCTGTTGCCGGTGAGCAGCGCGCTGGCCGGCCACAGCAGCACGTGGTCGCGCCACAGCGCGGCGCCCACCTCGATGGCGGCGCAGACGCCGAGGCAGACGAGGATCTGCGCCACCGACAGCTCGAAGCCCAGCGCCACCTGCCCCAGCACCTGCACGCTGCCGATCACCAGGGCGACGTGCAGCCGGGGGTCGCCGAGGCTGGGCAGCACCACCGGCCAGCTCCGCGCGCCGAGGCGCAGCACGGGCGTTCGCCGTCGCGGGGCCTCGGAGGTCGCCAGGGTCGCCATGCGCGCCGCCATTCTGCGGCCGGGGCGGGTGGCGACGGCCTCCGGAGGCTTGGCGCGGAGCGGTCGGTATACTCCTTTGTCGATGAGCGATCCCCAGCTCGTGCAGCGCATCGAGGCGGCGCTCAGCACCGTGATGGAGCCCGAGCTCCACCGCGACCTGATGAGCCTCAACATGGTGCGCGACCTGCAGGTCGACGACCGTGGCACCGTCTCCATGAAGGTGGTGCTGACCACGCCGGCCTGCCCCCTCAAGGACCGCATCCAGAAGGACATCGAGCAGGCCCTGGTGCCCCTCAACGGAGTGGAGCGCGTCGAGGTGTCCTGGGACTCGAACGTCACCACCACGCGCGGGCTTCCCGGGCGCAAGGACATCCCCGGGGTGCGCAACATCGTCGCCGTCAGCGCCGGCAAGGGCGGCGTCGGCAAGACGACGGTCAGCGTCAACGTGGCCATCGCCCTGGCCCAGTCCGGTGCGCGCACGGGCCTTCTCGATTCGGACATCTATGGCCCGAACGTGCCGATCATGCTCGGCCTGCACGACCAGCCGCGGTCGATGGGCGAGCGCATCCTGCCGCTCGAGGCGCACGGCCTGCGGGTGATGTCGCTGGGCACCATCCTCAAGCCCGACCAGGCGGTGGTCTGGCGCGGCCCCATGATCGGGGGCGCCATCCGGCAGTTCCTCTACGACGTGGAGTGGGGCGACCTCGACTACCTGGTCATCGACCTGCCCCCCGGCACCGGCGACGCGCAGCTCACCCTGGCGCAGTCGATCCCGCTCACCGGCTCGGTGATCGTCACCACGCCGCAGGACGTGTCGGTCGCCGACGTGTCGCGTGGTGTGCAGATGTTCCGCCAGCTCAAGGTGCCGGTGCTCGGCGTGGTGGAGAACATGAGCGGCTACATCTGCCCGCACTGCGGCGAGCGCACCGAGATCTTCGGCAGCGGCGGCGGCCACGAGGTGGCCTCCCGGTTCGGCATCCCCTTCCTCGGCGAGATCCCCCTCGACCCGCGCATCCGCGTCGGCGGCGGCGAGGGACAGCCGCTGATGGCGGCGCTGGCCGACAGCCCGGTCGCCGAGGTCTTCCGCAGCGTCGCCTCGCACATCGCCGCCGAGGTGAGCAAGGAGAACTTCCGCGCCGCGGCGACCGGTCCCGTGATGCCGAGCGGGCCGCGCATCAAGCTGGCCTAGGTCTCGCCGGGCTTTGACCCCGAGCGCCGTGGACGCCGTGCCCGCGACTCGCGGCGGCCCGCCCGGCGCACGCGGACGCCGCATGCTGGTGTTCGCGCTGGTGCTCGGCTCCTTCGTCGGCATGGTCGACGCCACCATCGTGGCGGTGGCGCTCGACCCCATGACCCGCCACTTCCACGTCTCGCTGGCGGCGGGGCAGGCGGTGCTCGGCGTGTACCTCGTCACCGTCACGGCGACGCTGCCGCTGCTGGGACGGCTCGCCGACCGTTACGGACGGCGCGGGGCGTACGTGTGCGGCTTCGTGGTGTTCGCGCTGGGCAGCGTGGGTGCGGCACTGGCGCCGGGATTCGAGTGGCTGCTGGTGGCGCGAGCCGGGCAGGCGGTCGGCGGAGGGATGCTCACCGCCGGGTCTCTGGCGCTGATGGCGGAGCACGCGCCGCACGACTCGACGGGGCGCTCCATCGCGCTGCTGGTCATCACCCAGGCGGCGGCGGGGTTCGTGGGTCCGCCGCTGGGCGGTGCGCTGACGGCTGCGTGGGGGTGGCAGGCGGTGTTCTGGGCGTCGGTTGTGGCCGCAGTTGTCGGAATCGTGGCGGTGCTGCGGGCGGTGCCGTCGCGGGCGCCGCACGTCGACGCGCCCGGCGTCGACGTCGCCGGCGCGGTGGGCGTCGCCGCGCTGCTGCTGGGAGCCGGGACCGGGATCGGCTCACTGGGCGTCTCGGGGTCCGCACGGGCCGCGGTGGTCTGGTTCTGCGTCGCCCTGGTGGGCGCGGTGGTCCTGCTCGTCGCCGAGCGCCGCGCGCGGCATCCGCTGCTCGACCCCCGCCTGCTGCGGCGCGGCCGTTTCGCCGCGGCGTCGCTGGCCTCCTTCCTCAGCACCGGCACGCTGATGTCCTGCTTCGCCCTGCTGCCCTTCTGGCTGGAGGACGCCCACCACGCCAGCGCCGCCCTTGCAGGTGCGGCCTTCCTGCCCATCGGCCTCGGCATCGGCGTCACCTCGCGCACCGGCGGGCGCCTCGGCGACAGCGGCCGCACCCGCGAGGTGACCATGGCGGGCATGACGCTGGCCGCCGCCGGCCTGCTGCTCGCCGCCCTCGGCGCGCGCACCGACGCATGGCCGGTGCTGCTGCTCGGCCTCCTCGTCCTGGGCATGGGCAACGGCCTCTTCTCCTCGCCGAACACCGCCGCCGCCGTCCTGGTGGCGCCGCGCTCCGCCTTGGGCAGCGCCTCCGGCTTCCTCTCCACCGCGCGCAACGCAGGTGTCGTCTTCGGCCTCGGCATCACCGGCGCCGTCTACACCGCCATCGCCCACAACGCCCCCACCGCCGACGCCGACCGCGCCGCCGAGCTCCTCTTCGGCTGCGCCGCCCTGATCTGCTTCGCCGTCGCCTTCCTCTCCGCCCGCACCTACCGCGACGTCGCCGCGCCCGAGCACCCGGTCGGCGCCGAGGAGCTGGCGTAGGTCACTGCACGGCTCTGCGCGCGAGGCGGCGTGCCGCGCGGTCGTTGCGGCGCATGGGCTCGCGACGGAAGGCGGGCTCGCCGGCGATGCGGCGGCGCACGTACGGCCAGTCGATGATCTCGATGCACGACGTCGCCACCGCGAGCAGCGACTGGTACTCGACCGAGTTGCGATTCTCGTTGAGGGTGCTCTGCCGCAGGCGATCGAGGTAGAGGTCGGACACCCCGATGATCAGCGCCCCGCGCTCCTCCCGGAACCGCGCGGGGTCGGCGTCGGCGAAGGATTCGGAGAACTCCACCGCCACGCCGTGCTCCTCGTGCCACCAGTGACGGCCCTCGCGAACGAAGCCGGCCGCGGCGAGCCGGTCGGCCGCAACCGGCCCAAGCGGTGTGCAGATGTCGAGGTCGGTGGGGTGGTAGGGGAGCCGGGTCCAGAACATCTCGGCGACGCCACCGACGACCACCGGCGTCCCGCCGACCAGGGTGCGCACCAGCGCCGCGACCGCCAGCATGCGGTCGAGCTGCTCGTCACCGCCGTCAGCCACGAGCGATTCCGGAGCGGCGCAGCTGCCGCTCCTCGGCGGGGTCGGGGCTGCGGCTCCAGGGGTCGAAGGGTCGACCGTCGACCGCCGCCCAGCGGCGCTTGGCTTCGTCGCCTGGGATGGGCGCCACCGGGATGACGCGCAGGGTGATGGGCTGTCCGGTCGCGGTGGCGACCCGGCGGACATAGGCGAGGCTGGGCTCGACGGCGTCGTTCTCCGCCCGGGCGACCGCCGACTGCGTTGTGCCCAGGCGGCGGGCGAGCTCCGCCTGCGTGAGGCCGGCCGCGAGGCGCGCTTCCCGGAGGGACTGGCCCGTGGTCATCGGAGGAATATAGCAGCTACAGCTATCTTGATAGCGTGTCGCGCTATAGTGGCTTGACCCAGGCGAGCATCGAGGCGCGGCCCTGGCGACGCGGCGGGGTGCCGGCGGCGACGTCGGCGGCGAGGCGGGCGAGGCCGGACTCGAGCTCGGCGGGGTGGTCGCGGTGCATGCGCTCGAAGAAGCTGGTCTGCAGGCGCCAGGCGGGGTCGAGGACCAGCTCGGGGTGCGATTCCAGGGCGGCGAGGGTGCCGTCGCACAGGTCGGTCCAGCGCACCTCGGTGCGGGTGGCGCCGGGCAGCCAGGCGAGCAGGTCGGCGAGAGGGGGGTGGGTCGGGATCATCCAGGCGCGGCTGCTCGGCCAGTAGCTCGCGGTCCAGCTCTCCGCGATGTCCTCGCGCGCCCAGGCCATCACCGCGACGCGCCCGCCGGGACGTACGACCCGCATCGCCTCGGAGAGCGCCCGCTGCGGGTCGCCGCAGTGGTGCAGCATGGCGACCAGCATCGCCGCGGCGACGGCGCCGCCGGCGAAGGGGAGATGCAGGGCGTCGCCGCGCACGGCGGTCAAGTTCTTCGCCGCGGCGCGTGCCAGCATCGCCGCCGAACGGTCGACGACGACGACGTCCCAACCGTCCGCGCGCATCGGCACGGCGTAGTTTCCGGTGCCGCCGCCGACGTCGAGCAGCGTCCCTCCCGGCGTGCCGCCAAGCGCTGCGCGCAGCGGATCCAGGACCGACGGCGAGGCGGCCCGGGTGCGGTCGTAGCGCTCCGCCTGTCCCGAGTAGTCGGGCAGCACCGACACCGCGGCGCTCAGCCCAGCGCGTCGCGCGCCGCGGCGTGCAGCTCGGTGACCGCCGACTCGTCGTTGGTGAACACGCGCACCAGCTGGTTGTGCTTGGGCAGCCGGGCCAGCAGCTCGTTGGCACGCGACTGCTCGACGGTGTCCTCCAGCGGGTCGTAGATGGCCACCAGCCCGTTGTCGGTGAGCGGGTTCTCGGGTGCGACGCGCGCCGAGGCCACGTCCACCTCGAATGCGACGCGCTGCAACCGCTGCGGCAGCAGCGAGACGATGCGCTCCCGCGCGTCGGACAGCTCGGCGTCGGACCCCAGCAGGGACTCGTAGGCCAGCTTCCAGGGCAGCCGCCGCGCCGTGATCTGCTCCCACGCCTCGCCCAGGCGCCGCTCCGGCGATCCAGTGGGACAGCGACGCCAGCGCGACACCTCCTCCAGCAACGACCAGTCGGTCAGCGAGAGGTAGGCGTCGAGGTCGTCGAGCGGATTGCCGGGCGCGAGGCGCTCCACCGTCTTCGCGAAGATCTCCCGCATGGTGAGGTCGATGCGCCGCACGGTGCGGTGGAAGTAGATGTTGGTGTAGAGGTAGAGGCGCGCGGTGAGGAACATCTCCAGCGCCGGCACCGCGTGCGCATGCAGCATCAGCGACTCGCCGGCGACGAAGGAGTAGTGCATGATGCGGCGCACGTCGACGGTGCCCACACCCACCCCGCACATGTACGCGTCGCGCACCACGTAGTCGAGGTTGTCCACCGTCGCCGGCCCGCAGAGCAGCGGCTTGAGCGCGCGCAGCCACGGCGGCGGCACGTAGCCCTCGATGTCGGCCGGCGCCATCACCCAGGCGACCCACCGCGGATCGACGGACTCGCCGCCGGCGAACCGTCCCGAGGGCGCCGCGCGCAGCGAGGCGATGACGTCGGACAGCTCGTTGCACACCAGCCGCCGCCCCACGTCCTCGTGGTCGACGCCGAACCGCGCCAGCACCTCGCGGTCGAAGAAGTGCCCGAAGGGACCGTGCCCGATGTCGTGCAGCAGTCCCGCCAGTCGCAGCGTCTCCTCGACGCACGCAGCGCTGGGCGCGTCGGGAAAGGCGGTGCGCAGCGAGGGCTCGATCTGCCGCGCGTACAGGCCCGCGAGGTGCATCGCGCCGAGCAGGTGGGCGAAGCGCGAGTGCTCCGCCGTGGGGAAGACCCACCACGCCGACTGCAGCTGGTGGATGCGCCGCAATCGCTGCAGCCAGGGAGTGTCGAGCAGGTGCTGCTCGCCCGCCTCGCCGCCGTCGCCCTTGGTGATCTCGATGTAGCCGTAGAGCGGATCGGCGATGAGGTTGACCTCGCTGAAGCGCGCGGCTGGATCCATGGGCGAGCCGAGTGTACGCGCGCCAGCGCGGACACGAGCGGCGGGCTTCAGCCCGCCGAGGAGGGGGCACGCCGGGGGAGGATCTGCCTCCCCCGTTGGGCGCGCGTCTGAGCGCGCCGGACAAGCAGGCCGCGCGACGGCCGCTACACTCCGCAGCCGACATGGCCCCCAAGCAGCGCCGCCGCACCTCCCGCGGGGCGCGCAAGGCCGGTCCGCCGCCGGCACCCGGCCCGGCCGCGCCCAGGAAGACGACCCAGCGCATCCCCGTCTTCACCAGCGGCCGCCGCCTCCTCTACGCCGCCCTCGGCGCCCTGGTCGCCACCTCGGGTATCGCCGTCGGCCTGATCACCCTGGTGCGCAGCGGCAGCGCCACCACCGGCTGCGACCCCGACGCCTCCGGCTGGAACGGCGCGGGCGCCGGCCCCGCCAACACCGCCGACGCACCCTCGGCCATCAAGGACCCCGGGCCCACCTGGGCTCCGCAATGGAGCTACGCCGCCACCGCACCGCCCGCCGTCGCCGGCGGCACCGTGTACACCGCCACCTCCACCGGCACCCTGGTCGCCCTCGACGCCAGGACCGGCGCCCTGCAGTGGACCAGCGACCCGCAGCAGAACGAGCAGGGCCAGGTCGCCACCCCGATCGCCGTCGACGGCTGCGCGGCGGTGGTGGCCACCACGTACACCGGCGCGGACGGCCAGCCCGCCGGCACCCTGCGCGCGATCGACCTGCGCACCCACCAGCGGCGCTGGGGCGTGCCCACCGCGGACGAGATCTTCTCCGCCCCCCAGGTGGTCGACGGGGTCGCCTACGCGGGCCTCAGCTTCGCCACCGGCACCGGCTCCCTCGACCGCACCCACGTCCTCGACGGCTACTACCTGAGCGACGGCACCCGCGCCTACCGGAAGTCCTTCAGCGCCGCCGTCACCGCCTCACCGACCAGCGACCACCAGCGCATCTGGATCGGCGACCTCGACCAGAACCTCTACGCCCTCGGCCCCCAGGGCACGCAGCTCTGGACCTACACCACCGCCGGCATCGTCAGCCTGCCGGCCGTCTACGACGGCAGCAGCGTCATCGTCGCCAGCGCCGACCATCATGTCGCCTCGCTCGATCCCGGCACGGGACACGAGCACTGGAACGTCGCCGTCGGCGACGTGCAGGCCGCCATGGCGACCAGCGGCGACGTCGTCGTGGTGGCGGAGTCGAACGGCACCGTGCACGCCCTGCGCCGCTCCGACGGCACCCAGGCGTGGACCACGCCGCTGCACGCCCAGGTGACGCGCGGAGTTGTGGCCGCGGGTGACCGCATCTTCGTGGCCGACGACGGCGGCACCCTGCACGTCCTCGACCGCGCCACCGGCGTCGAGACCGCGCGCTGGACCGCCCCCGCCCCGCCGACCGGCCCGCCCGCCATCGCCGAGAACCACCTCTACGTCGCCTGCCAGGACGGCCGCCTCTACGCCCTGCCGCTCTGAGCCAGCAGCGCCAGCGCCCCCCACATGTTGCGGTCCTCGCCGAGCGCGGCGCGCAGGACGCGGGGCACCGGCTGCAGGCGCAGATGCGCCTCGATGGTTGCTGACATCGACGGCCAGAACCTGTCCCACGAGGCGCACACCCCGCCGCCGAAGACCACCGCGTCGGGGTCGTGCAGCGCCGTGGCGTTGACCACCGCGAGCCCCAGCCAGCGTCCCACGTCGGCCCAGGCCGCGGGATCGTCGAGCAGCTCCGCGCGCACCCCGAAGCGCCGCTCGATGGCGCTCCCCGAGGCGAGCGCCTCCAGGCATCCCTCGCCACCACACCCGCAGGGCGGCGCATCCCCGAGCCACGATGGCCAGAGCACCTGGTGCCCGCCCTCGGTGTCGTGCCGTCCCACCACCAGCCGCCCGTCGTGGACGACGCCCGAGCCGATCCCCGTCGACACCGTGTAGTAGACGACGTGGGCCAGCCCCGCCGCCGCGCCGTGCAGCGCCTCGGCCAGGGCCGCGCAGTTGGCGTCGTTCTCCAGCAGGACCGGGCAGCCGTAGCGCTCCGACAGCGCAGGGCCCAGCCCCAGACGCTGCCAGGCGGGCGGCACGTTGGGCGGCAGCAGGGTCATCCCGCGCTCGCGGTCGAACGGCCCGGGTGTGGCCACCGCGATCGCCTGCAGCGCCGCACCGTCGCGGGCCTCGTCGAGCATCGCCGACAGCGCCCCCACGGGATCCAGCGCAGGCGTCGCCCGCCGCACCACCCGGACCGGTCGCAGGTCGTCGCCCGCGACCGCGGCGAGCAGCTTGGTGCCGCCGATGTCGATGGCGCCGTACATGGCGCGGGAGCGTAGCAGCCGCCCGCGCGGCGCCTACGCCGAGGCGCGTCCCGGGCGGCGCGAGGAGCCGAGCAGCGCGCCCAGCGGGCTGCGCCGGTCGGGGTGCTCGACCAGCCAGGCGTTGTACACGTCGAAGAAGGCCTGCTGCGGCGCCACCAGGCGGCGGAAGGCGAGCAGGCTCTCCTCGGGCAGCGAGCAGTTGAACTGCAGGGCGCGGAGCAGGCGGTCGCCCTGGGCGGCGCGGAGGCGGCGGTCCTCGCGCAGCCACAGGCTGAAGAGCACGCCCAGGCCGGCGGCGCTGGCCAGGGCGACGGTGACCATCAGCAGGCGCAGCGTGGCGTCGGGCAGGCTGCCCTGGCGGAAGAGGGCGACAGCGGCGACGCCCAGCACGCAGACCATGGCCGCGATGCCGAGGCGCTGGCGCCGGCCGCGGGCGACCATGCGGCGGCGGGTGCTGTGGTAGCTCTCGCAGAGCCGCTGCAGGTTGGCGGAGGAGGCGAGCAGCTCGGTCGCGCTGGGGACGAGCTGGCGATCCGCCCCGTCACCCGCCGCCTGCCGAGGGGGAGCGGCGGCGGCGGGTCTGCGGGGGGGCGGGGCCATCAGCGCCTCGCGCAGGGAGCTGGGGGAGTCCGCGTGCGCAGGAGGGGTGGGCTGAGGGCTCACGCATAGGTTGTACCCGCTGTTAAGAGCATCGACGATGGCCGCCGGGGATTCGTCACCGACCCGTCAGCCGCCCGGAACGGCGGGTGGGCCCGTGCTAGCATCGGCGCCTCCCGGCCGGTCCCCCTCCAGGTGTCGAGATCGATGGACACGTCCCCGCGCCCCGTCGCCTGCACGGTGGCGGGCAGCGACTCCGGTGGCGGCGCCGGCATCCAGGCCGACCTGCTCAGCTTCGCCGCCTGCGGCGTTCACGGCGCCACCGTGGTCACCGCGATCACCGCGCAGGACACCCGCGCCGTCCACGCGGTGGAGCCGGTGTCGCTGGAGATGGTGGCGCGCCAGATCGACGCGGTGGCGCTCGACCTGCAGCCGGCCGCATGGAAGACCGGGATGCTGCCCACCCCGCAGATCGCCGCCGTGGTGGCGCAGCGGCTGGCCATGCACGGCGCGGAGCGCCTCGTCGTCGACCCGGTGCTGCGCTCCACCAGCGGCGCGGCGCTGAGCAGCGACCCCGCGCTGGTGACGCTGCGCGAGGCGCTGCTCCCCGAGGCGCTGGTGGTGACGCCGAACTGGCCCGAGGCCGAGGCGCTGACCGGCCTGCGCATCTCGTCGCTCGACGACGCGCGGGCTGCGGCGCGCGCGGTGGCCGCACGCGGGCCGCGCTGGGTGGTGATCACCGGCGGGCACGATCCCTCGGGGTCGGACGAGGTGACCGACCTCGTCTTCGACGCCGGCGCGGACAGCTTCACGACGCTTGCACATCCGCGCATTCCCGGCGGCGCCGACCGGCACGGCACCGGCTGCAGCTTCAGCGCCGCGCTGACCGCGCACCTGGCGCGCGGGCTCGAGGTGCTCGACGCGGCGCGCGAGGCGTCGTCGTTCGTCGCCGCGCTGCTGGCGCGCGGGCCGAGCGGCGTGGGCGCGGGGCACGCGCCGCTGGTGCACCTGGGCTAGCCGCCGCATGCCGCTCTTCCGCCGCCAGGCCGCCGACGCCGTCGACCTCGAGCGCCGCATCGAGCAGGCCGACGACGCGCTGGAGAACAACGACCCGCGGGGCGCGCTGCGCATCGCGGACGGCGTGCTCAAGGACGCCGGCAGGGGCTCACCCGAGGCGGTGTCCGCGCAGGTGGTGCGCGCCGAGGCGCTGCGCGCCATGGAGCGCTTCGCCGACGCGGAGAAGGCGGCGGCACGCGCCTGCGAATGGGACCCCGAGGACGGCGCCGCCTGGTACGAGCGCGCCCTGGCCGCCTACCGCCTGGGCCGCTTCGAGGACGCCGCCGCCTGGCTGGAGGAGGCGGTGCACCTGGAGCCGGAGGAGGCGCACGCCTGGAACGCGCTGGGGCGCGCGCGCATCTGGCTGGAGGAGAAGGACGCCGCCAAGGACGCCTTCAAGCGCGCCAACGCGCTCGACCCCGCGCACTTCGTGGTGCCGCTGCGCATCGCCGCCTTCGAGTTCGACCGCATCGCCGGCGAGGTGTGGAAGCAGATCCCCCGGCAGTTCAAGGACCGCATGGAGAACACCATCGTCGCCGTCGAGGAGCTGCCCGACGTCGAGGACGTGGAGGAGGGCACCGACCCCGACCTGCTCGGGCTCTACACCGGCGCCACCGCGCTGGGCGACGACTTCCCCGAGCGCATCCTGCTCTACCAGCGCAACCACGAGAACTCCTGCGCCACCCTTGGCGAGCTCGCCGAGGAGATCCGCCGCACCATCCTCCACGAGGTGGGCCACCACTTCGGCATGGACCACGACGAGCTGCCCTACTGATGCGGTCCTTCGCGGAGACCGCCGAGCGGATCGCCGCCACCACCTCGAAGTTGGAGAAGGTGCGGCTGCTCGCCGAGTATCTGCAGGGTCTGGACGAAACCCGCGTGGGCGTCGCGGCGCGCTTCTTCAGCGGGTTGATCTTCCCCACATGGGACATGCGCGTGCTGTCGGTGGGCGGCGCTCTCCTCTGGGACGTGCTGCGGGGCCTGAGCGGCGCCACCGCGGAGGAGATGAGCGCCGCCTGGACGCGCCACGGCGACGCGGGCGGCGCGGCCCACGACGTCCTGCTGCGCGCCTGCGCGGCGGCGCCGGGCGTCGACGTCCTGGACGTGGTGCACACCTTCGAGGACATCGCCTCCGCGCCCTCGACGGCCGCGCGCACGCAGCTGCTCGACGCCCTGCTGCGCCGCTGCACCCCGCTGGAGGCGAAGTACGTCGTCAAGCTGATCACCGGCGAGATGCGCATCGGCCTGCGCGAGGGTCTGGTCGAGGAGGCGATCGCGCTCGCCTTCGGGCGCGACAAGGCCGCGGTGTCGCGCGCCGACATGGTGATCGGCGACCTCGGCGAGGTGGCGCTGCTGGCCCGCCTGGACCGCCTGGGCGAGGCGGCGCCGCGGCTCTTCGCGCCGATGCGCTTCATGCTCGCCTCTCCCGTCGCCGACGCCGCCGAGGTGGTGCAGCGGATGGGCGAGGAGGTGTGGGTCGAGGACAAGTACGACGGGATCCGCTGCCAGGTGCACCGCGACGACTCCCGCGTCATGCTCTTTTCGCGCGACCTCAAGGACGTCACCGCGCAGTTCCCCGAGGTCGCCGAGGCGGCGGCGGCGCTGCCCGGGATCCTGCTCCTCGACGGCGAGGTGCTCGCCTTCCGCGAGGGGCAGGTGATGCCCTTCGCCGCGCTGCAGACGCGGCTGGGGCGCAAGGCGCCGTCGCTGGCCGTGCTGCAACGCGTCCCGGTGATCTTCGTGGCCTGGGACCTGCTCTACCAGGACGGGGTGTCGCTGCTCGACGAGCCGCTGCGCGAGCGCCGCAAGCGCCTCGACGCGCTGCAGCTCGGCGGCGCGCTGGCCACCGCGCATCAGGAGCACGCGCGCGGCGCGCAGGCGGTGGACACGCTGTTCGACAACGCGCGCGCCCGCCGCAACGAGGGCCTCATCGCCAAGGACCCCGACTCGGCGTACACGCCGGGACGGCGCGGGCTCGCCTGGCTGAAGCTGAAGAAGCCGCTCGACACCCTCGACGTCGTCGTCACCGGCGCGGAGCTGGGGCACGGCAAGCGGCGCGACGTCCTCAGCGACGTCACCTTCTCGGTGCGCGTCGACGGCTCCGACGAGCTGGTCCCCATCGGCAAGGCCTACACCGGCCTCACCGACGCCGAGATCGCCGAGATGACCGAGCTGCTGACGTCGATCACCGTCAGCGAGCACGGGCGCTTTCGCGTGGTGCGCCCCGAGATCGTCCTGGAGGTCGCCTTCGACCGGGTGCAGCCGTCGTCGCGCCACCGCAGCGGGTACGCCCTGCGCTTCCCGCGCATCGCCCGCTGGCGGCACGACAAGCCGGTGAGCGAGATCGACACCCTGTCGCGCGTCGCCGCCCTCGCCCGCACCTCCGAGGGCGAGCGGGTGCAGCTGGTGGACCGCGCCTAGCGCCTGCCGGGCAGGAAGGGTGCGAAGAGGTTGGGGTCGTCCATGGCCGGATCCCCGATCTGCTCGAAGACCTTGTAGCGGCTGCGCAGCTCGGCGTACTGCTGGGCCAGCGCCTCGTCCTTGTAGGCCTCGACGGGGTTCCAGGGGTGGAGGTAGCGGACCTCCTCGATGCCCGCCTGGAGCATCTCCTTGAGGCAGCCGAAGCAGGGCTGGGTGGTGCTGGTCAGCGACGCGCCGTAGGTCTGCTGGCCGAAGCGGGCGGCGGTGAGCAGCGCGTTCTGCTCGGCGTGCACGCAGAGGCAGACGTCGTACGCGCCGCCGCGCAGGTACGGCTCGTCGTTGCGGTGGGCGCAACGGTGGCAGCCGCCCTCGGAGCAGTTGGGCATGCCGAAGGGCGTGCCGTTGTAGCCGGTGCTGAGGACGCGGTCCTCGCGGGAGATCACCGCCCCGACGCGGCGGCCCAGGCAGTCCGCGCGGGTGCGCGCCGCCAGGGCGATGAGGAGGAAGTACATCCGCTTGTCCGGGCGGACGATGCGTCCCTCCGGCGCGGTCGGGCCCTGGGCGGGCTCGGGCGCGGTCAGCACCCGCCGGCCGCGGCCGCCGCCGCGGGTCGGCCGTGGGCCGCCAGCCGTCCGGAGATGTGGCGGTTGGCCCAGCAGTCGATCGCCTTGATCACGCTGTCCAGCTCGACGCCCGCGCCGGTGAGCGCGTACGAGGTGCGCGGAGGCATGACCGACTCGACGGTGCGGGTCACCAGGCCGAGCTCCTCGAGGCGGTCGAGCCGCTGGGCCAGGGTGGCCGGGTTGCAGCCGCCGGCGGCGCGGCCGAGCTCGTTGAAGCCGAGGGGCCGGTCGAGGAGGGCCCGGATGATGTGGAGGGTCCACTTCTCCTGGAGGAGCTGGATGGCCTCGTGGACCGGGCAGAAGGTGTCGTCCATGGTCATAGGTGGCGGGGGCTGCCGTCGGTGCCAAGCATAAAGCGCTTCGGGCTGGACCGCTACTCCTGTTTCGTGTAGTGCTGCTCAGATCATAGCACTTGATTATTTTTAGCGCTATGCGGTACGATGCAGGTGCCGGGTCGGAGAGACCGCCGGACCGGCCCGCGGCGGAAGCCGCCGCGGAGAGCACCCCCAGGAGCACGAACCCACCATGAGCTGGAACCTCGACAACAGCCACGCCACCGTCGAATTCTCCGTCCGCCACCTCGGGCTGGCCTCGGTGAAGGGCACCTTCCACACCGTGACCGGCGAGGTCGACCTCGACGAGGAGGACCTGACCCGCTCCAGCGGCCGCGTCGAGATCGACGTCGCCAGCATCGACACCCGCGACGAGCGCCGCGACACCCACCTGCGCAGCGCCGACTTCTTCGACGCCGAGCAGTACCCGACCGCGACCTTCGAGAGCCGCGGCGTCCGCCACCTGCACGACAACCGCTACGAGGTCGACGGCGACCTGACCATCCGCGGCACCACCCGCCCCGTGACCCTCTCGGCGGAGGTGTCGGAGTTCATCACCGACCCCTGGGGCAACCGGCGCTTCGGCGTCGAGGTCGACGGTGAGATCAACCGCAGCGACTTCGGGCTCTCCTGGAACCAGGTCCTCGAGGCCGGCCGCCTCGTGGTCGGCGAGAAGGTGCGCATCCACGCCGCCAGCGAGGTCGTCCTGGCCGGCGCCGTCGCCGCCTGACGTCACCTCGACCGCTCCTGCCGGGCCCGCCGCGCCATCGCGCGGCGGGCTCGCGCGCGTCCGGCGGCGGCCGGCTCAGGATGCCGGTGCGCAGCTCCAGGTGATGGTCGCCGCGAGCTGCTGACCGGCGGGGTTGGTCATGCCGGTCAGGGTCATCCGCCCCGAGCCGTCGGGCTGCACCTCGCCGTCGGCGCGGGCCGACGAGCCGAACGCGAAGGCCATGCGCGGGTCGTCGAGGGCGACGAGGGTGTCGTCGTCGCCGATGTCGGCGGTGACGTAGTGGGCGGGACCGTGGTACAGCGCGATGACCGCGGCGACGGTGAGCAGGTGGCCGTCGACCGTCGGGCGGCCGGGCGGGACGGGAAGGGCGAAGTCGCGCGGCGTGTCGCCCGCGGCGGGACGCAGCGCGGCGACGTCGGCGCAGCTGCGGTAGCCCGCGCGCCGCACGGCATAGGCGTAGGAGAGGTTGGCGGCGCCGCTCAGTGTCAGCGTGGCGTCGAGCAGAGGTCCGCGAACGCCGGGCGTCGCCTGCGGTGACCCCCCGGCGGTGGCGGCGCCGCCGCAGCCCGCCGTGACCACGGCGAGAAGCGAGCCGCCGATGACGCGCCGTCGCCACCACTGCGATGACGCGCCGCTCACTGCCTCAGTGCGACGAGCTGCCCGATGGTGGTCGCCGTGGAGTTGCTCGACAGCCCGACGCGGCCGCCCGTCGACCCCGACGACGCCAGCGTCTGGTCGGCGGCGAACGACGTGGTGCTGCTCGTGGTGCGCAGCCAGCGCGCGGTCATGCCGCTCGGCCCGGTGATCGAGGCGATGGTGCTGACGGCGCCGAAGAAGAGGAGGCGGTCGCCGGGCGCGCTGGCGGTGACCGCGCCGACGCCGACGTGCGGCGGGCTGTCCGCGCATCCGCTCAGGCAGTTGTACTGGCCGCTGTTGGCGTCGATGGGGGTCACCGAGCTGACGCCGCTGTAGGCGAGGATGCCGCCCGACGCCATCGGCGAGGTGGTGCCGCTGAAGGCCCAGGTGTTCGAGGTCCCGTCGGACGAGGCGACGCGGTGCCAGTAGAGCGCCTCCGCGATGGCGATCGGCGTCTGGTCGCGGCGGATCAGCGTCCATCCGGGCGGCGGCGCGATGGTGGTGTCGGGTCCGCCGCGGACGGTGACCTGGGCCACCATCACGTCACCGGGCTGGACGCCGGCGGGGGATGGGATGGTCAGGGTCGACGCGCCGCCGCCGTTGTCGGCGCTCTGCGCGGCGCGGAAGACGATCGACGGCGCGGGGGACGGGGTCGGCGTCGGAGTCGGAGTTGGAGTTGGAGTTGGAGTTGGAGTTGGCGCCGGCGTGGCGGTCGGGGTGGCCGTGGGCGTCGGCGTGGCGGTTGGCGTCGGCGACGCGGTCGTGGTGGGTGACGGCGCCGCCTTGGTGAGGGTGAAGCGGTGCTCGACGGCGCCGGAGACGTTGACGAACTCGGCGGTCAGCGAGGTGGTGGTGATGGTCAGGCGCACCGCGCCGTAGTGGAGGTCGTCGTAGAACTGCGAGCCCGCCTCGAAGGACGAGGGCGGCGACAGCAGGCTCCAGCCGCCGACGCCGTCGACGACGTAGTTCTGGCCGCCCTCGACCAGATGCTCCCAGTCGTGGTGATGGCCGCTCAGGTAGAGGTCGACGCTGGGGTCGATGGCCCAGTGCGTGTAGTTCTCGTTGCCGCCGGCCGAGGACGAGTAGGGCGGCTGGTGGGTCGTGGTCAGCTTCCACACCGCGGTGCTGGCCTTCAGCGCCGCGTGGTACTCCTGGTCCTGCACCGATCCGGCGGTGTCGCCGTCGGGGTCGCCGCAGTTCATGTCGAGCGCGAAGACGTCGACCAGGCCGCCGCCGAGGTGCGCCGTGTAGTGCGGCGGCACCCCGAAGTACGAGGTGCTCGGCGCGATCGCCGACCCCGTGCAGGAGTTGGCCCAGTCGTGATTGCCCGCGGCGGGAAAGAAGCGTCCCGCCTGGACGTCGGCCGCGTAGGGCTGGTTGTCGCCCGCGACCTCGCTGGACAGGCCGTTCTGGTAGGCGTTGTCCCCGACGGTGAGGATGGCGTCCGGCGACCAGCTGTGCACCAGGTTGGCCACCTGCTGCTCGCCGGAGCAGCTGTACACGCAGCCCCCGTGGTCGCCGATGACGGCGATGGTCATCGAGGTGAGCGGCGCCGACGCGGCCGAGCCGCGGATCGCCTGCTGGGCGGTGAACGCGCCCGCGACGGTCGCCGCGAGGGCCACCGACGCTGCGGAGAAGGTCGCCTTCCTGGAGCCGCGCTTGAGGATCATGGGGGCCCGACTGTAGCCGGTCCCAGGGCGGGTTGGCTGAAAGCGTTGTAAAGACTGGTGTGGGCTGGGCCGCGCCTACTCGCGGTGGAGGGAGAGCGCGAGGCTGGGAACGGCGAAGGAGAGGAGGAACACGGGCAGGATGGCCTTGCCGCTGCACCGGTAGGCGACGGTCTCGCCCTCGGCGGCGTCGAAGGTCCTGGTCCGGCTGGAGTTGCGGCCGCTGCGGACCTGCAGGGTGTGACGCCCGGGCTGGACGGGGATGTCGACGGTCTGGTTCAGCTCCACGGACCCGGCGGGCATGCCGTCGACGAGGACGTCGTATGTCCCGCGGCGGACCTCCACCCCGATGGTGCGGTGTGACACCTGCAGGGTTGCGGGCATTGCTGGTCTCCTCTCGCGTTTCGGGAGCGCACCATCCGGCCCGGCAGTGGTGCGTGCGCCGGTCAGCCGGTGACGCTGGCGGCGAGCCGCTGGATCTGTGCGGCGCTGATGTCGCTCTCCTGGGTTCGGATCATGACCGTCGGGAACTGCGGGTCGCTCGGATTCGCGAGGCCGACGAGGGCGACCTGCTCGGTGATGTGGAGGCACGAGTTGGTGCACTCGGTGTAGGGCTGCGAGAAGACGGTCAGCGATCCCGCCGCGGACGACGCGGTCGCCTCCTGCGTTGGCGACGCGACATCCGCGATGGTGACGTAGTGCCCCTCGAACCCGTTGAGGGCGGTGGCCTGCGGCTTGCCCGTCGAACACCCCGCGCCGACGAGTTCGACGATGACGTAGGGGCCGGAGTTGGCGCTGCCATGGAGGCTCGCATCCTGCCACTGGCAGGGTCCTGACGGACCGCTGTGACCGCTGTCGCCGAGCTGGGTGACCACCCATCCCGCCGGCACGCCGATGCTGACGTGGTCGCCGATGGAGGTGGTCGTCAGCGGACCGTCGAGGTCCTTGGCGCTGGGGCCACAGCCGGCAAGCGTGAGCGCGGCCGCGGCGAGGATGCAGGCCTGCAGGAGGGGACGTCGGTGTCGGAGGGGTGCTGGCACGGGGAGGAAGTATCGCCGCCGTCGGCGTTCTGTGCGCGTCGGTGTCGGCCTCCGCGCCACATCTCCCCGCGCCCGCCACAAAGACGTGAGCAGGTGGCCACCATCTCCTGAGACATGACAACAGTGGGCGGGGCAGGATTCGAACCTGCGACCCTGGGCTTATGAGGCCCGTGCTCTAACCGGCTGAGCTACCCGCCCACGAAGATGGGCCGACATACTCTACCCGCCCGGTCTGGCACGCCCGATCGCTCTGCGATTGAAACCCAGGGGGCATTCGCTGGCCCCCGCGCAGGCCCGCGCGCGCCCTTGAAAACTATGCCAATCGTGATCATACTTGCCCGGCCAGAAGCCTCGGCCGGCGGGTTGGAGGAGCCATGGGCGCAGCCGCCCCCTTCGAGTACGCGCCGCTCTCGCCCCACATCGGGGTCGAGGTGCACGCCGACCTGCGCGAGGAGCTGAGCCCCGCGCAGCGCGAGCAGTTCGTCGAGCTGTACCGCAGGCACCACCTGCTGCTCTTCCGCGGCACGCCGCTGTCGCCGGAGGACCAGACCCGCGCCGTCTCGTACCTCGGCGACGCGCTGCCCGGCGGCTACATCTCCAACACCCGTCCCGAGGGCGCCGCCGGCGAGGGTGAGCTGGAGTTCCACAGCGACCTCACCTACATGGACACGCCGGTGCGCGGCATCTCCCTCTACGGCGAGGACGTCGAGGAGGGCGCGCCCGGGACGAAGTACGCCAACGCGCAGCGCGCCTGCTCGCTGCTTCCCGACGCGCTGCGCGAGAGCCTTCGCGACCGCACCGCCGTGCACGTCTGGATGCCGGCGCATTCGCACAAGCGGACCCGCGAGTCGGACATGACGGAACGCGGGCTGCGCGCCACCCATCCCGTCCTCTACGCCAAGCCCGACACCGGCGAACCGGTGCTGCTGATCACCTGGCTGGCCACCGACCGCATCCTCGACATGCCGCCCGCGGAGAGCGACGCGCTGCTCGACGAGCTGGCGGGCTACATCTACCGCCCGGACAACATCTACGAACACGTCTGGCGCAACCACGACCTGGTGATCTGGGACAACCTGGCGCTGCAGCATGCGCGCAGCAACGTGCGCCGTGACGGTCCGCATCGCTCGCTGCGGCGTGTCGCCTTCGCGCCGAGCGGCGGGGTGGAGGCCGCGACCGCGGCGCAGGAGAAGATCCGCCGCGCCGCGACGATGTCCGCCTGACACCAAGGAGACCAGCACGGTGGCCCCTCTCAGCGGCGTGCGCATCCTGGCCGTCGAGCAGCTCATGGCGCTGCCCTTCGGCACCCAGATCCTCTCCGACTTCGGCGCGGACATCGTCGGCGTCGAGCCGGTCGGGTACGGCGGCGACGAGGCGGTGCCCTGGCGGATGCGCACCGGCCGCTACAAGCGGCGCATTTCGGTGAAGCTCAACTCCCCCGAGGGACAGGACCTGATCCGCCGACTGGTGCACACCTACGACGTGGTCGTCGAGAACTACCGGCCAGGCGTGATGGACTCCTACGGCCTCGGCTACAAGGCGCTCAGCGAGGTCAACCCGCGCCTCATCTACTGCTCGGTGAGCGGCTACGGCCACCGCGACGTGCTGCAGAGCCCGCACACCGACCTGGCCGCCTACGGCCCCATCGGCGAGGCGATGAGCGGCTACACGCACGCGGTGCTGCAGAGCGGCGGCTCGCGCAGCGTCGGCGCGCTGGGCGACATCACCTCGTCGATGTTCGCGACGGTCGGCATCCTCCTGGCGCTGCGCGATCGCGAGCAGACAGGGCGCGGCGCCTACGTCGACGTCGCCATGGCCGACGCGCTCTTCGCCCTCGCCGAGTTGCCGTTCACGCAATACACGGCGTCGATCGACGCGCCGCGCAAGCAGGGCAACGGCGCCGCGCCAGGGGCCGGGCTCTTCCTCACCGGGCAGTTCCCCGCCGCCGACGGCCACTTCACCATGATCCTCATCAACCCGCGCCACTGGGCCGCGCTCTGCGCGCTGATGGGACATCCCGAGTGGGGAGAGGACCCCGCGTACACGGCGATCGAGAACCGCGCCGCCGCCGGCGAGACGATGCGCCCGATCTTCCTGGAGTGGGCGTCGAAGCGCAGCAAACACGAGGCCGCACGCGAGCTGCGCGCCGCGGGACTCGCCGCCGCGCCGGTGATGAGCCCCGCCGACATCCTCGAGGACGAGCACTTCGCCGCGCGGCGCATGGTGGCGCGCGTGCGCCAACCCGACGGGTCGGTGGTGCGCGTGCCCGGCGACCCCATCAAGCTCTCCACCGTCGAGGCGGAGCGCAACGGCGACGCCGAGCCCGTGCCGATCGCGCGCCCGGGTGAGCACACGCGCAGCTTCTTCCACGAGGAGCTGGCGCTCTCCGACAGGGAGATCGACGACCTCATCGCGGCGGGTGTCCTCGCCGACTGACGCACGGCCACCGCGCCAGGCGGCGGCTAAGCTTCCGCCATGCGCGCACGTGCCGTCACCACCGAGCAGGTGCTCGCCGCCGCCGATGCCGTCGCCCGCAGCGACGGGCTCGACCGCCTCACCGTGCGCCGCCTCTGCGCCGAGCTGGGGGTGACCGCGCCCAGCGTCTACGTGCACTTCGCCAGCAAGGACGACATCGTCGAGCAGCTGGTCGACAGCATCCTCGCCCACGTCCACCATCCCGGGGCCGACCGCGGCGACTGGGTCGACCGCCTGCGCGAGTTCATCGTCAGCGTCTACGACCAGGTCGCGCCCTATCCGGGGCTGGCGGCGCGGATCGCCCGGCAGCTGCCGACGACGCCCTCGTCGCAGCGCAACGCGGCCTTCGTCGCCGAGCTGATGCGCGACGCCGCGCTGGCCCCCGACGACCGCGCCAAGGTGATGTCGACGGTGCTCGTGTACACGTGGGGCCACCTGCTGGGGGGCCAGTCGGAGTGGGCCATCGGCGCGGCGGAGCGGCTGAGCCTTGAGGCGCAGCGGGAGCGCTACCTGTGGGGCCTCGACCACCTCCTCGACGCCTTTCGCCGCGACGGCCTGGCCGCCCGCAGCGCGACCTCTTGACAGCAAGGCTAACGGGCGTTAGCTTTCCCTCCACGTGATCCCCGGCGGGGCGTTTGGAGGTGCGCCGTGAGGCCGTACGACGTCGTCTCGACGGACTCCCATCTCGAGGTCCCGCCCGACCAGTGGCGGCCCCACGTCGACAGGGAGTTCCAGCAGTACGTGCCCAAGGTGGTCCGCCTGCCCAGGGGCAGCGGGGACGCCTGGGAGATGCCCGGCGGCGGCGTCATCCCGCTCGGCCTGCAGTTCGCCATCACCCGGCCGGGGGTGGAGAACCGCTACCGCTACTCGAAGCCGATCGGCATCAGCTACGGCCCCGACCTGGCCGGCAGCGGCGACGGCGACCGCCGCCTGCGCGAGATGGACGAGGACGGCGTCGACGCCGACGTGCTCTTCCCGGCGGTCTTCGGCACCCGCGGGCTCAACCTCCCCGTCGAGGCGGACGCCGCCATCTGCCGCGGCTACAACGACTGGCTGTCCAAGGAGTACACCGCCGCCGACCCCGAGCGGCTGCTCGGCCTCGCGCTCCTGCCCAAGGGCAGCATCGAGCAGGCGATCGACGAGATGCGCCGGGTTTCTGCCATGCCCGGCATCTACGGCGTGGTCAACTTCCCCGAGTGCGAGCCCGGTGACGACCGCTTCTTCGAGGCCGCCCTGGAGCTGGGCATGCCGCTCTGCTCGCACGGCATGTTCCCCACCCCGAAGGTGGAGTGGCCGCCCAAGGGCGTCGACGTCGACCTCTCCAAGGCGATGAACGCCACGGCGTGCGTCAAGTACATGCTCTCCGGCGTCCTCGACCGGCTGCCCGACCTGAGGATCTTCTGCGCCGAGACCTTCTGCGGCTGGCTCGCCTACGCCTATCAGATGATGGACGACGCCTACCGGCAGCACGGCCTCTGGGTCGGCGCGACGCTGGAGCGCCTCCCCAGCGAGTACATGAAGCGCCACTTCGTCTGGAGCTTCATCGTCGACCCCATGGCCATCCGGCTTCGCCACGTCATCGGCATCGAGAACCTCACCTGGTCGACCGACTTTCCCCACATGAACACCGACTGGCCGCTGTCGCGCCAGAGCATCGACGAGCAGATGGGCGGCATCCCCGAGGCCGACCGTCGCCGCATCATCCGCGACAACGCCGTCGAGCTGTTCAAGCTCCCCGCGGTGGCCTGAGCAGATGGCGCAGCGAATCGTCTCCGCCGCCTCGCACACCGAGGCCTCGCCCGACGCCTGGCGCTCGTACGTCGACGCCGAGTTCCGCTCCTTCGTGCCGCGCGTCACCGAGGCCGGCGGCGGCGCGGCGTGGGTGATGCCGGTGACCGACCAGGTGGTGCCCCTGCCGCGCAACCTCTTCCTGTCCCGCGAGGGGAGGATGGTCGACGCCGTGCGCTACGACGCGGGCCTGCCCGGCACCGGCGACGGCGCGCAGCGGCTGCGCGAGCTGGACGAGGACGGCGTCGACGCCGAGGTGCTGCTGCCGCCCTTCTTCGGCACGCGGCGGCTGCCCAAGCTCCCGCCCGAGGCGTCGATCGCGCTGAGCCGCGGGTACAACGACTGGCTGTCGCGCGAATACACGGCGGCCGACCCGTCGCGGCTGCTCGGCGTCGGCCTGCTGCCGGCGGCGACGCTGCAGGACTCGCTCGCAGAGTTGCGTCGCGTCGCATCGCTGCCCGGCGTGTACGGCCTGCAGCTGGTGCAGTGGCCCAACGGCGGCGGCGGCCCCGCCCCCGAGGACGACCAGTTCTGGAGCGAGGCGCTGCAGCTCGGCGTGGCGCCGGTGGCGCACACCGACTTCGGCGGCGGCCAGGTGGAGGATCCCGCGCGCCTGGAGGAGAACGAGGGCACGGGGATCATGTTCACCATCAACATGCTCACCACCAAGGGTGGCGCGCCCTACTCGGCCTCGCAGCTGATGACCACGGGAGTCTTCGACCGCCTCCCCGCGCTGCGCGTCTACTACGTGCACGACCGCATCGCCTGGGTGCAGTACTGGGGCGAGCAGGCCGACGACCACTACAAGCGGCACCGCTACTGGGCCAGCTCCGACATGCCCCACCCGCCCAGCCATTACGTCAAGCAGAACCTGATGCACAACTTCGCGGTCGACCCCATCGGCCTCGAGATCCGCGACTCGCTCAACCTCGACAACGTGATGTGGTCGCGCATCTTCCCCGCGGCGCACGGCACCTGGCCGCACACCCGCGACGCGCTGGAGACGCAGTTCGACAAGGCGGGCGTCACCGCCGCGGAGAAGCAGAAGCTGCTCGCCGGCAACGCCGACGCCTACTTCGGGCTGGCCAAGGCCGCTCGCGCACCCGCGGGGTCTGCGCGCTAGGCAGCTCCCGCGGGCGCGCCGGCCGGCTCGTCGACGACGCGGACCAGGTGCTCGGCCTCCTCGGAGGCGCGATGGACGGCGAGCACCGCATGCAGACCGTAGAGGACGCGCCGCAGGCCGGGCAGCTCGTCGTCACCCGGCCCGTCGCGTCCGGCGTCGTCGACCATGCGTCCGAAGACCCGCGCCAGGTGGGCGACCTCGGCGTGCACCCGGCGCACCTGGGCCACCGCGTCGGCGCCGCCGATGTAGCGTTCGGCCAGGGGATAGAAGTCGGTCTCCTCGGCGCGCTCGTGGGGCAGCAGCTCCTCGTCGAGGAAGCGCCGCACCTCGGCGAGCCGCTCGCGCGCAACCGAGCGCGGCACGCGTCCCAGCTCGTCGGCCACCTCACGGATCAGCGCGGTGCCGGCGCCGAGCAGGGCATGCTCCTCGACGACCTGGCGTCCCGCCGCGACCGCCTGCGCAGACGGCGCGCGGTCCAGCGCGCCTCCCGAGCGGGCGCGCAGCGCGTTGACGATGACCGCGACGTCGATGCCCTCCTGCAGCAGCGCCCCGGCGACCGGCGGGAGAAGGCCGAAGGCCGCGGCGACCATCGCCGCCAGTGACATGGCCATGCCGGCGAGCACGCTCTGCACCGCGATGCGGCGGCTGCGCTGGGCGACGCGATGCGCGTCGCCGAGCCGGTCGAGCCGGTCGACGACGAGCACCACGTCCGCCGTCTCCGACGACGCGGTGGAGCCGCGCGCGCCCATGGCCACGCCGACGTCGGCCGCGGCCAGCGCGGGGGCGTCGTTGACGCCGTCGCCGACCATGATCACCGTGCCGTGGCTGCGCTCGTCGCGCACCACGTCGACCTTGTCGGCCGGGCTGCGCTCCGCGTACACGGCGTCGACGCCGAGCGCGGCGGCCACGGACTCGGCGACGTCGGGGTGGTCGCCGGTCACCATCACGAGTCGCGTGATGCCCGCGTCACGCAGGCGCTGCAGGGTGCGCGTGGCGTCGGGACGGATGGGGTCCTCGAGGACGATGGTGCCGGCCATGGCGCCGTCCACCGAGACGAAGACGTTGGCCATGCCCTCGTATGCGGTGCGCCGGCGCACACGACGCGCCCACGCGGGCACGTCGTCCGCATCGACCGCGTATCCGGCGCGACCGAGGCGCACGCGCCGGCCGCTGACGACGCCGCTGATGCCGCGTCCCGGTTCCTCGACGACGTCGCGGGGAAGGCCGAGGTGCAGGGCGCGCTCCTGCGCGGCACGCACGATGGGCGCGGCCAGCGGATGCGTGGAGAGCTGGTCGACAGAGGCGGCCAGCCGCAGCACCTCGTCGCCGGTCCACTCCGGCGCCACCTCGACGTCGGCGACACGGGCGCGTCCCGCGGTGAGCGTCCCCGTCTTGTCGAAGAGCAGCACCTCGGCGCGTCCCAGCGTCTCCAGCGCGGCGCCGTTCTTCACCACCACGCCACGTCGCGACGCCTGCGCCATGCCGCCCACGACGGCGATGGGTGCGGCCAGGATGAGGGGACACGGTGTCGCCACCACCAGCACGGCGACCGCGCGCACCGGGTCGCGCGCCACCAACGCCGAGACGGCGGCGATGAGCAGCGTCAGCGGCACGAGCCACACCGCGAAGCGGTCGGCGATACGCACCAGCGGCGCTCGCGACGCCTCCGCCTCGCGGACGAGGCGGACGATGGTGGTGTAGGTGCTGTCCGCGGCGGTCGAGGTCGCGCGCAGGCGGAAGGGCGCGCCCGCGTTGACGCTGCCGCTGCGCACCGCGTCGCCCTCCGCATGGTCGGCGACCGCCGCCTCACCGGTGAGGGCGGACTCGTCGAGGATGGCGGTGGCGCCGACCACCTGCCCGTCGACGGGCACCGTCTCACCCGCGGCGACGAGGAGGAGGTCGCCCGGCCGGACGTCGTCCAGCGGCGGCGTGGTGACCTGGTCGCCCTCGAGGCGGTGCGCGATGTGCGGCGCGCGCTGCAACAGTGCGGTCAGCTCTCGCCGGGCACGCGCCGAGGCTCGCGCCTCCAGGACGCGCCCGCCCGTGAGCATCAGCGCGATCACCGCGCCGGCCAGGTATTCCCCGACGGCGAGGCTGCCGCCCAGCGCCAGGGTGGCGATGACGTCGACTCCGGCGTGGCGCCGCACCAGCCCGCGGACCACCGACACCGTCGAGGGCAGCAGCGCCGCAGCGGTCGTCGCCGCCCAGAGCCCGGCGGCCACGGAGGGCATCGCGGCGAGGCGCGCCACGCCGCCGGCGGCGAGGCCGCCCAGGACGGCGGCCAGCCAGGCAAGGTCGGGCCTGCGGCGCACGGCATCCACTGCCTTCATGCGTCCCAGCATCGGGTCGCCGTGCCGCCCACGCCAGGGTCGTTCGGCCCTTGCCGCGCAACCCCCGACCGCCACGCCGTGCTGCGCGAGCGGAAAAGCCACCGTCCGGCGTCGGGGCGTGGCGCGCCCCACACTGTCTCTGATCATCATTACCATGCGCATGGGACAGGAGGTGCAGCATGGCCTGGAGCGGCCCTGAGGCGGTGGCGGTCACGGGGGCGGGGCGGGGGATCGGCCGCGAGGTGGCGCTGGCGCTGGCGGGCCGCGGCATCGCCGTGCTCTGCATCTCGCGCACGCCGACGGCGGAGGACACGGCCGGCGCCATCCGCGCCCGCGGCGGCTCGGCGGAGTCGCTCCTGCTCGATCTCGCCGACCCTCCCGCGGTGCAACGTGCCATCGCCGCATGGATCGAGTCGCGGCCCCACCGGCGGATCGCCGCCGTGCTGGCGGCCAGCGAGCTGGGACCGCACGGCCCGCTGCAGGACACCGACGTCGCCGATTGGATGCACACCGTCGCGGTCAACTTCCTCGGCAACCTCGCGGTGGTGCGCGCCCTGCTGCCGCGCATGCTCGACGCGAGCGAGGGACGCATCGTGTTCTTCGAAGGAGCCGGCGCGACCCACGCCTATCCCGACTTCCCCGCCTACTCCGCCAGCAAGACGGCGCTGCTGCGCGCCGTCGAGAACCTCCATCGCGACCTCAGCCAGCGCGGCGACTTCGCGGTGATGGCCGTGCATCCCGGCGCCGTCGAGACCGACATGCTGCAGCAGGCCCTGGGCGGGCGCCAGCTCCCTCCCGGCAGGACCACGCCCGCAAGCGAGTCGGCGCGCCTCGTCGACGCCTTCCTGCACAGCGACGCCGCGCATCGCTTCTCGGGGCGCAGCGTGCGGGTGGTGGAGCCCTGGGCCGACGCACTCGGCGGCGCTGACGACCTTCCCGCCGACCGCTGGATGCTGCGCCGCACCGACTGACGGCTCGCCGCGTCTCAGCGCACGGTGAGGCTGTCCCCCGGAGTCACGTCGCCGCCGAGTGCGAAGCTGCCCGATTGCAGCGGCGTGAAGATGACGTCGATCTCGTGCGCCGGCGGGATGCCGATGTCGAAGCCGCGCGAGGAGGCGAGGACCGGCTGCTGGGTGGCGGCGTACGGGTCGTAGACCTGGAAGCCGCTCATCGGCAGCGCCGCACGCAGCGTGTGCGCCAGCGTTCCGTGGTTGACCACCATCAGCATCACCTGGCGCCCCAGCGAGAGGGCGATCTCGCGCCGGCTGTCCGGCTGGTCGGTGAGCCGCACGTAGACCATGGCCGGCTCGTCAGCGGGAGCGGACGTCGCCGGCGTCGCCGCGCTGCGCGCACCCGTCGAGCCGGATGGGCCGGTCGCGCCGCAGGCGGCGACGCCGAGCAGGGCGAGCGCCACCGCCGGAACGGCGAGCAGGCGGCTGACCGGCAGGGCGCGCATGCAGGCAGGGTGGCCCCGCCCTGGTCCCGGCCGCCAGTGCCGGAGGTCACCGCCCTGAGGCGGCGATGGACCCGGCGCGCGCATGGCGCGGCGCTCGAACGGCGCTAGGCTGTCATGCGTGAGCGCACCCCACGTCCACGACCGGCCGCCCGACGCCGACGCGCCGCGGCTGGTCGTCGCCCTGGCCGTGATCCTCGCCTTCATGGTGGGCGAGGTGGTGGCGGGGTCGATCTCCCACTCGCTGGCGCTTCTCTCCGACGCCGCGCACATGCTCACCGACGCGGGCGCGCTGGCGCTGAGCCTGGTCGCCATGCGCCTGGCCGCCCGCCCGCCGGAGGGTGGCTTCACCTACGGCTTCAAGCGCGCCGAGATCCTCTCTGCGATGGCCAACGGCGTCTCCCTGGTCGTGCTCGCCGCCCTGATCCTCGTCGAGGCGGGACGGCGGCTCGCCACACCGAGTGGCGTCGAGGCCAGGACGGTGCTCGGGGTCGCGCTCGCCGGCATCGCCGTCAACCTGGTGGCCACCTGGCAGGTGGCGCGCGCCGAGCGCCGCAGCCTCAACGTCGAGGGCAGCCTGCGCCACCTGGTCACCGACCTCTACGCCTTCGCCGGAACGGCGATCGCCGCGGTGGTGATCATGCTCACCGGCTTCACCCGCGCCGACGCCGCCGCCTCGGTGCTGATCGCCGCGCTGATGCTCCGCGCCGCCCACGGCCTCATCCGCGACGCCGGCCGCTCCCTGCTCGAAGCGGCACCCGCAGGATTCGACCCCGACACAATCGGCGCAGCGCTGGCCGGGCATCCGCACGTCGACAACGTGCACGACCTGCACGTCTGGGAGATCACCAGCGGCTTCCCGGCGCTGAGCGCGCACGTCATCGTGCACCCGCGCGACGACTGCCACGCCATCCGCCTGGAGCTGGAGGACTTCATCGCCGCGCAGTTCGGCATCACCCACACGACGCTGCAGGTCGACCACTCCACCGATCCCACCGTGCACTGGGTGGAACGGGGCGAGGAGCTGCCGGCGCGCGCCGAGCACCAGCGCCGCTAGGCGACGACCTGCACCGCCGTGCCCACCGGCGTCCAACCGTACAGCCACTCCATGAACGGCGTGGGGATGTGGATGCAGCCGTGGCTGGCCGCCGTCTGGTTGAACTCGCCGCCGGGACCGTAGTCGCCGGTGGGCTCCCAGTAGGCGTCATGGAGGAAGTAGCCGCCCTCGCGGAACTCCAGCACCCAGGTGACCCAGGTGTCGGGATACCAGTACGGCGATCCCGGCGGCCAGTCGGAATGCATCAGCCAGGGCGTCGTCTTGAGGAAGACGTGGTACGAGCCGGCCGGCGTTGGCAGTGCGGGGCGTCCCGTCGTCACCGGCGTCGCCTTGACCACGCAGCCGTCCTGGTAGGCGACCAGCTCCTGCATCGACAGCGACACCACGATGTCCTTGCCAGGACCGACGTTGTGGCCGCAGACGTCGGCGGCGAGCTCGGCGTTCACCTGCTGCTGCAGCATCGTCTGCTGTGCCTGCACGTTGAGCAGCGAGGCCTGGTCGCGCGCGGCGGCGAAGCTCGACTTCACCGACTGGTACGTCTTGCCGAAGGCCTGCGCGGTGGGCGTGCCCTCGACCACGGCCTGGTCGATGCTGTACTCGAGCGGCAGCATCTGCGAGTCGATGGCGTCGTTGACCGCCACCGTCTGGTGGAAGGCCTGGATGGCCGTGGCCAGCTGCGACTCCACCTGGTCGGCCGGCTGCCCGCTGCTCAGCAGGCTGTGCAGCTGCGCGGCCAGCGCGTCCATGGACGAGGAGTCGAGGTTGGCCGCCTGCGCCTTGGCGTCGAGCGCGGCCACCTGACCGAGCAGTCCGCTCGGCCCGCCCGCCGCCTTCAGCGCCGCCTGCGCCGCGGCCTGGGCGGCGGCCACGTCGGCGCTCGCCGCGCTGAGCACGGCGGCGTCGGCGGCGCTCAGTGCGGCCAGCGCCTTGGGGGTCGTCGCCGACTGCACCGCCTCCTTCCAGACGTCGATGGTCCGCTGCATCCCGGAGGGGGCGAAGCTGCCGGACTGGGCGAGGAACGCCTCCGCCTGGGCGATCACGGCCGTGGCCCGGTCGCGCTCGGCGGCAACGGCGGTGTTCCAGGCGGTGGTGGTCTCCGCCTGCAGCGCGTCGAGCTGCGCCTGGGGCGTGGAGCCCCACCAGGTCGGCGACCACCAGGGCGCCTCACCGCGGGCGGTGAGCCGCGTCCGCAGCGGCGCCAGCAGCGAGGCCGGGACTCCCTGGGCGGCGTCGTGGTCCCACTCCGCGCGCAGCGCCGCGACCCGCTGGGCATCCTCGCGGGAGCGCTGCACGCCCGTGTACGCCTGGGCCCCCACGGCGGCGGCGAGCAGCACGACGAGAAGGGCGACGGCCGCCAGGATCCACTTGCGCATGGCTTCGACGGGGCAAACGCCGGCGAGGCTTCGAAGGCTACGCACCGCCCTGGACTGCACCGGGATCCT
>DASRDZ010000062.1:0-65784 GCA_035652335.1 Candidatus Dormiibacterota bacterium
GCGTGAATCGATCGATCTCCGATTTACGGAGAAGATGGTCGCCAGGGAGCGTCCAGATCTCCTACCAGAATTCATCCGCGCATGGCTCAACCCAGCCATCGCCGGAAATGAGGCACTGGAGCGGCTCGTCCTACAGCTGAATCAACTTGACGAGGCCGGGTTGTTCTTGCCCATTTTATGCCAGGAACTGCATTTTCTCTCTGGGCGCATGCTGTCGAGTGTCGAACGCGAGAAGCTCAGAACCGAGGTCCAGCGGTTCACCGAATTCCTCATTCGTGTGGCTCAGCGGCGGGTTGGAGAGGAAATTCCGCTTGAGTACGAAGGGCCGCACCTGCGCGTGGTCATACAGATCGTGTCGAAGCGCGTGACGCGCGAGGCGAAGAAAGGGGACATCGGGCCATGGCTACGGTTCGCGCTCAAGGTGGTGCAAACGAAGCGCCCCGACCACATCTACTTCGTCGGAAATGCCAAGGAGGCGAACAAACAGCTCATCGAACAGGTGGCAAAGAGCTTTTGTCTGCAGACTGGCTGGCAGTGGTTATGCGAACGCGAGTACAACTGCAAGCTGCACGATGCGGACGGCCAGTTGGTGCCGGTGCGTAACTTCATGGTGGTCTGTGAGGTCGCTGGCCGTTCGCCGGCCTGACCGAATGGCGTCGGGTCGGGCGCCGTTCCGAGGTACCGGGGGCACGGCCAAGGGCGGTCTATGGCATCGGACCGTTCACGCCACCAGAAATCGGGACCCGCGCTCCCCGACGCTACTCCGTGTCCAAGACGTTCGCCAGCCGTTGAGCCGCCTGCTCGTGCATTCCCGGAATCACGTGGCTGTAGGTGGCCAGCGTGAACGCCACGCTGCTGTGGCCCATGCGCTCCGACACCACCTTGGGGTGCTCGCCCGCTGCCAGCATGAGGGTGGCCATGCTGTGCCGCAGGCCGTGAAGGCGCACTCGCGGTAGGCCGGCGTCTGCCAGAACGCGATACAGGTACTTGCGCAGTGTGACGGCGAGAACCGGCTCGCCGCGCTCGTTGGTGAAGACGAGGTCGAAGTCGGCCCACACTGGCGCGGCCAGCCGCCGCTCCAGCTGCTGGGTTCGATGCTCCCGGAGGTCATCGACCAGCTGCGCCGGCAGGGAGACTGGCCGCTCCGAGCGGTGCGTCTTCGTCTCCTTGAAGCGTGGCGTGCCGTCTGCGGCCGGCAGGTCGAGCGCCTGGCGAACGGTGAGGGTCCCCCGCTCCCAGTCGATGTCTCGCCAACGCAACGCCAGAAGTTCGCTGAGCCGCAACCCGCACAGGAGCGCGAGCCGGAGCGGCAGTTCGTGCGGGTTGCCCTGGAGTGCGCGCAGGAGCGCCCGCGCCTCCTCAGGGCTGACGACCCGGATCTCCGTCTTGGGCACGACCGGCCGGTCCACGGCGCTCACAGGGTTCACCGAGATCGCCTGCCACTTGACCGCGTGCGCCATGGCCCGGTGCAGCACGGCGTGGACCTTCTGCACCGCCGCGGGACCCAGCCCCTTGCCGCTCCGTCTGTTGCCCTCCTTCCGCAGTCGCTGCTCCAGTTCCACGACGTGCGTCGGCCGGAGCTTCTGCAGCGGCAGGCGCCCGACGAACGGCACCACGTCGTACTCGACCACCTCGCGGTATCGCTGCTGAGTTCTGCGCGCCAGGGACGGCTCTACGTAGTCGCGCAGCCACCGGCGCAGGAAGGCCTCGACGGTCTCCTTGCTCGGATCGACGAACGCCCCGCCGGCGATGGCCGCCTCCTGCGTCGCCGCGGCGACCTCCGCCTGCTTCTTCGTCCCCTTCACCGTGAAGGTGCGCCGCAGACGCTTTCCCGTCTGCGCGTCGCGCCCCAGTTCGAGCACGACTTCCCACGTCCCGGCAGCGCGCCGATGGATCCTCGCCATGACCGCCCTCCCTGGTGCCGCCGCGGGCCCTTCCGTGCCGCTCAGTATCGCAGGGTTGGGCAACAAATGGGCAACAAATCGCCGTTCGGCCACCGAATCCAGGGCGCACGAAGCCGCAATTCGTGCTCAAGGCCGCCCTACCCGCACGGGGAGTCGAACCCCGGTTGCCACCTTGAAAGGGTGGAGTCCTGACCGCTAGACGATGCGGGCGA
Source organism: Candidatus Dormiibacterota bacterium (assembly GCA_035652335.1). Lineage (GTDB taxonomy): Bacteria > Chloroflexota > Dormibacteria > Aeolococcales > Aeolococcaceae > DASRDZ01. The sequence goes on from DASRDZ010000062.1 coordinate 2,117, forward strand.
GCGGGAGCCCGATGCTACCCGCTGGCTATACTCCGCGGCGACGCCCGCAGAGATCCATCGAGGGAGTGAGGAGTGCCGCTGCGCGAGATCATCGGCAAGGCCACGGCCTTCGGCCTGACGTCCCTGGCCTGCATCGCCGGGGGGTTCTTCGCCTACTACGGCTCTCACCAATACAACGACTACGTCGCCACCTACCTGCCCTGGGCGCTGTGGCTCCTCGGGCTGGGGATCGGCGGTCTTGGGTTCCTCCTGGTGCTCGGCATCATCGCCGACGCCCGCCGGCAGCGCGAGGAGGAGAAGCTCCACATCACGCCCCGTCCGGGCCCGCTCGGGCCTCCCCCGCCCTGGGGCATGGGTGACGTTGGCCGGCCCGGCAGCGGCGTGGTCAAGATGGGCGAGCACCCGCGGCCGCAGGGCGGCGGCGTGGTCCGGGTGATGACGTCGCGGGTGAGCAACCTCGACGCTCCCCTGCTGATCGGCCTCCTCATCGTCTGGACGCTGGGGATGCTGATCTGGCTGGCGCCCCGCTAGCGCCGGCGCAGCGCCCCCAGGGCCGACGCGCCGAGCACGGCGGCCACCCCGGCGCCGAACCGCAGGGCTGAGCCCGCGGCCCGCGCGCTGGCGAGCAGCGCCTCTCGGGCGTCCCGCCGCGAGCCCGGCGCAGCACCCGACCCACCACCCGCCGGGGCCGGCGCCGTGACCAGGTTCAGCCCGAACCCCGCTCCGAAGAGCAGCACGCAGGCGATCAGGGCCCACAGCACCGGCGACCGCACCGAGACCAGCGACGACACCGGCGAGCTGTCGGCGACGCCACCCGCAGGGCCGGCGGAGACGGTGGTGTTGGCGCTGCGCCCCACGACGCGCACCTCGTCCGAGTAGATGCCCGAGCGGGCCAGCACGATGTGGTCGCCCGCCGTCCTGCTGAGGTGGATGGTCCCCTTGACCTGGCCGTTGGCGTCGGTGACGCCGTGGGCGGGGTTGAGCGTGGCGTCGCTGCCCGGCTCGATGACCAGCTGCAGGTCGACCGGCGCGCCCACCACCGGCTTGTTGAAGGCGGTGAGGGTGACGGTGAACGGCACGGACGCCCCCGGGTCGCCCTGGGCGGCGGGGGTGTCGAGCTTGAGCTGGACGGGGCCGGGCGGCGGTGCCGGCTTGGTGAACTGCACCGGCCCGTGGGCGATGATCGGCCCGCTGGCGCTGGGCAGGATGAGCCCGGTCGAGGTGACCTGGGCGCCCGGCGTGCCCGGCACCGCAGTCGTGTGCCCGGCGCTGCCGCCGCTGCCGGCGGTGGACCCACCGCCCGTCGACGAGCTCGCCTTGCTGGGTGCGTCGACGCTGAACGGAGTGCTGGCCGCATACGACGTGCCCACCGGCGTCAGGCTGATCGTCGTCGACCCCTGGGCGATGGCGGCCGGCAGCGAGACGACGACCGACTTGTCGCCCCACACCATGATGGTGGCGTCCTGGCCTCCGGCCTGGACCATGCCCTGCTGGGTGCCGAAGCTGGTGCCGTCGATCTCCACCACCGCGCCCGGGGCGGCGTGCGCCGGGGTCGTCCCGGTGATGCGCGGGATGACGGTGAAGGCCGGCGCGGGCGGCGGGTTGGTGCCGCTGGTGGTGATGGTGATGCCGGTGCCGCCGGGGGCGACGCCGTCGGGCACGGCGAACACGATGGTCGAGGGCGACCACTGCTGCACGGTCGCCGCGACGCCGCCGATGCTGACGCCGCTGCTCGACGACTGCGCGCCGAACCCCGCGCCGCTCACCGTCACGGTGTCGCCGACGGCCGCCTGCGACGGGGAGACGCTCGTGACCGTCGCGTTGACGCCGAGGGAGCCGGAGTAGACCGACACGCCGTCGGGCCGCGTCACCGTGAGCGACCCCGACGTGGCGTTGCTGGGCACGACGATGTGCAGCGCGGTGTCGGTCCACTGCACCGACGAGTCCTGGACGCCTCCCACCACGACCGTGCCGCTCTGGCCGAAGCCGGAACCACCGATGGTGATGGTCTGGCCCGGCGTGGCCGAGGACGGCGGCGGGCTGGTGACGTTGGGCGCGATGTCGAAGGGCGCCGACACCGGGATGGTCATGCGGGTGGTGTTCGAGGTGTCGACCGGCGCGCTCAGCGACACGGTGACCCGACCGTCGCAGTACGCGGAGGGCGCGACAAGGGTGATCTGCGCCGCCGCGATCCCCGCCGAGGACGACGCGCCGACGCAGCCGCTGCCGTTCGTCGAGGCGTACGACGCGGTGGCCGACTCCCAACCGGACGGGAGGTTGAAGTTGAAGCCCTGGCCCTGCATGTGGAAGGTCGAGCCGGTGGTGGGCGTGGCGTTGTCCAGGCCGGTCACACCGGGGTCGGTGACGTAGATCAGGTGGTTGTCGGTGTTCGAGGCGCCACCGCTGGTCAGCGTCACCGCCACCTGGCCGCTCCAGCCGGCCGCCGTGGTGAAGGTGATCTGGCTGCCGTTGGTGGTCGGGCTGGGCACCGAGTACGGGCCAATGTTGACCGAAAGAGAGCAGATGCCGGGCGAGAAGCCGCTGCCGTTGATGGTGAGCGTGGCTCCCGCCGGTCCGTGCTGCTGCGACAGCGAGGTCACCTGCGGCTGGTTGCATGCGATGGTGGCGGAGGCACCCCGCGGCAGCAGCGGCACAGCCGCGCCACCGGCCATCGCCGCAACCGTCAGGAGTGCAGCGCCGCGCTTCATGCCTTCGCTCCCGAGGGATCGGCGATGAACACCAGCCGCTGCCCCGCCAGCGCACCCTCCCAGAGGGGCCAGCAGGTGGTCAGGTACAGGTGCTCCCCCGGCTCGGGGTCGCGCACCACCTGCTCGTCGTTGCCGTCGACGATCTCGCGCTTGGCGATGGTGTAGGTGTAGCGGCCGTAGCCCATCTCGATCTGGATGGTGTCGCCGGGGTGGAGGTCACCCCAGCTGAGCGAGAAGCCGTTGTGGTTGCCGATCAGGATGATGCGTCCCTCTCCGGGGTAGCCGGTGTGGTCCTCGTGGCCGGGACCGGAGCTGAGGATCCCCGAGTCCGACCCCTCGGTGACGATCGCCTCGAAGCCGATCCGCGGGATGGTCAGGCGAGCCAGCGCCTGTCCGTCGGCGAGGTGGGGCTCCAGCTGGGTGAAGGCCGCGGCCCCGGCGCTCGCCGCCACCGGCGTCGCGTTGGCGATGCTGCCGGCGGGGTGGGCGCTGGCCCACGCCGATTCGAGGCGGTGCTGCTGGATGCTCTGGTACCCGACCAGGAGGCCGACGTAGGCGATGAGGAGCACTCCGATGCTCATCAGCGCCCAGCTCGTCCTCCGCAGCCAGCGGTGAGACCGGGAGCGCATCGGTGGGAGGGTCCCTGTTGAGCTGTTTGAGGAAGAGTGCCTGCCCGGGTGGATGCGCCCACCCGGGCAGGCTTCAGTCAGCGGTGGTTATCGCACCCGCCGCACCCGCGTCCGCAGGCCGGGAACCAGTCGGAGCGAGATTGCGACAGCGATGAGAAGCAGGGCGGCCGGGATGGCGGCGCCGCCGAGCATGCCGGTCTTGGGGAGGCCGACCACGTTGCCCTGGACGGGGCAGCTCGGGCCGCTGCCGGGGCCGTTGCAGCCGGGCGGGGTGGAGCCGTTCATCGACGCGGCCGCGGTGACGTCCGCCACGGCGGCCCGCACCAGGTTGCCGTCGTTGCCGAGGGCGGCCACGCCGGTGCCGCTGCCGGTGGTCGCGGCGCGCGGCGCGGCGACGTTGGCGAGAGCCGAGATCGGCAGGGTCAGCGCGCTGCTGCTGCAGGCGCCGCCGCAGCCGTTGATGAGCTGGACGTCGAGCTCGGCCATGTTGACCGCGCGGTAGGCGGCGGTGTCGGCCACCACCTGGGGCACGCCCTCGCTGATCAGCACGGTCAGGTAGCCGGTGCCCCCGTTGGCGCCCAGGCCGGGGATGCCGACCTGCTCGGTGACCTGCTTGCCCGGGCTGAGGCCCAGGGTGCCGCCCAGGTCGATGTGCTGGCCGAGGATGCTGAGGCCCTGGATGCCGCCGGAGCCGACCGGCGACGAGGTGCCGGGGCCGACCTCCGCGGTCGCCGTCGAGGTGATGCCGTCGATGGAGAGCAGCGGGGTGGTGGCGGTGATCGGGCTGCCCGTGGGCAGGACCTGGAGGAGGCCGGCGAGCGTGCCGCCGATGGGCAGGACGTTGATGGCGCCCAGGGTCGAGGTGGCCGTCGAGGTCACGCCGCCCGCAGCGCGGGGCGAGGTCTTGGTGGTGGCGATGTTGGCGGTCGAGGTGACCAGGTTGCTGACGTCGGGCAGGTCGAGGCCGGCCACGGCGTTGATCAGCGCGTTGAGGCCGTCGAGGGCCGCCGACAGGTTGGCGTCCCACGCCTTCAGCGCGGTCAGGTCGATCGGGGCCGACACGGGGGCCGAGCCCACCACGCCGCTGACGGTGCCGGCGGCGCCGCCCAGGGTCTGGTTGACCAGCCCGCCGATGGTCGACAGGGTGCCCTGCAGCGCCGGGGGAAGCCCCTGCACGCTGCTGAGGATGCTGCCGGCCTGGGTCGGGTTGGCGATGGCGTTGGTCAGCGCGTTGACCAGCGACTTCAGCTCGGTGGCCAGGGCGCCGAGGTTGGCGGCGCTGGCGCCGTTGATGGCGAGCGCAGGCAGCTTGACGCCGACCGAGGTGTTGGCGGCGGAGACCTGCGGGCCGGCGACGCCGTCGGCGGTGGCCGGCGTGGCGGCGTTCATGGCATAGGCGTGGAAGGGATCGACGGAGACCAGCGAGCCCTGCACGGCGGCGGGCAGCGAGCTGCCGCTCAGGTCGATGCGCACCGCGTTGGCGCTGTCCGAGGTCTGGTTGGAGACGCCGCTCTGGTTGAGGTTGGCGGCGACGGTGCCCAGGATGTGCAGGTCGGCGGTGCCCAGCGGGGTGCTCAGGGTGAGCTTGCCGGGGCCGTTGCTGGTCAGGAAGCTGGTCAGCCCGGCGACGCCGTTGGTGGCCAGCGAGGTCGCGCTGCCCTGGATCAGGTTGGTCAGCTCGGTCTCGAGCGCGGTGAGGTCGGCGTTGAGGACGGTCCAGTCGGTGGTCACCGGCGAGGCGTCACTGTGGCCGCTGGCGACGTCGGTGGCGAGGGTGTTGAACACCGCGTTGGCGTTGGCCTGGGCGATGTGGACGGTCAGGCTCTGGGGGAGCGAGGTCGGCAGCTCGAGGTCGCAGCCCACCGGCGAGGTGGGGCAGAGCGCGCTCTTGAGCTGGTCGAAGGCCGCCGAGAGCTGGCCGAGGACGCCGGTCGGGTTGACCACGTTGGCGATGGGCGCCAGCGACACGGTCAAGGACACGGTGGAGGCGGTTGCCGACCCGGTCGGCGCCGAGGTGCTGTCCGCGCTTGCGCTGAGGGGGAGCGCTGCGACGCCGGCCACCATGCCGGCTGCGATCACGGCCCGTCTAGTCTTCACGTGTACCCCGTGCCTCCTTCCTGCGGTTATCGCTGGGCTGCTGAACGACGAGCCGCGGTGTGTGCCCTCCGGGGTCCCCACTCGGGCACACTTGTGGGCCTGTGGCTCGCTTGACGCTTCTTGGAACGCTTGCTCGTGACGAATCCTTGCGCGCCCTTGAAACGAATCAGTGACGGTGCCTGTCTTGGCCTCCGCCACCCCTGACGAGCCGGGCTGGCGGGTCCGCTTCGCCCCATCCCCGACCGGCGCCCTCCACCTCGGCTCGCTGCGCACCGCCCTCTTCAACTGGCTGGCCGCCCGGGCCACCGGCGGGAGCTTCCTCCTCCGCATCGAGGACACCGACCAGGGCAGGTACGTCCCTGGCAGCGAGGAACAGATCCTCGAGTCGCTGCGCTGGCTCGGCCTCGCGTGGGACGAGGGGCCCGAAGCGGGCGGCCCTCACCAGCCCTACATCCAGTCGCTGCGCACTCCTCTCTATGTGGAGCACGGCGAGCGCCTGCTGGCGGGCGGGGCGGCCTACTGGTGCACCTGCACCCCCGAGCGGCTGGCGGCGATGCGCGCGGAGCAGCGCCGCGCCGGCCGGCCCACGCGCTACGACCGGCGCTGCCTGTCGCGGCAGGAGGAGGTGGCCGCGGAGCGCGCCGCCGGGGTGCCGGCGGTGCTGCGGCAGCGCATGCCCGAGGGACGCACCTGCTGGGACGACCTGATCCGCGGCGTGGTGTGCTTCGAGAACGCGGAGATCGACGACTCCGTGCTGCTCAAGAGCGACGGCTTCCCCACCTACCACCTCGCCAACGTCGTCGACGACCACCTCATGGAGGTGTCCCACGTCATCCGCGCCGAGGAGTGGATCCCCTCGACCCCGAAGCACCTCGCCCTCTACGACGCATCCGGCTGGGAGCCGCCGCGCTTCGCGCACGTGCCGGTCGTGCTCGGCGACGACAAGCTGAAGCTGTCGAAGCGGCGGGGCGCGCGCAACGTGCTGGAGTACCGCGACCTCGGCTACCTGCCGCAGGCGCTGGCCAACGCCATGGCGCTGCTCGGCTGGTCGTCGGGCAGCGAGGACGAGGTGTTCACCCTCGCCGAGCTGGCGGAGCGGTTCTCCGTCGCCCGGGTCAACCCCGCGCCCGCGGTGTTCGACCCCAAGCGGCTCGACGCGCTGCAGGGGCTGCACGTGCGGCGCCTGGCGCCGGCCGAGCTGGCCGGGCTGCTGGAGCCGTGGCTGCCCGGCACGACGGCGGAGCAGCGCACGGCGCTGGTGCCGCTGCTGCAGGAGCGCATCACCACCCTCGCCGACGCGCGCGACCTCGCCGCGCCACTGCTCGGCGACGCGCCCTGGGACCCCGACGTGCAGTTCCCGCCCAGGAAGGTGGACGCCGAGACCGCCGCCGCCCTGCTCGACGCCGCCGTCGACGAGGTGTCGAGCGGCGCCCTCACCGATCCGGTGGCCCTGCGCGAACGCCTCACGGCGATGCTCGAAGCGCGGAACGTCAAAGCCCGGGACGGCTTTCGCGTGCTCTACATCGCCATCCTCGGCAGGCCGGCCGGCGTGCCGGTGTTCGACGCCATGGCCTTCCTCGGGGCGGAGACGGCGCTGCAACGTTTGCGCCAGGCGCGGCAGAAACTGGCGGGGATCACGGAGCAGGAGGCATCACGTTGAGCGTCACCTCGATCGACACCCTGCGCGAGAGCGTCGAGGCCTTCGTGCGCGACGCCAACCGCGAGTTCTACCTGCACGGCAGCGGGCAGAAGGAGTCGCTGGAGATCGCCGCCATCGTCGCCCGCCACGGCGACGCCTTCACCCCCGAGGCGGTGCGTGCCTGCCTCGACGCCGCCGCGGCCGCGACCGACCCCGCCGAGGAGCGCCGCCACGTCGCCCTGGCCCAGGCGGTCGCGGAGTCCTGCATGGAGCGGGAGCTGGCGCCGCTCGGCGACGAGCTGGCCACCGCCGAGGCGGCGGCGACGGTCGACCTCGACGGCGAGGAGGTGCCCTACTACTCGGCGGCGGTGATGGTCCAGAACGAGCGCGACCGCGAGAAGCGGCGCCGCATCGACGAGGCGCGGCGCGCCGTGGTGGCGCGCTTCAACCCGCTGCGCGAGCGCATCGTCCGGCGCCACCACGAGCTGATCGGCGAGCTGGGCTTCCCCGGCTACGTCGAGTTCTACAGCACCCTCAAGGGCATCGACGTCCCCGCGCTGGGTGCGCAGATGCAGGCGTTCCTCGACCGCACCGCCGGCCTCTACGCGGAGCACATCGCGCCGTGGTTCGAGGAGGTGATCGGCGCGCCCTGGGCGGAGGCCGAACGTCACGACGCGGCGCTGCTCTTCCGCATGACCGAGCAGGACGCCTGGTTCCAGTCGGAGCGGATGCTGCCCACGCTGCGCGAGACCCTGCTCGGGCTCGGCGTCGCCATCGACGACCAGCCCAACGTCCATCTCGACACCGAGGACCGGCCGAGGAAGAACCCGCGCGCCTTCTGCGCCCCGGTGCGCACGCCCGACGAGGTGTACCTGGTGATCCGCCCCACCGGCGGCTACCAGGACTTCCGCGCCCTCTTCCACGAGGCCGGCCACACCGAGCACTTCGCCAACACCGACCGCGAGCGCCCCTTCGAGGAGCGCGACCTCGGCGACAACAGCGTCACCGAGGCCTTCGCGTTCACCATGGAGCACCTGCTCCTCGACCGCACCTGGCTCGGCGACTCGCTGCGCGTCGACGGCGCGTCGCTGCGCACCCTGGTGCATCACGCGCACGTGTACTACCTCTACATGATCCGCCGCTACGGCGCCAAGGTCGTGTACGAGCTGGCCCTGCACGGCGCCGGTCCGAGCGGGATGCAGGCCATGCCTGAGCGCTACGCGGCGACGCTGAGCGGCGCGCTGGGCTTCCGCTACAACGAGGAGGGCTGGCTCGACGACGTCGATCCCGGCTTCTACGCGTCGCAGTACCTGCGCGCCTGGATGCTGGAGGCACAGCTGCGCGAGCGCTGGCGGGAGCGCCACGGCGACCGATGGTGGCGGCCCGGCGCCGCAGGCGACGAGCTGCGCGCATTGTGGTCGATGGGCCAGGCGCTGCCCGCCCATCTGCTGGCGGCCGAGCTGGGCATGGGCGGGCTGGGCATCGACGCACTGGAGCGCCGCATCCGCGAGGGCCTGGAGGCGACGGCGTGAGTCGTGGCGTGGCGGTGGTCACCGGCGCCAGCAGCGGCATCGGCGCGGCGTCGGTGCGCCGGCTGCGCGCGGAGGGGTTCGAGGTGGTCGCCGGCGCGCGTCGCGTCGAGATGCTGCGCGAGGTGTGCGAGCCGGTGGGCGCCCGCGCCCTGCCGCTCGACGTCACCGACCAGGCCAGCGTCGACGGCTTCGTGGCGCAGCTCGACCGCTGCACGGTGCTGGTCAACAACGCCGGCGGCGCGCTCGGCTTCAACCACGTCGAGCATGCGGTCGACGCGGAGTGGCGCACGATGTACGAGACCAACGTGCTGGGACTGATGCGCATGACGCGCGCGCTGCTGCCCTTGCTGGAGCGCGAGGATCCCGGGCACATCGTCGACGTCGTCAGCACCGCCGGGCTCGACGTCTATCCCGACGGCGGCGGCTACACCGCGGCGAAGCACGCGGCCCACGCGGTGACCAAGACGCTGCGCCTGGAGCTGCTGGGCCGGCCGGTCCGCGTCACCGAGATCGATCCCGGGTTGGTGGAGACGGAGTTCTCCGTCGTCCGGCTGGGTTCGGCCGAGGCCGCGGCGAAGGTGTACGCGGGGATGACGCCGCTCACCGCGGAGGACGTCGCCGACGTCGTCGCCTACGTGGTGACCCGCGAGAAGCACGTCAACATCGACCAGGTGGTGATGCGCCCGCTCGACCAGGCGTCGTCGACGATGGTGCACCGCAGGACATGACTCCGGAGCCCGGTCCGCCGCGGCATCGCCTGGGCATGGCGCTGATCGTCGCGCTGTGGGCGGGAGCGGCCGTGTCGTTCCTGGTCACCGCGGGCCGGGGAACGGCGGCGTTCCACGCCGGCCAGGGCGTCTCCGGGCTGCTCATCGTCGTCGCCGGTGCGCTGGTCGCCCGGGATTGGCTCGGTGTGGCCACCGCCATGGGGCAGCGCTCGGCGCGGCGCTGGCGGGGACGCGTCGTCGCCCCGGAGGCGAGCAATCCCGCCGTGGCCGCGCGCAGCCAGCGGCTGCTGGCATGGTGGTGGATCGGCTTCGGTGTGCTGATCCTGCTGCTGGCGGTCGCCTCGCCGCGCTGATCAGCCCATCTGGCTGGGACCGGCGCGCTCCACGCGGATGCGGATGAGGCAGCGCTGCTCGCGCTGCATGGCGGCGCGGTAGTCGTCCCAGTCGGGATGCTCGCCGGCGATGGAGCGGTAGTAGCTCACCAGCGGCTCCATGGCGTCGGGGAGCGACACGATCTCGACCGGCCCCTCCGCCTGCACCCAGCGACCGCCGTAGAAATTGTCGGGAATGACACAAACAGCGGCGTGCGGGCGGCGGCGCAGGTTCTTCACCTTGACGGCGGTCTCCCGGCTGCTGACCACCACCCTGCCGTCGCCGTCCACGGTGGCGCCCACCGGGGACATCTGCACCCCGCCGTCGCCCCGGGTGGTGGCCAGCACCGCGTGGTGCTGCGTGCGGATGACGTCGATCGCCTCCTCAGGCGTCATGGCGGGCTGCCTCCTGCTCTCGGATGCTCGGAGCGACCATAATCCCCAGCGCCCTCCGTCCGCGTGGACGGGGCTCGAGGGAGAGCTGATCGTGCCCATCACCGACGACGCCGTCCTGGCGCCCGCCTCCGACCTCGTCGACCGCCTGCGCGGCGGCAGCCTGTCCCCCGTCGAGCTGCTCGACGGCGTGCTGGAGCGCGTCGCGCGCCACAACGGGACGATCAACGCCTACGTCCTGGTGCTCGCCGAGCAGGCGCGCGCGCAGGCTCGCGAGAGCGAGGAGCGCATCCGCCGCGGCGAGGCCCGGCCCCTGGAGGGTCTGCCCGTCGCCATCAAGGACAACGTCCACCTGGCGGGCACGCCGACCACCCTCGCCTGTGAGGGCGTCAAGGACGCACCAGCGCCCGTCGACTCCCACGTCGTCGGGCGGCTGCGTGAGGCCGGGGCGGTCTTCGTGGGCAAGACCAACCTGCCCGAGCTGGGCACCGTGCCGAGCAGCGAGAACCGCCGCTTCGGCGCCACCCGCAACCCCTGGAACACCGAGCTGACCGCCGGCGGGTCCAGCGGTGGCTCGGCCGCGGCCGTCGCGTCGGGCATGGCACCCGCCGCACACGGCAACGACGCGGGCGGTTCGCTGCGCATCCCGGCAGCCTGCGTGGGCCTCTTCTCCATCAAGCCGACTCGCGGCCGCATCTCCATGGCCCCTGCGGGCGACCCGCCCTTCGGTCTCAACGTCGAGGGCTTCATCACCCGCACCGTGCGCGACAACGCGCTGCTCCTCGACGTCTGCAGCGGCGCGGTCCCCGGCGACCTCCACGTCGCCCCGCCGCCCGCGCGTCCCTACGCCGAGGAGGTCGGCGCCGACCCCGGCCGCCTCCGCATCGGCTTCACCGCCACGCCGCCGCTGGCCGTGCCCGTCGACGACGCCTCCGTCGAAGGATTGCGCCGCGCCGCAACCCTCTGCGAGCAGCTCGGCCACGACGTCGAGGAGGTCGCGCCGGGCTGGCAGAACGACGACATCCTCGGCCTCTTCAACCAGGTCTGGGCCGCCTTCTTCGGCAACGTGGTGCAGGAGGTCCTCGACGGCGGTGGCGACCTGGAGAGGATCGAGCCGCTCAACCGCGCCCTCTACGAGCTGAGCAGGGAGATCCCCTCCGGCGCCTACTGGCGGGCCAGCGCGCAGATGCAGGCGCTGATCCGCGACATCGCCGCCGCGCAGTCGGCGTACGACGTGATCCTCACGCCCGCGCTGGCCAAGCCGCCCATCCCCATCGGCTCTCTGTGGGAGGGCATCGAGCTCGACCCCACCATGCCGATCATCAACTCGGCAATGTTCACGCCCTTCACCGTCCCCGCCAACCTGAGCGGCCAGCCCGCCGCCAACCTCCCCCTCTTCGAGCACGACGGGCTGCCCCTCTGCGTGCAGGCGATCGGCCGCCTCGGCGAGGAGGCGACGCTGATCCGGCTGGCCTCACAGCTGGAGTCGGCCCTGCCCTGGGCCGGGCGTGTCGCACCGCTCGGCTGAGTGGGGCGCGGCGGGCTTTTCTTTTCGCTCGCCTGAGCGAGCAGACGGGGCGGGCAGATCCCGCCCCGGGGATCCCTCCGGTCCGCAGGACCGGCCGGATCCTGCCCCGCCCTCGGCGGGCTGAAGCCCGCCGGTTTGCACCACAGCCATCAAGGTCCGGGCGGCGTCACGGCCCCGCCGCCCGGCGGGGGGCCGCCACCGCGCCAGTAGGTGCGGGTGCGGCTCTCGCGCACGAGCATGCCCGCATCCACCATGTAGCGGCGCAGCGCGGCGTCGTCGGGGTGGAACTTGCGCAGGATGCGGCGCACCTCCGCCTCGGCGTAGTAGCGGCCGGGCTCGAACTCGTCCTGCAGCACGCGCAGCACGGCGCGGCGCTTGCCCTCGGCAGCGGGGATCTCCACCAGCTTCATGCCGCGGAAGAAGCGCGCGGCGACAACGGCGTCGTCCTCGTCGAGCCCGGCGAGCACCGCCGGATGCGCGGGCAGCGCGCGCCGCTGCGCCGCCGCCAGCTCGCGCAACGCGGTGTCGTCGAGCGTGTAGACACCGCCCTTCTCGCGCACCAGCCCCGCCGCGCTGAGCCGGCCGAGGACGCGCAGCACCTCGCGCTCGTTGATGCCGGTATCGGCAGCAACGTCCGGCGCTCGCGCCGCGCGCACGGCCAGCCGCCCGAGCACCGCCAGCCGGCCGCGGTCGGCGGCGATGCGCACGAACTCCTCCGGGTCGAGCACGGGCGCCGGCTCAGGTGAGCCGCTTCTCCATGATCACGCCGCGCACCCGGAAGCCGAGCCGCTCGTAGAGCCGGTGCGCGCCGTCGTTGGTGTGGAAGTGGTCGAGCGCGACGCTGATCGCGCCACGACCGCGCGCCCACTCCTCCAGCGCCGCCATGAGGACCGTGCCGACGCCGCGGCCGCGCCACGACTCGGCGACCGCCAGCTCGTCGACGTAGGCGCCGACGAACCCAGCCGCGTCGTCGCGCCGCATCTTCGCCTCGGCCAGGCCGACCACCTCGCCGTCGACCTCGGCCGCCAGCAGCGCGCGATCGGGGTCGGCCGCCGTCAGGCCGGCGAAGCGCTTGCGGGCGTACTCGAGGTCGAGCGGCGGGAGCAGCGGGGGCAGGTCGTCGATGTCGTGATGCCACCGCTCGGAGTCGTAGAAGACGCGGGACAGCGCCTCGGCGTCCTCCGGCAGCCGGTAGGGACGCACCACGACGCGCGACGCGACGTCACTCAACGCCGAGCTCCAGCTCCGGTTCCTCCACCGCGAGCGGGGCGGCGTCGGGGTCGACGAGGTCGCGCATGTCCAGCTCCATGACACGGTCGGACGGCGGGCCGAAGCCGAACTTCGCGTACAGCCCGTGCGCGTCCTTGGTGTGCAGGAGCCAGCGCCGCACCGGCGGTCCGTTGACGATCGCCTCGCGGACCAGCTCGATGCCGAGCCCTCGCCCGCGATGCTCCTCGAGGACGTACACGTCGGCGAGGTAGGCGAGGTTGCTGGCGTCGGACACGGCGCGGCAGTAGCCGACCTGGGCACCGCGGTGGTACAGCCCGACGACGCGGAAGGAGTCGCGGAGCTGCTGGTCGACCACCTCGATGGGCCGGCCGGCCGCCCAGTAGGAACGGCCCGAGAGATAGCCGTGCACCGCGGCGACGTCGACGCGATCACGCGCGTCGTCGAGCTGGTAGCCGTCGCCGAGCTCGCGGACTGCCATGACGGAGGCCATTATCGGCGTGCCGGCGAGGCAGCGAAGCTGTGACGATCGGCCCTGCGCCGCCGCGGTCGGTTGCATCATGCTTCTCCCCGCAACCCGTATCACGTCACACCCGGAGGGAGCACAGGTGGGATTCCCCAGGCTGGGCAACGCGTCGCGCACCTGGCGCGGGCGCGTGGCCGCCGCCGTCACCGTGTCCGTCGTCACCAGCGTGGTCAGCAACCTCGGCGCCGAGGCGGCCGCGCCCACCGCGCCGCCGGCCGTGGGCGCCGTCGGCATGGCCCCGAGCCTCGACGGCAACGGCTACTGGATCACCGCCTCCTACGGCGACGTGCTGAACTTCGGCAGCGCGGGTGCCCTGGGCAGTCCCAGCGGCCTCGCCCTCAACGCGCCGCTCGTCGGCGTGGCGCGCACCGCCAGCGGCAACGGCTACTGGCTGCTCGGCTCCGACGGCGGCGTGTTCACCTATGGCGACGCGCCCTTCCACGGCAGCGAGGGCGGTGTGGCCCTCAACCAGCCGGTGGTGGGCATCGCCGGCACCCCGAGCGGCAACGGCTACTGGCTCGTCGCCTCCGACGGCGGCATCTTCACCTTCGGCGATGCGCCGTACCTCGGCAGCGAAGGCGGCAGGCAGCTCAACCAGCCGATCGTCGGCATGGCCGCGACGCCGAGCGGGCACGGCTACTGGATGGTCGCCCGCGACGGCGGCGTCTTCACCTTCGGCGACGCCGCCTACAAGGGCTCCGAGGGCGGCCAGCCGCTGGTGCAGCCGATCACCGGCATGGCCGCCACGCCGAGCGGCAACGGCTACTGGATGGTGGCCCGCGACGGCGGCATCTTCACCTTCGGCGACGCGCCCTTCCAGGGCAGCGGCGCCGGGCGCATCCGCTACGGCGACGACGTCGCCTCGCGGCCGGAGTGCGGCGTCCCCTCCAACGCGGTGGGCACGTCGGGCAAGGTGATCGTCATCAGCCTCGCCTGCCAGCTGCTCAGCGCGTACCAGGACGGCATGCCCGTCCTCACCACCTTCATCACCACCGGGCGTCCCGCACTGCCCACGCCGCCCGGGCAGTACTCGGTGCTGCGCAAGGTGTCGCCCTGGCTGATGACGTCGGACTGGCCGACCAGCTCGCCGTACTGGTACCCGCCGAGCTGGGTGCAGTACACGCTCTGGTTCCGCAACGACGGCTACGCCATCCACGACGCGCCCTGGCGCTCGACGTACGGGCCCGGCACCGAGGCCAATGGCTCGCACGGCTGCGTCAACGTGCCCATGCCGACGATGGAGACTCTCTACGCGTGGGCCACGGTCGGCATCCCCGTCCGCGTCTACTGAGCCTCGCGCGCGGCTGAGAGGTCGCGCCCACTACACTCGCGCCCACGATGGGGTCGACGCTGCGGCTGGTGCTGCCGCCCTTCGTCGCCGGCAAGCTGGTCACCCTCGCGGTGCCGATGCTCACGGTGTGGAGCCACACCGATGCGCCGGGGCATCCGGCGTACGCCGACCTGGTGTCGCCCTTCGGCGCCTGGGACGGCGAGAGCTACCGCACCATCGCGACGCAGGGCTACCCCTCGGGTCCGCTCGACCTGACACCGGGGCATCCTGGCCACCTCTGGGCGTTCCTGCCCGGATACCCGATGCTGCTGCGCTTCGCCATGTTCTTCATCCCGGACTCGACCACCGCAGGCATCGCCGTCAGCGCGATCTGCGAGCTGGTCGCGCTGGTGTTCCTCGCCAAGCTGGTGCTGCAGGAGCAGCCCGGTGACACCGAGTCGGCGCAGACCGCAGCGTGGCTGCTCGTGCTCTATCCCTATGCGGTGTTCCTCACCGCGGTCTACACCGAGTCGCCCTTCCTCGCCGCCACCACCGCGTCGCTGTACTACATGCGTCGCGGCGACGACGCCCGCGCCGGCGTCATCGGCGCGCTGGCGACGGCGATGCGCATCACCGGGCTGGCGCTGGTCCCCGCGATGCTGCTCGACCACGTGCTGCGACGGCGAAAGCGCGTGCTCGGCCTCGGCCTTCCCGCGGCGTTGCTGCCGGTGGTGCCGCTGCTGCTCTTCGTCCTGTACGCCAAGGCGCAGACCGGCGACGCCTTCGCCTACTGGCACGTCGAGCAGTCGGCCTCGTTCAACCGTTTCGTGGCGTGGCCCTGGCAGGGCGCGCAGGCGACCCTCTCGGACGCGCTCGCCGGTGGCTTCAACTCCTTCGTCTTCGGCATGGAGTTCCTCTTCGGCGTGCTCGGGCTGCTGGCCGTCGTGTACCTGGTGCGGCATCGCCGGGAGGTCGCCCTCTCGTTGACGGCCTACGCAGCGGCGGTGTGGCTGCTCAGCATCAGCTTCGTCTACTGGCTGAGCGTGCCTCGCTACCTGATGTCGATGGTGCCGGTCTACCTGGCCGGCGCGCTCTTCCTCAAGCGGCGTCCCGCGCTGCGAGTCCCCGTGTACACCGTGATGGGAGGCTGGATGGCGTTCGTCGCCACCCTCTTCGCCATCCGCTTCGTGGCCTAGCTGACCTCGACCACCTTCAGCGTCGTCTCGCCGGCCGGTGCCGCGACCTTGGCCACGTCGCCGGCGCGCTTGCCGATGAGGGCGCTGCCGATCGGCGACTGAGCGCTGATCCTCCCCGCCGCGGCGTCGACCTCGGTGGGACCGACGATGAAGTACGTCGAGCGTCCCCACTGGTCCTCGACGGTGACGCGCGCGCCGATGCGGGCCACGCCGTCGGGCGCGCCCTCCTCGATGATCACCGCGTCGCGCAGCGCCGCCCGCAGCTCGGCGATGCGCCCCTCGACGTGCGACTGGTCCTCGCGCGCCTGGTGGTACCCGGCGTTCTCGCTGAGGTCGCCCTCGGCGCGGGTCGAGGCGATGCGGGCCACGATCTCGGGGCGGCGGACGTTCTCCAGCTCGGCCAGCTCCGCCTCCAGGGCGGAGCGACCGGCGGCGGTCATGTGGACGGGACGGGTGGCCATGGGACGGGCAGTCTAGCGACTGCCTCCCCGACGGCGCCGCCGCAGCACCGCGAGTCCGCCGAGCGAGGCGCCCGCCGCGAGCAGGCCGGCCGCAGCCGGTGCCGCCGGCGCCGACGTGTCGGGCAGGCCGATGGTCGAGGTCACCGTGGAGCCGCCGCTCGACGCCGGCACGACGCCGCCGGCGTGCGGGTTGCACCACGGATTGACGGGAACGCCGGCGCAGGGGTTCGGCATGCTCGGCTGGTCGAAGGGGATGGGCAGGATGGTGGTCTTGGTCGGGTCCGTCTGCGGGTAGTTGGTCACGGGCGGCTGCGTCTGGGGGCAGGGGAAGGTCACCGGCAGGGCCCCGGGGCTGGCGCAGACCAGCTGCACGAAGCTCGGGCCCAGCCAGCCGGCGTTGGGGATGCCGCAGGTGCCGTCCAGGGTCTGGATCTGCGGCGGGTCGCTGGTCAGGGTGCCCGAGGTGTCGGTGTTGCCGAAGAAGCAGTTGCCGTTGTTCGGCGCGCTGGGCAGGGCGGCGAGCGCGATGTCGTCGTTGCCGGGGTTGCCGAAGCCGCCGTTGTTGGTGAACGTGTTGTTGGACACCTGGTTGCCGAAGGCCTGGTAGTAGCAGAGGTCCTGCCCGGTGGCGCCGCCGGCGTTGGTGGCCGGGCTGAGGTCGGTGCCGCCCGCGCAGGGCGCCTGCGACTTCGGTGAGGGCGTCTCGCCGTCGGGATAGTCGTTGACGACCACGCCCCAGCCCTCGTTGCCGGTCACGGTGTTGCCGTCGACCGTGTAGTTGCGGATGCCGCTCAGGATGATGCCGGTGCCCACCGGAGCGGCGCCGGCGATGCCGTAGCCGGGAGTGTCCGGGTTGTTGTTGTCATGGACGTAGTTGCCGCGGATGATGCTGCACGGCTGCGTTGTGCCCGGGCACGAGCCGTCGGCGGGAGACGGCCAGTCGTCGTTGTTCAGCGTGTTGGGGGCGATGCCGGTCTTGTTGAGATCCCACTCGCTGTCCTCGATGACGAGCCGGCCGCCGGCGTTGGTGCCGCTGAAGCCGAGCGCGCTGTTCTGCGCGTGCGCGTGGGTGAGCACCATGTTGCAGTCCCGGCAGGCGCCGATGTAGTAGTCGCTGTCGCCCATGTTGCTGGCGTAGCTGTGGTCGATGACGCCGGGGCCGCCCTCGTCGCTGGTGAAGATGCCGTACTGCGCCATCGGCACCGTGCTGCTGCCGTGGTTGGCGGGGTCGGTGCCGTAGTTGTACGAGGAGCTGGCGGTGAGGTAGTCGCCCGACAGCGCGTGCAGGTTGATGGTGCCGCCGCCGTCGCCGCCGTTCCACCAGATCTGGTTGCCGTTGCCGCCGTCGCTGCCGCTCAGCCAGTTGCAGGCGAGCAGGTTCTCGATGGAGACGCCGTCGACCTCCCAGACCTCGATGCCGTTGCTCCCGGCAGGGGTGATCTGCTGCGACGAGGGCGCCGCGTCGCACGGCGCCGGCGCGCTCGGCTTGGTGCCGTCGACGATGACCTTGTTGCGGTCCATCCCCCGCAGGTGGATGCCCGGCGTGGTGATCAGCACGCCCGCCTGGTGCGGCGAGCCTGGCACGCCCGTCTCGTGGTAGTCGCCGGGGCCGACCAGGATCCAGTCGCCCGGCTTGGCGGCGTCGACCGCCGCCTGGATGGTGCTGAACTGCCCCTTGACGCCGTTCCAGCTGCCCACCCGCAGCACGCTGGGCCCCTGCGCCGCCGCGCCGCCCGACCAGGCCGCGGCCATCGCCACCGGGACCGCCACCAGCGCCACCGCCAGCCTGCGTGCACCCATGTTCGTTCTCTCCTCGGCAACCGGCGGGCGCGCGTGCCCGTCCAGGGTGTACGACGACGCCGGGCCCGCAGGCATTGCGCGCGGGCCCGGCGCGGCAGGCATGGTGAGAGCGGGCAGGTGGATCACCTGCCCGCTCCTTCACCAGCGGAAGCTGCGAGTTCAGACGACCGTGAGGGTGCCCTGCATGTAGCCCTTCGCCGCCATGGCGCCGCCGAAGCCCGAGGGCCCGGTGCCGCAGGGGTCCATGCACTGCCACTGGAACGTCCCCGCCTTGCCGGTGCGGATGGTGAAGGTCGTCTTCGACTTGGGGGCGATGGGGACGTTGATGCCGAGCTTGGCGATGGTGAAGGTGTGCGACACGCCGCTCTGCGGATCCATCGAGGTCACCGCGGTGGCCGGCGCGTCGGCGTTGGGATCGGTGGGGTCGAGCGCCTGGACCTGGAGCGGCCCGGTCACGCCCGTCGCGGTGGCGAACTGCTCGGATCCGGCGGGCAGCGCGGTGGCGTCGTCGAAGTTGACGATCGTGATGCTCACCGTCGTGTTGGCCGGGAGGGTCAGGGTGGAGGGCACGTAGGCGGGCATCTCGTTGCTGCCCAGCATGTCCGGCGTGGCGATGACCAGGGTCTCGTGCAGCGGCGCGACCGCGACGTGCGCCGCGGTGGTGGCGGCCGGTGCCGCGCCGGCGGGTGTCGAGGGCGCGTGCCAGGCGGCGGCGGCCGTGACCAGTGACGCTGTCAGGATCGAGCCGCCGACGATGAAGGCGATGGCGTAACGGTCGATGCGCTCCATGGCTGGCAGTTCCTTGTGGATGCTGGTGAGGTGCGCTGAGCGTGCACCCGCACCGGGCGACCGGCACAGAGGCATGGGCCATCGGTCGAACCGTGCTCTTCGGCACGGTCGGCACGGACGCGCCAGGCCATTGGTCCCGGTGGCCGCATCGTGCACCCGGGACCTCTGGCCCTCTGCCGCCGGCCGAGCGGACCTCAGCCGTCGATCAACGGCGTCTCCGGCGACACGGCCATGGCGAGCGCGAGAGTGACGGGGCAGAGTGTCATCTGCGCCGGGACCGCGTAGCCCATGGCGGCAGCTGCGCCGGCGGGCAGCAGCGAGCATCCTGCGCAGGGCAGGACGTCACCGATGTCGACGCGCGGGCAGGCGCCGTCCGGTCGCGGTCCGACGCAGCGAGCCACCTCCTGTCCCGTCTCCGGGTCGAGCATGCGGAGGTCGAGCGCCGCGTGAGCTGTAGCGATCATCGTGCTCGCAGCATGGGCGCGAGCGGCACGGGGGCGCCAGCGGGGAACCGCGGGGTCTCAGCCCCGTGATTTCACGGGGCGGCCCCGGCCGGGAGGACGACGTCGACGGTGGTGCCCCTGCCCGCTCGCGACGTGAGTCGCAGCTGGCCGCCCAGCAGGGTTGCGCGTTCACGCATGCCGAGCAGGCCGAGATGGGGGGCGCCGCTGCCGTTGCCGGCGCCGGCGAACGCCTCCGGGTCGAAGCCGACGCCGTCGTCGGCGACGCTGATGCGCAGCGCGTCGCCGTCGTAGTCCACGGCGACGCGGACGTGGTGCGCCGAGGCGTGCCGGGTGACGTTGTACAGGGCCTCCTGGACGATGCGGAAGGCGCCCAGCTCCACGGCCGAGGCGAGGCGGACGGGGTTGCCGGCGACGTCGAGGTCGGCGGCGATGCGCGCCGCGTCACCCTCGTCGGCGAGCAGGCCGCGCAGCGCGGCGACGAGGCCGAGCTGGTCGAGGCCTGGAGGGCGCAGGCCCCGCGCGATGTCGCGCAGGCGGCCGATGACGTCGAGCAGCTGCTCACGCGCCTGGGCATCGGCGGCGTCCGGGCGATCCATGCGACGCGCCAGGGCGATGAGGCGCTGCAGCGGGTCGTCGTGGATGTCACGGGCGATGCGCAGGCGCTCCTCCTCGTGCGCGGTGAGCAGCAGCGCCGCATACGTGCGGACGGCCTCGTGCTCGCGCCGCTCCGCCTCGCGGCGCTGGCGCTCGGCGGCGTCGGCACGGCGTCGCTGCAGCCGTCCGCGATCGATGTGGATGCCGACGAAGACGGCGACGGCGTCGACGATGAGCAGGTCGCCGGCGTCCGCGGCGGGATGCCCATGGGCGTCGGGGAGGGCGAGGTCGGGCAGCCAGAGCAGGGTGGCGAGGACGGCGGTGGCCACGGCGCCGGTGACGCCGTAGCGCAGCGCCGCGTAGAGCACGGGGACGAGGAGCAGCGTCACCGGCAGGCCGGTGGGGAACGCCGTCGACTCCAGGCGTCCCGACGCGTCGAGGTAGAAGTGCAGCGCCGCCAGCCCCACCACGGCGGCCTGCACCGCCCAGAACTGCGCGTCGCGCACGGGCGGGCGCAGGGCGCGGCGGAGCATCTCAGCCGGTGTCCGCGCCCGGCGCGGCGACGAGGTGGTGGGTCATCGCGTAGAGCACCGCCTCGGTGCGCGATCGCACGCCGCACTTGGCGAGGAGGGTCGACACGTGGCCCTCGACCGTGCGCAGGCCGACGCCGAGGTCGGCGGCGATCTGCTTGTTGGAGAGGCCCTGCGCGAGGAGGCGGAGCACATCGGTCTCGCGCGAGGTGAGCCGCTCCTGCGACGCCCCGCCCCGACGCCACCGCTCCAGCAGCCGCCGCGCCACCTTCTCGTCGGTCACCGTCGCGCCGCCCGCCACCGAGTGCACCGCGTCGACGAGCTCCGTGGCGCCCGCCGTCTTCAACAGGTAGCCGTGGGCACCGGCCTCGAACGCCTCGGTGACGTAGACGTAGTCGTCGAAGGCCGAGAGCACCACGCAGCGCACCTCCGGGCAGCGCTCGGCGACGGCGCGGATCACTTCGATGCCGTTCATGCCGTCGAGCTGCACGTCGACCAGCATCACCTGCGGCCGCAGCTCCTCCGCCAGGCGCAGCGCGTCCTCCCCGCGGCTCGCCTCGCCGGCGATGCGAATCGCCGGATCCCGCTCCAGGAGCGAGCGGGTGCCTTCGCGGACGATGCGGTGGTCCTCGACGAGCACGACGTCGATCCCGCGGGCGCGGGCGGATTCGGCCATGGCGGACACCATCGTCGCGCGGGCCGGGGCATGGCGCCACGGCCGTTCGGCTCAGGAGGACAGGGCCGAGAGGCTCTGCGCCGGGCGCTGGCGGCTGGGCGCCTGGCCGCTCCGGCCGTGCCTTGGGCGGGCTCCCGCTGGCACAATAGGGCACAGGCTAACTATCAGGAGATCATCTATGAACGCTGTCGACTTGCTCACCAAGGACCACCGCGCCGTCGAGGATCTCTTTGCCCAATTCGACGCGTCCGAACCCGAGGGACGCGGCGACATCCTCGCCCAGATCATCCGCGAGCTCTCCGTCCACGCCGCCATCGAGGAGGCGCACCTCTACCCGCTCATCGAGAAGGAGGTGCCCGGCGGGAGGTCGCTGGTCAGGGAGGCGATCGACGAGCACCAGACCGTCAAGGAGGTCCTCGGGCGCCTCGACTCCAAGGTCGACAAGGCGCACACCAAGGCGGTCGCCGAGATGGTCGGCCGCCTGCAGCGGGACGTCGAGCACCACGTCACCGAGGAGGAGGGCGAGGTCTTCCCCAAGCTCGAGGAGAGCGTGACCAAGACCCGCCTCGAGGACGTGGGCCGCGAGCTCAGGAAGGCCAAGGAGACCGCGCCGACGCGGCCGCACCCCAACCAGCCGCCGGCCACCGAGCTGACCGGCAAGGCCAACGCCATCCTCGACAAGGCGCGCGACAAGGCGAGCGGCCGCACCTGATCCACCGGGCGCGACTTCGTTGTTGTTGCTGACAAGGCCGGCCAATTCTCGGGTGGAGCGGCCTCGGGCCGGGGGACGCGTCGCCGTGGCGCGCCCCCCGGTGCCACACCGGGTGAGGCGCGCTGGACGGTGATGTGCGACCGCACGGAGGCGGGTCGATGCCCTCCTCGGTGATCGTCCTCGGGGTGCGCGGCCTCATCGCCGGCGCCTTCGTGGTCGCCTTCTCCGCGCTCTCCGAGCTGCTCCGGCCCAAGAGCCTCGCGGGCGTGTTCGCGGCTGCACCGTCGGTGGCGGCCGCCTCGCTGCTGGTCACGCTGGTGGCGGCCGGCGAGCCCGCCGTGTGGACCGCCGCGGTCGGCATGGTCGGCGGCGCCGTCGCGATGGTCGGTGCGTGCGTGGTCGGCATCGACGCCGTGCGCCGCCTGCGCGCCCTGCCCGGCTCGGTGGCTGCGGTCGGGGTGTGGCTGGCCATCGCCGCCGGGCTCTACGTCGCGGTGCTGCGATGAGCGCCGCGGTCACGCCGAG
The DNA here is from genome assembly GCA_035652335.1 of Candidatus Dormiibacterota bacterium. Classification (GTDB taxonomy): domain Bacteria; phylum Chloroflexota; class Dormibacteria; order Aeolococcales; family Aeolococcaceae; genus DASRDZ01. The sequence continues at coordinate 24,512 of DASRDZ010000062.1, forward strand.
CCCGCCGCGAGTGGAGAAGCGCGACGAGGGTGCCGGCATCGACCCGCAGCGGATTCGCGGGCTGAGCCCTCGCGCGATCGCCGAGCGCTTCGCGTTCGGGGCGGCGGTGGCGGTCGCCGCGGGCATCGTCGCGGACACCGCCGGCGAACGGACCGCCGGGATGCTGCTCGCGTTTCCCGCCATCCTCCCCGCTGCGCTGACCCTCATCGAGCGGCGCGAGGGCACGTCGCGAGCCGTGTCCGACACGCGCGGTGCGGTGGCGGGCGCCATCGGCATGGTGGCGTTCGCGCTCGTCGTCATCGCACTCGCCGGGCGGATCGGCGGGGGTGCCGCCATCGGCGTCGCCCTCGTCGTGTGGCTGGTCGTGGCCGTCGCGCTCTATGCGGGGGCGCAGCTGCTGGGACGGGTCATCGGCGAGCTGCAGTACCTCCCCGACATCCCCGTAGCGGAGCTCGAGCCCGCCGCTGCCGCGCTGCGCGACGCGCACCTGACGCTGGCCGTCGCGGAGTCCTGCACGGGCGGGTCGCTTGCCGCGCTGTTCGCCGCCCTGCGCGGGGCGTCGGACTTCCTTCTCGGCGGCGTCGTCGCGTACACCGACGATGCCAAGCACGAGGAGCTCGGCGTGCCACGCGCGACTTTGGAGGAGGCGGGCACCGTCAGCCCCGAGACGGCCCGCGCCATGGCCGAGGGCGTGCGGCGGCGCTTCGGCGCGGGCGTCGGCGTCGCCATCACGGGATTGGTGGGTGAGCCCGCCGAAGGGAAGCCGGCGGGTCTGATCTACGTCGCGGCGGTGGGTCCGCGCGGCTGCCACATCGTCGAGGTTCTCGATCAGCGCGGACCGGAGTCGGGACGGTCATCGGCGATCCGCGCCGCGGTTGACGCGTGCCAACGGGTCTGCGGGCGGGAGCCGGCCGCGACCGCGTGAGGGTGGTGGCTCGTCCGGTGTAGGCGGGTGTTGGCGCGCTGCGTCAGCGGGTGGCGAGCAGATCACGGATCCACTCACTCGACGCTGCGGCTGCAACGGTCTTGCCGCTTGCGTCAGCGTCGCCTGGACGCGCACCGTGTTCGAGCAGTGTGGCGATGATGCGAGCCTGCTCCGCCTTTGCCGCGTCCGAGCCGGAGTTGCTCTTGCCCGTGCTCTGGACGGCGAGGTGCAGCGGCGTCGAGCCGCTCCTGTTCATCAGTCCTGGGTCGGCGCCGTTCAGGATGAGTGCGACGACGCCTTCCGCGGAACGAGTGCGGACGGCCCGGTGCAGCGGGGCGACGCCGCTCTTGTCGAGGGCGTTCGCGTCCGCCCCCGCCTCGCAGAGGTAGGTGATCACGTCGCGCTGTGCCACCGGATCCCAGGACGTCGCGCCGGGACGTCCGTCCGCCGCGTAGTGGAGCGGTTCAGCCCCGCGACGGTTCCGCGCCCGCACGTCGGCTCCCCTCCCGACCAGCAGCTCGGCGGTCCCCCGTCGATGCGCAGCGGCAGCGATGTGCAATGCCGTGTCGCCGGCGTAGACGTGGTGATGGATCGCGGTGAGGAAGTACCGCTCGGGATTCCGGCGCGTCGCCCCGCTTCGGACCGGCCGCGTCACCAGGCCGGGTGACGATTCCAGCCGTTGGGCGATGTCGCCGCGACCGGGCGATGCGATGGCGGTGAGGAGCGCCAGCAATGCAGCGTCGTCGGGGTCGCTGTCGGTCCGGTGTGCCTCAGCCACGTGGGCACCATAACCTTGACGACGGCCTTCCTGCTCTCGTGCCCGCCCATTGACGGTGAGGCGCGGCGTCAGTTGGCCGCCGGATCACACTCGGACGTCCATTCGGGACCTTCGGCACTATGCGTGGGTGGCGGTGAATGGGATCGTGTGCCAATCCGGCAGGCGTGAGATGGGGTGTGGACAGTGACTCCGACACGAAAGACCGCATTGGTCGTCGGCGTGCTGTTCATCCTGACGTTCGTCACGTCGATCGGCGGCGTGGTCGCCTACGGACCGGTCCTGACCGATGCCAACTACGTGATCGGCGCCGGCGGTGACACCCGCGTGCTGCTCGGGGCGTTCCTGGAGCTCCTCCTGATCATCTCGAACATCGGGTGTGCTGTCGTGCTCTTCCCGCTGCTGAAGCGGCAGAGCGAGACCATCGCGCTCGGGTACGTCGCCGCTCGTCTGGTCGAGTGCACCTTCATCCTGGTCGGCATCCTCAGCGTCCTCGCCGTCGTCACCCTGCGTCAGCACGCCACCGCCGCCGACTCGGGATCGCTCGTGACGATCGGCAAGTCCCTCATCGCGACCAAGAACTGGACGTTCCTGCTCGGGCCCGGCTTCGCTGACGGCATCGGCACCGGACTGATGCTCGGCTGGCTGTTCTACCGGTCCGGCCTGGTGTCCCGCCGCATGGCGCTGTTCGGGCTCATCGGCGGGCCGCTGCTGGCGGCCTCGGGCGTCGCGGTGCTGCTGGGTGCGATCCCGCAGTTCTCGACGCTGCAGAACGTCGCGACCGCCCCGGAGTTCATCTGGGAGGCGTTCCTGGGCCTGTGGCTCACGTTCAAGGGTTTCAACGCATCTGGGCTGACCGCCGGCGCGGCCTCCGGTGCCGAACCCGTGGTCGAAGCGCCGGCTGCCGCATAGCGCGACCTTCGCCCCGTGTCACCTGAGGAGCGTACTGGTATGTCGGCCGTCGAGAACAAGGAAGTCGTCCGCCGGTTCCTGAAGGAGATATCAGCAGGCGGGAACCTGGACCTGATCGATCAGCTGGTTGCGCCGGACTACACCAACCGCGGGCTGGGCAACGTCGACCTGGCCGGGTTCAAGAGGCTGCTCGGCGGCATGCAGGCCGCCAGCGACGTCGTCATCGAGGATCTCGTCGCCGAAGACGACGCCGTTGTCGTCCGCAGCTCCATGAAGGTCGCGGTCGCCGGCGGGGAGGAGCTGACGGTGCGCGCCATCACCTTCTACCGGCTCGCCGGCGGACGGATCGTCGAGGACGACACGCTGACCACGCCGGATCTCAGCCAAATCCTCGGAGGGTCGGCGCCGGTCCTGGCCCGCGACTAGAAGGGTCTGGCGCTGCGGACGGCGCGGCGCAGGCATCCTTTGCGTCGCGGCATTCTCGTAGACTTGCTCAGCCCACGATGTGCGCTGAGACGCGGGCGGGATCCGCGCCTGACGGCGACCCACCTCTGTTGAGGAGCGAGCTGGATGTCCCGAGTGCGCGTCCACAATTTCGCAGTGTCACTGGATGGATTCGGCGCCGGTGAGGGTCAGAGCCTGGACGCGCCCTTTGGACATGCGGGCAGCCGGCTGCACGAGTGGTTCTTCCCGACGCGCACCTTCCGGGCGATGAGCGGCGCGACGGATGGAAGCACCGACGTCGACGACGAGTTCGCCCGCCAATGGAATGTGGGGATCGGCGCAGAGATCATGGGGCGGAACAAGTTCAGTCCCCATCGCGGGCCGTGGGCTGATCACGACGACTGGAAGGGCTGGTGGGGCGATGAGCCGCCCTTTCACACCCCCGTCTTCGTACTGACCCACCATCCTCGCTCCCCGATCGAGATGCAAGGTGGCACGACGTTCCACTTCATCAACGCAACGCCTGAGGACGCCCTCAGCACTGCTCGCGACGCTGCCGGTGGTCGCGACATTCGCATCGGTGGTGGTGTCGCAACCGTCCGTCAGTTCCTGGCCGCCGACCTGATCGACCAGATGCACGTCGTGATCGTGCCCATCGTGCTCGGACGCGGGGAGCATCTGTGGCAGGGGCTGGAGGGAGTCGAGGAGCGCTTCCGCGTGGACTCGGCCAGCTCTCCCAGCGGCGTCACCCACCTCACCTTCACGCGGCGATAGCGACCCCCTTCCACCTGAGCCTCGCCGCCCACGTCCATGGCCTGCCTGTGGACGAGTTCGAATACGGGGTTTGGCTGGGGAGAGAGGATTCGAACCTCTGATTGGCTGATCCAGAGTCAGCTGCCTTACCACTTGGCCACTCCCCAGCGGCGCCCGAGAGTCTACCCGAGGCGCCCGGGCCGCCCCGCCCCCCGGCAGCGGCCCACAAGCCGTGCCCGGCCGAGGTTTCGGACGGCCGAACCGGGCATATACTGGCTTCCGATGGACCTCCTCGAGCTCCTCCGATCCCAGGCCCGGCGGTACCGCTGCGCGGCGTGCGGCAAGAGCATGGCCGGCTGCGACATCAACATCCTGGCCCAGCAGGGCAACCGCGCCCTGGTGCGGGTCACCTGCACCTCGTGCAGCGACGAGAACCTTCTCCAGATCGTCTTCCAGAGCGAGCTCGACGGCGAGGCGGCGGAGGGCACCGAGGCGGTGCCGGCCGCGCAGCCGCGCCGGCGGCGGCCCAGCATCGACGAGGGGCGGCCGGCGGCGGTCGAGCCGATCAGCTCGGACGAGCTGCTCGACCTCCACTCCCTCCTCCGCGACCACGAGGGTGGCTTCCGCGAGCTGATCGGGGGCGCCGCCTAACCCGAGCCTAGGGGGTCGGCTTGGGCGTCGAACCCGTGACCGGGGTCGGGGTCGGGGTCGGGGTGGGCGTCGGCGAGGGGCCAGGCAACCCGAAGGTCGGGCTGGGCTGGAAGCTGATCGTGGGAGGCGCCACCGTCGGGGTGGCGGTCGCGGTCGGGCTCGGCGACGGCGTGGGGGTCGGGGTGGATGAGGGGCTCGCGCTCGGGCAGCCCTGGGTCAGCGACGCCTGGTCGGTCGCGGTGCAGTCGCTGAGGGCGCCGTTGACCACCGGGAAGTCGTGGATCGGTCCCGGCAGCGAGTTGACGAACCGCGAGGTGATGTCCGACCCCACCGTGTTGCCGAAGACGCCGTCCATGCCGATCTCGGTGCCGGTGCTGTCGGTGTGGCCCGCCCAGGTGGCGACGACGTAGTCGGGGCTGTAGGCCATGTAGTACGCGTCCACGAAGTTGTCCGTCGTGCCCGACTTTGCGGCGATGGGCCGGTTGAAGTGCACGCCCCAGCGGGCGGGATACGCCTTGAGGATCTTGGTGATCGCGTAGGCCTGCGCCTGGGTCATCACCTGCGCGCCCTGCGGAGGCGTGGGCTCGTCGACCAGCGTGTTGCCGTTGGCGTCGACCACCTTGAGGATGGCGCGCGGCGTCACCTTGTGCCCGTAGTTGGAGAACGCGGCGTAGGCGGCGGCGTGGTCGATCATCTTCACAGTCGAGGTGCCGATGGCGGTGCCCGGCTCCGCCTTGAGCGGCGTGGTGATGCCGAGCGACTGCGCGAAGGAGATGACGTCGGGAATGCCGGTCATCACCATGGCCTGCTCCGCCGGGATGTTGCGCGAGTCGAGCAGCGCCTTCGCCGCCGTGATCTTCCCCTCGTAGGCGAGGTCGAAGTCCTTGACGCCGCCCAGCTTCGCCGACTCCGACGCTGTGTCGTCGAGCACCGTCGAGGGCTTCAGCTTGCCGTTGATGAAGCCCTCCTCGTACACGTAGGGCTTGAACGACGATCCCGGCCGGCGCTGCGCCGTGGTGATGTTGTACTGCCCGGCGATGTCGTTGTTGGTGTAGTCGGCGGAGCCCACCATCGCCAGGATGTCGCCGGTGTGGGAGTCGATCATCAGCAGCGCGCCGTTGTTGGCGTTGTGGCCGATGGCGGCGACGCCCTTGCTCACCGCGTCGTTGGCCTTGCTCTGGATGGACAGGTCGAGGGTGGTCGTCACCGTGAGGTCGCCGGAGATCGCCGCCGGGTCGTCGGCGAACTTCGACTGCAGCAGGTCGCGGACGTACTGCACGAAGTGAGGGGCGAGTCCCAGCGTCGCCAGCGGCTTGCCGTGCTGCAGGTCGTCGGTGAGCGCCTTCTGGTTGGCCTGCTGGGCGGCGAGCTGTGCGCCGCCGGCATCGGCCCCGCCCACCAGCGGGTCGACCTGGTCGGCCTGCTGCTGGGTGATCTTGCCCATCGCCACCAGGCCGCCGAGCACGTAATGCATGCGCGCCCACGCATCCGACGGGTTCTGCTTGGGATCGTACGTCGACGGTGCCTGCGGCAGCCCGGCGAGCAGTGCCGCCTCGGGCAGGTCGAGCTGGCTGGCGTGCTTGCCGAAGAACGTCTCCGCCGCGTTCTCGATGCCGTTGGCCCCCTCACCGTAGTAGATGAGGTTGAGGTACTTCTCGAGGATCTGCTGCTTGCTGTATTTCGAGTCGATCTCGCTGGCGATCATCGCCTCGCGCAGCTTGCGCAGCGGCGACTTGTCGGCGTTGGCGCCGAAGAAGGCGAGCTTGGCCAGCTGCTGGGTGATCGTCGACGCGCCCTGGGCCGGCCGGCGCAGGATGACGTCGGTCACCAGCGCCTTCATCACACGCGGGAAGTCGAAGGCGCCCTCGCTGTAGAAGTTGCGGTCCTCGGCGGCGAGGGTGGCGTCCTGCTGGATCTGGGCGATCTGCGACAGCGGAACGTAGGTCCGCGCCGAGGCGTCGTTGCCGATCGAGGTGATCAGCGTGCCGTGGCGGTCGAGGATCTTGATGGTCCCCGTCGCCTCGCCCAGCTTGTTGAGGTCGGGAAGGCTCATCGCCGCGTAGGCGACCAGCCCTGCCAGGAGCAGGAAGATCGCCGCGGCGCCGAGCACGGCGACGCGGATGGCGATGCGCCACCGGGGCGCGAGGTTGCGCCACCAGCGTGGACCGCGGACGCGCCTCGGCGTCGCGGCCGCGCCGCTGCCGCCGCCACGCAACCTGGCACGACGCCGGCTCATGGGCGAAGAGAGGAGATGGGGGGACTGATCACTTCTTTGGGGGGAATGAGCCGCGCTCTTCGCGCGGCGGGTGGGCTAGCCCGAATGCTCCGGCTCGGCGCCCGCCCGCTGAGCGTACCGTCGCGCGACCATCGAGGCGCCCGCCGCAGCTCCGGCGGTGGCCCCTCGGACGGCCAGCTTCATCCACAACGGGCGCGATTCCTCGCCGCCCTTCTTGCCTTTCAGCTCCGCGCGCAACTCGCGCACCTGCCGGGCCAGCTCGTCGAGCGAGGGCGTGGGCTCCTCGGCACCCTTCTTCGCGCCGCCCTTGCCGAAGCGTGCGCGCAGCACCACGACGCCCACACCGACGACGACCACGGCGCCGGCGATGGCGATGATCTGGGGCCCGTCGCGACGCAGCCGCGCCTTCCAGTCGAGCTCGTGGCGGATGCGGCGTTCCAGCTTGTCGATGTCCGCCGCCAGCGCGACCCGGGTCAGGTCGCGCTCTTGTCGCGCCTGGTCAACTGCTTGACCCACTCGACGTCCTCCTTGATGGCCGCGATGGTCTCCTTCTGGGTGCGCACCATGGCGCGGATGCGCAGCCCGGCGAGGCCGCCGAGCAGCAGGGCGGCGAGCAGGAACCCGGCACCGGTGAGCGCATACGACCACCAGACGTCGCCGAAGTGCTTGGGCAGCGCGGCGAACGCCAGGGTCATCCCGATGAGGATGAGCGGCAGGGCGACGACGATCAGACCGATCGCCACCGCGCCCCGCTTGAGGCTCTCGATCATGCCCGTCTTGGCGAGCTCGATCTCGGTGCGGACCAGGCGCGCCGCGTCGTCCGCGATCTGCCGGCCGATGTCGCCCAGGCTCTCCTGGTCGTGCTGCGTCTGGGTCGCTGCCATCAGTCCTCGACTACCCCCGGGTGCTCAGACGTCGAGCTGGGAGACGTCGATGTCCCGAAGCCCCGCCGGAGGCTCGACGCCGTGCTCATGGAGCAGTTTGAGCAACTGCAGCACATATCGCACGCCGTTGAGGTTGACGCCGTGGTTGCGGGTGAGGTTCTGGATGGTCTGCAGCTTGTGGATGTCACGCTGCGAGAAGCGCCGGCGGTTGGTCGAGGTCCGCTGGGGGACCACCAGGCCCATGTTCTCGTACATCATCAGCGTCCGCGGGTGCGTCTCCAGGATCTCGGAGGCGACGCTGATGGTGTAGATCGGCTTGTCGAGCGAGAGGTTCAGCTCGCGGGGCCTGCGCCCATCGTCCGGAGGCTCGTCGGCGGCGGCGGGCCCCCGTCCTCCTATTCTTTCAGCCACTCGCCGATGCCTTCGGAGAGCGAGCTGGGCGTGGTCTGCGCCTTGATCAGGAACTCGTGGGCGCCGAGCTTGAGCCCGCGGTCGACCAGCTCCTTCTCCCCGTAGTTGCTCAGCATGATCACCGGGATGGCGGCGGTCTCCTCGTTCTGGCGGAGCGCCTGGAGGACCTCGAAGCCATCCTTCTTGGGCAGGCGGATGTCGAGGAAGATGATGTCCGGCTTGAGCTCGGTGGCACGGTCGATCCCCTCCTCGCCGTCGACGGCCACGTTGACCCGGTACCCGTCCAGCTCGAGCTTCATGCGGTACATCTCGAGCACCGCGGGGTCGTCCTCGATCAGGAGGACGTCGATGACCTCGTCGTCCACAGCACCCTCCGCGTTGGCCCGCTTTTCGGTGATCAAAGGGGGAAACCTCGCGCAGTATACCGGCGCGGTCGCACCGAACGACACAGCCGGGGCTGATCGTGGCATACCAGCGCCATGTTCAGCAAATCTGCTAGCGGAGTGTACCCCTATGGCGCGGGTCGCGGGGCCAACCGGGCGCGGAACGGCCCGCCGGCGCCTCTACAGGCGGACGTGGGTGACGTCGATGTCCGCGAGGTAGTCGGGGCGGGCCACCTTGTGCGAATCCATGAGCTGGAGGCACTGGATCACGTAGCGGGCGCCGTTGAGGTTGAGCCCGTGGTGGCGGGTGAGCCGCTGGATGGCCTGGAGGGTGAGGATGTCCCGCTGCGAGTAGCGCCGGCGGTTGGTCGCCGTCCGGTGGGGCACCACCAGCCCGAGATGCTCGTACATCATCAGGGTCCTGGGGTGGGTCTCGAGGATCTCGGCCGCCACGCTGATGGTGTAGATCGGCTTGTCGAGCCCGACCTGCGACGATGCTGGGGCGGTTGCTGGGGCGACGGTCACGGAGTCCTCCCTGTCCACCGCCCGGGCTCTGTGGTCAGGTGGCGTGCTCACGGTGGACATAGGTGGGGGTAGAAAACCCCGGTAGTATACGGCCGCAATTCTGATACAGGGCCATACGTGACACTTCTTTCGCGGCTATACGCAGGTCTTCACTGACGGGCACGGCCGCGTAACCCTTGGCGAGCGCTCCCCGTTTGCCCGTGTGCCCCGCCGGCCAGCCCGGCCCGCCGGGGTGCATCCCTTCCCCCTCGTACATCCCACCCCACTTCGTGCACAAACTGGAGGAGCGCGATGATCCAGCCGGACGGACGCGCATCGCTCGACGTCCGCGAGCGCTACCTGCACCGGCGCAGCCGCCGTCGCCTCGCCTTCGGCGACCGCGGCATGGTGGCCGTCTGGGTCGGCCTGGCCACGGTCGTCGCCTGGCTCTTCATCGCCGGCTTCGCCGGCCTCACCCGCTAGGTCCCGCAGGCCTCAGCTGCGCAGGCGCTCCACCAGCTCGGTGAGCGCCTCGGCCCAGGCCTCCGGGCCGCTGAGCTGCCAGCCGGCGGCCTCCAGCAGCCCGGGCGGGGTCTCGCCGTCACCGACGGCGACGCCGATGCCGCAGGGGACGCCGTCCGCCAGGCGGAGCATGGGCACGTCGCCGACGTCGTCCCCCGCCACGCAGAGCGCCGCCTGGGCCCAGCGCCCGCGGCGCAGGTCGCGGACGGCGTCGGCCTTGGTGCGCCGCACCGGGATGTGGATCTCGGCGACCATCTTGCCGGGCACCACCCCGAGCTCCCAACGGGCGGCCACCTCCTCGGCCAGCTCCAGGGCGCACCTGTCGCTCTCCAGGCGCTCGACGCCGCGGGTGTGCACCACCACGCCGCAGCGCTTGCGCTCCAGGCGCGCTCCTGGGCACCGTCCCTCGTGGAGCGCCCGCTCGATCTCGGCGGCCGCCGCCTGCAGCGCGGGCAGCCAGCGCTCCGCGCTGGGGACGACGCTGACCTCGCCGCCGCCGAGGCGCCGCTCCAGCCCGTAGTTGCCGGACACGACGGCCTCGGCGCCGAGGACGATGCGGCCGGCGACGTCGTCGCAGTCCCGAGCGGTGACCAGGGCGACCCGCGTCGGCACCCTGGCGTCGCGTCCCTGCCCGGCGCCGCGCCGCGACAGCCAGGCGAGGGCTCGCTCGGCGGCGGGCAGGGCGTGCACCTCACCGGGACGGCTGCGGATCGGCGCAACCGACCCGTCGAAGTCGGTGCACAGCAGCAGCGCGCCGCAGCGCAACGCGGCGTCGGCGATGAGCGCGGCGAGATCCGCCGGCGAGGTCGGGCGCGCGGTGGTGCAGACCTCCATCAGTCGAACAGCTCGCGCAGGTCCTGCAGCTGGGTGGTGATCCAGCGGGTGATGTCGTTGGCGCGCACCGCGTCGCGGATGCGCTCGGCGCGCGCCTCACGCTCCACCGGGTCCATGATCAGGCCCAGGTAGAGCGCCTCGGCGGTGGCGTCGACGTCGAAGGGGTTGATGGTCAGCGCCAGGTCGCCGAGCTCCTCGTGCGAGCCCGCGTTCTCGCTGAGCACCAGCACGCCGCTGCGCGTGTTGACCAGCGGACCCTCCTTGGCGACCAGGTTCATGCCGTCGTAGATGGGGTTGACCAGCATCACGTCGAACGACTTGTAGCCGGCCACCGCCTTGTGGATGTTCTCGTCGACCTCGAGGCGGATGGGCATCCAGCCGCGCACGCTGAAGCGGCGGTTGATCCGCGCCGCCACGGTGACGATCGAGCCCAGGTAGGCGCGGTAGTCGTCGATGTCCTGCCGCGTCTCCTGCAGGTAGGCCCAGAACTGCACGCGCCCGTGCAATTCGTGGTGCGCCTCCAGCATGCGCTCGTAGGCGAGGAAGCCGCGCACGATGTTCTTCGAGAGGTCGGTGCGGTCGACGCGCAGGATGAGGTGCTCGGGACGCCAGGCGGCGATCTGCTCCTCTTCGCGCAGGGTGTCGGGATGCTGGGCGAGGTGCTCGAACTCGGCGATGTCGACGCTGATCGGGTAGTTGCGCACCCAGATGGGGCGGCCGGCGTAGAAGACGGTCTGCTCGCGGTAGTCGACGGCGAGCCCCATGTTCTCCTCGCAGGTGAGCAGGAAGTTGCGCACGTCGCGCCGCGTCTGGAAGCCGATGATGTCGTTGCCGAGGATGCCGTGCATGATGGCGTCGCGCATCCGCTTGGGCAGGATCTTCCAGTACTGCGGCGTGGGCCAGGGGATGTGCACGAACTGCTGGATGCGCGCCTGGGGCAGCTCGGCGCGCACGTGCTGCGGCACGGTGTAGAGCTGGTAGTCCTGCACCATCACCAGCGGCGGCTTGTCGCTGCGCCGCGCCTCCTCCACCACGCGCTGCGCGAAGAGGCGGTTGACGTGCTCGTAGCCGTCGCGCCAGGCGCGCTCGGTGCCGGCGTCGAGCACCGGCTCGCGCCCCAGGTCCCAGAGGTAGTGCTGGATGAACCAGAGCAGCGGGTTGCTGATGACGTTGTAGTAGAGGTCGTACGCCTCGGCCTCCGGCTCGACGAAGGCCACCCGGTAGCGCGTGCCGTCCTCCGTCTCCAGCGTTGCGGGGCCCCCGCCGGCCTCGCAGCGGGAGGCGAGGCAGCGGTCCTCGTCGTTGCGCACGGCGGCGACCCACACGGCGTCGGTGGCCACCGCCAGCGAGCTCATGGCGGTGACCAGCCCGCCCGCGCCGCGCACCAGCCTCTCCGGGGTGCCGCGGATGGGGTCGGCGCGCTGCAGGCCGAGTGGCGCCCGGTTGGCGACGATGATCGGCTGGACGTGCCGCAGCTGACGGCGCGTGTACGCCTCGATTGCGAGCAGGGTTGGCTCCTCACCGACGGGCGGGGGTCCACCACAGTGGTTCTGCCGCCGCCTAGGACCAGGGATGTCCATGCTACCAAGTCGGCACGCTTCGGCCGGAGCCCACCGTGAGCGCCCCGCCGGTAGTTGACATGTGGGTGTCTTGTGGGCAAAATCCTACAACGTCACTGTTATGTAATCGGCCAGCCTGGCCGCAAGGAGGCAGGAGCAGACCCAGATGCTGTGCGACGCCATCCGCGACATCGACCGTGCCGTTCGCGAGGATCGGGAGGCGCGGGAGAGGCGCGCCGCCATGAAGGCCTCGTTCCAGCGGGCCGAGGGGTACATGTGGCAGGTCGAGGAGATGCTCGAGGAGGGCGCCGAGCGCGTGCCCGACCCCATGGTCACCGAGATCGCCCGCTTCGTGCGTCCGTACAGCCGCCGCCTGGCGCGCATGCTCACCCGCGACCCCGAGCGCAACCCCGTGCAGGTGCTCGACGTGCTCTTCGACGTCCAGGAGCGCATCCAGCGCCAGACCATGGCCCGGCTCGGCCTCACCGAGGCGCTCGCCTCCTAGACCACCTCGGGGGCGGGGCGGCTACGATCTGTGACGCAGTGCGCCTCACAGCCAGCAGCAACGTCGACGTCTCGCCCGAAGAGCTCTTCACCATCGCGGCCGACCTGCGCAATCTGCCGGTCTGGTGGATCGAGCATCTCAGCGCCACGGTCACCACGCCGGCCCACCGGGCTCGGGACGCCGCCTACGAGGTGCGCTACCGGCTGCCCATCGGTCTCGTGGTGAGTGCCACCTGCACGGTCGTGGCGGTGCGGGCGCCGCGCTCGATCACCTACATCTGGGACGGCCGGGGCATCCGCATGGCGGTGGGCCAGTCCTTCCTGCCGGCGCGCAACGGCTGCCGGACGACCCTGGTGGCCGACCTCGCCGTGTCCTCCTGGCTGCGGCCGCTCAGCGGCGTGATCGCCCGGGTGATGGGGGCGACCCTGGGAGAGGAGATGCAGCGCGCCCTGGCCACGCTGGCGGAGGTCGCCGCGGCACGTGCGATCGTGGGGCGGACGCCGGCGGCGGAGCGTGCGGAGCGCCCTGAGCGGGGCGAGCGGCGCGGGGGGCGCGGGCGTGCAGCTCCGGCGGTGGCTGCGGCGGAGGGCGAGGCGGGCGGCTGAGCGGCGGAGGGTGCGGGTGGTGGCGGCCGTCCGGGCAAGCGAAAGCCCGGAAGCGCGGTGCGCTCCCGGGCTCGTCGTTGGGTCTTCGGCGGGCGGCCTGGCTAGGCCGTGCGGCGCCGGGTGCCGGTGGCCCTGCGGCCGCGGGCCGGGGCCTTGCCGCGGGCCGTGGCGGTGGTGCGGCGAGCACCCCTGGCGGTCTTGCGCGCCGCCGTCCTGGCGGTGCCCCGCACCGTCCTGGTGGACGAGCGCGCGGTGCGGCCGCGGCGATCGACGGTGGTCTCGCGCTCCAGGCGCTGGAAGAAGCGGGCCCAGTCCCTGGCCGGACGGTGCAGGGCCCCGAGCACGCCGCGGCTCACGGTGCCGACCACGTCGTCGCGACGGGCACGGCGGCGCAGCATGCGGACGTAGGCGAGCAGGGCACGCTCCGGCAGGGCGCTGACCTCGTCGACCACGTCCTCGGTGACCTCGCCGATGGCCTCGGTGACGTCGCCGCCGCGGCGGCGTGCGCGTCCCGCGGTGCGGCGGGGTCGGGTGACGGAGTCGAAGGCGAGCGATGCGCCACCCACCACGGTGTCGAGCGCAGCCTCGCCGGCGCTGCCGACGGAATCGACGATGCTGAGGTCGGTCATCGGGACACCTCCTGGTTCCTGTGACACTACCGATATCACTTTAGCGCGTCGCGTCAGACTGCGTCAAGGGCGGCGGGAGGGCGAGAATGCGGCCTGCGATGGTCGAGTACGACGTGCCGGTGGGCGAGCTCAGCCTCTCGGTTCGCGACCACGCAGGCGAGCCGCCGCCGGTGGTGGCCATGCACGGGCTGGCCTCGAACGCGCGCTGGTGGGACCTGGTGGCCCCGCTGCTGGCTCCGCGCCGGCTGGTGGCCGTCGACCTGCGCGGACACGGTCGCTCCTCGCGACCGGAGTCGGGCTACGACTTCGACAGCGTGGCCGGCGACGTGCACGCGGTGGCGGACGCCCTCGACCTCGGCCCGCGTGTGGCGATGGGGCATTCGTGGGGGGCGTCGGTGGCGCTCTGCTGGGCGGCGGCGGACCCGCTGGTGCGCGCGGTGGTGTGCGTCGACGGCGGGGTCGGCGACGTCCGCGGGTTCTTCGGGTCGACGTGGGACGAGGCGTCGGTGGCGATGCGTCCTCCGGAGCTGCGCGGCATCCCGGAGTCGACGCTCGGCGACTGGGTGGTCCGGTCGGGGCTGGCGGGCGACGGCGACCCGGCCGAGGCGGCGCGCATCCTGCGCGGCAACTTCGAGGAGTCGCCGGGCGGCGGCCTGCAGCCGCGGCTGGCGGTGGACCGGCACATGCAGATCGCCTACGAGCTGTATCACCTCGACGGCGCCGCGCTGTTCGCGCGGGTGCGGGTGCCGGTGCTGTTCGTGCTGGCGCAGCGCGGTGTGCACGATGCGCGGGCGGCGGCGGTGTCGTCGGTCCTGGCAGCGCTTCCGGCGGGCAGCGGGGTGCGCTGGATCGAGGGTCTGCACGACCTGCCGGTGCAGCGGCCGCGCGAGGTGGCCGCCGCGACGACGGAGTTCCTGTCGGCGCTTGGCGTCTAGGTCCGCCGCGGCACCCTGCTGACCACATGGTCCATTGGCGGCGTCTTGAAACCCACGATCGCCACAAATGCAGTGCGACGTTGATGCAATCTCTATGCGGCCGCAACTTGCGGATGGAAATGGCGTTTTGCTAGCGTTGCAGCAGATAGACAAACGGGTGTACCGGGGACGGACGCGGACGGTTTCCGCGGCCCCGGTGGTGGCGTGGAATCCGCTGTGGCGACAGGTCCGGATTTCTCTTCAGCGTGCCCGCTTTTCCATCAGGAAGGGAGACCTCTGCGCTCGTGGGTCCTGTGCACTTCACCGACGGCTTCGACAGGCCGGACACCATCGCACTCGGCCTCGACGCACCGCGACTGGTCACGGTTGCGGCGGGAGCGCTGTCGGCGTATGCGGTGATGCAGGCGCCGTTGCCCTTCGCGCTGCGCGTGTGCGTGGCGGTGGCCATCGCGATGTCGAGCGCGGTGCTGGGATGGGCGCGGTATGCAGGGCGGCCGGTGCTGACGTGGGCGGCGTTGGGGTTGCGCTTCGTGCTGTCGCCGCAATCGGGAGGAGGGACGGTGCGGTCGGTCGCGGAGGACGCCGCGCCTGCGCGTGAGCCGGCGGAGCCGGATCCCGGGGTGACCGCGGTCGCGGATCCGGAGCCGATGGCTCCGGTCGAGGACGGCGAGCCGGTGTGGGCGCAATGGCTGCGCTTCGAAGAGAAGACCGCAGCCGCGGAGCCTCCGCCACCGCACCCCGACGTCGTCGAGACGTCGCGCGAGGCTCCGCTCGTCGTGGTGATGGACGAGCATGCCGCTGAGCCAACGTCGCACGATGACGCGCCGCCGGGCGGCCCTCCGCCGCCGGCTGCCACGGGTGACGACGCGGTGGAGGCGAGCGCAGCCTCCGCGGTCCTGCACCTGCCGCTGACGCGTCCCGGCGTTGCGAGCGCGGCCCCGCCGACGGTCGTCGTGCCGGCGTCGGGCACCGCGCACGACGACGCCGCACCGCCGCCCGTCTTCGTCGGCGCGCCGCGCCGCATCACCTTCTTCTCCCTCAACGGCGGCTCCGGCCGCACCACGCTGGCCACCGAGGTCGCCTGCGTCCTCGCGGCACGAGGCCGCCATCTCGCGGCGGACGGCACGGTGCGCCCGCTCGACGTCGCGCTGCTCGACCTCGACCTGCGCAGCGCGACGGTGTCGGTGCGCCTCGGCATCCCGCAGCCGACGCTGGCGGACTACGTGACGCACGGAGCGGAGCCGTCGCATCTCGACGCCTGCATGGTGCGGCACGGCAGCGGCGTGCGCGCGCTGCTCGGCATGCCCAAGCCCGTCGCCTCGGGCGCGGCCGCTCTGGAACCCGCGCGCGTCGCGGAGATCGTGCACCACCTGGAGCGCGACGGCGCGCAGTTCGTGGTCATCGACGTCGCCGCCGATCTCGGCGCGGTGACCACGTGGGTGCTCAGCGCCGTGCACGACATCTTCGTCGTGCTCACGCCGACCGCGAGCGGCGTGCAGGACGCCTATCGCACCACCGCCGCGCTGCGCCGCCTCGGCCTCGGCCACAAGCTGCGCTACGTGGTCAACCGCGCGCGAGGCGGCGTCGACCTCGACGAGGTGATGGGTGACCTGGGCGGTCGCATCGCCGCCGTCATCCCATACGACGCCGCGGTGGAGGAGGCGGAGAACGGCCATCGCATCGCCGCGCTCGGCGAGGGCGCCGCCGCCGCTGCGCTGCACGACCTGGCCGCACTCCTCTACCCGTCGCTGAGCGCCATGCCGGCTCGCGCGCGGCTCTCCTGGCTGCCCTGGAGACGCCGTGCCGGTTGACGCCCTCACCGCCTCCGAGGAGCTGCTGCGCAGCGTGCGCGCCCGCCTGACCCTGGAGCTCGACCCCGCCGTCGCCAATCCGTTCTCCACGGTGCCGGGACGCCGCGAGCTGATCCGCGACGCCATCCGCCGCACCCTCGGCGACCTCGACGCGCCCTCGCACGACGACGCGCTGGTCGACGACCTCTACGACGAGCTGGTCGGCCTCGGCCCGCTGCAGGCGCCGCTCGCCGACCCGGCGATCGCCGACATCCTGGTCAACCGCCACGACGAGGTGTACGTCGAGCGCTGCGGGCGGCTGGAGCACACCGGCATCCGCTTTCGCGACCAGGCGCATCTGGAGCAGGTCATCGCGCGCATCGTCGCCCTGGTCGGCCGCGAGATCAGCGTCGACAAGCCGCTGGTCGACGCGCGCATGGTGGACGGCAGCCGCGCCAACGCCGTGTACGCGCCCGTCGGCGGCCCCACGCTCTGCATCCGCAAGTTCAACCGGCTGCGCCTCTCGCTGCTGCCCGACCGCGCGCGTCCCGGCGACGACTGGGTGTCGCGCGGCGGCATGACGGTGGAGATGGCGCGCTTCCTCGACGCCATGGCGCGTGCGCGGGCCACCATCCTCGTCGCCGGCGCGACGGGCGCGGGCAAGAGCACGCTGCTGCGCTCCATCGTCGACGCCTTTCCCCCGCACGAGCGGGTGATCACCATCGAGGACACCGCGGAGCTGGAGCTCGACAATCCGCACTGGGTCCGGCTGGAGTGCGTGCACCACCACGAGCTGGGCGGCAACGACAGCACCGCGCGCCGCCTCGACGTCGCCGACCTGGTGCAGAACGCGCTGCGCATGCGCCCCGACCGGCTGATCATCGGCGAGATCCGCAACAGCCGCGAGGCGTACCACACCCTGGAGGCGCTCAACACCGGGCACGACGGCAGCGCCACCACCATCCACGCCAGCAGCGCCGCCGACGCGCTCTCGCGGCTGGAGCTGCTGGTCGGCCGCAGCTTCGGCCAGCTCACCCCGCGGGAGATCCGCGGCTACGTCGCGCGCGTCGTCGACGTCGTCGCCGTGGTGTCGCGCCTGCCCAGCGGGCTTCGCTGCGTCATGGAGATCGCCGAGCTGGCCGGCGTCGACGGCGACGAGTACGACCTGCGCCCGGTGTTCAGCACCGACGTCGAGCACGAGCGCGACGAGCCGGCGCCGGTGTTCCGCGCCGTCTCGCAGTACCGGCCCGGACGCCACCTCGGCCGCAAGCTGCAGCTGGAGGGGCTGCTGTGGATGTCCTGATCGCCGTGGTGGCGGCGACCGCGGTGCTGCTGCTCGGCGTGGCCACGGCGCCGGCGGGACGTGCGTCGCGGCAGGGTGCCCGCGAGTCGCTCCTCGAGCGCGCGGTGCAGCGGCAGCGCACGCGGCTTCGCGCGGCGCGGCTCAACGTCGACGCGCGTCGCTTCACCCTGCTCTGCCTGGCCACCCCACCGGCGCTGGTGCTGGCCGGGCTGGTGCTCGGCTCGCCCGTGGTGGCCCTGGCCAGTGGCGCTGCGGGTTTCCTCGTGCCACGGCTGTACCTCGATGCGCTGGTGCGCGCCCAGCGCCGCCGCACCGAGGCGGAGGCGCCGCGACTCCTGCAGGTCATCCTCGCCAGCCTGGCCTCGGGCAGCACCTACTTCGAAGCGCTGCAGGAGGCGCGCAGCCGCGCCGGCGACCGCTGGCTGCGCGACGACCTCGACCACGTCATCGCCGAGTTCCACCTCGGCGTCCCGCTGGAGCGCTCCATCGCCGAGGTGCGCACCGCCACCGCCGGCCGCAACCTGGCGCTGATCTGGGACAACCTGGCCATCTGCATCGCCAACCGAATCCCCGCGTCGCGCGCCAAGGGGTTGTTCGTCGAGCTGTCCTCGACCGTCCAGTTCAACGTGCAGGTGCAGCAGGAGGTGCGTGCCCGCGCCTCGGGGCAGCGCGCGCAGATCTGGCTGCTGGCGCTCATCGTGCCCGGCCTGTTCCTCTATCTGCGCGTCCTCGACGGCAGCCTGTTCGACGTCCTCAACGCGACCGCGCTGGGGCGCTGGGTGCTGCTGCCGCTGGCCGTGTTCCTCGAGGTCCTCGGCATCGTGCTGAGCTTCCGCTTCGCGCACGTGGAGTTGTAGGCACCGTGCTCGCCTCGCTCTGCGCCGTCGCCGCCGTGCTCTGCCTCGCCGGCGCGCTCCCGGCGCGACGCCGCCGCTCGCTGCCGGTGGAGCTGGCACGCGTCAGCACCATGGACGCGCGCGAAGCCGCGCTGCATCGCGACGCGCAGCGGCCGCCGTGGGAGCGGATGCTGCAGCCCGCGGTGGCGATCGTGGCGACGCGACTGCGTCCTGCCTGGGCGGGGCTGAGCGACGACGACCTGCGCCGCGCCGGCCTCGACCTCGACCGCTTCGGGGTGGCCGAGCTGCTCACCGTCAAGGTGCTCGGCGGGCTCGCGGGCATGGCCCTGGCGCTCGCCCTGGTGGCGGTCGCTCCCGGCGCCGTGATCCTCCTGCCGGGACTGGCCTTCGGCGGCTTCGTGGCGCCCAGCGTCGCCGTCACCCGGATGCGCGCGGCGCGGCAGGCGCGCATGCTGCGCGAGCTGCCCGACCTGGTGAGCCTGCTCAAGGCGTTCGTCGGCGCCGGCATCCCGCTGGAGCAGGCGCTGCACCTGGTCAGCGCCCAGCTCGCGGGGGCGGCGCCGCACGACAACCTGCTCGCCACCGAGGTGCGACGCGCGCTCAGCGACTACGGCCTCGGCATGTCGATCGACGAGGCGCTGCAGGCGATGGGCACGCGCACCGGGCTCGCCGAGCTGGAGATGCTCGCCGCCGCGCTGTCGCAGGCGAAGCGGCAGGGCGCCGGCATGGAGCGCGCGCTGCGCGACCAGGAGACGATCGCGCGCATGCAGCAGCGCAACCGCGCGCTGGCGGCTGCGTCGCGGGTCAGCACCCGGCTCGTCGGGGTGCTGGTGATGGTGTACCTGCCCGAGTTCCTGGTGCTGATCCTGGTGCCGCTCTTCTACGGCATCTTCCTCCGCGCGTTCGGCTGATCACTGAGGAGCACTTCGACATGCAATCGCGCCGGCGAGACCTCGGCCAGAGCACCCTGGAGTGGGTGATCGGGGCGGCCATCATCCTCAGCACGCTGGCCGCCGCCGTGCTCGCCTGGAACCAGGGGCTGGCCCAGAAGATCGGCCAGCTCGTCCAGCAGATCACCCACTGACGGGCGCGATGCAGCGGCACAGCGCACGGCGGCTGCGGGCACAGCGCGGGCAGGAGACGCTGCAGGCGATCCTCGTCGTGTCGCTGGTGCTGCTGCCCATGCTGGTCGGCATCCTCACCTTCAGCACCCTGGTGCACACCTCGATCGCGACGCAGGCGGCCGCCGCCGCGGGCGCGCGGGCAGCTGGCGTCGCCGGGGAGTTCGGGCCTGACGAGCTCGGCGCCGTGCTGACCGCGCTGCGTTCCAACGACATCGATCCCAACGCGTGCGTGATCAGCAGCAGCGCGGGGACCGTCGACCTCGACCAGCCCATCAGCATCACGGTGCAGTGCCCCGAGCACGTCGGCATCCCCTTCGTCTTCGAACGCGACGTGCAGCTCAGCGCGACGGCGGTGGGCCGCGGCGAGGTGAACCGATGAGTCGCAGGCGCTGTCGCCATGAGCGCGGCTCGTCGGTTCTCTACGTCGTCGTGCTGAGCCCGGTCCTGCTGCTCAGCATGGCGCTGGCCACCGAGGCCGGCGGGCTGCAGATGCAGAAGGAGCGGGTGCGCAGCGCGCTCGACCAGTCCGCCGTGGTCGCGGCCGCGGCGGCGTCGCGCGCCGGTGGCAGCGTGGGCATCGACCGCGCCCGCGCCGTCGCGGTGATGCGCGAGGTGCTGGCCGAGAACCTGCTGCCGCTGTCGAGCGCCTTCGCCGGCGCCACCGCGTCGAGCCTCGCCGCGGACGCCGACGTCGCCGTGGTCACCGACGTCCCGGCCGCCGATCCCTTCGCCGCCGGCGCAATCCTTCGCCATCCCAGCATCGAGGTCCGGGTGCGCGTGCCGCTGCGCACCGGGCTGTTCGTCGCCGCCGGTCTCCCCTCCACGGAGACGGTGACCCTCGTCTCCGCCGCGGCGCTGCGCGAGACCGGCCGATGATCGTCATCCCGACACGGAGCCCATCCCGATGAGACGCACCGTCTACCTCTCCCTCTTCCTGCTGCTGGCCACCGCCGCCGGCTTGCTCACCCTGCGGGCGCAGCGCACCGTCGACGTCCTCGTCGCCACGCACGACGTGCGCGCCGGCCAGCAGATCGCCGCCGGCGACGTCGAGGTGCGCCGGGTGCACGCCGACAGCATTCCCCCCGACGCGCTCGCCACCCCGGACGACGCCGTGGGCAGCTACGTCGCCTGGCCGCTGGCGGGCGGTGAGCCCGTGCTGGCGCACATGGTGCGGCGGTCGCGCTCGGGCATCGCGCTGACGGCGGCGATGACCGTTCCCGACGGGTATCGCGCCGTGGCGGTGCCGGTGCAGCCGGCCGGCGCGGTGGGCGGCATGCTCGCGCCCGGCGACCAGGTCGACGTCTACGCCACGCCGCTGGCCGGCCATGCCTCGGGCACGTCGAGCGCCGACTCCGTCGACGGCGGCGGAGACGGCACCGCCGCGACCCTGCTCGGCCACGACCTGCTCGTCCTGCAGCTCCGGTCCGACCAGGGCCAGCCGCTCGACGACGGCAGCGACCAGTCGGTGCACGGCCTCAACTTCGGCGCCGGCAAGCTGGGCAGCGTGGTCATCGCGGTGCCGCAGAGCGACGTCGCCCGGTTCGCCGCCGCGGCGGCGTCGGACAGCATCTACCTCGCCCTCAGCGTGGGCTGATGCTGGCGCGCCTCGCGTCGCCGCTGCTCGGCGCCGTCCGCGTCGACGGCGCGCGCCTGCATCGCGACGACGGTGGCGTCGCCACGATCGTCGAGTCCGGCGACGTCGACGTGGCCGCGCTCGACGCGGCCCGCCGCGCCGTCGCCGTCGCCGCCTTCGCCCGGCTCTGCCGAACCCTCGACACGCCGCTGCAGATCGTCGTCCAGGTGCGGCGCTGGCGGGACGGCGACGACGCGCACCGCACGCACCCTCCCATCACGCACGGCACGACCTCGTTGACTCGCACGCTGCGCGAGGCCAGCGCCGCCCACCGTCGCCGCATGCTGCAACGCCGTCCCGCCTTCCGCCGCTCCATCCTCTTCGTCCCCAGCGCCGTCGCGGCGGGCGACCTCGACCGCGCCACCCGCCAGGTGCTCGACACCCTGCACACCGCGGGCGTCGGCGGCACCGTCCTGCACGGCGCCGCAGCGCGCGAGCGCCTCGGCGAAGCGATGGGCGCCGGCCACACGCCTCCCGACGCACCGGAGCTGCACCCACCACCGTGGAGCCGGCAGCGCACCCACGCCACCATGGGCGCGCTGCACGTGCGCGCCGTGGCCCTGCGCCGGCTTCCCGGTGTGGCCGTCGACGCCGGTTGGCTGGCGCCCCTGCTCGACGTCCGCGCCGAGTGCGACGTCAGCCTGCACATCACGCCGGTCGGCGTCGCCGACGCCATGTCGGCGATCGGGCGGCGCCTGCGCACGCTGCGCGCCGACCAGCTCGTCGAGCTCGACCGCGAGTCGTACGGCGACGCCCACCTCGAGGTGGGTGTGGGCAGTGCCCTCGACCTGCGGGGGCGCCTGGCGCGCAACGAGGGTCGCGCCGCGCGCATCTCGCTGACCGCGGTCGCACGCGCCGGTGAGCTCGCCGACCTCGACCTCGCCACCGAGGCTCTGCGCACCGGCGCCGCCGCCACGCTGGCCCAGTGCGACCTCGCCCACCTGCAGCACCTCGAAGCCGCCGCATCCGCATGGCCGCTGGGCCGTGACCTGCTGCACGCGACCAAGCTCGTCGACACCACGGCACTCGCCACCTGCATCCCCTGGACCAGCACCACCTGCGACGACCCCGGCGGCTACTCGCTCGGCCGCGCGGCGGCGAGCGGCGCGCCCGTCCGCATCGCACCCTTCGACACCATGCATCACGGCAACGGCAACGTCGCCGTCATCGCGGCGTCGGGACAGGGCAAGAGCTACGCCATCGGCGCCCTGGTGCTGGAGGCGGCGTCGCAGGGCGTCGGCAGCGTGATCATCGACCCGGAAGGCGAGTACGAGCGCATCGTGCACGCCCTCGGCGGCGACTACGCGAAGCTCGCGCCCGGCTGCGGCGCGTCGCTCAACATCTTCGACGTCGGTGGCGAGGACCGGCACGCCGACACCGTCGCCGCCGTCGGCGAGCTGATCGCGGTGCTCTGCGGCGGCAGCCTCGACGAGGTGGAACGCGCCCATGTCGACGCCGCCGCACAGCGGGCCATCACCACCGCCGCGCAGCAGCGCCGCGTCCCCGTTCTCGGCGACTGCCTCGACACCCTCGGCGACGCGTCCCCGCGCACCGCGCTGGTGCTGCGGCGCTTCTGCACCGGCCCGCTCGGCGAGCTGTTCAACCGGCCCACCACCGCGCGTCTCGACGCCCCTGTCGTCGGCGTGTCGCTGCGCGACCTCGGCAGCGAGCTGGTCCCGGCGGCGACGCTGATCGTCGCCGAGTGGCTGTGGTCACTGGTGCGCCGCGACCGCCGCGAGCGCCACGTCGTCTTCGACGAGGTCGGGCTGCTCTGCGCCCATCCGCCGCTGCGCACGCTGCTGGTGCAACTGGCGAGGCGCTGCCGCAAGTACCGCGCGTCGCTGGTGGTGGCCACCCAGAACGCGGGCGACCTGCTGGCCACGCCGGAGGGCACGGTGGTCGCCACCAACCCGGCGATCGTCCTCCTCGGCGGCCATCGCGGCGCCGAGACCCAGCGCATGGAGGAGGCCTTCGCCCTCACCTCGGCGCAGCGCCGCCAGCTGGAGAGCGCCGGCCGCGGCGAGTTCCTGCTGCTCGCCGGCGCGCGGCGCCTGCCCGTGCACGTCGAGGTGTCGCCGCTGCACCACGCGCTGCTCACCGGCCAGCCGATGGCGCGCGCGGAGTGAGAGGATAGGCCGCCCATGGCCATGCAGACCGACTTCACGGTGATCCTGGAGGACCGTCCCGGCACGGCGGCGCTGGTCGGCGAGACGCTGGGACGGGCGCAGGTCAACATCGACGGGCTCAGCCTGTTCACCAGCGGCGGCATCGCCATCTTCCACGTGCTGGTGGCGCCGCAGGAGGTCGACCACGCGCGCCAGGCCCTGCGCGACGCGGGGATCGACCTGCACGGCGAGCGCCACGTCTGGGTCAACCAGCTCGCCGACCGCCCCGGTGCGATGGGCGCGCTGCTGCACCGTCTCGCCGACGCCGACGTCAACTGCGACCTGCTCTACCTCGACGCCCACGGCCGCCTGGTGATCGGCGCCGAGGACATGGAGGAGGTCTCCCACCTGCTCAGCTGACCGCTCAGACGCGCTCCAGTGCCACGCGCGCCCCGAAGCCGATCAGCACGAGCCCGGTGAGCCGCTCCAGCGTGCGCCGGACCGCGGCGCGGCGCATCACCCGGCTGGCGCGGTGCACAACCAGGGTCAGCAGCGACAGCCAGATGACGCCCTCGACGAAGTGGACGCCGGCCAGCAGCACGCTCATGCCCAGCACCGACGCACCGGCGGGGATGAACTGCGGCAGCAGGGTCACGTAGAACACGCCGACCTTGGGATTGAGCAGGTTGTTGAGCATCCCCGTCCTGAAGGCTGCACGGCTGCGCCGTGACGCAATCGCGGGCGCGCCGGCCGGCGCTGCGTCGCGCCGCGCGACGAGCAGGGTGCGCACCCCGAGGAACACCAGGTACGTCGCGCCGGCGAAGCGCAGCACGTCGTAGGCGACCCGCGACGCCGTCACCACCGCGGTGACGCCCAGCGCGGAGAGCAGTCCCCAGACGATGAGCCCGGTGCAGATGCCCAGCGAGGTGCGCAGCCCGGTGGCGCGTCCGCCCTGCAGCGTGTTGCGGATGACCAGCGCCGTGTCGATGCCCGGGGTGATGGTCAGCAGCGCCGCCACCAGCGCGAAGGCGAGAACCGATCCCCACATGGTCAGAATCGCGGCATCATCCGCGCCGTCGCGCGCGCCAGCACGCGCCGCGGCACGAGGGGTGCCAGGCGGACGGGCAGGCCCTGCTCCGGCTTGGCCACGACGACGTAGCCGCGGTCGCGGCGCAGTGCGGCCAAGGCCTTGTCCACCACCGCGGCAGCCTCCAGGCCCTTGAGGTTGCGCTTTCCCTCCGGAACGCCGGCGACCGCCTCCCATTCGGTGTTGACGTCACCGGGACACAGCGCCAGCACGCGGACGCCGGTGCCTCGCGTCTCCGCCCACACCGCCAGGGTGAAGTTGAGCAGCATCGCCTTGCTGGCGGCGTAGAGGGCCATGGTGCCCAGCGGCTGGAAGCCCGCGATGCTGCCGACGTTGACGATCTCGCCGCCGCCGCGCGCCACCATCGCCGGCAGGTAGCGGCCAGTCAGCTCGACGACGGCGTCGCAGTTGAGCCGCATCATCTCCATCGAGCGCTGCAGCGGCACGTCGGCGAAGCGGCGCCCCACCGTGCCGAAGCCCGCGTTGTTGACCAGCGCCGAGACCTGGTGCCCGCGCCGCTCCATCTCGCCGGCGAGCTGCGATGGCCCGTCGCAGAGCGAGAGGTCGGCGCTGATGACGTCGACGGCCACGCCATGACGCGAGGCCAGCTCCTCCGCGAGGGCGCGCAGGCGGTCCTCACGGCGGGCCGTCAGCACCAGCCGGCGTCCCTGGGCTGCATAGGCGCGGGCGAAGGCCTCGCCGATGCCGCTGCTCGCCCCGGTGATCAGGGCCACCTCGTCGCTCATCTGCGCACTCCTTCCGCCGGATCAGGACGCCCGCCATGGTAGGTGCGGCGCGCGCCGTGCTGCCCGCACCTGGGATGCGGGACACCTGCGGTAGAACAGAGGGAGCCATGAGTTCCACAAGCGGCCGCGCCCGCCGCGGCGGCGGCAGCTCGACGCCGGCGCGGGCGCTGCGCCGCCTGCACCGCAACCCCGCCGCACGTCCCGTCCTCGGGTTCCTGCGCCGCCACTGGATGGTCGCCGTCGCGGTGGTGTCGATCGTCGTGCTGGTCCTCGCCGTCAACCCGGGGAAGCTGTGGGGCGTGCTCTCGCGCGTCGAGCTGCGCCCGCTGCTGCTGATGCTGCCCTGCACCCTGGCCGTCTACGTGGTGCGCGGCTTCGGCTGGCACGCCGCCCTGCGCCAGATCGGGGTGAAGATCAGCATGCATCGCAGCGTCGTGGTGATGCTCGCCGGGCAGGCGATGGTGTTCCTCCCCGCCGGCGACCTGGCGCGCGTGAAGATGGTGCGCGACACCGGCGCCAGCGGCCACGACGCCGGTGAGATCACCGGCACGATCGCCTTCCAGGAGCTGCTCTACATGACCCTGATGGGGTTCGCGGTGCTGCCGGCCATCGCGCAGCATCCCGACATCGGTGGCGTGGTGGCGATCATCACCCTGCTGCAGGTCAGCATCTTCGTGGTGCTGCTCTGGGAGCGCGGCTACAAGCTCGCCGTGCGCACCGTCGAGCGCATCCGCTTCCTGCGCTGCTTCGACAGGGAGCTGCGCGACATCCGCCCCGCCTTCGTGCGGCTCTTCGAGCCGCGCGCAGGCATCCCCATCGTGCTCTGCAACATGCTGGCGGTGACGCTCGCCTTCGTGCTCTTCCTCCTGGCACTTCGTGCCGTGGGTGTCCACAACATCGGCTTCGCCAAGGCGGCCTTCATCTACGCCCTGGGACACATCCTGGCCGCGCTGACCTTCCTGCCCGGAGGCGTGGGCGCCTACGAGGGGATCCTCACCGCCTTCATGGCCCTGCAGGGCGTGCCGCCGTCGCAGGGGGCGGCCGCCGCGCTGCTCTACCGAGGCTTCAACGACATCCTCATGGCCGTCATCGGTCTCGGCTCGGGCTGGTGGCTGCGCCATCACTGGCCGCATCCCGGCGGGGCCAGGCGACGGCCTCGGGGGGCGCCGTCCGCAGCGAGCCGGAGCTGAAGGGCGGCTGCGGGTCGTACTCGATGGCGAGCTGGATCGCCTGCGCCGCGGTCTCTCCCGCGATGCGCGCCGCCAGCAGCAGCGCCATGTCGATGCCGGCCGACACCCCCGCGGCGGTGATCACCTTGCCCTGCTCGACGACGCGCCGCTCCACCGGCACCGCGCCGAGCTCCCGCAGCCGGTCCGTCACCGACCAGTGGGTGGTCGCCTCCAGCCCGTCGAGGATGCCGGCCGCAGCCAGCACCAGGGAGCCGGTGCACACCGACGCCGTCCATTGCGAGGAGGCGTGCGCCGCGCGGACCCAGTCGAGGATGGGACCGCCGTCGAGCAGGGCGCGAGTGCCGATGCCGCCGGGGACCAGCACGATCTCCGGTGCGGGCACGTCGCCGAGGAGCGCGTCGGCGATCAGGCCGAGCTGGCCGTTGTCGGTGCGGTGCTCGCCGGTGCGGGCGGCGACGAAGCGCACACGGACGCCGGGGAGGCGGCTGAGCACCTCGTAGGGCCCGACGGCGTCGAGCGCGGTGATGCGGTCGAAGATGGGGATGGCGACGTCCATGGCCGAGGCCGATTCTCGGCGATGGGCGCACCGGGCCGCTTGCTACGCTCGCCGCCGCACGCGATGTCGAGCAGCGACTGGGACGGCAGCACCTACCATCGGGTCAGCGCACCGCAGGTGAGCTGGGGGCGCAGGGTGCTGGCGCGCCTCGACCTCCGCGGCGACGAGACGGTCGTCGACGCCGGCTGCGGCTCGGGCCGTCTCACCGCCGAGATCCTCGACCGCCTGCCCCGTGGCCGGGTCATCGCCGTGGACAGCTCGCCGAGCATGCTGGAGGTGGCCGCCCGCGAGCTGGCCGCCTACGGCGACCGTGTGGAGCTGGTCAAGACCGACCTGCTGCGGCTCGACCTCGACGCCGTCGCCGACGTGGTGGTGAGCACGGCCACCTTCCACTGGGTGCTCGACCACCCCGCCCTCTTCGACCGCCTCCACCGCGCCCTGAAGCCGGGCGGCCGGCTGCTCGCCCAGTGTGGCGGGACGGGCAACCTCGACCGCGTGCGCACCCGGGCGCGGTGCCTCCTCCAGGCTCCCGAGTTCGCGCCATCCATGGCCACATTCACCCCGCCCTGGGAGTACGCCGACCCGGAGACGACGGCGGAGCGCCTTCGCACCGCCGGCTTCGTCGAGGTGGCCACCGGCCTGGAGGAGGCGCCGACCCGGTTCGACGGCGAGGCCGGCTACCGCGAGTTCCTGGCCACCGTGATCATGCGGCCCTACCTCGCCGAGCTCGCCGATGCGGCCCTGCGCGAGCGCCTGCTCGACGCCATGTGCGGCGAGGCGCGCCAGGACGAGCCGCCCTATCTGCTCGACTACGTGCGCCTCAACCTGGACGCCCGGCGCCCGAGCCTGTCAGAGCCGAGAGGAAGGTGACAGCCGCGGTGGGGGATTATCCCCACCGTTTTCCACACAATCCACCGCGCGTCCCGAGCCTTTCCACGGCGCCGGCCCGCAGGGAAACCTGAGACCGGCCCTATCGCGTCACTCGGATTCCTGGCCCTCGCCACCCTCTCCGCCGCCCGCGGCGGGCGCCTCAGCGCCCTCCTCCGGAGCAGCCTCGGGCGCTTCCAGCTCCTCCCGGACGCGGACGGCGGCGATCTTGACCACCGTCTCCCCGAGGTCGGCGTGGACCAGGGCGACCCCCTTGGGCAGCTCGATCTCCCCGATGGTCACCGACTGGTCGACCTCGGTGAGGCCGCTGATGTCGACGGTGAGCTGCGCCGGCAGGTCGGCCGGCAGGGACTCGACGCGCAGCGAGGACACCACCTGCTGGATCTGCCCGAGCTTCAGCTGCACCGCAGGGGACTCCCCGACGACGATGACAGGAACCTCGGAGGTGATCTTCTCGCGCAGGTTGACGGCGAAGAGGTCGACGTGGAGCATCCGGCCGCTGCGCGGATGGAATTGCAGGTCCTTGATGAGCGCCTTGCGGGCGCCCTTCTGGCCCTCGACGTGGACGTCGACGAGATGGGTGCGGCCGGCGTGCTGCCAGGTGCGCTCCATCTCCTTGGCGTCGACGGCGATCGCCTGGGCGGCCACCTTGTGTCCGTAGATCACGGCGGGGACGGCGCCCTCGCGGCGCAGGTGGTGGACGTGGCGTCCGGTCTCGGTGCGCGGGCGCGCGTTCAGGGAGAGGCTGTCCATGGTTGTGGGTTTCCTACGCTGTCGCCTTGGCTTTGCCGAAGCGGGTGAGCACGAACTCCACCGCCTCGTCGAGCGAGGTGCCCGGCGTGAACACCTTCTCGACGCCCATGTCGGTCAGCGACTTGACGTCGTCGTCGGGGATGATCCCGCCCCCGAAGACGACGATGTCCTGCGCGCCCTTCTCCTTGAGCAGCCGCAGGATCTCCGGGAAGAGCGTCATGTGGGCACCGCTCAGGATGCTGATCCCGATGCCGTCGACGTCCTCCTGGATGGCGGTCTCCACCACCATCTCGGGCGTCTGGTGCAGCCCCGTGTAGATCACCTCGACGCCCGCGTCGCGGAGCGCTCGGGAGATCACCTTGATGCCGCGGTCGTGGCCGTCCAGGCCGACCTTGGCGGTGAGGATGCGGATCTTGCGGCCCGGCCCGGTGGACGCGTCAAGTGCGCTCATGGCTCGGCGATTCTATCGTCGTGGGGCTCGCGGGCAGTGAGCGCGCCGGTTGCGGCAGCAGCTCGCGAGCACGCCGCGCCAGCGCGGCCGCGGCCCGGCGGACGTGCTCGGGCGTGCCGGCGAGCCAGGGCTCCTGCGGGCCGGCGTCCGGGCCGGTGCGGATGCCGGCGAAGGCGGCGGTGAGGCTGCGGGCGACGGTCAGGTCCTCGCCATACGCGTCGAGCTCGTCGAGCACCGCCGGGACGCTGCCGTCGGTGCGGCTGAGCGCGGTGACGGCGATCTGCAGCGCGGCCCCCGGGTCGTGGTCGCCGCGGAGCGGCGCGTCGTCGGGGAGCGGCTGGAGGCGCTGGAGCAGGCCGAGCGGCGCCTCTTCGAGAAGCGTCTGGTGCAGGCGGGTGAGGCACCAGTCGAGGTCGAAGCGGAGCAGGTCGGCGGCGAAGACGGCGGCGGCGACGGCGGTCATGGCCGTGCCCTCGTCGGCCTGGGCGAGGCGGGCGACGCGGTGGGCGCTGCGACGCAGCGTGGGCCGGTCGGCGGGGGTGAGCAGGCCGTAGGCGAGGGCCGGGAGGAGGACTCCGGCGAGGCCGCTGGGCGGGGCGGCGTCGAGGCTCCTGGCGCGCAGGTCGTCGGGGTCGAAGCCGCCGCTGTGGGCCGCGGATTCGGCGGCGGCGACGAGCAGCGCCGCACCGGTGGGGACGCCGGCCCGCCGCTCGCCTTCGACCGCGCCCGCCAGCGCCGCGAGCACCCGGCCGTCGAGGTCCTCGACCACGTACTCCATCGCGGAGCAACGCTATCCTTTCCGGCCGTGTCGGCGTCCACCTCGGCGACCCACCTGCTGGCGCGGGCCCTGCGCCAGAGCGCGCCCGGGATGACCCGCGCGGTGGTCTCGACCGCGCTCGACCCCTCGCGGCGCCGCGCCGTGGTGGAGGCGCTGGCACGGTTCGAGCAGGGCGTGGCCCCGGTGCTCGCGGGCTCCTCGTCGCGCCACCCCATGGCGCCGGCCGCGGTGCGCGTCGAGCGCTCGCGGGTGCGGCGGCGCCACGAGGAGGGTGAGCAGCTGGCGGTGACCATGTGGTTCGGCGAGGGGCCGGCGCTGCCCGCGCCCGGCGGCGGCTTCGGGCGCGGGGCCGTGCGTGTCGGCGCCGGGGTCCTGAGCGCGGCGGTGCTGGCGGCGGCGACGACGTATGCGACCCGGCTGGCGGAGCGGCCCCGGAGCCGGGCGCTGCCCGCGCCGCGGGAGATCGCCCGCCTGGAGAGTCCCCTCTAGTCCTGCAGCCAGGCCATCAGCGGCGTGCGCCGCCTGCGGGCGGGCCGGCCGTGGAGGCGGATGCTCTCGCCGTCGGTGACCAGGACGTCGCGGCTCACCGGGGTCATGGCGTCGCGGAAGGCCTGCTGCACGCGGCGCTGGAAGCGCTCCGCGCCGGGCGCCGCGGCGGGGACGGCGAGGAGCAGGGCGCGGTCGGGGACGCCGAGCAGGACGTCGCCCTCGGCCTTCTCCACCAGGGCGTGCAGCACGTCCGGGACGAGCAGGGCGCTGCCGGCGAAGAGGGCGTCGCCCGCGTACTGCCAGCCGTCGGCGGGGACGCGATCCGCGGCCCGGACGCGCTGCGCCACCGAGGCGAAGCGGGCCGCCGTGTTGCGGTCAGCAGCGGCAGAAACCTCGGCGTCGTCGTGGCCGCGCTGCTCCCACTCGACGCGCGGGATGCCGCGCATGATGGATCCGGGCAGCGTCTCGGCGACGAAGGCGACGAGGTCGCCGGCGACGTCGCGGCGCAGCAGCTCGGCGGAGCGGCTCAGCTCCTCCAGGTACTGGCGGCTGCGCACGCACCAGAGGACCCGCGCCGGCGAGAAGGCGCTCCCCGGCTGGGGCTGCAGCCGCCCCTCGGCGGCGCGGACGAAGTCGGCGATGAGCGTCGAGGTGCGCGCGGGCTCGCGCTCGACGGCGCTCCAGAGGGCGCTGAGCGGGAGCGTGGCGTCGACGCCGGAGCCGGCCAGGCGCAGGGCGAAGCGCGGGGCGTCGACGCTGACGCTCAGCTCGCGGTAGCGCGCCTGGAGCTGGAGGCGGAGGCGCTCGGCGAAGGCGCTGCGGTCCTCGGGGGTGCTCATCGCTCGCCACCCAGTGTGCCGCACGCGCGGTCGCGCCCGACCGCCGGCGCAGGGTCAGGCCGGCTGCGGCTGCCGGAGGATCCGCTCCAGGGCGTAGAGGAGGAGGGCGCGGCGCTCCTCGGGCTCGCGGTGCTCCAGGACGGCGCCGTCGACGGTGGCGATGAATGTCTCCACCGCCAGCGGCAGCTCCTCGTCGGGGATGTGCCCGGCGAGCGCGTTGGTGAGCATGCCGCGCAGCCCGCCGTTGACCTCGTTGGCGAAGCCGGCCAGCACCGGCGAGCTGCGGGCCCGCTCGGCGAGGGAGGCGCGCAGGCGGTGCAGGGACTGCAGCTCCTCGGCGAACCAGATCACCTGGTCGGCCGGGCCCGTCACCGCGGGCGGGGTGCTGCTGACGATGCGGTCGAGCATGCGGCGCAGCGCCTGGACGAAGAGGAAGTCCTTGCTCGGGAAGTACCAGTAGACGGCGTTCTGGGCGACGCCGAGGTCGCGGGCGATCCCGGCGATAGAGAGCGCCTCGTAGCCCCCCTCCCGCAGCCTGGTTTCCGCGGCGGCCAGGATCTCCTCGACCTTCTCGTCGCGGGTCTGCTCGAGTCGTTTGCGGGGCACGTCTTGGTTACCTCCCAACAGGGAGGGTAGCAAGACCGAACCCGGCGGTGCTGGCGGCGGCCTACGCCGCCGCGTGCTTTCGACGCTGGCTGACGTAGTCGACGAGGATGTAGTCGCCGAGCCGGTCGGGGGAGATGAAGAAGGCGCGGCCCCGGTTGAGCCGGGTCATCTGGTTGACGAACTGGACCAGGTGGTAGTTCGACTCCAGCATGAAGGTGTTGATGACGATGTTCTCCCGGGTGCAGCGCTGCACCTCGACCAGCGTCTTCTGGAACGTCTCCGGCAGCGGCGGGTAGAAGAACACCGCGCGCGACCCCTCCATGTGGGCCGTCGGCTCGCCGTCGCTGACGATGATGATCTGCTTGTTCTGCCCGTGGTAGCGGGAGAGCAGGTGGCGCGCCAGCATCAGCCCGTGCTGCATGTTGGTGCCGTAGACGTACTCGTTGACGCTCAGCTGCGGCAGCGCCGACGGGGTGATCTCGCGGGCGTAGTCGCTGAAGCCGATCACGTGCAGCGTGTCGCGCGGGAACTGGGTGCGGATCAGGGAATCCAGTGCCAGGGCGACCTTCTTCGCCGCGTAGAAGTAGCCGCGCAGTGGCATGGAGCGCGACATGTCGAGCATCAGCACGGTGCAGGACCGAGCCAGCGACTCGCTGCGGTGCACCTCGAAGTCGTCGGGTGAGAGCCTCGGGGTGCGCCAGGCGCCGCCCGCCGTGCGATGGGCGCCGACGTGCTGCTCCGCCGCCTCGCGGCGCAGCGCGTTCATGATCGTCTTCTCGACGTCGAGGTCGAAGGGGTCGCCGAACTCGTACTGCTTCGACTCGTCCGACCGCTCACCGCCCGAGCCGTCGTGGCGCACGGCGTGGTTGCCGAAGCGGTCGCGACGCAGCCGGGCGAAGAGGTCGCCGAGCGCCTTCTGGCCGATCCGGCGCATGCCGCGCGCGGTGAGCTGGAAGCCGCGGCCGTCGCGCTGGATCAGCCCGGAATCCTCGAGCTTCTTGGTGATCTGCGAGAGCTGGTCGACGCTGCGCGCCGCCTCGTCGCCGAGCGCCTCGCGCAGCTGCTGGCGGGTGCGCTCGTCGATCTCGCCGCCGCGGTAGGCGTCGCGCAGGGCGCGCTCCAGCTCCTCCATCGACTGCAGGCGGCCCATCAGGTCCATCGCCTCGTCGAGGGGGAGCTGCTCGCCGCCGAAGAAGTTGTAGCGGTTGCCCAGGCGCGGCCGCGGCGAGAGCAATTCCAGTGCGCCGGCGAGCTGGGCCAGCTCGGCCTGCAGGTCGGGATCGCCGAACGCCGACTCCATCAGCTCGCCGAGCTGGCGGCGCATCTCCGGGGAGAGCGACTGCATCAGCGAGTCCATGCGGGCCATCTGCCGCTGCAGCTCGTCGAGGAACTCGTCGAAGGAGTCCGGCGCGTTGGGGAAGAGCTGCCCCCACTTCTGCTTGAACTGCTCGTAGGACGCCTGCAGCTGCTCGGGCGGGACGCCCTCCAGCTTCTGCCGCATCAGGTTGTTGAGGTCGCGCACCATCTCGCGCAGCGTCTGCATGTCGGATTGCGACATGTTCTGCAGCGAGCGCTGCATGTCCTTGAAGTAGGTGTCGACGACGCCCTTCTTCAGCTCCTCGAGCAGCTCCTGGAACTTCTGCTCGGCGCGCGGCTCCATGAACTCGTAGTCCTGGAGCTGCTTGATGGCGCCGCCGGGCTCGGCGGGGAGGTTGTCGAGCGTCTCGCGGCGCTTGCGGGCGATGCGCTCCATGATCCGCTGCGCGGATTCGTCCTTCGCCGCCTCGACGCGCTCGTCGATTCCCTGCCGCTCGGTGCGCAGGACGTTGTCGAGCTTCTCCTGGATGTCCTTGAAGACGCCGTCGAGGTTGAAGCGCTCCAGCTGCTGCTGGCGGCGGCGGCGGAGCTGCTCCATCATCTCTTCCAGGCCCTGCAGGCGGCGGCCCTGCTTGTCGCGCCAGCCCTGGCTCAGCAGCCGGCGCAGGGCGGACTCGAAGTCCCAGCCGTGGAAGACGTCCTCGCTGAGCCGCCCGAAGAGCTCCTCGACGTCGGGGCCGAGGGGATCCTGGGTGCCGTCCCAGGTGTGGAAGCGATGCGGCCGGAAGTCAGGCGCGGCCATGTCGGGACGTGCCCTAGCCGCCGTAGATGGTGCTGCCGTCGATGGGCGTCTTGTTGAGGCGCTTGCTGAGGTGCAGCCCCTCCAGCACGAACTCCAGCACCGCGGCGCGCGACGCGGCCGTCTGCGGCTCGTCGAGCTTGGTGAGCGCCTTCTCGATGCCGGGCAGCTCGCGCATCGCCTGCTCGTAGGTGTCGGCGCCGGCGTGGTCGCTGACCTCGACGGTGAAGCCGCCGCGGTCGAAGCGCTGCACCAGGTCGGTGAACTCCTGAACGGTGAAGTGGCGGCGGAAGACGTTGCTCGACGCGGTGCGGATGATCTTCTCCAGCACCGACTGGTCGTCGTTCTCCTCCCAGGTCTCCAGCTCCAGCTTGCCGGCGCTCGACGGGACCAGCGCGGGCAGGTCGCTGATGCGGGGCACCGCCTCCTTCTCGCCGGTGAGGATGGCGCGGCGCAGGGCGTTGGCGACGAGGTTCTCGTAGTTGGCGATGCTGACGCGCACCGACACGCCGCTGCGCTGGTTGACCTGCGGGTTGCGCCGGGCGAGATGGGTGATCTCGGCGATGATCTCCTTCATGTAGGACGGCACCCGCACGGTGGCGGGCGAGTCCTCGAAGTGCATGGCCTCCTGCTCCACGATTGCGATCTCGTGGTCGAGCGTCTTGGGGTAGTGGGTGCGGATCTGCGCCCCGAAGCGGTCCTTGAGCGGCGTGATGATGCGGCCGCGGTTGGTGTAGTCCTCGGGGTTGGCGGTGGCCACGACGTAGACGTCGAGCGGCAGGCGGATGCGGTAGCCGCGGATCTGCACGTCGCGCTCTTCGATGATGTTGAGCAGGCCGACCTGGATGCGCTCGGCGAGGTCGGGCAGCTCGTTGATGGCGAAGATGCCACGGTTGGTGCGCGGCACCAGACCGTAGTGGATGGTCAGCTCGTCGCTGAGGTAGCGCCCCTCGGCGACCTTCACCGGGTCGACCTCGCCGATGAGGTCGGCGATGCTGGTGTCGGGGGTGGCCAGCTTCTCGCTGTAGCGGGTGTCGCGGTGCAGCCAGGCGATCGGCGCCGCGTCGCCCTTCTCGGCGACCAGCTCGCGGCAGCGCCGGCAGATGGGGTTGTAGGGGTCGTCGTTGATCTCGCAGCCGGCCAGCGCGGGGATCTGCTCGTCGAGCAGGGAGATGAGCGCGCGCACCAGCCGCGACTTGGCCTGGCCGCGCTCACCGAGGAGCACGATGTCCTGCCCCGCGAGGATGGCGTTCTCCAGCTGCGGGATCACCGTCTCCTCGTAGCCGCGGATCTCGGGGAACAGCGGCTCGCCCGCGCTCAGCTTGCGGATCAGGTTGCGACGCAGCTCCGCCTTGACGGAGTCGACCCGGTATTCGGACTGGCGGAGGTCGCCGACGGTCGCCGGTAGGGTTGCCATGGGAGCGTCAGCGTACACCCGCAGGGTGCCGTGCGAGCCGTGCCTGCCGGGCGGACCCGGCGCAGGTCACTGCGGCGGGACGCAGACCGTCTGCGCGGGGAGGATTGCCTGGCCGAGGACCACGATCGGATCCGTGGCGACGCAGGGGCCGGCGGTGGCAGGTCCGTGGGTCCCGCCGCCCAGCATGAGGGCGGCGCCGGCGGCAGAGGTGGCCAGGACGGCGGCGGCGAGGGGGATCCTTCTTCTCATATAGGAAATGACGGATGCGAGGCCCCGAACCAGCGCCGGCCCGGCCAGCTGAATCGACGTCAGCAGCTCCTGTCAGGGAAGCAGTTGCAGGCTCTCGCAGTGGCGCGGCCGGACGGCACCGAAGTGGCGGCGGTCGAGGGTGATCACCGTCGGGGTGTCGAGACGCTCGGCCAGAGCGATGACGCTGGCATCGGTGCCCCGGAGCGGGAAGTCGGAGTACTGCTCGACAAGGTCGCCGATGCGTGCCCAGTCGTCGGGATGCGGCGCCTGGACGTCGAATCCGGCCAGACCGCGCAGCAGCTGGGCCTCTGCGACAGCACCAAGTCGCTTGCCGACGAGGTACGACACCTCGGCCACCACCATCGCCGGGATCACCAGGTCGAGATCGCCGCGGGCGAGGACCTCGACGCACTGGTCGTGCCCGGCCTGGCTGCGGTCGGCTGCGGCGAACAACGGGCCGCTGTCAACGACGCAGATCACCTTCCCACTCCTCGTGAAGGATCTCCTCCATGCGCTGCGCGATGTCCGGATCACCGCTGCTGCCGAGGTTCGCGAAGGGCAGCTCCCGGCGCCGGAAGCCGAGCCCGAGGTGGGCCACGAGGGCGACCCGAATCACCTCCGACGTCGATGTGTCGCGACGCTTCGCCTCGCGCGTCACCGCCCGGGCCAGGTCGTCGGGCACAGCTATGGTTATGCGCTTCATATCAGCATGCTGGCACATCGACATGCAATCAGCATATGGGTCCACGTGTGGCCCGTCTTGGAAGCACTGCCAGAAGGATTATCTCGCGTACTGACACGATAAAACGCGTCGGGGCGCCCAGGGCGAAAGGCCCTGCTCTCCTTCCACCACCACGGGCCGGACGAGGTCGCCTGAGGCAGGTCAGGCGATGACCGCCTCCTCCGCCGCCTCCAGACGCCGCAGCCGCCGCGCCGCTCGCATGCGGTCGACGAGGCGTGCGGCGATCTCCGGGTCCTGGCCGAAGTGGAGCTGCACGAAGGAGGCCACCAGCCCCGGGTCGGTCCAGCCCTCGCAGCCGAGGGGCTCGCCGTCGCAGTCGTGCATCGAGTAGGCGGCGCGATAGCGGTCGGTGCCGCTGAGCAGCGACGAGAAGTGGAACTCGTGGCCGCGCAGGCGGGTGCCGGCGGGCCCGAGCAGGCAGTCGCTCATCAGGCGGACGTCGCGGTAGCCCATGCGCGGCGTGTCCTCCAAGGCGACGTCGACCGGGATCACGCCCGCCATCCGGTGCACCACGCCGTCACCGGTGCGCAGGGTGTCCGCCATCAGCAGGACCCCGCCGCACTCGGCGTAGATGGGCACGCCCTGCTGCCGGGCGCGCACCACCGACTCCAGCATCGGGCGATTTGCGGCCAGGAGTGGCACGAACATCTCGGAGAAGCCGCCGCCGAAGTAGAGCCCGTCGACGTCGCGCGGCACCGAGCGCTCCTCGAGCGGCGAGAAGGGCACGATCTCGCAGCCCGCGTCCTCGAGCAGCTCCAGGTTCTCCGGGTAGTAGAAGCAGAAGGCGTCGTCGAACGCGACGCCGAGGCGCACTCGCCCGCGCACCGGCACCACCGGGCGCGGCGCGGGCGCCAGCGGCTGGGCGGCGGCCATCAGGCGCTCGATGAGGTCGAGGTCGCAGTGGCGCTCGACCGCGCCGGCGAGCTGCTCCAGGGCGACGTCGACGTGCGGGTTCTCGGTGAGCGGCACCAATCCCATGCGCAGCTCGGGGATGCGCGCCGACTCCATGCGCGGGATGGCCCCGAGCACGGGCAGCGTGGCCAGCGTCCAGACGGCGTCCTCGACGAGGCGGCGGTGGTAGTCGCTGGGCACCTCGTTGAGGATCACGCCGATCAACCGCAGCTTGGGGTCGAGCTGGCGCACACCCAGCGCCACCGCGGCGGCGGTCTCACCCATGGCGGTGACGTCGAGGACCAGGACGACAGGCGAATCGGCGAGCCGGGCCACCTCGGCGGTGCTGCCCGGGAAGGGATAGGCCCCGGTGGCGCGCGCCTCGTCGGGCGAGAGGCCGTGCCCGTCGAACACGCCCATCACGCCCTCGATGACGGCGGCGTCGGCGCCGGTCGAGCCCTGGGCCAGGGCGCGGCGCAGGCCGGTCGCGCCCAGCATCCACGCGTCGAGGTTGCGGCAGGGCCGGCGCGACGCGTGGGAGAGGTAGGCGCTGTCGATGAGGTCGGGACCGACCTTGAAGGTCTGGACCACCCGGCCTCGCCGGGCCAGCGCGGCGACCAACCCGAGGGCGACGGTCGTCTTGCCCGCGCCGGAGTGCGCTCCCGCCACCACCAGACGTGGGATGCGGACCTCGTCGAACATGAGCATCTCTCCGCGCCTGCCCCCCTTTTCCGACAGCTTGCGACGGGCGCCAGAGCGACGTGACGGTGTGTCGACGCGGTGGAGGTGCGGATCAGCGCTCGGTCTGGTCGGAGACCGACGCTATCACCGGTTTGGCGCCGTGTAAAGGAGGCGGCAAACCCGTTGAGCGTCAGGCGGTGGCGGCCACCGCCACGGGCGTCTCGGCCACCGCGATCGGCTCGGCGGCGGCCGCGGGACGGAGGTCGCGCAGCCGCATCCTCACCCGCTCGCGGCCATCCCACTCGTCGAGCTCGAGGCCGAAGCAGCAGTCGATGCGCCGCCCACGGGGCAGGTGTCGCTCGACGCCCGGCTTGTTGAAGGCGATCGCCTCGGCCAGCCCGCCGGCCTCGTCGCGCAGCAGCACGCGGAGGTGCTGGCGGGTGGCGCCGAAGCTCGACGCGGCCAGGACGGTGCAGTCGCGCATCGCCAGCAGCGCCTCGTGGTTGCCCTGGCCGCAGGGCTCCAGGGCGTCGAGCTCGCGGCAGAGCTCGGGCACCAGCTCGCCGGCGGTGACCACGGCGTCGACGCGGAAGACGCGCTCCGGAGGCGCCTCGCCCACCTGCGCGGCCACGGCCGGGAGCAGGAGGGCGGCGAACTCCTCGAACCGGGCGGGGTCGAGGCTGAAGCCGGCGGCGAGCGCGTGGCCGCCGTAGCGGAGCAGCGCGGGGGCGGCGGCGTCGAGCGCCTTGACCACGTGCACGCCGCGGATCGAGCGCGCCGAGCCCTTCGCCTCCTCGGCGTCGAGGCAGGCGACGAAGCTCGGGCGGGCGTACTTCTCGGTGATCCGTCCGGCCACCAGGCCGACGATGCCCATCGGCCAGCCGGGGTCGCCCAGGACGATGGCGGGCAGGTCGTCGGGCAGCTCCGCGATGCGCTCCTCGGCCTGCGCCAGGGCGACGGCGACGGCCTCGCGGCGGACCTGGTTCTGCGCCTCCAGCTGGGCGGCGATCTGCTCGGCGTCGCCCTCGTCCTCGGCGAGGCAGAGACGCAGCGCCAGCTCGGCGTCCTCCATGCGGCCGGCGGCGTTGATGCGGGGCGCCAGGCCGAAGGCGATGTCGGAGGCGCGCAGCGCCGCGGAACGGATCCCGGCGGCGGCGCAGAGGGCGCGGATGCCGGGCGACGGGTCGCGGGAGAGCTGGGCCAGCCCGCGGGCGACGATGAGGCGGTTCTCGCCGCGCAGCGGCATCATGTCGGCCACCGTGCCGAGCGCGGCCAGGCCGAGACCCTGCGCCGCCGAGCCCTCGGGGACGACACCCTCCATCTCCAGCGCCTGGAGCAGCTTCCAGGCCACCCCGGCGCCCGCGAGCGCGTCGAAGGGATAGGTGTCGCCGGGCTGCTTGGGGTTGATCAGGGCGTCGGCGGGCGCCAGCCGGGGGGCGCTGCCCTCGGGGGCGAGCGGGAGGTGGTGGTCGGTGATGACCAGCCGCATCCCCTGGGGACGGCCCTGCACCACCTCGACGCTGCTGGTGCCGCAGTCGACGGTGACGGCGAGCTGGACGCCGAGGCGGCCCAGCTCCTCCAGGGCGGCGGCATGGAGGCCGTAGCCCTCGGTCATCCGGTTGGGGATGTAGGGCTGGACGACCGCTCCCGCCGCCCGCAGGGCGAGGGTGAGCATGGCGCAGGCGGTGACCCCGTCGGCGTCGTAGTCGCCGTAGACGGCGATGCGCTGCCGCTCGCGCACGGCCACGCCGAGGGCGATCACCGCCTCGGGCATGCCGGTGAGCAGGAATGGGTCGGGATGGCCGGCGGTGCCGGTGTCGAGCAGCTCGCGGGCGGCGGCGCCGTCGTACCCCCGCGCGGCCAGCACGCGGCCCAGCACGGCGGGATGGCCGGGCAGGGCGGCGGCCTCGGCGACCTCCCAGCGGCGCGGCGCCGGCTTCATCCGCGGCACGGGCGCGAGCGCAGCCGGGAAGCGAGAGGAGCAGGGGAGGGAACGGATGCTCGCACGGACGTTCGACAGTTTAAGCGCTGGAGCCGCGCGAGTGGGACACTTCGCCCATGGGGCAGGACATGCAGACCGCCACCATGGCCCAGCGCGCCGAACGGCGCAATCTGGAGACACGAACGCGCCGCGACGCCATCGCCGCCTGGTGCGGCGTGCACCCGCGCGAGCTGGCCGGGCTGAGCGACGCCGTGGTGGAGGCGATCTCCGACCGCATCGACACCGACGGCCTCTTCGGGCAGATCGCCGAGCTGCGCTCCACCGCCCAGCGCTGGGAGGTGCTCGCCCGCACCGACGCGCTCACCGGCCTGGCCAACCGCCGCGCCGCCGAGGAGCGCCTGCAGCAGGAGACCGAGCGCGCATCGCGCTACGACCGCCCGCTCTCGCTGCTCATCGCCGACGTCGACGGGCTC
This sequence comes from Candidatus Dormiibacterota bacterium, assembly GCA_035652335.1. Classification (GTDB taxonomy): domain Bacteria; phylum Chloroflexota; class Dormibacteria; order Aeolococcales; family Aeolococcaceae; genus DASRDZ01. The sequence goes on from DASRDZ010000062.1 coordinate 64,685, forward strand.
AAGAAGGTCAACGACCTGCACGGCCATCCCGCCGGCGACGCGGTGCTCCGCGAGGTCGCCGCCCGGCTCGCCCGGGTGGTCCGGGCCAGCGACCTGCTGGCCCGCTGGGGCGGCGACGAGTTCGTCGTGATCTGCCCCGAGACCGACGGCGACGCGGCCGCCCAGGTCGCCGGCAAGCTGGTGCGCGAGGCGCGGGGACCGGTCGACACCGGCGACGGGACGGTCGCCTGCGGCCTCTCGGTCGGCTTCGCCACGGCGACGGCGGCGATCGACCCGCGGCGCCTGATCCTGGCGGCCGACCAGGCGCTCTACCGCAGCAAGCAGTCGGGACGGGGACGGGCCAGCGGCGCGGTCTAGGCGGTTGCGGCCTGCTGTGGCAGCAACTGGCGGAGCACGAAGGGCAGCACCCCGCCGTGGCGGTAGTAGCTGACGTCGGTGTCGCTGTCGAGCCGGGCGATTGCGGTGAACCGCTTCTCGCCGCCCTCGCCGTGCGCCGTGACGGTGATCTCCTTGCCCGGCCGCAGGTCGGTGCTGACGCCCTCGACGCTGTAGGTCTCGCGGCCGGTGAGGCCGAGGGACTGCGCGGAATCGCCGGGCCTGAACTGCAGCGGCAGCACGCCCATGCCCACCAGGTTGCTGCGGTGGATGCGCTCGTAGGACTCGGCGATCACGGCGCGAACGCCGAGCAGCTTGGTGCCCTTGGCGGCCCAGTCGCGTGACGACCCCGAGCCGTACTCCTTGCCGGCGATGACCAGCAGCGGGGTGCCCTCCTCCTGGTAGCGCGTCGCCGCGTCGAAGATTGACACCACCTCGCCGCTCGGGATGTGCTCGGTGTAGCCGCCCTCCTTCCCCTGGGCCAGCGCGTTGCGCAGCCGGATGTTGGCGAAGGTGCCGCGCATCATCACCTCGTGGTTGCCGCGCCGCGCGCCATACGAGTTGAACTCGGAGGGCGGCACCTCGTTCTGGATCAGGTAGCGCGCCGCCGGGCTGTCCTTGGCGATGTTCCCGGCTGGCGAGATGTGGTCCGTCGTCACCGAATCGCCCACCATCACCAGCACACGAGCATTATGCACGTCATGCGGCTCGCCGGGGGTGAGCGG
>DASRDZ010000063.1:0-3348 GCA_035652335.1 Candidatus Dormiibacterota bacterium
CGACGGCGAAGGCCATCTCCTGCGGCGCCGTCGAGCCCGCCTCGCGGATGTGGTACCCGCTCAGCGAGATGGGGTTGAACTTCACCGCCTCGCGGGCGCAGTAGGCGATGAGGTCGGCGGCGAGGCGGATCGAAGGTCGCGGCGGGTAGATGTAGGTGCCGCGCGCCACGTACTCCTTGAGGACGTCGTTCTGCGCGGTGCCCATCACCTGCGCGGCGGGGACGCCCTGCTTCTCGGCGGCGACGACGTACATGGCCACCAGCACCGGCGCCGGCGCGTTGATGGTCATCGAGGTGCTCACCTGGTCGAGGGGGATGTCCTCGAAGAGCGCCTCCATGTCGTACAGCGAGTCGATGGCCACGCCGACCTGGCCGACCTCGCCGGCGCTGCGCGGGTCGTCGGAGTCGAGGCCCATCTGGGTGGGCAGGTCGAAGGCGACGCTGAGCCCCGGCTGGCCGTGCTGGAGGAGGAAGCGGAAGCGCTGGTTGGCGTCCGCTGCGGTGCCGTAGCCGGCGTACTGGCGGATCGACCAGGCGCGGCCGCGGTACATGGTCGGCTGGATGCCGCGGGTGAAGGGCCACTCCCCCGGGAACCCCTCGTCCTCGACCGGGTCGTGGCGCTCGAGGTGGAGCGGGGTGTACAGCCGGTCCACCTCGATGCCGCTGCCGGTCTCGAAGCGCTCCCGGCGCTCGCCGCGGGACAGGCCGCGCTGCAGCGTGGAATCCCGCCAGCGCTGCAGGGCCGCGCGGTAGCGCTCCGCGGCGCTGGAAGCCGCCGTCCTCGGCTCCTCGGTGATCATGGGCCGAGCATACGACGGGCGGTCAGAACGCCGTTACGGATGGGCCTATGCAACACTCGGGCCGGTATGGCCCGTGTCAACGAACGCCTGCTCGCCGACCAGGCAGCCCGGCTCGGCGTCGGCGGTCTCAGCTACACGCCCCGGCAGCTCTACTACGCCGTGTGCGCCGCCCTGGAGCGGCCCCAGGTGACGGTGGGCACCTCGCAGCTGGTGGCCGGCATCCTGCTCACCGTGCTGGGCGTCGTCTTCGGCGCCCTGGCCAGCGTCTACCTGATCGCGCTGGTCGTCATCGGCGTGGTGGTCACCGCCATGGGGGTGCAGAACCGCCGCCGCGAGCACAACCGCCCGACCAGCCGCCCGCTGGCCATCGGCTACGACGACTTCGTCGCCGGGGTCATCGCCCCGCGCCGCAGCGGGCATGGCGTCCAGGCGCTGCCCGGCCTGATCCTCGACCCCGCCGCCAACGGACACGCGGTGGAGAGCCAGCCGGAATCCCACCCGGTCGTCGTCTGCGACCACCAGGAGACCGCTGCGCTGCTGGACGCGATCAACGGCACCGCCGGCTTCGTCGTCCGCGCCGTGGCCGAGGCCGCCGCCGCCCAGGCGATCAGGGGCCGCCGCGTCTTCAGCCTGCACGACTGCGACCCCTCCGGCTGCGGCCTCCCGCTGCGGCTGCGCGACATGGGCGCCGCCGAGGTGGTCGACATCGGGCTGCGGCCGGCGCAGATCGCCCGCCGGCACGCGCAGGTCATCGAGGGCGCGCCGGCCATCGTCCCGCGGGAGACGGCCGCGGTGCTGACGCCGGACGAGATGGTGTGGCTGGCCCAGGGACGGCGGGTGGAGCTGGCCGTGCTCACCCCCCAGGAGCTGCTCGAAGGGGTGCGCCGCTCGATCGCCGGCGGCGCGGTGCTGCCGCCGGGGCCCGCGCCGCAGGGGGTCACCCTGGCCGAGGTGCCGCTGTTGCTGCCCGAGCCGGCGGCAACGCCGGGCGGGGCGCCCGGCGCCTAGGCCCGGCGACTACGCCATCAGGAAGTAGGCGGCGCAGGCGGCGTCGATGAGGTCGGAGTCGAGCTTCGGCTGGCGTGCCCGGAAACGGGCCGCGTGCACGACGTGCTTGAGGATGTCGCGCGGGTGCACCCCGCGGTAGGGCCGGCGCTGGTCCTCGCGGTGGTACCACTGGGCGAGCAGGTAGTCGATCGCCGCGTCGTCGTAGGGGATCTCGGCGCTGCGGCAGGCGGACGCCCAGATGGCGCGGAACTGCTGCTCCGACGGGTCGGGAACGGCCACCTTGAAGTGGAGGCGCCGCAGGAAGGCCTCGTCGACGAGCTGCGACGGCTCCAGGTTCGACGACAGCACCAGCATGGTGGTGAAGGGCACGGTGATCGAGGTCCCGGCCCGCGAGAGGGTGAGGTGGTCGATGCCCCGCTCCAGCGGGACGATCAGCCGGTTGAGGAAGTTCTGCGGCGAGATGGCCGCCTGGCGGCCGAAGTCGTCGACCAGGAACACGCCGCCGTTGGCCTTCATCTGCACCGAGGCCTCGTAGTAGCCGAGGGTGCGGTCGAAGCCGAGGTGGAGCATCTCCGGGGTCAGCTCGCCGCCGACGGCGACGGCCGGCCGCTCCACCAGGACCCAGCGGCGGTCGTGCGCGGGCAGCTCGGCGCGGTGGGGCAGGTGGTGGATGGGGTCGAAGTAGCGGACGACCTGCCCCTGCACGAAGAGGGCGTGGGGCACGAACATGGGCGGCCCCATGAGCCGGCAGAGCGTCTCCGCGATGGAGGTCTTGCCGTTGCCGGGCGCGCCGTAGATGAACAGGGTGTGGCGCTCGTTGACCGCCGGCCCCAGGGTGAGCAGGGTGTCCTCGGTCAGCGTCAGGTGCCCGAGCGCTGCCCGCAGGTCGTCGAGGGTGATGTCGTTGGCGCGCTGCGCGTCGACCTGGGCCATGTGCACGTAGACGTCGTAGGGGACGGGCACCGGGCCGATGTACTGGTTGATGTCGCAGAGGTCGCGGGCGCGCTCGCGGCCCTGGCCGGTGATCATGTAGGCCATCGAGGCGCCGATGTCCTCGTCCGGCAGCAGGGTGCGGCTGCCCCCGCTGTCGCGGAAGCCGGCCGACTGCACCCAGCCCTGGTCGCTGAGCGGCTTGAGGACCTGGCCCACGAAGGGCCACGGCACGCAGGCGCGATGGGCGATCTCGCGGCCCATCATGGTGCCGTTGAAGTAGAGGAGCTTGAGGACGATGTCCGAGACCAGGGTCTCCGGGACGCCGAGCTGCTCCCAGTTCTGCGGCGGCGGCGGGTACGCGGAGACCGCGGGAGAGGCGGGCGCGGTGACGGGGTGGAGCGCGGGCATGGCGGTCACCGCACCGATTCTGGCCGCCCCCGGGCGGTGCGGGCCGGCGGCGCGACGGCACCGTTCCCCAAGTGGCGAAACGGTGGCGAGGGCCGCCGCCGAACGGTCACAGTCACGGTTCCGACAGGATGCAGGCGCATGATTGCTCTCATGACCACTCGAATCGGGGCTCGCTGAGATGGCCCATCGCTTCTTCGGCG
>DASRDZ010000064.1:0-28499 GCA_035652335.1 Candidatus Dormiibacterota bacterium
CTGGTGGAGGCCGGCTAAGGGTCCGCTGGACGCGAGCCTTGGCACCGGTGCGGGACGGTCATCCCAAAGAGAGAGACTTCCCTCCGGGACGGCCCCTGCCGAAGCGTCGGACCCTACCCCGCGAAGCGGTAGCCGATTCCGGGGACGGAGTGGATGTAGGTGGGCTTCTCCGCCTCGGGCTCGATCTTCCGGCGCAGCCGGTAGACGTGGGCGTCGACGGTGCGGGTCTCGATCTCCACCTCGTAGCCCCAGACGCGGCGGAGCAGCTCGCCCCGGGACATCACCTGCCCCGGCCGGGAGGCGAGCAGGGCCAGGAGGTTGAACTCGGTGAGGGTGAGCATGACCTCCTCGCCGTCGCGGAAGACCTGGCGGCGACCGAGGTCGATGACCAGCCCCGGGAACTCGAAGCGGTCGCGGGGGGCCTCCTGCGCGCTGATCTCGCTGCGGCGCAGGTGGGCGCCGATGCGGGCCATCAGCTCGCGGACCTCGAAGGGCTTGGTGACGTAGTCGTCGGCGCCGAGCTCCAGGCCCACGACCACGTCGATCGTGTCGGACTTGGCGGTCAGCATGATGATCGGCACCCGGGAGCCCTCGCTCCGCAGGCGCCGGCAGACGTCGAGCCCGCTCATGCCCGGCAGGTTGACGTCGAGGATGATCAGGTCGGGGTTGCCCTCGCGGGCCATGTTGAGACCGTCGACGCCCGTGGCCGCCTCGATGAGGGTGTGGTTCTGGGCCTGGCAGGCGAGCCGGACGACCTCGCGAGAGGGCTGGTCGTCCTCGACGATGAGGATGGTCTTGCCCGCACCTGTCATCTGCTGCCCGCCTCCAAGTAGCTGGAAATCTGCCGCACGAACTTCGAGACCTCGATGGGTTTGGTGATGTAGCCGGCGCAGCCCGCCGCCAGCGCCTCCTGCTCGTCTCCCTTCATCGCGTGGGCGCTGAGGGCGACCACGGGGATGGCGGCGGTCTTGGGATCGCTCTTCAGCATGCGGGTCAGGGTGAGACCGTCCATGCCCGGGAGGCGCACGTCCATGAGCACGAGATCGTAGAGATTCGTGCGCACCTTCTGCAGCCCCTCCTGGCCGTCCTCGGCGATGTCGACCTGGTAGCCGTTGCCGTTGAGGACCATCACGGTCAGCTCGCGGTTGGAGGGGTTGTCCTCGATCAGGAGGATGCGGTTGTGGGCACTGCCGTTGCTGCGGTCGAGGCCGTTCAGCGGCATCCGGTACGTGAACACCGAGCCCTGGCCGGGGGCGCTCTCCACCACGATGGTGCCGCCGTGGAGCTGGATCAGCCGCCGGGTCAGGGCCAGCCCGAGGCCGGTGCCCTGGGCCTGCCGGGTGGCCTGGTTGTCGATCTGGAAGAACTCGCTGAAGATCAGCTCCTGGTGCTCGGGGGCGATGCCGATGCCGGTGTCGCCCACCTCCACCACCAGGTCGTCGTCGATCTGCCGCGCCCGCACCCAGACGCGTCCACCCGCCGGGGTGAACTTGATCGAGTTGCTGAGCAGGTTGTAGAGCACCTGCTTGAACTTGCTCTTGTCGGCGCGGACCTCCAGATCCTCGGGCTGGATGTCCTCGCTGAGAGTCAGCTCGCGGCGTTCGCTGAGCGACCTGATGACGTTGTGCACCTCGCGGAAGGCGTTGGAGACGCGGAAGGAGTCGTACGACAGCTCCATGCGCCCCGCCTCGATCTTGCTGAGGTCGAGCACGTCGTTGACGAGTTCCAGCAGATGACGGCCAGAAGTGTGGATGTTCTCCAGGCACTCCTGGCGCTGCTGCGGAGTCAGCTCACCGGCGAGGTTGTCCTTGAGGATCTCGCTGAAGCCGAGGATGGCGTTGAGCGGGGTGCGCAGCTCGTGCGACATGTTGGCGAGGAACTCGCTCTTCAGGCGCGAGATCTCGCGGATCTGCGCATTGGCCACCTCCAGCTCGCGCTTCTGCGAGGCGATCTCGGCGAGCTGCGACTTCTGCGCCTCGTAGAGTCGCGCGTTGTCGATGCTGATCGCGGCCTGGTTGGCGATGATCTGCACCAGCGCCTGCTCGACGTTGGTGAACGGCTGCACCTCGCGGCGGGCCACGGTCAGCGCGCCGACGAGATGTCGCGGCGACTCCAGCGGCATCACCAGGCAGGAGCGCGGCGCGTAGGCCAGGTCGAGCGACTTGAAGCGCTGGTCCTTGGTGGCGTCGGCGACGCTCACCACCTTGCGCTTCTGCGCGGCCCACCCGACGATGCCCTCGCCCAGGTTGAACCTGGCGACTCGCTCGACGTTCTCGGTGAACGGGAAGGTGGCGATGGCGGTGAGGCTGCCTCCGCCCGGGTCGGTCAGGAAGACGGTCGCCGCGTCACAGGCCACCAGGTCCGAGGTGGCCTTGAGCATGAAGTCGATGGTCTCCTTCAGCTCCAGGCTCGACGTGAACAGGTTCCCAACCTGCCGAAGGAGGTCGACGATGACCTTGTCGTCCATCCCGGCCGGAGTATACGCGATGGTTTTGCTTTTTCTGCCAAATGCGGTGACGGCGGCGTTACCGGTCCGTCAGGGCTGTGGCGGGCGCCGGAGCGGGGGGAAGACGCCGGGGTAACCGAGGTGGACGAGCGCCTCGAATGCCGACTCGCCGACCGTCAGCACCTCGGCGAGGACCGCCTCCACCTCCTCCGCGGCCAGCCCCGCGGTGGGCAGCCGGGCGACCAGGAGCACGTCGTCGTCGCGGTCGAGGGCGAGGTGGACCCGGTGGGTGGCCAGGTTCTTGCGCAGCAGGACGCGGTGCAGGGCGGCGGGGTCGCCGCTGCGGTCCTGGCGCGGCCCTCTTAAGAGGAATGAGCTGATCGTGGTGGTGCGGACACCCACCTCGACGGTCACCGGGATGCTGAAGCGGATGGTGCCAGGCAGCACCACCGCCCAGGCGCCGTCGCCGAGGCGGCGGCTCGCGACGTCGGGGTGGTCGCGCAGCACGCGCTCCACCGTCGCGACCGCCGCCTGGCGCGCGGTCACCCCGGGACCACGGTGTGGGTCAGCCCTTCTGGGCCTTGAGGGCCTCGATGAGCTGTGGCAGGATCTTCAGCACGTCACCGACGACGCCGAGGTCGGCCAGCTTGAAGATGGGCGCCTCGGGATCCTTGTTGATGGCGACGATGGTCTTGGCGCCCTTCATCCCCACGGTGTGCTGCATCGCGCCGCTGATGCCGGCGGCGATGTAGACCGTCGGCTTGACGGTCTTGCCGGTCTGCCCGACCTGCATCGCGTAGGGCACCCAGCCCGCGTCGACGACCGCGCGGCTGGCGCCCACCGCGCCGCCGACCAGCGCTGCGACCTGCTGCAGCAGGTCGAAGTTGGAGGGATCCTGCAGTCCGCGCCCGCCGGAGATGACGATGGGTGCGTCCTCCAGCGTCGGCCCTTCCGCGGTGGCGACGACACGCTCCTTGACGCGCGCCTTCTTGTGCTTCTCGGCGACCGGCGTGGTGACCTGCACCACGGTGGGGCTGGCGCCGCCGCCCGGCTCGGCCGCGAACGACTTGGGACGGATGGTGGCGATGGCCGGCTTCTTGCCGGTGAGCTTCGACTGCACCACCAGCGTCGCGCCGAAGATGGCGGTCTGCACGATGGTGTCACCGTTGGCAGAAACGTCGACGCCGTTGGTGATCAGCGGCACGCCCAGCTCGGCGGCGAGGCGCCCGGCCACGTCGCGCCCGGTGTAGGTGGCGCCGACGAGGATGAGGTCGGGGTTCTGCTCCCCCGCCAGCTGCGCGATGGCGTCGGCGGCGGGACCGCCGAGCAGCACCTCCTGGTAGCCGGTGTCCGTGCAGGCGTAGACGGTGGACGCGCCGTACTCGCCGAGGGTCGAGGTGACCTGGTCGGCCTCGGGCGAGAAGACCAGCGCCTCGACGGTTCCGCCCAGCGAGCGCGCCTTGGTGAGCAGCTCAAGGCCGACGGGGACGACCTTGCCCTCGAGGACCTCGGTGAAGACCCAGATCTTTCCCGGCATGGCTCAGATCACCTTCTGCGCGGCGAGGAACTCGACGATCCGCTGCGCGGCGGTGCCGTCGTCCTCGATGATCTCGCCCGCCTTGCGCTCCTCGGCCGGCTGGACGCTGACGACCTCCTCGCCCGAGCCCACGCCGTCGAGCCCGAGGTCGCCGACGCCGATCCGGTCGACCGGCTTCGACTTGGCGGCCATGATGCCCTTGAGGCTCGGGTAGCGTGGCTCGAAGACGCCCGCGGTGACGCTGAGCAGCGCGGGCAGGTCGGCCTCGATGACGTCGTAGCCCGCCTCGGTCTGGCGGTTGACCTTGAGGGTGGACCCATCCGCCTCGACGTGCTTGGCGAAGGTGAGCGCGGGGACGTCGAGCAGGCCGGCCAGCAGCTGGGGCACCACGCCCATGGAGGCGTCGGTGGACTCCGTGGCGGTGACCACCAGGTCGAATCCCTCGCGCTTGACGGCGGCGGCCAGCACCCTGGCGGTGGTCAGGGCGTCGGCGCCCGCGAGCGCCTCGTCGGAGATGAGGACGCCCTTGGCGGCTCCCATGGCCAGCGCCTTGCGGATGGCGTCGAGCGCCTTCTCCGGGCCCATCGAGACCACGGTCACCTGCCCGCCGGTGGCCTCGGCGAGCTGCAGGCCCGCCTCGATGCCGTACTCGTCGCCGGGGTCGAGCACGACCTCGACGCCCTCGCGCTTGAGGCGGTGGGTGGCCGGGTCGAGCTGGCCCGCCGAGTTCGGGTCGGGGACCTGCTTGACACACACGACGACGTTCATACAGAGCTCCTGTTGTGTCTCCCACGCGGCGCCTCTCCCTGGCGCCGGCCTCGCTCGGCGTCCGGGCGCCGCACGGCGCGGGACTGAGCCTGAACGGGCCCTCCGACTCTAACGGAGCGGTTCGGGGGGGCGCTCAGCGGCGAGCGTCAGTGTGTTGGCAGCGCTGGGGGTCCGGACGCGCCCGGTGGCAAGGGCGGCAGGAAGAGCCCCGGGTCGACCGGGTTGCCGTCGACCCGCACCTCGAAGTGGGTGTGCGGTCCCGTGGAGTTGCCGGTGGAGCCGACCAGCCCGATGAGCTGGCCCTGCTTCACGGTGTCCCCGGTCTTCACCCCCATGACCGAGAGGTGCCCGTAGAGGGTGAGGGTGTGCCCGTCGTGGGCGATGATGATGTGGTTGCCGTAGCCCACGTCGGACTGCGTGGCGGCGACCACCACCCCGTCGCCCGCTGCGTACACGGGGGACCCCATCGGCGCCGCCAGGTCGATGCCGGTGTGGAAGTGCGGGTAGCCCTGGTACGGCGGCTCGAAGTCGAAGGACGACGGCCCGAAGAGCTGGGTGATCGTCGAGCCCGGCACCGGCCAGATGAAGCGGACCCCGGCCGGGTGCGTCGGGTCGATCGGGGTGCCCGGCGGCAGCCCGAGCAGGTGGTGCTGGACGTAGTACGTGGCCTCGGCCCAGGCCGCCTGCTCGGCCTGGAGGATGAGCTGGTCGAGCTGCTGGATGCGCAGCCCGGCGATCTGCTGCGCGAGGGCGGCATCCTGGCTGTCGGCCTGGGCGATCTCCTGCTGCGCGGCCGACGCCTGGGCGCCCAGCTGGGCGATGAGGTTCTGCTCGTCGCCGATCTGCTGGGTGAGCTCGTCGCGCTGGGTGGCCAGCGCCGCCGCCGCCTGGGCGGCCGCGTCGGCGTCGGCCTGGGCGGCCTTCTGGTTGCTCACCGCGGTGTCGACGTCCGCGCGCACCCTCTGCACCAGCTCGGCGCCGATGCTCTGCAGGTGGGTGAGGATGGCGGTGCGGTCGAGCAGGGTCTGGAAGTCGTCGGCGGAGAGCAGGTAGGTGACGAAGCCATCCCGGTCCATGTAGCTCTGGGTGACGAACTTGGCCAGCAGGCCGCGGTCGATCTGCTCCTGCCTGCGGGCGGCGTCGGCGCGGGCGTGCTCCTCGTCGCGGCGGAGGCTGGCGTCGTGGAACCTCTGCTCCGCCTGGGCCATCTGGGCCAGCGTCTGGTCGATCGCCTTGCGGTTGGCGGCGACCAGGCCGGCCAGGTTGCTCTGCTGGTCCTGGGCGGCCGCGACCTGCCCGGCCAGCGCCTGCTTGGCGGCGTCGACGGCGGCGCGCTGCTGCAGCGCCTGCTGCAGCTGCTGGGCGAGGGGGTCCTGCGGGAGCGGCGCTGGAGTGGGAGTCGGGCTGGTGCGCGGGGGGCTGCCCTGGGCCAGCGCGGGCGCCGCCACGGCGGCCAGGGCGATGGCCAGCACGGCAGGGAGGAACAGACGGCGTCGCACGGGTCCTGAGGCTAGGGACGTGCACGCACGAGGGGGACCGGGGTGGGTGAGCCTTGGGGCGCCTGTCGCATCCCGCCACCACGGCGTCACCGCGGCGTCACCTGGGGTTGCGGGCACGGTTATAGTCGGGCGATGGCTCCCAAGCAGTACGGCAAGCCCGAGCAGGTCATCGACGCCTCGCGGAAGTACGAGGCCACCATCGCCACCGACAAGGGCGACATCGTCATCAGCCTCGACCCCACGCGCGCGCCGAAGACGGTCAACAACTTCGTCTTCCTCGCCCGCGAGGGCTTCTACGACGGCCTCAGCTTCCACCGCGTGGTCGACGACTTCGTCATCCAGGGCGGCTGCCCCGAGGGATCGGGCCGCGGCGGCCCGGGGTACCGCTTCGAGGACGAGCCCGTGCAGGGCGAGTACATCGCCGGCGCCGTGGCCATGGCCAACGCCGGCCCCAACACCAACGGCTCGCAGTTCTTCATCTGCACCGTCGACGACCGGCACAAGCTGACCAAGGCGTACAACCTGTTCGGACAGGTCATCAAGGGCATGGACGTCGTGCTCGACATCCGCGTCGGCGACCGCATGAAGTCGGTCACCATCAGCGAGGCCTGAGGGCGGGAGCGATGGCGCCGTCGTCGGAGCTGCGCCTGCTCACCGTCCACGCGCATCCGGACGACGAGACGATCACCATGGGCGCGACCCTGGCGCAGTGCGCCGACCGCGGCATCAGCACGGCCGTGGTCTGCTGCACCGACGGCCAGCTGGCCACCATCTACGCCACCGACATGCCCGAGGAGGAGACGCGGCCGCGTCTCGGTGAGATCCGCCGCGAGGAGCTGCGCGCGGCCTGCGCGATCCTCGGCGTCAGCGATGTCGACTTCCTCGGCTACCACGACTCCGGCATGGCGGGGGCCGAGTCCAACAACGACCCCGTCGCCTTCTGGCGCGCGCCGCTCGACGAGGCGATCGGCAAGCTGGTGGCGCACATCCGGCGCTTCCGCCCGCACGTTGTTGTCACCTATGACGCCAACGGCGGGTACGGCCACCCGGACCACGTGCAGGCGCATCGCGCCACCGTGCTCGCGGTGGAGGCGGCATACCTGCCGTCGATGTACCCCGGGACGGGTGACCCCTGGCGTGTCTCGAAGCTCTACTACACGGCGTTCCCGCTGCGCTGGGCGCGCAAGGCGGCCGATTTCGCCGCCCAGGCGGGCCGCCCCTCCCCCTTCGGCGACACCGCACCCGAGGACCTCCCCTTCGTCACCCGCGACGAGCTGGTCACCACCGTCGTCGCGGCGCCCGACCAGATGTCGCGCAAGGTCGCCGCGCTGCGCGCGCACCACTCGCAGATCACCGAGGACTTCCCCTTCCTGTCGATGTCCGAGGAGGTCGCCCGCGAGCACTTCTCCGACGAGTACTACCAGCTCGTCATGTCGCACGTCCCCGTGCACCTGCCGGAGACCGACCTCTTCGCCGGGCTCGGGGACTGAGCGGCCCGCCGCCGCCGTTGGGGTGAGCGCTGTGCTGGGTTCGGGTCGACACGAACGCGAGCCCGAGGACCTGCAGCTGCACCGCCTCAAGCGCAGCTGGGCGCGCGGCGACCTGAGCGCGCAGCGAACGGTGTGGACCGTGCTCAGCGCGCTGCTGGTGTCGGCCGCGGGCGTGGTGCTCGTCGTCGGCGCCTTCGTGCCCTGGATCTCGATCGCCGGGCAGTCGGTGATGCCGGTGCAGGAGGGCGGTCCCGACGGCGCCGCGGCCACGTTCTGCTGTCTGGTCGCGCTGGTCTTCGTCGTTCTCGGTGTGGTGTCGGCGATCGGGCGGCGCGGTGCGCCGCGCTTCCTGCACTGGCTGACCTGGCTGCTGGCACCCGCCGTCTTCATCCTCGTCCGCTACCGCGCCGGCATCCTTGGCAACTTCGTCTTCGTGCACAACGCGGACATCCACTACGAGGGCGCCGCCGTCGAGGGGCCGGGGATCGGGCTCATCTACATCGGGCTCCTGCTCGGCGTCCTCGCGCCGCTGCTGTCGTGGCGCCAGGCGCTGCGCGTGTTGCGCACCTAGGAACGATGTCGCGGGGCTGCCGACGAGGCCCGGCGTTCGTCGCGCTCCCACAGGAGTGGCCCGCCCGAGGTCGTCAGACCCTCTCGACCACCATGGCGATGCCCTGGCCGCCGCCGATGCACATGCCGGCCAGGCCGACCTGGGCGTCGCGCTGCTGCATGGCGTGCAGCAGGGTCACCAGGATGCGGGTGCCGGAGGCGCCGATGGGGTGGCCGAGGGCGATGGCGCCGCCGTTGACGTTGAGGCGGTCCTCGGGGACGGCGAGCTCGCGGCCGACGGCGACGGATTGAGCGGCGAAGGCCTCGTTGAGCTCGAAGAGGCCGATGTCCTTCACCTCGACGCCGGCGCGCTGCATCGCCTTGCGGGCGGCGGGAACGGGACCCATGCCCATGACGCGCGGCTCGACGCCGGCGGAGGCGTAGGAGCGGATGCGCGCCAGCGGGGTGCGACCCTCGGCCTTGGCGCGCGAGGCGCTCATGACCACGACCGCGGCGGCGCCGTCGTTGATGCCGCTGGCGTTGCCGGCGGTGACGGTTCCCTCCTTGTTGAAGGCGGGGCGCAGCTTGGCGAGGATCTCGGCGCTGGTGTCGGGACGGGGGTGCTCGTCGGTGTCGACCAGCACCGTCTCCTTCTTGCGCTGCACCGGCACGGGGACGATCTCGTCCTTGAAGCGACCCGACTTCATCGCCTCGCCGGCCTTGCGCTGCGACTCCGCGGAGAACGCGTCCTGGTCCTCGCGCGACACCTCGTACTCGGCGGCGACGTTCTCGGCGGTGATGCCCATGTGGCAGTTGTCGAACGCACACCAGAGGCCGTCGCGGATCATCACGTCGACCAGCTCGCCATTGCCGAGGCGGTAGCCGTAGCGGGCGTTCTCGACGAGGTACGGCGCGCGGCTCATGTTCTCCATGCCGCCCGCGACCAGCACCTCGGCGTCGCCGGCGCGGATCGCCTGGGCGGCGAGGGCGACCGTCTTCAGGCCGCTGCCGCAGACCTTGTTGACGGTCATCGTCGGGATCGAGGTGTCGAGGCCGGCGCCGAGCGACGCCTGGCGGGCGGGGTTCTGGCCGAGGCCCGCCTGGAGGACGTTGCCCATGAGGACCTCGTCGACCTCGGCGCCGTCGATCCCGGCGCGGCGGATCGCCTCCTCGACGGCGATGGCTCCGAGGCGGGGCGCGGGGACGTCCACGAAGACGCCGCCCATCGTGCCGACGGGGGTGCGGACGGCGCTGACGATGACGGCGTCTTCCATTGGTTGCTCAGCCTCAGTGGGTGTGCGTGGCGTGGTGAAACTGTAGCGGGGTCACCTTCCCGGGCGCTCTGCGGTGAGGACCCTCAGCTGGCGAGGGCGGGCTCGGCCGGTTCGCCGGCGCTGGCGGCGAGGCAGGACTCGATGATGGCCTGCATCACCGCCTCCGCTCCGGCCGGGCCGAGGCGGGGGGCGCGGGCCGCGACGCGAAGGGCGATGCGGGCCTCGCGCTCGACGTCGCGGGTGGGACGGGCGCCCTTGTGCTCCTGGGCGGCAGCGACCAGGGTGGCCCGGCGCTCCAGGAGGCGGGCGATGGCGGCGTCGACCTGGTCGATGCCGTCGCGGCACTCGCTGAGGGTGGCGATCCCGGCATGCCGGGTGGCGGCGGAGAGGTACTCGACCGCGTCGACGATGGCGCGCAGGGCCTCGGGGGAGATCGCCTGGGCGGCGTCGCTCCAGGAGGCGGCGGGGTCGGGGTGGCACTCGACGACCAGGCCGTCGGCGCCGGCGGCGACCGCGGCCATGGCCAGCGGCGCGACCCAGTCGCGGTTGCCCGCGGCGTGCGACGGGTCGACGACGACCGGCAGCCCGGTGCGCTCGCGGAGCACGGGGATGGCGGCGATGTCGAGGGTGTTGCGCGTGGCCGTCTCGAAGGTGCGGATGCCCCGCTCGCAGAGGATGAGCTGGTCGTTGCCGCCGGCCAGGACGTACTCGGCGGCCCCCAGCCACTCGTCGTAGGTGGCGCTGATGCCCCGCTTGAGGACGACGGGATGGAGGCCCCGGCCGACCTCGCGGAGCAGCGGGGTGTTCTGCATCGAGCGGGCGCCGATGAGGAACGCGTCGCAGTGCGGGGCGAGCCGCTCGACGTCGCCGACCTCGAGCGGCTCGCTGAGCACGGGGAGCCCGGTGGCGGCGCGGGCGGCGTCGAGGAGCGGGTAGCCGTCCGCCCCGAGGCCCTGGAAGGTGTCGGGTCGCGTGCGCGGCTTGTGGACGCAGCCGCGCAGCACGGCCGCCCCGGCCTGGGCGATGGCACCGACCTGGACCGCGTAGCCGGGCTCGACCGCGCAGGGGCCGGCGATGACGGGCACCGAGGGGCCGCCGAAGAGGACGTCGCCGATCCGGACGGCGTGCTGCGCGTGCGGCCGGTTGGCGGCGGGAAGAAGCGGCGCGGTGCTCATCGAAAGGCTCCCTGTGGGTGACGGTTCAGTCGAGTTGGTGTCGGCTGGGCCGGAGGGAGCGGCTCCCGGTGCCGGCCCGATCTGCGGATCTGCCAGCCCGGGGCGGAGCGCTACGACCTACGCGTGCGTCGGCTCCGCCAGCCCGCGGGCTGGCGTGGTAAACGCGAAGTAGGCGTAGTGCTGCCGGTTCATGGCGGACCGATCGTAGCAGGGAGCTGGACGGGAGTCCAGAGGCAAATAGGCCGTCGAGGGGGCCGGTGGCGGCAGGATGTCTCGTAAGCGAGCGGGCGGCCAGCATGGAGTGCGACAGATTGTCGTCGCGGGCCGCGGCTGCGCCTGCCGGAACGGCAGGGTCTCGGGCAATCCGTCCACGCTCACGACACGGGCGTCGACCGACGGCGGCGGCGCCGCACTGCTGCGCAGCCGTGCCCGGCCCTCAGAAGGCTCCGGCGAGCCGCTCCGCGAACGAGGCGGTGTCGAAGCTGTGCTCCTGGGTGCCCTGCTGCTCCACCACGTAGGTGGCGCTGAGCGCCGCCATGCGGCCGGCGTCCTCCAGCGGCAACCCGCGCCGCAGCCCGGCGAGAAGCCCCGCCACGTAGGCGTCGCCCGCCCCGGTGGGATCGACGACCTCGCGCGGGCGGGCGGCGGGGATGCGCACGACGCCGTCGGGACCGTGCAGCTCCGACCCCTCGTCGCCGCGGGTCAGGGCCACCAGCGCGCCCCGGCGACGCAGGTCGTCCGCGGACAGGCCGGTGCGCGAGCGGATCAGCTCCAGCTCGTAGTCGTTGCCGACCACCATCCACGCGGACTCCAGGCCCGCGCGCAATGTCTCCTCGGGAAGCGAGGGGATCTGCTGCGCCGGGACGAACACGAGGCGCGCCCCCATCTCACGCGCCTGGGCGATGTGCAGCGCCATGCCGTCAGGGGCGTCGGGTGCGACCACCACCGTGTCGACGCGCGACGCATACGGCAGCAGCGAGACGTCGCCGCCGCGCCCCATCGCGCCGGGAAAGAACGCCGTGATCTGGTTGTCGTCGAGGTCGGTGGTGATGAACGCCGACGCCGTGGGGATGTCGTCGCAGCGCAACACCGTCGAGGTGTCGACGCCGGCGTTGCGCAGGGCGTCGTCGTAGGCGTCGAAGTCGGAGCCGACGGCGGCGCAGAGCAGCGGTGACTCACCGTGCAGCGCCAGCGTGTACGCGACGTTCGCGGCGGTGCCGCCGCGCCGCTTCTCCAGCCTGTCGACCAGGAAGGAGACGTTGATGAGGTGGGTCTTGTCGGGAAGGATGTGCTCCCCGAAGCGCCCGGGGAACACCATGATGGTGTCGAAGGCGACCGAGCCGGTGACGGCGACCTGTGTGCTCACGGGCCGCACAGCCTACAAGCTCAGCGCTGCGAGTCGCGGACCTCGCCGCTCGACACCAGCGGTGGGATGGGCGCGCCGCCCGCGGCGTGCAGCGACCAGCGGTCCTCGATGCGCGCCACCTTCCAGACCACGACGGCCCCGATCCAGGTGACCACGAAGAGGCCGACGATGAGGAAGCCGATGCGGTTGAGGTCGAAGGAGGCGATGAACGTCCAGACGCCGCCGTGCAGCGACAGCTTGTCGGCGAGGATGGAGAGCACCTCGACGCTGCCGACGATGAGCGCCACCGCGACGCTCAGCCCGGTGACGGTGATGTTGTAGTAGACCTTGCGCAGCGGCTTGGAGAAGGCCCAGCCGTAGGCGAACGACATGAAGGCGCCGTCGAGCGTGTCGAGCAGCGACATGCCGGCGGCGAAGATCACCGGCAGGCAGAGCACCGCGTAGAAGGGCAGCCCGGTGCTGGCCGCTCCCGCCGCGAGCGCCAGCAGCGCGATCTCCGACGCGGTGTCGAAGCCCAGCCCGAAGAGGAAGCCGAGCGGGTACATCTGCCACGACGACCTGATGGCGCGCGAGAGCGGTCCGAAGAAGCGGTTCATCAGCCCCCGCGCGTTGAGCTGGCGCTCCAGCTCGGCGTCGTCGTAGCGGCCGCGGCGCATCTCCCGGAAGACGCGCAGGATGCCCATGAGGATCACGAAGTTCAGCGCGCCGATGAGGAAGAGGAAGCCGCTCGACACCGCCGTGCCCACCACGCCGCCGACGCTGTGCAGCGCTGAGGTGCCGCTCGACACCTGGCCGACGATCGACTTGGCCGCGAAGGAGAGCGCGACGGCGAGCGCGAGCACCACCGTCGAGTGTCCCAGGGAGAAGAAGAAGCCCACCCCGAGCGGCCGCCTGCCGTCGGCGAGGAACTTGCGCGTGGTGTTGTCGATGGCGCTGATGTGGTCGGCGTCGAAGGCGTGGCGCAGGCCGAAGGTGTAGGCGAGCACGCCCACCCCGAGGCCCAGGGCGTTGGGGTACCTGGGGGCGACGAAGAGGATCAGCGTTCCCCAGCCCAGCACGTGCAGCCCGACGACCGCGGCGGTGAGGCCGGCGGCGCGGCGCCACTCGGCCGGGCTGAGGGCCTGTCGCGCGCTGCTGAGACGGGCGGCCGCAGCACCCATGGACGAGGTGTGGTCTCCGGGAGAAGGGGGCGGGAGGTCAGCCCGGCATCCTACCCCAGTTGCGACTGAGTTGCAAAAGCGAGCTTGGCGCGCTCGCGCCGGGCGTTCCGTGCCCCGGAGGGCGTGCGACGATCTGGGCATGGCCCTGCCCCGCCTCCACTCCCCCGCCTCCCCGGCGACGAGCACGGCCCCCCACCTGAGCGAGGCGGAGGCCAGCGTCGCCGAGGCGGTGGAGGTCTACCACCGCACCTACACCACCCTGCTGCGCAGCAGCGGCGAGATGCGCCTGCGCGTCCTGGAGATGTCGCACCGGGCGATGAACGCCAGCCTGCACCCGCTGGCCGCCTCGGCCGACCTCGACCTCGGCGCCTTCCTCTACGCGGTGCGCCGCCTGCCCGAGACGCTGATGGCCGCCCAGCGCGTCGTCATGGGCCAGTCGATCGAGGTGTTCGCGCGCAACGGCTTCGCCGCGCTGGAGTCGTGGCACGAGCTGAGCGCCCCGGGCCGCCGCCGCCGCTGGTACGACGACGGCCAGGGCACGCTCGCTGTGCTGATCGCCAGCGCTTCCGACGTCGACGACCTGGTGCCGACCCTGGTCGCCTTCCAGATCGAGTGGAACAAGCTCCACGCCCGGCTGCGATCCTCGGGATGGGACCAGCCGGCGCCGCAGACGCCGACCGCGGCCGAGTGCGCCGCCGCGCTGGGCGGTCGCGAGGACGACTGGGCGCAGCTCCTCGAGGTCTGGGGTCCCGGGTTCACGGCCAAGCTGGCCCTGGTGGCACAGCACAAGATGGAGCTGCGCATCCGCATGCTCGGCGGCACCCAGGTCGGCTACGCGCGGGTGACCCGGCGCTGGTGGGAGCAGGTGTCCGCGGTGCAGCGCGCCCAGGGGCTGCTCGACCGTCCCATGTACTTCGTCAGCAGCAACTCGCACTCGCTGGTCAACCTGGTGAGCGGCATCGCCCACCAGCGCGAGCGGGAGCTGGTCGCGTTCGTCCAGGACGTCGGACCCGTCGACATGCGCGCCGAGCTGGCCCGCTTCCGCCAGGGCCACACCGAGGGCGACTGGAACAACTTCCTCTACTACGCCGCCCGGCTCTGGTACCGGTCCGTCGACGACGAGTCGCCCGCGCACCGCGAGCGGCGCGAGCTGGAGCAGCGGCTGGGCATCTTCCACGTCAGCAGCCGCACCGCTCTCGACGTGGCGGCGCAGGTGATCGCGCTGGAATCGCTCGACCCGGCGCGCTTCGACCCGCGGCTCGGCTCCGTCGACGCCGCGGCGCTGCGGGCCAGCAGAGCGCTCATCGTCAACATCGACTACCCGCTGGGGCTCGCCGCATACAACATCCTCCGGGAGATCGCCGAGACCGCCGGAGAACTGCGCGGCGTCTACATCCTGGGCAAGGCGGCCACGCTCAACGCCGACGTCGGCGACGTCATGCTCAGCAACGTCATCCACGACGAGCACAGCGGCTCCACGTACTGGCTCGACAACGTCTTCAGCGTCAACGACATCGCCCCCTGGCTGCGCTTCGGCAGCGGGCTCGACAACCAGCGCGCGGTGACCGTCAAGGGCACCTTCCTGCAGAACCACGGCTACCTCGACTTCTACTACCGCGAGGCCTTCACCGTGGTCGAGATGGAGGCGGGGCCCTACTGCGCCGCGGTCTACGAGCTGAGCGAGTCGGGGCGCTACCCGACGGGCGAGCCGGTCAACTTCTCCAAGCTGCCCATCGACCTCGGCGTCATCCACTACGCGTCGGACACGCCCTTCACCCAGGCGCGCACCCTGGGCGCGCGCGGGTTGTCGTACTTCGGGATGGACTCGACGTACGCGGCGTCGGTGGCGATCATGCGGCGGGTGCTGAAGCTGGAAGGCGCCCTGCGCGAGGGCTGACGCGGTGTCCCTCATCGTCTGCGACGGCGTCGAGATCGCCTTCGGCGCCACCACCGTGCTGCGCGGGCTCGACCTGCGCATCGAGAGCCGCGACCGCCTCGCCGTGGTGGGCGCCAACGGCGCGGGCAAGTCGTCCCTGCTCGACGTCCTGGCGGGCGTCGCGGAGCCGGCGCGCGGCAGTGTGGAGCGCGAGCGGCGGCTGCGCGTCGGCTACCTGCCGCAGGATGCGCCCGAGCCCAGCGAGACGACCGTGCTGGCCGAGGCGATGGCGTCGCGCACCGACCTGGCACAGCTGCGCGAGGAGCTCAGCCGGCTGGAGCAGGAGATGGGTGCGGGGCGCGCCGACCTCGATGCGCTGATGCACCGCTACGGCGAGGCGCAGCAGCGCTTCGAGGCGCTGGACGGCTACGACCTCGAAGCCCGGGCGCGGGCGGCGCTGCACGGATTGGGGCTGGAGGACGAGGAGCAGCAGCGGCATCCGCGCGAGCTGAGCGGCGGCCAGGTGCGCCGCATGGAGATGGCCAAGCTGCTGCTCCAGGACGCCGACATCCTGCTCGTCGACGAGCCCACCAACCACCTCGACCTCGCCGGCATCGAGTGGCTGGAGGACTTCCTCCGCGACTCGCCGCAGGCGATGGTGCTGGTGTCGCACGACCGGCGCTTCCTCGACCGCGTCTGCACGCGCGTGCTCGAGCTGTCCCACGGAGTCCCCGAGGAGTTCCCGGGCAACTACAGCAGCTACGTGAGGCTGCGCACCGAGCGGCGGGCGCGGCGCGAGAAGGAGTGGGAGGCGCAGCAGCAGTACATCGCCCATCAGGAGGAGTTCATCCGTCGCTACAAGGCGGGACAGCGAGCCAAGGAGGCGCGCGGCCGGCAGACCAAGCTCGACCGGCTGGACCGGGTGGAGCGCCCACCCGAGGACCGGCGCCCGCGTCTGCGCTTCGCCACCACACCCGGCGCCAGCGTCCTGCTGCGGGCGTCCGAGGTTGCGGCCGGATACGACGGAAACGCCGTGGTCACCCTGCAGCGCGCGGTGGTCGCTCCGGGCGACCGTGTCGCCATCGTCGGCGCCAACGGCAGCGGCAAGTCGACGCTGCTGCACACCCTCGCCGGCGAGCTGCCCGCCGTGTCGGGCACGGTGACGCCCGGGGCGCGGCTGAGCATGCGCCTCTACCGCCAGGACCTCGGCCGCGACGAGGACGAGCGCATCGCGGCTGCGACGGCCGGCGAGCCGACGGTTCTCGACGCCCTGCTCTTCGACCATCCCATCGGCGAGGAGCGCGCCCGCACCCTGCTCGGCGCGCTGCTCTTCAGCGGCGACGACGTCGCCAAGCCGCTCTCCGCGCTGAGCGGCGGCGAGCGCGCCCGGCTGGCGCTGGGACGCCTCGCCCTGGAGCCGACCAACCTGCTGCTCCTCGACGAGCCCACCAACCACCTCGACATCCCCGCGCAGGAGGTGCTGGAGGACGCCGTCCGCCAGTACCAGGGCGGCGTCATCCTGGTCAGCCACGACCGCGCGCTCATCGACGCCGTGGCCACACGCGTCTGGTCGATCGAGGGCGGCCGGGTTCGCGAGGTGCTGGGGAACTACTCCGACCTGCAGCGCGCGCATCAGCGCGACGCCGCCGGCGAGAGCGCACCGCAGGTGCAGGCGAAGGCCGGGCCGCAGCGCCGGGCCGCGACGCCGTCCGCGACCAAGGGCGTCGTCGCCGCCGAGGGCCGCCGCGAGCGCGCCCGCGGCCGCCGCCACGGCGCCGAGGTGCGCCAGCTGGAGCAGGAGATCGCCGCCGTCGAGGCGGAGCTGAAGGACGTCAGGGAGCGGCTTCGCGATCCCCGCTCCTTCGCCGATCCGCGATCAGGCGCCGAGCTGGGCCGCGCCCACGACCGCCTCGAAGGCGCGCTGGCCGAGCTCTACGAGCGCTGGGCCGGCTCCGCCGGGGACGCTACGGCGTGATCTTGATCGTCCCCGCCGTTGCGTCGGTGCGCCCGAAGCTGTCGGTGACGAGGAGCCGCCAGGCGTAGTACACCGGCGATCCTGACCCGGTGGTCCAGACGTGCGCCACCGTCTGGCCGCTGGCGCTGCTGCCGTCGCCGAACGTCCACGACCAGCTCACGATGGTTGCGCCCGGCGAGGCGGACGACGCCGAGCCGTCGAGGGTCACCGACGTGCCGGTCCTGGCATGGCCGGCAACCGACGCCGAGGCCAGCGGCGGGTTGTCCGACAAAATGCTCACCGCGGCGGGCGCCGACTGCAGCCCCGCCGCGTCGACGGCGATCACCTCGGCCGTCCAGCGCCCGGTGGTGTACGTGCGCGTCACCGTGGGTGTGGAGGTCACCTCGTCAATCGTCCCGTTGCCGCTGAAGTCCCACATGTACTGGGCGATGGCGGTGCCGTCGGGATCGTAGGAGCCGGAGGCGTCGAGGGTCACCGTCAGCGGCGACCCGCCCACCGACGGCGTCGCGGCCAGCGCGGCGACGGGCGGTGCGTCCAGCGCGGCGAGGGCGGCCTGCACCGCGTTGTACGCGTTGACCATCCCGGTGCCGCACATGATCGCGGGACAGCCCGCCACCGGCGTCGCCGACCGGGCGATCAGCGCCTTCACCTGGTCCGGCGTCAGCGAGGGATTCGCCTGCAGCATCAACGCCGCCACGCCGGAGACGTGCGGCGTCGCCATCGACGTGCCCGTGGTCACCGTGTAGTACTGCGTCCACTGCGTCGCCACCATGCGCGGGTTCGAGGGATCGGTGAGGTCGAACGGCGTCGAGTTGGCGTCGGTGTACACGCCGGTGAGGGCGCGGTCGGAGGCGATCCATGAGCCGGGCGCGATCACCGTCGGCCCCGGCTCGTTGTCGGGACCGCCGCCGATCGAGGAGTACGAGGTGTCCAGCTGTCCCAGCTTGGTGGCCCCGCCGACGCTGATCACCCAGGGCGCCAGCGCGTACGCGCTCATCGAGCCGTAGGTCTGGTCGGTGCTGGTGAGGCTGGGCGTGCCCGCGGGGCCGCTCGGACCACCGGAGTTGCCCGCCCCCAGCACCACCACCATGCCCGCGTCGTGCGCCGCCTTGGTGGCGATGTTGATGGGGTCGTTGGGATCGAAGGCGATCGTCGAGTCGCCCCACGATCCGTTGACGACGCGGATGTTGTACTTCGCCTGGTTCTCGAGGATCCAGTCGAAGCCCGCGGTGGTGGCGATCATGTCGGTCGCCTGGCCCGCGCCGACGCCGATGAGGTGCGCGCCCGGCGCCACGCCCGTGTAGTAGCCGCCGCTCGCCGCCCCGGTCCCGGCCGCGATGCCGGCGACGTGCGTGCCGTGGCCGGCGGTGGTGTCGGTGTCGGGCACGTTCTCCTGGTAGAAGTAGGCGTTGGCGAAGACCTTGGTGTAGCCGGCGAAGAGCACGTTCTGCACGGTGTGCGTCGGGTAGGCGAGGTCGGGATGTGTGCCGTCGATGCCGGAGTCGAGGATGGCGATGCCCACGCCGGTGCCGTCGTAGCCGAGCTGGCTGCGCACCCGGTCGGCGCCGATGAGCGGCACGGACTCGTGGAGGAAGAGCTCCTCAGGGCGGTTCTGCCAGATGCCCGTGAGCACGCCCGAGCCCTGCAGCGCGGGCACCGTGGCGGCGGGCGCCTGCAGCGCCACCAGGGGCAGCTCCGAGTAGCCGACCGCCTGGGCGCCGAGCAGCTTCAGGGCGCTGACGTCGGACGCCGACGGGACGTGCGACAGCTCGCCGATCATGAGCAGCGGCTGGGTGGGCGGGGCCGTCTGCAGCGTCGCCGCCAGCATCGGGTCGAGGGTCGCCGGCGTCGCGGCGTGCGCCCGGAGCGCCGTCCCGGCGGGCACCGCGGCGCTGGTCGCCAGCAGCACGCCGAGCCCCAGCCGAAGCCCCCTCATTCCCCCACGCGACATGTGTCGCATGGTCGCGCGGGTCCGGCGACGGATCGGTCGCTTCCTGTCACGGGCGCGTGACGGCGGAAGCGAGACGCATGAAGGGCGCGCCGTCGCCGTGGCGCGGGTCAGCGAGGTGGCGCGATGGCCTGTGGCAGCCGCGCCGCCAGCGAGGGCACCGGCAGCGGCGGCAGCGGCCGGCGCCGGAGCAGCACCCACCAGGCGGCGAGCCACGCCAGGGCCGTCGCCGCCAGCGCGACCAGGACCGGCGGCACCCGGGGCGACGGCGAGGCCGCGCTCCTGGTAGCGCCGCCATGGCCCGTTCCGGACGCGCCATGGGGTCCGCCGCCGCGAGCCGTCCCCGCCGCACCCGCGGGCGCCGGCGAGGGGGTGGCCGGGGCGGTGCCGGTCACCAGGACCTCGCCCGACCACGTGCTGTCGGTCCAGGTGAACTGGTTCTGGCCGGGCGTGGTGCTGGTGCGGAGCACGAAGTAGACCAGGCCGTCGGAGCCGCTCTGCTCGGCGGCGGTGGCTCCGGCAGGTCCTGTGAGGTGCCCCTCGGCGTCGGCGGGCCCCACGCTGGCGCCGGGCCCGGGCACGGTGCCGACGCTGACCGACACCGTCCGCCCCGCCACCGGCTGCTTCTGCGCGTCGACCTCGTGGACGAAGTACACGTAGCCGCGGCCGGCCGCGACCGGCTGGAGCTGGTCGACCTTGTCGAAGGCGAGCACGGTCGTCGCCGGGCCGAGGGCGGCGGCGATGAGGGCGGCGAGCCCGATCGGAAGGCTCCGAGCGGTGCGCGGCACGGTGGTCCTCTGGTCTGCGACGAGCGGCGCCCCGATCCTAGACCCGGCCGGGGCCGAGCGCGCGCCGATTTTCCGAGCGCTCCACGGTCTGCGACACTGTGGTGACGTGCCCGAGCAGCCGACTCCGCCCATCCCGCAGCCATCCAAGGGTGCGGCGCTGGTCGACGCCGCCGGGATCGCGGCGCGCGTGGCGACGCTGGCCGCCGAGATCGAGGCCGCCTACGGGGAGCCGGCCGAGCCGCTGGTGCTGATCTGCGTCCTCAAGGGCTCGCTCTTCTTCACCGCCGACCTGGCTCGCGCCCTGCGGCTCCCCGTGCTCATCGACTTCATCGCGGTGCGCTCGTACCAGGGCACGCAGTCGGGCGGCTCCGTCGAATTGGTCAAGGATGTCGGAATCAACCTGCACGGCCGCGACGTGCTGGTGGTCGAGGACATCATCGACACCGGCCTGACCACCTCCTTCCTGCTCGACCACCTGGCCAGCCACCGCCCCCGCTCGCTGCGCCTGGTGGCGCTGCTCGACAAGCAGGCGCACCGGCTGCGCCAGGTCAGCGTCGACTTCCGCGGCTTCACCATCCCCGACCGCTTCGTCGTCGGCTACGGCCTCGACGTCGACGAGCGCTGGCGCAACCTCCCCGACGTGCGGACGGTGGAGGGCCGGTGAGGCGGGGCGGCCCGGGCTCGGCGGCGGCGCTGCCGGCGCTGCTGCTGGCGGTGACCTCGGTGTCCTTCTCGGCCATCTTCATCCGGCTGGCCGACGACCAGGCGGTGACCATCGTCTGGATCCGCATGGCCTTCACCGTGGCCCTGCTCCTCCCCTTCCTGCTGCGCGACGTCGCCAGGCGCGCCCTGCCGCAGACCCGCCACGACTGGCTGCTGGTGGGCGCCAGCGGGCTCTTCCTCGCCGCCCACTTCCTCACCTGGACCTACGCTCTGCGCTACACCTCGGTGGCCTCGTCGGTGCTGCTGGTGACGCTGCACCCGGTGCTGGTCGCCTGGCTGGGGCGGCGCATCCTCGGTGAGCCGGTGTCGCCGCGACTCGCCGCCGGCATCGCCCTGGCGCTGGCGGGCACGGCGGTGACCTCGGCGGGCGACTGGCGGCTCGGGGCGCGCGACCTCTTCGGCGACATGCTGGCGCTGAGCGGCGCGGTGATGTTCACCGGCTACCTGCTGATCGGGCGCACCGTGCGCTCGCGCACCGGCACGGCGGGCTACTCGGCGCCGGTGTACAGCGTCGTCGCGCTCTGCTGCGTGGCCATCGCGCCGCTCACCGGCAGCGCGATCATCCCCTCGGCGCGCACCGCGCTGGCCTGCCTCGGCCTGGCCGGCGTCTGCACGGTGCTGGGGCACACCGTCTTCAACTGGACGCTTCGCCACCTGCGCACCGCCCTGGTCTCGGTGTCGCTGCTCGGCGAGCCGGTGATCACCAGCCTGCTGGCCATCCCCATCCTCCACGAGCTGCCGCCCGGCCAGGCGGTGGCCGGAGGCGTGGTCATCCTCATCGGTCTCGGACTGGCGTTGACGGAGCGCGCGCCCGCGCCCGCGCGCGAGGCGGTGGAGCTGGCCACACCCGAGTAATCGACTCGCGATCCGGTGTGGCGCCCCACGTTGCCGAGCCGTGACCGCTTCGCGGGCGCGGACGTCATGTGCAGGTCCGACTATCACCTCAACGCACAACAGGGGTGCGCCAACGGGGAACGGTGGAGCGTTGAGGGAGAAAGGGACAGGTTTCAGGGTGGGCGGACGGCGGCGGCGCGGCCAGCGCGGCCAGAGCCTCACCGAGTTCGCGCTGGTGGCGCCGCTGCTGTTCGCGCTGGTGTTCGGCGTCTACGACTTCGGACGCGGCATGTCGGCCAACGTCACCGTCACCAACTCCGCACGTGAGGGCGCGCGCTACCTGGCCACCCACGCCACCGCCTGGCAGATGCCGGGTGGCGGCCTGCCCGCCTCCCAGGGTCGCTTCGGGACGGCATGCCAGGGAACCGGCAGCAACCCGAGCGCGCCCGTCGCCAACAGCGCGCAGGGCGTTGCCTGGCGGCAGCTCCAGGACGCCAACCTGGTGCTCAGCGCGGTGACCATGACGGTGCGCTTCTACGCGTCGAACAACGACCCCGCGGGGAATCCCCTGCCCAACGACACACTCACCTGCTCCGGCGGTGTGATGAGCGAGAGCAGCAGCACCTACACCCCGCAGTCAGGCGACTGGGTGCAGTTCGAGGTGCAGTACCACTACTCGCCGGTCACCCCGGTGATCAGCAGCCTGATCCCCACCGTGCAGCTCGACCAGGTGACCACCATGGTGCTGGAGTGAGGTCGCTGCCCATTCCGCGTCGTGGGGAGCGCGGGCAGGCGGCGGTGATCATCGCGCTCGGCGGCATCACGCTGCTGGCGCTGGTGGGCCTGGCCATCGACGGCGGCATGGCGGCGGGCGCCTACCGCCACGCGCAGAACGCCGCCGACGCGGGTGCGCTCGCCGCCGCGCGCCAGGAGCTGCTCAACGCCCTGGCGTCGCCGTCGCAGCCGTCGAACTCGACGACGCTCACCCCGGTGGCGCAGACGGAGGTGGCGCACAACCACGCCGCACTGCTCGACACCACCAGCGGGCCCACCGCCGACGCCGGCTGGGGAACCATGCAGACCGTTGACGGCATGGGGCTGTCGTACTCGCTGGCCGCCTCGCTGCTCGGCTCGCTGTTCACCAGCAGCCAGACCACGTACGTCCCCAACACCGCCAGCGGGCTGCAGGCGACCGGCGCTCTCGCCGACGTGTGGACCACCGCGGGCACATTGCTGCTGCCCGAGAACGCCCACATGGAGCTGGTCGGCGCGCACTCCACCGCCAGCATGCGGCTGCCCTCCGGCGGCGGCAGCATCGCCACCGCGCAGGTCGACCTGGGGATGGGCGAGGCGCCGGCCAACAGCCAGCTCGGCTACGCGTCCTGCTGGACGGCGACGGCGCAGTACACCGCGGGCACCGACGTGGTGGGACCGCAGAGCGCGTGTCCGGCCGGGACCATGCCTCCCGGGGTGACCATCGCAGGCGCCCTGGCCACCACACCGGGAGCCGATGCGCGCGTCGGCGCTGACGACCATCCCTCCGCGGCGCCGGTGACGCTCGCCACCGCCGTGGCCGGACAGGACGGAGTGATCGCGGTGGGCTCGGCGCTCGCCGGGTCGCGCAACGTGCTGGGCTGGAGCTCCAGCGGCCTGACCTCCTACAGCTCGACATACGCCCTCAACGTCTCGCTGACCATCCCCTCGCTCAACCTCGACGTCGGCGTCGACGTCCTGGCGATGCTGGCGGCGGTGAGCGTCGACTCGCTGGGGAACACGCACACCGCGTTCGTCTGCCTGCCCGCCAACGTCAGCGTCACCGACACCGTCTCGCACCTCACCACCACCGGGCAGCTGACGGCGTCCTGCACCGTTCCGGGGCTGTCGGTCGCGGGCGTCTCGATCCCCTGGGTGCAGCCGGCGTCGAGCCCGGTGTGCAGCACCGACAGCTCGACGGGCACCGTCTCCTGCGGCTACCAGACCTGCTTCCTGCACGCCTCCCTCGGCACCACGCCGTACCCGACGACCATCTGCCTCGGCGAGGACGACGTGGTGCTCGGCGCAACGCCCCAGACCATCACCAGCACCTGCCAGTCGTCGTGCGGCGGTGGCTCGTCGTCGAGCTCCAGCAGCAGCAGCACGTCGTCCGGCTCGACCACGTCGTCGAGCTCGACCACATCGTCGGCGACGAGCACCAGCACGTCGTCGACGGACGTCGACCATCACAGCTCGTCGAGCAGCAGCAGCTCGAGCAGCACCACCTCGACGAGCACCACGACGAGCAGCACCACGACGAGCGGCCCGCCACCCAGCCCGTGGTTCACCCAGTTCACCGGCACGGTCACCGTGTCGGCGCAGGTCGATCAGCCGACGTATTTCCTCAACGTCCTGGGCTGGACGCACACCACGCCCTCTGCGACGGCGAGCGCCGACCTCGAAGCCGTCGTCGACGAGTCGCAGGCCTCCTTCGCGGCGTCGCCCTTCGCCGTCCCCGACACGGCGACCAACATGGTCACACCACCCTACAACTACGAGCACCTGCGCCCGGGACAGACGTACTACCTCTACGGCCCCGCGATGCAGACGGATGACCCCGCACCGATCATGCCGAGCAGCTGGGAGGGGCAGCTCAGCGCGTCCTCGCCCCATCGCGTGGGCGACTACCTGAGCGGCTCGGCGACGACCACCCTGACACCCCAGCCCTACCTCCCCGACGGCTCGTACTACCTCGTGCCGATCTTCGACCCGCTGACCGGGTTCATCGAGAGCTACGGCGTGTTCGTCCCGGTGTCCGGGCATCCCAACTGGGGCACGCTGGTCAACTCGGTGCCGTCGTTCGCGGGCCAGCCCAACCTCCACGGCTACGTCGTCCAGGCCACCTCGATCCCGGGGTGGATCTCCTTCGACGAGGGCGCCGTGTCGGTCAAGCTGCTGCAATGAGGCGCGCACTGCGACGCCTCGTCGTTGCGCTGCTCTGCAGCGTGGCCGCCGCCGCGCTGGCCCCGGTGCGCATCGTCCACGCGTGCGACCAGGCCGCCTGCCTGCCCGTGCTCGCCGGCGTGTCGCCGCTGCAGGTGACGCTCGACGGCAAGGCGCTCCACATCACGCTGCTGGGGCAGAACCTCTCCGCCGTCAACGGAGTGATCGTCGCGCCGCTGGTGGCGCCGCAGGGCTGGGTCGCCTACAACGACCAGACACTGCTGGTCACCCTGCCGCCGACGATCGCGCCCGGGATCTACTCGGTGCGGGTGGTGTCGCCGGAAGGAGCCAGCGATCCCAGCATGGCGCCGCAGTTCGAGGTCTTCCCCGCACCGCCCCCACCGACGCCGTTCGTCAGGCCGGCGCCGACGCCGAAGCCGACGCCCGCGCCGACGCCACCGCTGCCCGACTCGGGCGTGGTCGCCCTGGCGCCGACGCCGTCAGCGCAGCCCAGCGCGAGCGCGGCGCCGCTGCTGGCGGCGGGTGCGCCGGCGGTGGCGCCCACCTCGGCGCCGATCGACATCATGGTCGGCCTGATGGCGGGCGCGCTGGTCTACATCCTCTGGGGCAACCCGCGGCGCCTGGACGGCACCTGGCGCAGCGAGCCGTGGCGGCACCTGGTCGGGCGCCCGGTGCAGGCGATGCACGTCGGCAACATCTGCCTCTACTGCGGGCGGCTGCACTTCATCGTGACCACACGGCGGGACCTGTGGCGCGCGGGCAAGTACTGCCGTCCCAAGTGCTTCATCAGCGCGGAGGCGACGCCGTCGCCGCTCGGCGACGAGGGACTGCCGGCTACCCGTGTGGCACCACGCCGCGCAGCGCACACGGACGGTTGCTGATCACGGCGGCGGCGCCCATGTCGACCAGCCGCCGGGCGTCGTCCTCCTCGTCGACGGTCCAGGCCATCACCGGCACCTCCTCGCAGAGCGCGGCGTCGACGCACCGCCACTGTGCCGCGAGCGCCGACGCTCCGCAGGAATCCAGCAGCGCCCGCGGGTGGTCGGGACGCGCCGCCACCAGCAGCGCCGTCTCCGCTCGGACGGCGCGCAGATGGTCCGCGTCGAACGCGAAGAGCACGACGCGCTGGCCCGGCGCCACCAGGTCGAGCACCGCCGCCGCCAGCAACGGCGCCACCGCGCAGGGCGGCTTCAGCTCCACCGCGGTGACGTGGTCGCGCAGAAGCGGCAGCACGTCGCGCAGACGGGGCACACCCGCGGAGTCCAGCTGCGCCGCCGTGTGCGCCGAGACCTCGCCCCGCGCGGCGGTGGTGCGGTCGAGGGTCGCGTCGTGGATGACGAAGGGCTCGCCGTCCGCGCTCACCTGCACGTCGAGCTCCACGCCGTCGGCCCCGCACCGCAGCGCCGCCAGGAAGGAGGCCACCGAGTTCTCGGCATGGTTGGCCGGATCTCCCCGGTGCCCGAGCAGCAGCGTCATACCGGGACGCGGGTCAGGAAGTAGAGGAGCTGGGCCGGCACGATGCCCATGAGCACGGTGATGATGAGCACGTAGAGCATCGCCGTGGCCGGCTGGTTGGCGCGGATGCGCGCGAAGTACAGGGTCAGCGCGTTGACCGCGGCGGTGAAGAGCACCCCGGACGCGACCACGAGCAGCCAGAACGGCACCGCGTAGTGCGCGGCGAGGAGGTCGTGCCGCGCGTCGGGATCGGCGGCGGCGAGGGCGCCGGCCAGCGCCGCGACCTGGATCCCGACCGCCACGAAGATGCCGTACACCGCGCGCCGCAGCGGGCGGAAGGTGAGGTCGGGCGCGATCAGGTACCAGTGGCCGAGCAGCATCCCCGCCAGCGCGCTGCCGCCCAGCAGCATCGCCGGCACGAAGGCGACCGCGGCGGTGAGCCCGCCGCCGAGCGGCTGGCCCAGCGCGAGCGCGGCCATGGCGATCGCCGTCGCCCCGCAGGCCACGGCGACACCGCCCACCACGCGGCGCGCCGCGTCGGTCCCCACGCCTGCGAACAGCGCGTAGGCCAGCGTGGCTCCGGCGAACCCGATGAGCCAGTGCACGAAGGACGCGTAGCGCCCGGCGTCGACGCCGGTGTCGAGCAGGCGCGAGGGCTCGGGGAGGACGAGCAGGAGCCCGAGGTCGAGGCCCATGATCACGACACAGATCAGGGCGGTGGTCCCCACGAACCCGCGTCCGACGTCGCCACCCAGGTCGCTGAGGAAGGCGGCCACCACGGTGCCGATGGCCAGCTCGGCCAGCACCAGCACGGTGACCAGCGGCGCCAGTGCGGGCAGGGACATCACGGAGATGCTACTGATGCCCCTCGCGCTGCCGCGCTTCGGAAACAGAGCCGCGCCGAAAGCTCGGATGTGGGATAGCGTCGGGGACCCATGACGGCACCCACGCCCCGCGAGGACGCTCCCGACGTCCGCAACCTGCTCGCCGAGCTGGAGGAGCTGGTCGACGACCTGGGGCTCGACTCCACCGCGCCGTCAGGCCGCGCCTCCGCCGAGCGGCCGCGCGATCGCCGCCGCGAGCGGCGGCTGGCCGCCGTCAAGGCCGAGCTCGCCGCCGCCGCGGAGGAGCTGCCGCCCGGGACCGAGGACGACCTGGGCGACGACCAGGACATCGCCCTGGCCGGCGACCTCGACCTCCCGGACCACTACACCATGCTGCCCGCCGACGCCGCCGAGCTCGCCGCCCTGGCCTCCGCCGTCTCCGGCGCACCGGGGACCGACGTGGAGCTGGTCCCCTTCTGGGAGACCGCCGACGACGAGACGGTCGAACGGGTGCCCCTCTGGGACGCCTTCAGCCCCGAGCTGGAGGCCAGGCCCGCACGCGCCTGGTCGCCCGCGGCGGCGATGGAGGTGGTCGAGCCGGCCGCCCCGCCCGCACCCGCCGCGGCACCCCGCCAGGCGCGCCTGGTGCGCGTCGCGGGCGCGGTGCGCCGCCGCCTCTTCACGGCGGTGACCGTCGCCGCCGTCCTGATCGCCGCGGCGGTGCTGGTGATCACCCACGTGCAGCTCGGGCAGACCAGCGGTCCGGCGACGCCCCAGGTCAAGGCGGCCTTCGAGGTGACCACGATGCGGACCGTCGACGCCACCTCGCCGTCGGACGTCGCCCAGGCCCCGACGCGGAGCAGCTTCCCCGCCGGGGTGACCCGCGTCTTCATGGACGTCGTCTACCGCAACGCGGCCCAGGGGGACACGCTCCGCCTGGTCATCTCGCTGCTGCCGCCCGCAGGCAGCGGGGGCACGCC
Organism: Candidatus Dormiibacterota bacterium; assembly: GCA_035652335.1. Lineage (GTDB taxonomy): Bacteria > Chloroflexota > Dormibacteria > Aeolococcales > Aeolococcaceae > DASRDZ01. Next base: position 27,605 of record DASRDZ010000064.1, read on the forward strand.
GGTGCAGGTCGGCGACCAGACCCATCAGCTCCCCACCGGCGGCGAGATCGCCGTCACCATCCAGGGGCCGTCGAGCGGCTTCTCCCCCGGCGACTACACGGTGTCCGCCTTCCATGACGGGCACCTGGAGCAGAGCCTCACCTTCTCCGTCGAGGCGGCCCCGCCGGCGGTGCCGACACTGGCGCCGATCGCGCCGGCGGCGACGCCGCTGCCCTGACGCCCGCCGGGCGGCGGGTCACTCGACGGGCAGACCCTGCTCGGCCCAGGCGTCGATGCCGCCCGAGACGTTGACGCTGCGCTCGCGTCCGTGCCGCCGCAGGTAGTCGACGACTCGCGCGCTGCGGCCGCCCACCTTGCAGTAGACGTAGACGTCGCGGTCCGCGGGGATCTCCTCGAGACGCGCGGGCACCTGGTTCATGGGAATGTGCACGGCGCCGGGGATGCGGCCCTCGTTCCACTCCCACTCCTCGCGCACGTCGAGGAGCAGCGCGCCGCCCTGCACCGCCGCCTCGGCGTCGCGCGGCGACACCTCCGTGGGAACGCTGCTCACTCGGACTCTCCCTGCACTCCTTCCGCAACCCTGCGGTGGACCAGCCGAGTATACGGACGCCCGGGCAGGCGAGGCCGCCGCTCGGCGCCGGGCACGGGCCGGACGCGCGCGGTGAGGCGCTGCGAGACGGCGTAGACCAGCGGCACCGAGACCACCATCGCCGCCAGCCCGGCGGCGAAGGCGGCGCGCGTGGCGATGCTGCTGACCAGCACGCCGAAGTTCATGCCGAAGAAGCCGGTGAGGAAGGTGAGCGGCAGGAAGATGGTGGCCACGATGGTGAGGCGGCGGGTCTGCTCGCCGAGCCTATTGGACACACTTGACAGATACACGTCGAGCGCGCCGGTG
>DASRDZ010000065.1:0-40280 GCA_035652335.1 Candidatus Dormiibacterota bacterium
ATCTGCGCGGTGGATCTCCCGGGTCACGTCGAGCCATTCGGCGCTGCGCTGCTTCTTCGGCGAGACCACGTCGCGCACCCGGTCGACGAGGATCTCGGCGCCGCCGCCGGGAACGGAGTCGAGGCCCGCGTCGCGCAGGCGCGCCACCACCTCGGCGACCGGCTTCTGCTCGACGCGATGCGCCAGGAAGCCGATCTCCGTCGGCGACAGCGCGTGCACGTGCAGCTCGGGGAAGGCCGTCTTGATGGCGGTGAACAGCTCCTCGTAGTACGAGATCGGCAGCCACGGGTTGTGGCCGCCCTGCAGCAGGACGCTGGTGGCGCGCAGCTCCACCGCCTCGCGGCAGCGCTGCAGGATCTGCTCGGTCGACTGGGTGTACGCCTCGGGGTCGCCGCGGTGGCGGTAGAAGGCGCAGAAGGAGCAGTCGGTGACGCAGACGTTGGTGTAGTTGATGTTGCGGTCGATCTGGTAGGTGACGCGCTGCGGGTCGGTGGCCGCCTGACGGCGCGCGTCGGCCGCACCCGCCAGCTCCAGGAGCGGCGCCGACTCGAGCAGCCGCGTCGCGTTCCCCGGGTCGAGCCGCTCGCCGGCGGCCGCTCGCTCCAGAGCCTGCTGCAGCGGCAGGGTCGACGCCATCGCCGGCGGTCGCGGCGGGCGCGCCGGCATGCGACGCGCGCGGGTGGCCTCATCGACGAACAGCGTGGCCATCAGCGCGCCAGCTCCAGGCGGTCGAGGCGCGGTGCCAGGTCGAGCTCGGCGAGCAGCGCGAAGTAGCGCAGCACCGAGCGGACGTGCTCGTCGCCGAGGCGGTAGTCCTGCTTGGCGAAGTAGGCGGCGATGTCCTCGGCGGGAAGCTGCGTGTCCTCGACACCGCGCTGCACCAGCGCCGCGCGGTTGTCGGGGTGCAGGCCCCACTGGCGCCCGCGATCCAGGTCCTCGCGCAGCACCTGCACCGCATCCGGCTGGTCGGCGGCCCAGTCGCGCCACAGGGCCCAGAGGGCGAACACGGCGGGCAGCCCGGTCAGCTCCTGCCAGGCGGCGCCGAGGTCGATGACGTGCAGGTCGCCCCTCTGCTCGGCCTGGTGCACCGCGCGCAGGGCGGGATTCCCGATCAGCACCGCGGCGTCGTGGTCGCGCAGCATGGCGTCGAGGTCGGGAGCGGCGTCGACGGTGCGCGGGGTGACGTGCCAGAGCCTTGCGCAGAGGATGTGGAAGAAGGCGAGCGACGCCGCGGAGTGCGTCGTCAGCGCGACGCTGCGCCCCGAGAGCTGCTCGGGAGGCAGCTTGCTGATCACCATCGAGGAGCCCACCGCGCCCACGCTGCTGATGCTCAGCCCCGGCAGCACCGCGTAGGCGCCGGCGTGGCGCGCCACCTCGATCGCCGACACCGGCGCGCAGTCGATCCGCCGCGCGTCGAGCGCGCGGTTGAGCTCGGTGGGCACGCCGCGCACCACCTCGCAGCGCGTGCCGTGCCGCTCCAGCCCCAGGTACACCGGCAGCACGTTGATGTAGTCGACGCGGCCGAGGCGGATCGGCCGCAGCGGCGCGGCGCCGGTGCCGGGCGACGGGCGCAGGTCGACCGTCATGCGGTGGCCCGCTCCGGCTCCGACGCCCAGGCGACGCGCAGCGCCTCGCGCAGCGCGAAGGGGAGGTCGTCCGGCGGCGGCACCGCCGCCCCCGCCATCTCGGCGGCGCGCACCGGCCTGTAGATCGTGTCACGTTCGACCGGAACCCGCCCCGCCTCCTCGATCATCCGGCGCAGTCCCGCCTCGGTGACCAGCTGCGGGGCGCTCGACCCCGCCATGTGCATGATGTGCTCCTCCTCCACCGTGCCGTCGATGTCGGAGGCGCCGAAGCTCAGCGCGATCTGGGCGATCTCCGTCCCCAGCGTCAGCCAGTAGGCCTTGACGTGGGGGAAGTTGTCGAGCATCAGCCGCGCCGTGGCGACCATGCGCAGCTCGGTGTAGCCGGTGGCCGGGCGCCAGCGCTTGGCGAAGAAGGTGTTCTCGGGATGGAAGGGCAGCGGCACGAACGCCATGAACCCGGGCGCCTCGTCCTGCGCCTCACGCAGCCGGACGAGGTGCTCGACGCGCTCCTCCAGGGTCTCGATGTGGTTGAAGAGGATTGTGGCGGTGGTGGGGATGCCCATGCGGTGCGCCGTGGCATGCACGTCCAGCCACTCGGACGCGCCGCACTTGCCGGGGAACATCTTGCGGTGCACCCGCTCCACCAGCACCTCGCAGCCGCCGCCGCTCAGCGAGCCGAGCCCGGCCGCGCGCAGCCGCGACAGCACCTCGGACACCGGCAGCGAGTCGTGCTCCGAGAAGTAGTGGATCTCCGCCGCGGTGAACGCCTTGAGATGGACGTCGGGGCGCACCGCCTTCATCCGCCGCAGGTACTCCTCGTACCACGACAGCGGCAGGTCGGGATGGTGCCCGTTGACGGTGTGGATCTCGGTGGTGCGCGGCGACAGCGCGCCGACGATCCCCTCGATCTCCTCCCACGACTTCAGCCAGCCTCCCTCCTCCCCCTTCACCCGCGCGAAGGCGCAGAACTTGCAGCCGGCGACGCAGATGTTGGTGGCGTTGAGGTGGCGGTTGACGTTGTAGAACACGGCGTCGCCGCAGAGGCGCGCGCGCACCGAGTCGGCCAGCCGGCCGACGGTGAGCAGGTCGGGCGTGGTGAGCAGCAGCAGCCCGTCGTCGGCGCTGAGCCGCTCGCCGCGCGCCACCTTCTCGGCGACGGGAAGGAGTCGTGGGTCGCTGACGCGGGGCAACGGTGGGTCGGCGGCGATGGTCATGCTGTGTCCGTCATGGCTGCGGGGTCGGAGGCTGCGGGGAGGCGGCGGTACTGCGCGCAGGTGCAGCGGGGCTCCTCGGGGATGTCGCGCAGGGCGTCGAGCAGGAGCTGGCCCAGGGCACGCGCGTCCTCGGCGAGGATCTCCTGCAGCAATTCGAAGTCCCAGTGCGGGCGCACGCCCTCGGCGTAGTTGAGCACCAGGGTCATCGCCGCGTAGCAGGCGCCGATCTCGCGCGCCAGGAACACCTCCGGCGCGATCGCCTGTCCCATCACGTCGGCGCCGAGTCGCGCGAAGGCGGCGACCTCGGCGGCGGTCTCGAAGCGAGGGCCCTGCCCGGTGGCGTAGACCGCGCGGTTGAAGGCGCGCGTGGCCTTGTCCGCCGCCCACGGCGTGGCGAACTTCCAGAGCGAGCCGCGGATGTCGGGGCAGAAGGGCTCGCGCATCAGCACCACCGCGTCGGCGTCGAGACGCCCGCCCACCGACGGGGTGAGGTCGATGAGGTCATGGGGCAGCACCAGGTCGCGCGGCCGGAAGTGCTGGGTGATGCTGCCGCTGCCGGCCTCGGCGATGACCCGGCGCACGCCCGCCTCGCGGAAGAGCCAGAACAGGGCCAGCGCCGCCTCGTGGCGGCTGGCGTTGTGGCGCCAGCCGTGCATGCGCGCCACCAGGGCATGCCGCTCGCCGCCGTCCGGCATGAGCACGGCGATCAGCTTGACCGCGGGGCTGGTGCCGAAGGGCGTCTCCACCCGGATGGCTTCCCGCACGATGCGGACGCGCTCGTCGCCCAGCGCCTCGGGGAACTCGATGGCGGCCGTGCCTGAGCCGCCCACGATGGCGTGGGTGCATTGGGGCAGCGTGGGGGGCATCTGGCCTCCGAGTATACGGAGGGGGCACGCGGCGACCCTGGAGGGCGCCAGCCGCGCTCAGAGGCGGAAGTCGGCGAGCACGGGGAAGTGGTCGGACGCCGCCGCGGCGTCGGGGTCGGGGCGCCCGTCCTGCCCCACCACGTCGCAGACGACCACCCGCCGGGCCATGGTGGCGTCGGCCCACACGTAGTCGATGCGCGCCGCGGGCATCCAGGTGGCGCACGTGTAGCCCTCGCCGGCCGGGTGGACGGCGCGGTAGCAGTCGGTGTAGCCGGCGTCGAGCATGCGTGGCACCGTCCAGCGCTCGATGAAGCGGTTGAGCACGCGGTCGAGGGCGGCGCTCCGCGGCAGCACGCCGGTGAGCGGCCCCACCACCCAGGGCAATCGGGGCACGCCGACGTGGAGGCTGGGGTCGATCCCCGCCTCGCGCCAGAGCTCGGCCAGCTCCTCGCCGCCGTCGGCGGACTCCAGCGGGGCCACCAGGCCGTCGAGGCCGCGCACCAGCAGGCCGCGCCGGCGCAGCTCGGCCATGCGGGTGAAGAAGGCGGTGGCCGCCACCGTCTCGCCAGGCGCCAGCGAGTTGAAGTCGCCCATCACCAGGTGGGCGGTGGGACCGCTGCGGGCGACGTCGCCGAGGATGGCCTCCAGCTCGCGCAGCCGCCGCGCCTCCCCCTTGTTCTTCTCACCGAAGCGCGCCGCCAGGTGGACGTTGTGGATGCGCAGCCGCGACAGGCCCGGCGCGCCGATGTCGAGCTCGCAGACGAGATGGGCGCGCAGCATGCGGCCGGGGTGGCGGTGGGCGCGCCAGCGGGTCACCGGCAGGCGGGTGAGCAGGGCCAGGTTGAGCTTGGAGGCGTCGTTGGGCTTGGCCACGATCATCCGCATGTCGAGGCGGCGGGCCAGCTCGCGCACCAGCTCGACGTCGTTCGCCTCCTGCAGCGCGATCACGTCGGCGTCGCAGCGATCCAGCACGGCGGCGATGCGGTCGCCGCGGCCCTGGCCCCCCAGCAGGATGTTGTAGGTGACGGCGCGCAGTCGCGCGGGTGTGCTTGGCATGTGGCGGAACGACCCTACAATGCCATGCCATGGCCTCCCCGGCGGACTCGCCTGCCGCGGGCACGGACGCGGACCGGGGAGTCCCGGCGGCGCGCACGCCGTGGCTCGACCGCCTGCCGCCGCGGGCGCAGCTGGTCCTCGTCGCCGGCGTGACCCTGCTGGCGGGAGGCTGGGGCGCCGGCATGCTGGTGCTGCAGCACCGGCTGGTCGACATGCGGGAGCAGGGGCGGCCGCTCGGCGCGGTGGCGTCGTTCTTCGTCGACGGCTCCACATGGACGACCGCCTGGGTGGGCTGGGCGGCGGCCTTCTTCTTCGCTCTCTCGGTGCTGCGCCTGATGCGAGGCAACCCCGAGGAGCCGGCCGGACGTCCCCGCGGCGGCTCGTGGACGGTGGCGGAGATGCGCGCGGCCCTGCGCCGCGAGTACCGCCTGGTGCGCGTCGTGCTGGCGCTGGTCGACCTGCTGGCCATGCTCGACGCGGGACGGGCGCTCGCCTACGGCATCGCGGCGGCGACGGGCGACAGCGTCGCGCAAGGTGACGTGCTGACCGTCGGCGTGGAGGCCGGCGGCCTGGTCTGCGCCGCCGGGCTGCTCACGCTGTGGATGCTGCGCTTCCGCAGGCAGCTCGAGTCCTGGGGCGCGCTCTAGTCGTAGAGCGCCTGCAGCACCCGGTCGACCACCTGCTCGACGGCGTCCTCCAGCGACTGCGGCCGGCGGTAGAAGGGCGGGATGGGCGGGACGACGCGCACCCCGAGCTCGGCGAGCGCCGCCAGGTTGCGCAGGTGGATCGCCGACAGCGGCGACTCGCGCGGCACCAGCACCAGCCGCCGCGACTCCTTGATGCAGACGTCGGCGCAGCGCTTCAACAGGTCGTCGCCGGCACCGTTGGCCAGGCCCCCTGCGGTGGTCATGCTGCAGGGGACGACGACCATGCCCTTGGTGCGATGGCTTCCCGATGCTGGCGGGACGTTGAAGGAGTCGGGGGTGTACAGGTTGAGCCTGCCGCTTGCGCCGGACTGCAATCCTGCGAGGCCGTCGTCGAGCGACTCGCCGAGCTCGTCGCGCCACACCTCGGTGGCGGCGCGCGACCAGACGCACTCCACCTCCTCGCCGCGGGCGAGCAGCCGGCGCAGCGTGGTGCGCGCCAGCATCGCGCCGCTGGCGCCGCTGATGCCGAGCACGACGGGCAGCGACTCCCGCGGCTGCGGCAGGCTGCCGGAGTCGCGCCAGGGGCTGGGCGCCGTCCAGTCGGGCATCTACTCCACCAGGCTGTCGTGGTGCGGGCCGTACATCGACACCAGCGGGACGTACGGCGTGGGATCGCCCTCCCACTCCATGGCCGCGATCTGCTCGTTGCTGCGGCGTCCGGCCAGGGCGCGGAAGAGCTCGAAGCGGTCGCCGCTCCAGGTGGCGGCGACGTCCCCCTCGGCGGTGACCCGTTCCTTGCCGTCGTAGCGCACCCGCAGCGGGGCGAGGCCGCGCGCGTTGCAGCGCATGCCGAAGGCGGCGAAGTAGGAGGCGAAGGAGATGGCCACCAGCGCCCCGTCGCGGTCGCCGGGCTCGCCCAGCGCGCCGCGGATGTCGTGGAGGTGGACGGCGAGGTCGTTGACCGGGACCAGCTCGACGAAGGGGAACGGCTGCGGCGCCGGCCGCTCCCTGCGGAGGATGGGCAGCATGCGCTCGGTGGTCTGCGCCCACTCGTCGAGCACCTCGTCGACGCTGCGGTCGCGCCGGCTCTGCACGTGGTTGTCGGTGTAGGCGTTGCCCTTCTCGGTCCCGTCGTCGGTCTGCCAGCTCTCGATGGGATTGAAGTCGAGCGGCATGGTGCCGTTGACCAGGTCGCCGGCCACGCCGGTGACGTGGCGGATGACGTCGCCGACCGTCCAGAGCGGCGTCGCCGGGACGCGCGTCTCCCGCTGCTCGGGCGTGGCGGCGCGGACCAGCGCGACCGCGGCGCGGTGGCCCTCCTCGTAGGCGGCGGCGGGGTCGATGGGCATCGTCGGTCTCCCTTCCTGTGTCAGTGCACGGCGACGGCCGCGAGCACGCCGCAGAACACGGCGACCGCGAAGTATGAGTTGACCGTGAAGAACGCGCGGTTGACGCGCGAGAAGTCGGTGGGCGCGACCAGCGAGTGCTCGTAGACGAGCAGTGCGATGCCGGCGGCCGCGCCCAGCCAGTAGGGCCAGGCGAGGTGGGCGGCGATGCCGGTGGCGACGAGGAATGCGGCGGTCGCGGCGTGCGAGAGGTCGCTGACGTAGAAGGCGTTGCGGATGCCCAGGCGGCTGGGGACGCTGTGCAGTCCCTGGCTGCGGTCGACCTCGACGTCCTGCAGGGCGTAGAGGATGTCGAGTCCGCCCATCCAGAAGAGGACGGAGAGGCCGAGCAGGACGGCCGGGAGGTCCCAGGCGCCGCGCACGGCGAGAAAGCCGCCGACCGGCGCGCCCGCGATGCCGGCGCCGAGGACGAAGTGGGCGAGGAAGGTGAAGCGCTTGCAGTAGGGATAGAGGACGAAGAGGGCCAGCGGGATCGGGCAGAGGACGAGGCAGAGACGGTTGAGGTTGGCGGCGGCGACGGCGAGGAGCAGGGCGCTGACCAGCGCCAGGGCGAGCATGGCGGCGGTGGTCACCTCGCCGGTGACGCTGGGGCGTTGTGCGGTGCGCGGGTTGCGGGAGTCGATGGTGCGGTCGACGAGGCGGTTGAGGGCGAAGGCGCAGGAGCGGGCGCCGGCCATGGCCAGGGTGATCCAGGCGAGGCGTGACCAGCCGGGGTTGCCGTGGGCGGCGATGAGGGCGCCGGCGTAGGCGAAGGGGAGGGCGAAGATGGTGTGCTCGAACTGCACGAGGTGCAGGAGGGTGCGGGTGACGTGGAGGGGCGTCCGCGCGCGGCGGGGCTGGGTTGCCGCGGCCGTCATGGTGCGGACCCCAGGCCGTACTCGGACCAGCGGCGGTCGACGAGGTCGACGACGCGAGGGTCCATGACGATGTCGGGGGGCCACGGGCGCTGGTAGCCGTCGAGCGGACCCTTGCGGGTGGCGTCGACGCCGATCTTGCTGCCGCGGGCGAAGGAGGGGCCGCCATGGTCGAGGACGTCGAGGGGGCCGTCGACGATGAAGGTGTCGCGGCGGGGATCGACGTTGCTGAAGGCGCGGAAGGCGACCTCGCGCAGGTCGTGCGGGTCGATGTCCGCGTCGACCGCGATCACCACCTTGCTGTTGGAGAGCTGCATGGTGCTCCAGACGGCGAAGCAGACCTTGGCGACGTGGCCCGGGTAGCGCTTGCGCATGCTGACGATGACGCAGTTGTGGAAGACGCCCTCGGGCGGCATGTGATAGTCGACGATCTCCGGCTGCACCAGGCGCAGCAGCGGCAGGAAGATGCGCTCGGTGGCGTGGCCGAGCCAGTAGTCCTCCATGGGCGGGCGGCCCACCAGCGTCGCGGGGTAGAGCGGGTCGCGGCGGCGCGTCATCGCGGTGAGGTGCAGCACGGGGTACTCGTCGGCGAGCGAGTAGTAGCCGGTGTGGTCGCCGAAGGGGCCCTCGGTGCGCCGCTCGGCGGGATCGACCCAGCCCTCGAGGATGACGTCGGCGTCGGCGGGGACGTCGAGGTCGACGGTGACGCCGCGGACCAGGCGCATCCGCCGCTTCATCAGCCAGCCGGCGAAGAGCAGCTCGTCGATCCCCGGCGGCAGCGGCGCGGAGGCGGCGTACGTCGCCGCCGGATCGCCGCCGATGGCCACCGCCACGGGGATGCGGTCGCCCGCGCCGTAGCGCTCCGACTGCTCGGCGCCGCCCTTGTGGATCTGCCAGTGCATGCCCAGGGTGCGGTCGTCGTACTCCTGCAGGCGGTACATGCCCACGTTGCGGACACCGGTGGCCGGATCTCGGGTGATCACCAGCGGCAGGGTGACGTACCGCCCGCCGTCCTCCGGCCAGCACCTGAGGATGGGCAGCTCGGAGAGCCGCACCGCCTCCCCGGTCACCACCACCTCCTGGCAGGGCGCCTTCTCGACGCGATGGGGCATGGCGCGCGCCGCCTCCATGCCCAGCCTGAGGCGCTCCATGATCGCCCGCACGCCGCGCGGCAGCTGGGGTGAGAGGAGCGCGCCCAGCCGCTCACCCACATCGTCGAGCGACGAGGCGCCCAGCGCCAGCGCCATGCGCGTGGCGCTGCCGAAGAGGTTGGTGGCCACGGGGATGTCGAAGCCGCGCACGTTCTCGAAGAGGAGGGCGACGTTGCCGGAGGCCGGACCCTTGGAGACGCGGTCGGTGATCTCGGTGATCTCCAGGTCGGCGCTCACGGGGGCGCGGACCCGGCGAAGCTCGCCGCGCGCGTCGAGGAGGTCGACGAGCTCGCGCATGGTCCGCGGGGCGCGCAGGTCCGCGGCAGCGGTTGTGCCGCGATGCTCCGCACGGCTGCGCACTGCCACTGCGATCCCCCTCAGAAGAGAAAGGTGGGGCGGCTCACCGCCGGCGGTCCACAGGAGCAAGGGCTGTCGCGCGCATCAGTGCCGCCGCTCCACGACGTAGTCGCACACCTTCTCCAGCACCGTGCGCGGCTGCGAGGGCGGGAACACCGCCAGCTCGCTGCGGGCGCGGTCGGCGAACTCGTGCGCGTGCTTCTCCGCACGCGGCACCGCCGACGACTGGCGCACCAGCTGCACCACCTCGTCGTAGTCCTCCTCGCGCATCGGCTCGCGCGCCAGCAGCGCGCGCAGGCGCGGCTCGATGCCGGCATCGCGCAGCGCGTACATCAGCGGCAGGGTGATCGTCCCCTGGCGCAGGTCGGCGCCGACCGGCTTGCCGATCTGCTCCTCGGTGGCGGTGTAGTCGAGCACGTCGTCGGCGATCTGGAAGGCCATCCCGAGGTGATGCCCGAAGCGCTCCAGCGCGCCGGCGCGCTCCTCGGAGAGCCGGGCGACGATGCCGCCGCAGTGGCACGAGGCGGCCAGCAGCGCCGCCGTCTTGCGCTCGATCTTGCGGTAGTACTCCTCCACCGACTGGTCGTAGTCGCGCTTGCTGGTGAGCTGGAGCAGCTCGCCCATGCAGATGGTCATGACCGCGCGGGAGATGACCACGTCGATGATGGGCATGCCGATCGCCGCGGTGAGGTTGGCCCCCTTGGCGAAGTAGTAGTCGCCGACGATGATGGCCGGGTTGACGCCCAGCAGCGCATGGATGGTGGCCATGCCGCGGCGGGTCTCGGCGTCGTCGATGAGGTCGTCGTGCACCAGCGTCGCGGTGTGGATGAACTCGATCCCCATCGCCGTGTTGTAGATGTGGTCCGGCTGCGCCTCGCCCAGCTTGGCCGAGAGGATCACCAGCGCCGGCCGCAGCCGCTTGCCGCCGGCACGGACGATGTGGTTCATCGCCGCGCTCATCGGCCCCAGGTCCTGGGCCACGGTTGCGGCCAGGCGTGTCTCGAACTCGCGGAGCTCGGCGGCGATGGGCTCGAGCAGGTTCTCGGTCTGCGCGTCGGTGCTCATCGGACCTCAGGCAGGGCGCCGCGCCTGGAGCACGCGTCCCTCGTCGGACCAGAGGTCGACGACCTCGGGCGGCGCCACCGGCTCGCCGTAGAACAGCGAGGCGACGCGCGCGAAGCGCTCCGGCTCCGCGGTGGTGAGCAGCAGCGGCGGCGGCGCGTCGGAGGCGCCCGATTCCAGCCGGTTCACCTTGAGGATGCGCTTCACCCGCGCCGCGGTGGTCTCGGCGGAGTCGACCACGCGCAGGCGCCTGCCGACCACCCGCGACAGCGCGGGCTTCAGCACCGGGTAGTGGGTGCAGCCGAGCACCAGGGTGTCCGCGCCCCAGTCGAACACCTCGTCGAGATGGGCGCGCAGCGACTCCTCGGCGCGCGGCGTGTCGGCGTCGCCCTGCTCGACGATGTCGACCAGGTCGGGCGCCGCCTTGGCCAGCACGCCGACGCCGGGGTTGGCGTCCTTGATGGCGTGCAGGTACTGCTGCGAGGCGAACGTGCCCTCGGTGGAGATGACGGCGACGCGACCGTTGCGGGTGTGCTGCACCGCGGCCTGCGCGCCCGGCGCGATGACGCCGAGCACGGGCACGTCGAACACCTCGCGCGCGCTCTGCAGCGCGGCCGCGGTGGCGGTGTTGCAGGCGATCACCACCAGCTTGACGTCGAACGAGGCCAGGTGCTCGATGATGCGATGCGCGAAGCCGCGCACCTCGTCCTGGTAGCGCGGACCGTAGGGAAAGTGGGCGAGGTCGGCGAGGTAGACGAGGCGCTCGCCGGGGAGCTGGCGGCGCAGCTCGCGGAGCACGGTCAGCCCACCGACGCCGGAATCGAACACCCCGATGGGGCGGACGTCGCTCATCTCGGGCCGAGGATAGCAGCCGGACCTCGCGGCCCCTCAGGCGCCCGTCAGCCCCAGCCCCATGAGCATCACGTCGCGGTCGCCGCCGGGGAGCCGGAGGTGGCCGCGCAGGACCCCCTCCTCGACGAAGCCTGCGGAGCGGTAGAGGGCGATCGCGCGCGCGTTCGAGGGGAAGACCCCCAGCGTCAGCTTGGCGATGCCGACGGCGCGCGCCCAGTCGACGGCGGTGTCGAGCAGGGCGCGGCCCAGACCCAGCCCGCGGAAGCCGTCGAGGATGGCCAGCGAGACGTCGCCGCGATGCGACTCGTAGCGCCCGCGCCGCCGCTCGACCATCAGGTTACCGACCACTCTGTCATCAACCAGCAGGGTCAGGGCCAGGCCGCCGGCGGCGACGAGGTTGGCGACGCTGAGGTTCTCCTCCAGCACCGTGCGCTCGCCGGGCGCGCCCGCGATCCACTCCCCCTCGGCCGCCACGGCGTCGCGAACCGCGATCAGGGGTGTGGCGTCCTCGTCGGCGCGGGTGGGACGGATCAGCCAGCGGGCACCGCCCTGCGTGGTTCCCTCCCGACGCAGCAGCGGCCCGCCCTGGCTCACCGGTCGCGGAGCAGGTGGAGGACGAGCAGCAGCACCGCGCCGAGGGAGCTGCCGACGGCGCAGAGGAGGAGCGGGACGAGCAGCGCCCGCAGCGCCGGGGCGCGCTCGGAGAGCGCCGCCGCCGCACCGCCCGCCACCACGGGCGGCTCGGCGCCCGGCACGGGCAGGGTCGGCGGCGGGGGCGCCGGCACCGGACGCGCTTCGCCCGGTTGGCGGCGCTCCTCGGCGACGCGGTAGGTGGGCTGACTGCGCGGCGGTGGGGCGGCCCGCAGCGGACGCTCCGGCACGGGGAGGGGCACGGCCGGCATCGGCTCGAACCATGGCCCGGCCTGGTCGCGGGCGGTGGGGGCGACCAGCCAGCCGGGGGGCGCCGCGGCGGAGTCGTCCTCGCTGCGGCCGGGGAGCATCCGCCCGCAGGCGCCGCAGGAGACCTCGCGCTCGCCGGCCACCCGACCGCAGCCGTCGCAGACCAGCACGCTCACGGCGCCGCCACCGCCCGCAGCGCCGGCCGCAGGGCGTCCTCGGTGACCACGCCCTCGGCCAGGACCGTCTCTCCCAGCCGCACCACCGGGACGCGGATGTGGAACTCGCGGAGCAAAGCCTCGTCGAGGTCGACGTCGCGCAGGGTCACCCGCAGGGGGACCTCGCGGCCCACCGCCAGCAGGGCGGCATGCGCCTTCTCGCAGAGCCCGCAGTCCCGCCGGGTGAGCAGCTCCACCTCCAGCGACCTGGTCATGCCGCCGAGCGTACACACCGCCGAGTCGCCTGGCACGGCACGCCTCGGTGACGGTCCGCTCACGACCTCCGGTGCACCGCGGCTATGCTGCATCGCCATGGCCGACCCCAAGACGGTGCTCACCACCGGGGCCAACTCGGGCATCGGCCTGGCCACCGTGGTCGAGCTGGCCCGGCGCGGCCACCGCAGCGTGGGCACGGTGCGGTCGCGGGCCAAGGCGCGCGCGGTGCACGACGCGGCCCGCGACGCCGGCGTCGAGGTGGAGACGGTCCTGCTCGACGTCACCGACGCCGCCGCCTGCGCCCGCGTCGTCGAGCAGGTGCGTCCTGACGCCCTGGTCAACAACGCCGGCTTCTCCTCCACCGGCGCCATCGAGGACGTCGGTGACCGCGAGGCGCGCCTGGCCATGGAGACGATGGTGTTCGCGCCGATGCGCCTGGCCCGGCTGGCCCTCCCGGAGATGCGCGAGCGCGGCTGGGGCCGCATCGTCAACCTCTCGTCCATCTACGGGCTCACCACCACCCCGCTCACCGGCTGGTACCAGGCCTGCAAGCACGCCATCGAGGCGCTCTCCGACGCGCTGCGCATCGAGGTGGCCTCGAGCGGCGTCAGCGTCGTGCTGGTCGAGCCGGGCGGCTTCAAGACCGGCATCTGGGACAACGCGGAGAGCGAGATCGAGCGCCACGCGGGATCGCGCTACGAGTCGGCGTACCGCCGCACCCTGCAGGGCATCCGGCTCACCGAGCCGATCATGGGCAGCCCGCGCACCGTCGCCCGGGTGATCGCCGGCGCCGTCGAGTCGCGGCGGCCGAGGGCGCGCTACCTGGTCGGCTACGACGCGCAGGCGGTGCGCATCTACGACCGCGTCGTGCCCACCATGGTGCGCGACCGGCTGACCCGCATCGCGCTGGGGCTCTAGGCGCCCTCCGCCGCCAGCACGTCGATGCGGCGGGCGATCTCGTCGCGGATCCGGCGCGCCACCTCGACGCCCTTCCCCCTGGGGTCCTCCAGGTCCCAGTCGAGGTAGCGCCGTCCTGGGACGTACGGGCAGGCGTCGCCGCAGCCCATGGTGACCACGATCTCCGCCCACTCCGCGTCGTCCCGGGTCAGCGCGCGCGGAGTGCGGCCGGCGACGTCGATCCCCAGCTCGCGCATCACCTCGACCACCTCGGGATGCACCGCCGTGCCCGGGTCGGACCCCGCCGAGCGGGCCTCGCCCCCCGCCCGCTCGTAGAGCGCCTGGGCCATCTGCGACCGTCCCGCGTTGTGCACGCAGACGAAGAGCGCGCGCGGCAGGCGGCTCACGCCACGTCCTCGCCGTGCGGCACGACGACCAGCTCCGCCGACTCCACCGCGGCGCGCGGCCACAGCGCCCACACGCAGGCGAATGCGAGCGCGCCGCCGATGCACTGCGCCGCGACGAACGGCCCCGCCGACGCCGGCGCGATGCCGGAGAAGGTGTTGGAGAGCATGCGCGCGACGGTCACGGCGGGGTTGGCGAAGCTCGTCGAGCTGGTGAAGAAGTAGGCGGCCGTGATGTATGCGCCGACGGCGAATGGTGCGACGGCGAAGCGCCGCGCCCGCACCACGCCGAAGACGACCAGCAGCAGCCCGAAGGTGGCCACCACCTCGGAGAGGAACAGCGCCCCGCCGTCGCGCCGGTGCACGCTGACGCTCACCGGGGCGAGCGCGAACATTGCATTGGCGACGACGGCTCCGGCGATCCCGCCGGCCACCTGGGCGGCGGCGTAGACCGCCAGCTCGACGCGGCGCAGGCCGCCGAAGAGCGCGTCGACGGCGCTGACCACGGGGTTGAGGTGCGCGCCCGACACCGGGCCGACGGCGAGGATGATGGCCACCAGCGCAGCGCCGGTGGCCACGGCGTTCTCCAGCAGCTCCAGCCCCGTGTCGCTGGGGCTGAGGCGCTGCGCCGCGATGCCCGAGCCCACCACCGCGGCGACGAGCAGCAGCGTGCCGATCAGCTCGGCGAGGGCTCGGCGCGCCAACCGGCGGCGCGCCTCAGCAGCCGCAGGCAGAGTTCTGGCCGGCATCGGCCACATCCACGGCCGGCCCGCAGCAGAGGCTGGGCGCGGCGCACACCTCCTGGGTGTCGGCGAGCACCGTGTAGACCTCCCACCGCGCACCGTCGGGATCGCTGACCCAGACCTTGTCCTGCAGCGCGTAGCAGCAGTCGACCTGGTTCTCCACGTCGGTGCGCAGTCCCTCGCCGCTGAGGCGGCGCGTCGCCGCCGTGACGTCGTCGGTGCTCTCCACCTCGACGCCGAGGTGGTTGAGCGTGCCGCCCGGCTCGCCCGTCTGCAGCAGCACCAGCTTGAGCGGCGGCTCGTCGACGGCGAAGTTGGCGTAGCCGGGCTGGCGCTTGGCGGGGCCCACGCCGAAGAGCCGGGTGTAGAAGGCGACCGCCTCGTCGACGTCGGCGACGTTGAGGGCGAGCTGGACGCGGGACATGGCCTTGCACTCCTTGGATCGACAAGCGTCGATGCGACGCGGGGCCGAGGGTAGGCCATCGCATCGACGTTTGTCAATCGATGCGGGTCGGGCCTGGCGGCCACGCGGGCGGCGCGCTAGGCTCGGCGCCGTGATCGCCCACCCGGGCAACGCCGAGCAGCTGCGCAACTGGGACGGTCCCGACGGCGCCCACTGGACGCGCCACGCCGACCACTTCGACCGCGCCCTGGCCGCCTTCCAGGAGCCGCTGCTGCATGCCGCCGGGATCGCCGCGGGCGATCGCGTGCTCGACATCGGCTGCGGCACCGGGCGGACCACGCGCGACGCCGCCCGGCTGGCGGCTCCCGGCGCCGTGCTCGGAGTGGACCTCTCCACTCCCATGCTGGCGCTGGCCCGCGAGCGCGCCGCCGCGGAGGGGCTCGACAACGTCCGCTTCGAGCAGGGCGACGTGCAGGTGCACCGCTTCCAGCGGGCCGGCTTCGACTGCGCGCTCAGCCGCCTCGGCGCCATGTTCTTCGCCGATCCGGTGGCCGCCTTCGCCAACGTCGCCGCCGCCCTGCGGCCGGGCGGGCGCCTGGCCCTGCTCACCTGGCAGCCCCTGCCGGGCAACGAGTGGTTCCGCGAGGTCGGCGCCGCCTTCGCCACCGGTCGCGAGATGCCACGGCCCGCGCCCGACGCCCCGGGCCCGTTCGCCCTCTCCGGCCCGGAGCGGGTGCGCTCGATCCTCACCCGGGCCGGCTTCTCCGACGTCACCCTCGACGGGGTGGACGGGACGATGTGCGTCGGCGACGGCGTCGACGACGCCTACGACTTCGTGCTGGGACTGGGCGTCCGGTCACTCGACGAGGTCGACGAGGCGACGCGGGCCCGGGCGCTCGAGGCCCTGCGCAGCACGCTGGCGGCGCACCTGGGGCCGGGGGGCGTCGTCTACGGCGCCTCCGCCTGGATCGTCCGCGCCCGCCGCGGCTGACCGCACGCTCGCCGCCTAACAACTCTTTGCACCGCCATCCGACGCTCCGTGGCCGCCGCGTCAGGGCGTGGTGAACCCTCCCCCGTAGATTCAGCGGCACCCGCCGGCGCTGAGCACGCGTCTCAGCCGCAGGGGCGGACACCGCGAGTGGGGGAACCACCGGCATGGCACTGGCTCTTGGCGTCACCTGGAACGTCGACCGCAGGCTTCGCGCCTTCGTGGGCATGCTGCTCGCGGCTCTGGTGCTGACCGCGGCCGGCCCCGTCATCGCCCAAGGGCTCGCCCGCGCGGGCGGAGCTCCCGAGTCCGTCATCGTGCGCAGCGCGCCGGGCACGACCGCGGCGGCCGAGCGCGCGGTTCGCGACCTCGGCGGGACGGTCGGCCGTGAGATCGGCATCATCGACGGCTTCGCCGCGACCATCCCCGCGGACGGCGTCGCCACGTTGCAGGCGCAGCCCGAGATCACCGAGGTCACGCCTAACGGCCGCGTCCGCCTCATGGACACCGGCAGCTACGACCCCACCGCCGACGCGGGATCGCTCTACGACACCACGATCAGCACGGGCGCGCAGGCGTACTGGAAGAAGGGATACACCGGCGCCGGCGTCGACGTCGCGCTGCTCGACTCGGGCGTCTCCCCCGTCGAGGGGCTGAGCACGCCGGGCAAGGTGGTCAACGGCCCCGACCTGTCCTTCGACTCGCAGTCGGCGAGCCTGCAGTACCTCGACGGCTACGGCCACGGCACGCACATGGCCGGCATCATCGCCGGGCGTGACGACGCCGCCCAGCCGGGACAGTACGCCGGCGACAGCACCGACTTCATCGGCGTGGCGCCCGACGCGCGCATCGTCAACGTCAAGGTCGCCGACAACCAGGGCGCCACCGACGTGTCCCAGGTCATCGCGGGCATCGACTGGGTGGTGCAGCACCGCAACGACAACGGGCTCAACATCCGCGTGCTCAACCTGTCGTTCGGCACCAGCAGCACGCAGTCCTACGTGCTCGACCCGCTCGCCTACGCCGCCGAGGTGGCCTGGAAGAGCGGCATCGTGGTGGTCGCCTCGGTGGGCAACGACGGCCCCACCAGCAACGGCGTCGCCGACCCCGCCGACGATCCCTACGTCCTCGCCGTCGGCGCAGCCGACACCAACGGCCAGAACTCGCCGTCGAACTTCAGCGTCGCCTCCTTCTCGAGCTGGGGCACCTCGCGCAACCCCGACCTGGTCGCGCCCGGCGTGCACCTCGCCAGCCTGCGCGATCCCGGCTCGGTGATCGACCAGGCGCACGGCGCCACCGCCACCGTGGCGACGCGGTTCTTCCGGGGCAGCGGCAGCTCGCAGGCGGCCGCGGTCATCTCCGGCGCCGCGGCGCTGGCGGTGCAGCAGCACCCCACCTGGACCCCGGACCAGATCAAGCAGCTGCTGGTCTCCACGTCGCTCAACCTCAAGGCGCCGGCCAAGCCCAATGACGAAGGGCACGGCGTCGTCAACCTCAACCACGCGCTGGGCACCGGCGTCGGCGCCTTCAAGCAGAACTTCCCGGCGTCGAACGGCACCGGCTCGCTCGAGGCGGCACGCGGCTCGCTGCACGTCACCTCCTCGAACGGCGTCACCCTGACCGGGGAGCAGGACATCTTCGGCAACGCCTTCAACTCCGCGGCGATGGCCGCGGCCGAGGCCAGCGGGCAGTCGTGGTCCGCCGGCAGCTGGAACGGCCAGTCGTGGTCCGGGCAGAGCTGGAGCGGGCAGTCCTGGTCGGGCCAGAGCTGGAGCGGCGAGGGCTGGGCCTGCGACGACTGGGAGTGATCCCGGCGCGCTGAGCCGGCGATCGGGGTCCCGGCGGTCTCAGCCGCGCAGCGCTGGGACGGGCTCCTCGTCCATCAGCCACTCGGTGGCGTCGTGGCCCTCCCAGGCGGGGTCGTCCCAGTCCCAGGTGGCGATCTCCAGCGGGATGCCGTCGGGGTCGTAGAAGTAGATCGACTTGACGAAGCGCGGCTTCTCCAGCCGCTCGACGATCTCCGACACGACGACGCCGCTGGCGCGCAGGTGCTCCTGGAACCACTCCAGGTCGGCGCGGCCAGGCACGTCGAAGGCCATGTGGTCGAGCTTCTGTGGGCGCGACGGCGGGTTGGCGACGCCGGGCCAGAAGCTCGGCGTCCACACCGACTGGTCGGCGCTGCTGGCCCCGTCGACCTGGATGAGGCTCAGGAAGGTGCCGTTGGGAAGCTGGAAGAAGTAGTTCCTGGGCACGCACCAGGCGTGCTCACCGCCTGGCGGCATGGGCGGGCTGTACTCGCCCTGGGTGCGGATCACCTTGAAGCCGAGCACGTCGCGGTAGAAGCGCGTGCTCACGTCGATGTCGCGGACGACGAGCTGGATGTGGTTCATGCCGGTGATCCGGCCGGCGGCCGCGCCGCGCTCGGCGACGATCCTCTGGTGCGGTGCCGTTGTCGCCATCTCTCTCCTCGACTGGCCCCGCCCTGACGGGTGACCTTATACATCATGATCAGGGTTGGCAAGAGGGCTTCGCTGGAGGACTTCCCATGGGTCTGCTCGACGGCAAGGTGGCGGCGGTGACGGGCGCGGGCCGGGGGATCGGACGGGCGTACGCGCTGGCGCTGGCGGCTGAGGGGGCGGCCGTCGTCGTCAACGACGTCGGCCTCGAGCTGGTGGGAGGCGAGGGTGGCCGCGGCCTGGTCGGCGGAGCGCCGCAGCGCGAGGTGGCCCAGTCCGTCGCCGACGAGATCACCGCGCGCGGCGGGCGGGCCGTCGCCGACTCCTCCGACGTCTCCTCGGTCGCGGGCGGGCGCCGGGTCGTGGAGACGGCCCTGGAGGCCTTCGGCGACATCGACGTGGTCGTCAACAACGCCGGCACCTGGATCGAGACCGACGTCGACGACGTCGACGACGCGCGCTTCGACTCCCTCTTCGGCGTGCACCTCAAGGGCACCGTCGGCACCACCGCCGCCGCCTTCGACGCCATGAAGCGCGCCGGCCACGGCGGCCGGATCATCAACAACGGCGCCCCGGCGCTGATGGGCCCTGTGCAGACGCCCGGCCTCGCCGTCTACAGCACGGCGAAGTCCGCCGTGGCCGCCTACACCTACCAGGCGGCGGGCGCGGGCGCGCCCTTCGGCATCTGCGTCAACACGGTGATCCCGATGGCGATCACCCGCCAGTCGCGCGTCTGGTTCTTCCGCACCGGCCTGGTGAACGCCGGCGACGCGGCGACCATCGCCCATCTGAGCCCGGAGCGCAACGCGCCGCTGGTGGTCTTCCTCGCCTCCGACGCTGCGGCGGGGATCACCGGGCGCTTCTTCAGCATCAGCCCTGCAGGACTCAGCGCCGGAGCGCAGTTCGCCATCGCGGAGA
Organism: Candidatus Dormiibacterota bacterium; assembly: GCA_035652335.1. GTDB lineage: Bacteria > Chloroflexota > Dormibacteria > Aeolococcales > Aeolococcaceae > DASRDZ01. Next base: position 19,192 of record DASRDZ010000065.1, read on the forward strand.
CGGTGTGCGTCCCGGGCACCAGCGCGCTGAGCGACGAGTGGACGCCGAGCAGCGTGCAGGCGGCCTTCGAGCAGAGCCTCGGGATGCACGGCGCGCAGTTCGCCATGCCCGGGTTCGCTGCGGCGACCAGCTCCTAGTCGAGAAGCGCGTAGGCGGGGACGGTGAGGAACTCGACGTAGGGGTCGTCCAGCGCCACCTGCTCGAACACCCTGCGCGCCTCGTCGATGCGGCCGCCGGCCCCCTCCTCCATGCGCGCGCGCACCCTTGGCACCTCCTCGTCCGCGACCTCGCGAACCAGGTCGGCGGTGACCGGCGGCCCCTCGGCGAGGCGCCCGCCGTGGTGCAGCCACTGCCACACCTGCGACCGGGCGATCTCGGCGGTGGCGGCGTCCTCCATGAGGTTGTTGATCGCCGCCGCGCCGGTGCCGCCGAGCCATGAGGCGATGTACTGCACCCCGACGCTCACGTTGTTGCGCAGCCCCTGCTCGGTGATGGTGCCGCCGGGGACGGTGAAGTCGAGGAGCTGCTCGGCGCTCACCCGAACGTCGTCGCGGAGGACGTCGAGCTGGTTGGGACGGTCGCCGAGGCGGGCGTCGAAGGGCTCGCGGGCGACGGGGACCAGGTCGGGATGGGCGACCCAGGTGCCGTCGAAGCCGTCACCGGACTCGCGCAGCTTGTCCTCGCGCACCCGCTCCAGGGCGACCGCGTTGACCTCCGGGTCGCGCCGGGAGGGGATGAAGGCGGCCATCCCGCCGATGGCGAAGGCGCCCCGGCGATGGCAGGTCCGCACCAGGAGGTTGGTGTACGCCCGCATGAAGGGCACCGCCATGGTCACCTGGGCGCGATCGGGCAGCAGCAGGTCGGGCCAGGAGCGGAACTTCTTGATGATCGAGAAGATGTAGTCCCAGCGTCCCGCGTTGAGGCCGGAGCAGTGGTCGCGCAGCTCGTGGAGGATCTCCTCCATCTCGAAGGCGGCCAGGATGGTCTCGATGAGGACGGTGGCCCGGATGGTGCCGCGCGGGATGCCGAGGCGGTCCTGGGCGAAGCAGAAGACGTCGTTCCAGAGGCGCGCCTCGCGGTGGCTCTCGAGCTTCGGCAGGTAGAAGTACGGTCCGCTGCCCCGCTCCAGCAGGCGCCTGGCGTTGTGGAAGAAGTAGAGCCCGAAGTCGACCAGCGAGGCCGACGCCGGTGCGCCGTCGACGCTCAGGTGCCGCTCGGTGAGATGCCAGCCGCGCGGGCGCACCAGCAGCGTCGCCACCTCGGGATCGAGGCGGTAGCTCTTCTCCGGCGTGTCCAGCGAGATGGTGCGCTCGATGGCGTCGATGAGGTTCGACTGGCCCTGGATCATGTTGTCCCAGGTCGGCGCGTTGGCGTCTTCGAAGTCGGCCATGAAGACGCGCGCACCGGAGTTCAACGCGTTGATGACCATCTTGCGGTCGGTGGGCCCGGTGATCTCGACGCGGCGGTCGCGCAGGTCGGGTGGTGCGGCTGCCACGCGCCACGACTCGTCTTCACGGATCTTCGACGTGGCGGCGAGGAAGTCGGGGCGCTCGCCGGCGTCGAGGCGTTGCTGCCGCTCGCCGCGCGCGGCCAGCAGCTGCTCGCGCGTGGAACCGAACTCGCGCTGCAACGCGGTGACGAAGTCGACGGATTCTCTGGTCAGGATCTCGTGCATCCGCACGATGATAGGGGCATAATCCGGCGGATGAAAGACGAGGAACGTGCAGCCGCCGGTGCGCGGGTGATGTCACAGCTCAACGTGATGCGCATGGGGCGCGGCCCGGACGCGCCGCCGCTGCCACCCCGTCCGGGCAGCCCGCTGCAGGTTCCCCCCGCGACGCGGCTGCCCGTCGAGGACGAGGCCACAGCGGCGCAGGCCTACGCGTACGGCGAGGTCTGGGGCCGTCCCGGCCTGGACATGAAGACGCGCGAGCACTGCGTCCTGGCGGCGGTGCAGGCGCTCTGCCACGACGACCAGATCCACATCCACACCAACAACGCGCTCAACGTCGGGCTCACCCCCGAGGAGATCCACGAGACCTTCCTGCACGCGGGCGTGTACGCGGGCATCACCACCTGGCACAACGCCACCAACCACGCGCGCTGGGTGTTCCTCCAGCGCGGCATCGTCCAGCCGGCGGCGGCCCTCGCCCCGCCCGGCGCCAGGACGATGACCCAGGCGGAGCGCCGGGCGGCCTACGAGCGGGTCGCCGCCGCGCTCGGGCTGGGCCGGCTGGGGCCGGCCGCCGACGCGCCGCCGCTGCGGCCGCTGCCGGGCGGCCCGCAGGCGGTCACCGCCAGGACGCGCCTGCCCATCGAGGAGGAGATCTCGCAGCTCCAGGCGGAGTACGGGTACGGCGAGGTCTGGGGCCGTCCCGGCCTCTCCCTGCGCACGCGCAGCTTCATCACCATGGCCGTGCTCCAGGTCGAGCACGAGAACGACCAGCTGCACACCCACGTCAACAACGCCCTCAACCTCGGCATCACCCCCGAGGAGGTGCACGAGTGCTTCATGCAGGTCGGCGTCTACGGGGGGCTCTCCGGCTGGCACAACGCCGTCAACGTGGCGCGTGACGTCTTCATCCAGCGGGGGGTGCTGGAGGCCTAGGCCCGCTCAGGCGGGGCCGGGTCCGCCAGCAATCATGCTTATCTTGCACATCATAGCTAGGCATGGCAGAATCCCGGCCACAGCAGCGGGCGATCGTGGGCCGGGATTCGGGGTGGTGCGGCATGGCGACGCGGGGAGCTTGCGCGGGAGCGGTTGACACCGCCGTCAACCGGTCGCGGCTGCGGCGATGAGCGAGTACCTGCCCTTCATCATCGTCGGCATCGCCACCGGCGCCGTGTACGCCCTGGCCGGCGTCGGGCTGGTGCTCACCTACAAGACGTCCGGGATCTTCAACCTCGCCCACGGCGCCCTGGGCACGGCGGCGGCATACCTCTTCTATACGTTGCACGTGCAGCACGGCGTGGCCTGGCCGCTGGCCGCGGCCATCTCCGTGCTCGTCCTCGGGCCGATCCTGGGCATCGGCTTCGAGCGCTTCGGCCGCAGCCTCTCGCGCACCACGGTGGTGTGGCGGATCGCCTCCACGGCGGCGATCCTCATCTCCATCGAGGCGCTGTTCACCATCCTCTACGGCACCTCGGAGCTGACCTTCGGGCACTTCCTGCCCAACGAGACCTTCACCATCTTCGGCGCCGGGGCGACCTGGGAGCAGCTCATCGTGGTGCTGATCTCGATCGTCGCCACCCTCGGCCTCTCGGTCTACTTCCGGGTGACCCGCACCGGCAAGGCGATGCGCGCCGTGGTCGACGACCCCGACCTGCTCGACCTGGCCGGCACCAACCCGGTGGCGGTGCGGCGCTGGGCCTGGATCATCGGGTGCGCCTTCGCCACCCTCTCCGGCCTGCTGCTGGCTCCCGACGTCGAGCTCGACCCGACGGTGCTCACCCTCCTCATCGTGCAGGCCTTCGGCGCCGCCGCCATCGGCGGCTTCTCCAGCATCCCCATGACCTGGGCGGGCGGCATCGGCATCGGCATCGTCGCCGCGCTGATCAGCAAGGTCGGGCCCAGCGGCTCGATCCTGGCCGGCCTCTCGCCGAGCCTGCCCTTCGTCGTCCTCTTCCTGGTCCTGGTGTTCTCGCCGCGCACGCGGCTGCTCATCAAGGACGTGGGCATCCTGCGCCGGCCGATCACCTGGAAGGCGCCGGCGCGATCGCAGTGGGCCTTCGGCGGGATCGTGCTGGCTGTGTTCCTCGCCGCGCCCGCCTTCGCCGGCTTCAACCTCAGCCAGTGGACGCTGGCCCTGACCGACGTGATCATGTTCCTGTCGCTGGGACTGCTGCTGCGCACCTCGGGACAGGTCTCGCTCTGCCAGGTCGCCTTCGCGGCCATCGGCGCCGCCTACTTCTCCAAGCTCGCCGTCGACGCGCACGTGCCCTGGATGCTGGCGCTGCTCATCTGCGGGCTGGTGGTGGTGCCCGTCGGCGCGCTGCTGGCCATCCCGGCGATCCGCTTCTCCGGGCTCTACCTGGCGCTGGCCACCTTCGGCTTCGGCGTGCTGCTCCAGGACATGTTCTACAACACCGACTACATGTTCGGGTTCGGCGGCAACGGAGTCACCGTGCCGCTGCCGGCGCCCGGGTCGTGGTTCAGCACCGACGCGGGGTACTACTACCTCGTCCTGGGCATCACCGTGGCGCTCGCTCTGCTCACCGTCCTGCTGGTGCGCAGCCGCCTGGGGAGGCTGCTGTCGGGCATCTCCGACTCGCGCCTCGCCCTGTCGGTGCAGGGCACCAGCGTCACCGTCACCCTGGTCGTCGTCTTCTGCATCTCGGCGTTCATGGCCGCCATCTCCGGCGCCCTCGGCGCCGCGGTGCTGACCAACGTGGGCGGCGACAACTACAGCCCGCTGATCTCCCTGACCTTCGTGGCCATGGTGATGATCCTGCCTGGGACGGCGCCGTGGTACGCCATCGTCGGCGGCCTGTCGCTGGCGCTCCTGCCCATCTACATCCCGTCGACGGACACGCTCAACTACATGACGCTGACGTTCGGCGCCTCGGTGGTGCTGATCGCGCTGCGCGGCCATCCGGCGCAGTTCCGCTGGCTCAAGCGCAAGATCGACGGGTCCTGGTTCGGCAGGCGGCCGGCGCCTGCGCTGCCCGCCGGTCAGAGCGGCGCGGGCGCCGAGCGCCGCACCCGGATCGAGCCGGTGACGCTGGAGGTGCAGCACGTCACCATGCGCTTCGGCGGCCTGGTGGCGGTGAGCGACGCCAACATCGAGATCCCCAGCGGCCGCATCACAGGACTCATCGGTCCCAACGGCGCCGGCAAGTCGACCGTGATCAACATCTGCTCGGGCATCCTCCGCCCCAGCGGCGGCGACGTCCTGTTCAACGGCCGCAGCCTGCTGGGCATGAGCCCGGCGGCCCGGGCCCGGCTGGGCATCGGGCGCACCTTCCAGCAGATGGAGCTGTTCGAGTCGCTGTCGGTGCGGGAGAACGTGGCGCTGGGACGTGAGGGCGCCCTCGCCGGCGCCGACGTGCTGGGCCAGTTCGTCGGCAAGCCCGGCGACCACGAGACCATCGAGACCAACGTCGCCCGCGCCATCGAGCGCTGCGGCCTGCAGGCCGTCGCCGAGGTGCAGGTCAGCGAGCTGAGCACAGGACAGCGGCGCCTCGTCGAGCTGGCGCGCTGCCTGGCGGGACCGTTCCAGGTGCTCCTCCTCGACGAGCCCTCGTCGGGCCTCGACCGGCGCGAGACCGAGCAGCTGGGACGTATCCTCCGCGCCGAGCTCGACGAGACGGGCGGCGCCGTCCTCCTCGTCGAGCACGACATGTCGCTGGTGATGAGCGTCTGCGACGAGATCTGGGTGATGGACTTCGGCCGCGTCATCTTCCAGGGGTCGCCGGAGGCGGTGCGCAACAGCGAGGCGGTCCGCTCCGCCTACCTGGGTGAGCCGGTGAAGCGGCCCGAGCGATCCGCCGCGCTGCAGCCTGAGGGCCTGGTGCCGTCGTGAGCCTCGACACCACCCTCGTCTCCGCCAACGGCAGCGGCCCGTCCGTCAACGGCAGCGCCGCCGCGCCCATCCTGCAGCTCGAGTCCGTCGAGGCGGGCTACGGCGCGACCGTGGTGCTGCGCGACGTCGAGCTCAGCGTCCCGGCGGGCAGCATCGTGGCGCTGCTCGGCGCCAACGGCGCGGGGAAGACCACCTCGCTGCGCATCGCCTCGGGACTGCTGCGCCCATTGCGCGGACGCGTCGTCTTCGACGGCGAGGACGTCACCGCGCTGAGCGCCAGCCGGCGGGCGGCGCGCGGCATGTGCCTGATCCCGGAGGGCCGGGGCATCTTCCGCCGCCTCACCGTGCGGGAGAACCTCGAGCTCTTCCTGCCGCCGTGGAAGTCGGGGTCGAAGGCCGGTGCGCTGGAGGCGGCGATCACCGCCTTTCCCGTTCTCGGCTCGCGCCGCAACCAGATCGCCGGCAGCCTCTCCGGTGGTGAGCAGCAGATGCTCGCCGTGGCGCGCGCCTACCTCGGCTCACCCAAGCTGATCCTCGCCGACGAGCTCTCCATGGGGCTGTCGCCGATCGTCGTCGACAAGATCTACGAGTCGCTGCAGCAGCTCAACGAGACGGGGGTGGGGCTGCTGGTCGTGGAGCAGTACGTCGACCGCGCATTGGAGATGGCCGACTACGTCTACGTGCTGGTGCGCAGCCGCATCGTGTGGTCGGGGCCCGCCAAGGAGATGGACGAGGCGATGCTGACAGAGAGCTACCTGGGAGGAGCGTGAGCCCATGGGCAAGGACATCACCGTCACCCCGCTGACCTCGACGATCGGCGCTCGATTCGACGGGCTCGACCTCCGCGACGACGTCATCGGCGAGGACGTCGTCGAGCAGCTCCGCGACGCGCTGTGGAAGCACAACGTCGTCGTGCTCACCGGCCAGCACGTCGGCGCCGAGGGCCAGAACCGGCTCATGTCCTTCTTCGGCGAGGTGCAGCCGCTGCCGATCTTCACCTTCCTCGGTGAGAAGAACGCCGGCCTGGCGATCGACCCCAAGGGAGGCGGCAACGTCGACAAGGACGGCAAGACCAGGCACGACGTGACCTTCGCGCCGCGCCGTGGCACCACCGCGGCCAAGGACCCCGACGTGCGCATGAGCGAGTTCCAGGGCTGGCACACCGACTCCTCGTTCACGCCGCAGCTGGTGCAGGCCGCCTCGCTGCGTCCCGAGATCATCCCGCCGGTGGGCGGCGACACCACCTTCGCCAGCCTCTGCGCCGCCTACGACACGCTCTCGCCGGTGTTCCAGCAGTGGCTGGAGACGCTCAGGTGCGTGCACATCGTGCCGCCGGGCTACAAGGAGTCGATCCAGATCTGGCAGTACGGCGACGACGCCGAGGAGCGCTTCGACAGCGAGTACCCGCCACGCGAGCACCCGCTGGTCATCGAGCACCCGCACAGCCACCGCAAGGCGCTCTTCTGCAGTCCAGGCTACGTGCTGCGCATCGCCGGCCTGAGCGACAAGGAGAGCATCCACACCCTGCGCTTCCTCTACAACCACATCGCCACCTCCGACCACGTGTACCGGCACCACTGGCACCCCGGCGACATCGTGATCTGGGACGAGCTGGTCTGCCTGCACCTGGCCCCGCAGGACTACTACCCCCACGAGCGGCGGCTCGTCCGGGTCACCTCGGGTCTGGCCACCCCGGCATCCCCCTCCGCAGCCCGCGCTGCCGTGCCCGTCGGGTAGGAACGAGAAGCAAAGAGGTCCCCATGGAATACAAGGTCATCTCCACGGACAACCACATCAACGAGCCGCCGACGGTGTACGTCGACCGCGTCCCCAACAAGTTCAAGGACAGGGCGCCGCGCATGATGCGCGCCGCGGACGGCGGCGACGGCTGGAGCTACGACGGCTCGCAGCCCAAGAACGGCCTCGGCCTCGGCGTCACCGGGGCGATGACCAAGCAGAACTACGCCGAGTACCGTCTGGGCGGGATCAAGTGGGAGGAGGTGCCGCCCGGCAACTACGACGGCGCCGAGCACATCAAGGCGAACGAGCTCGACGGCGTCGACGCCGCCACCATCTACCCGGCCGCCGTCGACGGCTGCAACCGCCTCGCCGATCGCGAGCTGGCCCTGGCCTGCATCCGCGCGTACAACGACTGGCTGATCGACGACTTCTGCTCCGCCGATCCCAAGAAGCTGCTGTCGCTCGCCTACATCCCCGTCGACGACCCCATGGAGGTGGCCGTCGCCGAGGCCGAGCGCGTGATCGAGAAGGGCGCCGCGGGACTGTACCTGCCGTTGCCCAAGGAGATCGGCTACCACGACCCCATGTACGACCCGCTCTGGAAGGTCGCCTCGGACGCGAAGGTGCCGGTGACCATGCACCGTCCCGGCGGCACCGGGGTGAGCCGCAAGGAGATGCCCGCCTCGTGGGGCGGCGCCGAGGCCACCATCTACATGGCGCCCGGGATGAACATCGTGGGGATCGTGCAGAAGTTCTTCTGCTGCATCAACCCCATCAGCAACATGATCTTCACGGGGCTCTTCGACCGCTTCCCCGACCTGCACTTCATCGCCGGCGAGGTGAACTGCGGCTGGGTGCCCGAGCTGGCCGCGCTGATGGACCAGGAGTTCGAGCGCCAGCGCCACTGGGCGCATCCGCCCTTCGACACGCAGCCCAGCACCTACCTGGGCAAGAACGTGTTCGTCACCATCCTCGACGACTACGTCGGCGTGCGCTTCGCCAAGCAGGACCCGCCCACCGCGCGCACCGCCATGTTCTCCAGCGACTACCCGCACAGCACCACGCTGTGGCCGAACAGCCGCAAGGTCATCGCCGAGATGACCGAGGGCATGGACGCGGCCATGAAGCACGACATCCTGGCGGGCAACGCGATGCGCGCCTACTACCTGAACTGAATCCAGCTCAACGACCCGCTCGATCGAAGGAGACGTGATGAGAACCAAGTCGAGGCTCAACGTGGCCGTGGTCGGTCTGTTCGCGGCCGTGTACGCCACGGGCTGCGGCAGCTCCAACACCACGAGCTCCGGATCGAGCGGGTCGAGCGCTTCCAAGGGGACCTGGCACCTCGGCAGCATCGTCAGCCTGTCGGGGACGGCGGCGTCGACGTACGCGGGCGGCGGCGCCGAGATCCAGGCGTGGGCGCAGTGGGTCAACGGACACGGCGGCATCAACGGCTACGACGTGGACGTCGACGTCGAGGACGACCAGAGCACCCCCGCGGGCGGCCTGCACGCCGCGCAGGTGCTGGTCAACAAGCACGTGCTGGCCATCGTCTCGCCAGGGTCGGTCAGCGGGGCGTCCTGGATCACCACGGTGACCAACGCGGGCATCCCGGTGCTGGGCGGCGCGGCCCTCGGTGCCCAGACCGGCAACCCCTTCCCCGACTACTACGAGACCACCGCCACGCAGACCGCAGCGCACGGCGGGTCCTTCGTCCAGTTCAAGGCGGCGGCCAAGGAGGGTGGCACCAAGATCGGCATCGCCTACTGCGTGGAGCTGCCCGTCTGCCAGCAGGCCCTGCCCCTCTTCGCGTCGGTGGCCAAGGCCGTCGGCCTCACCGTGGTCAGCCAGCAGGGCGTGTCGGCGACGGCCGCGAGCTACGCCGCGCCGTGCCTGGCCATGAAGAACGCAGGGGCCGACGTCTTCGAGCCCGACATCACCCAGGCGGTGGTGCCGCTCTTCCTGCAGGCCTGCAAGGCACAGGGCTGGTCGCCCATCGTGACCGCCTCGACCTTCCAGCCCTACTGGGCCACCGACCCGATCTACAACCACTTCGCCGGCTCGACCGCGGCCTTCCCGTGGTTCGAGGACACACCCGCAGCCAACACCTACCGCGCGGCGATGACCAAGTACTACCCGCAGGCGCTGACCACCACGCTCAACCTGGGGCCGGTGCTCTGGACGGGCGGGCTGCTCTTCCAGAAGGCGGCGGAGAACGCCAAGCTCGGCAACAACCCGACGCCGGCGCAGCTCGTCGCAGCGCTCGACAAGCTGAGCAACGAGACGCTGGGCGGAGCGACGGTGCCGCTCACCTTCACCAACGGCAACCGCAACATCGACTGCGCCTTCGCCATCTCGGCGGACGGCGGCAAGTTCGTCACGCCCCTGGGCACCAACCCCATCTGCAGCTGACAGGAGGTCCGAGGAGACGTCATGGCTACCAAGTCGCGGCTCAGCGTGGCGCTGGTCGGAATCGTCAGCGGCGTGTTCGTCGCCGCATGCGGCAGCTCGAACAGCACCACCACCAATTCGAGCAGCCAGGGCGCACCCAAGGGCACCTGGCACCTCGGCACGATCTACAGCCTGTCCGGCACCGGCGCCTCGACGTACGGCAACGGCGGGGCGACCATCCAGGCGTGGGCGTCGTGGGTCAACGCGCACGGCGGCATCAACGGCTACAACGTCGAGGTCGACGTCGAGGACGACCAGAGCACACCGAGCGGCGCGCTGCACGCCGCGCAGGTGCTGATCAACAAGCACATCCTCGCCTTCATCGGGCCGGGCTCGGTGAACACCAGCGCGTGGGTCAAGGCGGCGACCGACGCGGGCATCCCCATCCTCGGCGGCCAGCCGCTCGGCGCCCAGACGGGCAATCCCTTCCCGGACGTCTACCTGACCCAGGCCAGCCAGAACGCGCCGCACGGCGGCTCGTTCGTGCAGTACCGGGCCGCGGCCAAGCAGGGGGGCACCAAGCTGGGCATCGCCTACTGCGTCGAGCTGCCCGTCTGCCAGCAGGCCCTGCCCTTGATCGCCACCGTCGCCAAGAGCGCGGGCATCGCAGTGGTCAGCCAGCAGGGCGTGTCGGCCACCGCCGCCAGCTATGCCGCCCCGTGCCTGGCGATGAAGAACGCCGGCGCCGACATCTTCTTCCCCGACATCACCCAGGCGGTGATCCCGCTCTTCCTGCAGGCCTGCGCCGCGCAGGGCTGGCATCCCATCGTGTCCGGCTCGACCTTCCAGCCGTACTGGGCGACCGACCCCATCTACAACCACTTCGCCGGCTCGACCGCCGTCTTCCCGTGGTTCGAGGACACGCCCGCGGCCAACACCTATCGCCAGGCGATGCAGCAGTACGACCCGGCGGCGCTGACCGGCGTGCTCACCCAGAGCCCCTACTTCTGGACCGGTGGGCTCCTCTTCGAGCAGGCCGCCAAGGACGCCAAGCTGGGCGCCAACCCGACCTCCGCTCAGCTCGTCGCCGCCCTCGACAAGATGAGCAACCAGACGCTGGGCGGGGCCACCGTGCCGCTCACCTTCACCAACGGCAACCGCAACATCGACTGCGCCTTCGCGGTGTCGGCCGACAACGGCAAGTTCGTCCTGCCGCTGGGCACCAGCCCGATCTGCAGCTGAGATGCGCGAGCACATCACCCACCCCATCATCGACTCGGACGCGCACTACAGCGAGTTCCTGCCCCTCTTCCGCGAGCAGTTCCTCGAGGGGGTGAGAGAGGTCGGCGGCGCTGCACTGGGGGATGAGGTCAGCGCCGCGCCGGACTTCTGGCGCTACCTGCTGGAGCGCACCACGCCGATGGGGCAGGCCTTCGGCGCGACTCGGTGGACGGCGATGTCCGCCGACGAGCGCAGGCAGTCCAACACGGTGGTGCCGGGCTGGTCGCCGCCGCACAGCAACATGCTCGACCGCGCCACCAGCTTCGCCCCGCGCCTGCTGCACGAGCGCATGGACGAGATCGGCATCGACTTCAGCATCCTCTACCCCGGCCTGGGCCTGGTGCTCCCCCACCTCGACCCGCCGGAGCTGCGCCAGGTGGCGTGCCGCGTGTACAACCGGATCGTCGCCGACGCCTACCGGCCGTACGCGGACAGGATGACGCCGGCCGCGGTGCTGCCCATGTCGACGCCGCAGGAGGCGGTCGACGAGCTCCAGTACGCGGTCACCGAGCTGGGCTTCAAGGTGGGCATGATCGGCCATGTCGCCCGGCCCATCCCGAGCATCCACGCGAACCATCCCGAGCTCTTCTCCGTCGCCTTCCGCGTCGACTCCTTCGGGGTCGACAGCGACTACGACTACGATCCCTTCTGGGCCGCCTGCACCAGCCTCAAGGTGCCGCTGGTGGCACACAACCCCTCGTACGGCATCGGCTTCCGCCGCTCGCCGACGAACTACATCTACAACCAGACCGGCAACTTCGCCGAGGCCGGCGACATCCTCTGCCGCTCGCTCTTCCTGGGCGGTGTGACCAGGCGCTTCCCCGCGCTCAAGTTCCAGTTCCTCGAGTGCGGCGTGGGCTGGGCGTGCGTCCTCTACGCCGAGATGGTGGGACGCTGGAACAAGCGCAACATCGCCACCGTCAACGAGCACATCCGCCAGGCCCGGGCGGGCGAGCCGGAGTTCCGCCGCCTGCTCAAGGAGCACGGCAGCGAGCGCATGGCGGCGCTGGTCGACACCCTGCCGGCCAGCCCGGTGGCGGCCGAGGACTGGAGCATCGACGACTTCGCCGCAGCCGAGATCGAGACCGAGCAGGACGTCCACGACCTCTTCGTGCCGCGCTTCTTCTTCGGGTGCGAGGCGGACGACCCGGTGACGGCGTGGGCCTTCAACACCAAGGCCAACCCGCTCGGTGCGCGGCTGCGCGCGACCCTGGGCTCCGACATGGGCCATTGGGACGTCCCCGACATGCGCGGCATCGTTCCCGAGGCCTACGAGCTGGTCGAGAAGGGCCTGCTCGACGAGGCGGAGTTCCGCCAGTTCACTTTCGAGCATCCGCGCGAGTTCTTCGCGGGTGTCAACCCGGGCTTCTTCGACGGCACGGTGATCGAGTCGCGATGACGCCGGAGGAGCTGGTCCGCTCGGTGTTCGCCAAGGTGCGCGCCGGGGACTGGTCGGTGCTCGACCTCTACACGGAGGACGCGCGGCTGGAGTTCCCCGACGGCCAGACGCGAGAGGGCCGCGAGGGACTGCGCGAGCACTACCAGCAGGTGCTCGAGGTGCGCAAGCCGCAGCCGGAGGTGCTGGCGATGTACTCCAACCCGCCGATGGTTGCCGCCGTGGTGCGCAGCGCGCCCCAGGGCCCGGTCCACCTGGACGTCTTCACCGTCGACGGGGACAGGCTGAAAGGGTACAGGGCCTGCGTCGAGACGAGCTGAGTTGGGAGCGCTGAGGTGACGAACTACTGGGACAGGCTGGGCGGTGCGCAGAGCGCCGGGAGCTACACCATCAACTCCGGCGACACGCACGTCGTCGAGCCGCGCGACCTCTGGGCGACGCGGTTGGAGAAGCGGTTCCTGGAGCACGCCCCGCGCGTCGAGCGTGTGGGCGAGCGCGACTTCTGGTTCGTCGACGACAAGCGCTACATGCACACGGGGCACCGCGCCGCGCGGTGGACGCCGGAGAGGTACACCGGCCGCTACGAGGACCAGCGGCCCGGCGGGATGCAGCCCGCCGAGATGCTGGAGGACTCCGACCTCGACGGCGTCGAGGCCAACGTCCTCTTCCCGAGCGTCGCCATCACCCTCTACTCCATCCCCGACACGGCGCTCACCACCGCCATCTTCCGCGCCTACAACGACTGGCTCGCCGAGTTCTGCGCGCACAACCCGCGGCGGCTGAAGGGCGTTGCCGTCCTGCTGCTGCCCGACGACGTCGGCGCGGCCGTCGCCGAGCTGGAGCGCTGCGTGCAGATGGGCTTCGCCGGCGGCCTGATCCCCATGCTGTCGTCGCCGCAGCCGACCTACGAGGACCCGCGCTACGACCCGCTCTGGGAGGCCGCGCAGGGGCTGGACGTTCCGCTCACCATGCACACGGGCGGCATTCGGCCGCCGGAGCTGGAGGGCGGCAACGTGGCGGCGACGACTGCGCCACCTCCCTCCTCCGTCCCGCTCGGCTACGGGCGCGCGGCCGGCAACGCGCTGGCGCGCGACAACGTCACCGCGATGGTCTTCGGTCGCGTCTTCGAGCGCTATCCGAGGCTGAAGATCGGCGTGCTGGAGATGGGCACCGGCTGGGTGCCGTACTACATGCGCGCCATGGACCGCCAGCAGCTCGTCTGGCGCGGCGACGTCCCCAGGCCCGCCGGCTTCGCCGACGGCTTCGCGCCCAGCGACTTCGTGCGCCGCAACGTCTTCTTCGGCTACGAGGACGACGACCTCGGCATCCGCTTCCGCGACTACATCGGCGTCGACAACCTGGTCTACGCCAACGACTATCCCCACCCCGACTGCGTCTGGCCGCGCAGCCGCCAGGTGCTGGAGCTGATGCTCGACGGCTGCAGCGACGAGGACAAGGCGAAGCTCGCCGGCGGCAACGCGGCGCGGATCTTCCGGCTGGCGTGATGGCGCGTGGGTCGAGTCGCGGCCCCGGGGACTGCGGCTACCGCACCACGCGATAGCGGAGGTACGCGACGCCGGACCTGAAGGTGCGCGTCTCGACGAGCTCGAGATCGACCCGTCGCTCGCGCTGCGGGAAGAACGGGATCCCACCGCCAACCAGCACGGGGTAGACCCTGGCCCGGTACTCGTCGACCAGGTCCAACGCGGCGACCTGCGCGGCGAGGTTCGCGCCGCCGATGGCGATGTTGCCCTCCCCCGGCTCGGCTCGCAGCCGCGCGATCTCCTCCGCCAGGCCGGCGGTGGCCAGGCGGGCATTGCCCTGCACCGCGGACAGCGTGGTCGAGAACACCACCTTGGGCAGGGACGTCCAGAGCGCCGCCCACTCGAGCATCGCGGCGTCGAGCGACGGGTCCTGGCCGGCGGTCTCCCAGTACAGCATCGTCTCGTAGAGCCGGCGCCCCAGCAGGTGCACGCCGACCCCGCGGATCTCGTCGGTGACGAAGCGGAAGACCTCCTCGTCGGGCACGGTCCAGTCGAAGCGGCCGTCGGGGCCGACGATGTAGCCGTCGAGGGAGACGCCCATGGAGTAGGTGACGCTGCGCATCAGCGGCGTTGGTCGTCGATGGTCATTCGCCGATTGTCCATCGGCGGCACGGGCGCGCGGGAACGCTCGGTTGTCGGCTTCCTGGCGGAGACGGCCTGAACGGGCATGCCCGCTGCCGCTAGACCCGAGCGAGCAGCTCCTCCTTCTTCGCCTGGAACTCGGCCTCGGTGACCACGCCGGAGTCGCGGAGCTGCGCCAGCTGGCGCAACCTGACCGTGGCGTCGTCCGCGGTCGCCTCCGCCTCCACCGCGGGCGGGGTCATCGCGGATCCTGCCTTGGTCTCCACCGTCTGGAAGGACCCCGTCTTCACGACGTTGCAGAGAATCGCCGTCACGATGAGCGCGGCAATGGCGCCGATCCCCGCGGTGAAGGGGAACTGCTCGGGATCCGTGCCGTAGACCCAGACCGGGGCGAAGATGGTGACGAACATCGACCCGAACCAGATGGCGCTCATGCCGAGGCCCAGCATCGCCCACGGAGCTCTGTCGGTGACGCGAGCATGGATGCCCTGCATGGCCGCCGGCACGAACATGGCCAGCGCGATCGCGCCCCAGATCCAGCCGGTCGCCGCACCGATGGCGAAGTGGTCATGCTGCGCGCCGCTGACCATCTCTGGGCAGAAGATGCTGCCGAGAACCCCGCTCACGAAGACGGATCCCACGGCGACGCCGATCATCAGATAGGCAAAGCCGAGACCCGACGGGGCAGGCTGCCGTGGCGATTCTTCCCTGCGTGTCATCTCTGCACCTCCTGGCCAAGGCAACGACACACTCTCGCCGGACATCTCAACGGTCGAGCAACGACCGGCGCGCCCGACAGAGGCAGACGTCCCGTTGTCAACCGGGTCGCCGGGCTCCGCCCAGGCGGGACGATCCGGCGGCGTCGAAGGTCCTTCGGCTCCTCCCCTCCCCCGCGAACCCCTGCACTTCGCTATCAGCCTCTACCAGTCGCATCACACGGACCCGACTTCCGAAGCTACCGTTCAGCCGCAGCGGGCCGTGGGATCGGCGACCCGAAGCGGATGACGTTGCCGTCCGGGTCGATGACCGCACCCTCGTGCTGGCCCCACTCGGTGTCCTCGGGCATCCGCACGTCCGCTCCGGCGAGCCGCCAGGACCGGGCGATGTCGTCGGCGTCGTCCACCCAGATGTAGGCCGTGCTGCGGACGCTCCGTGGATCACCCGCGGGCACGACTCCGAGATGGATTTCGATGCCGTCGCGTACCGCAAAGCCGTAGCCTCCGCCGTCGTACTCGCGCGTCGTGAAGCCGAGGCGCTCGTAGTGCGCGAGCGAGGCGCCCAGGTCGCGGACACCGAGAACCGGCGCGATTCGCTTGAGAGTGCTCATGACTCGCGACCATACTCGCGCCACCGGGCGACCGCTCTGCGACGATGGACCGGCCGCGAGCAGCGGCTGGTCCGGGGCCACCGCCAGGACGACCAGGTGCCGGGCCCGGGACTCGAACCCGGACGGGGCGTCGCCCCCGGCGGTTCTTAGGCGCGTCCCTGTGGTGAGTCCAGGGCAGGGAAGGGCATTGCTTGTGCTCAGAATCGATCCATCGGAGAGCCGCCATGCCGTCCGGTACCCACCTGTCGCCTTCGGCCGTGGGTATGGAAGTGGGTACAGGAAGTGGTCTCAGGTACGAGGTCTGCCGCCAGGTCGTCCACTTCGACCTCCCCCCGTTCAACCTGCTCAACCTCGCCTTCAGCCTCCAGGCCCCCTACGCGGCGCACCTGATCCTGCTCGCCCAAACCCGCCAGGCCGACCGGGAAGAGGTAAGGACCCGAAGCCGACGCCAAGCACCGAGCCTCGGCCAGGGTCATCTCAACCCCGATGGAGTGTGTGACGCGCCGCGGGCGTTCGGCTATTGCTCGGCGGAGCCCCCGTCTCCCGCTCCACTACCGAACCGGCGGTGCAGCGTTCACCTACCGCCTGGAGCGGTGACTGCCTTGGGGTGTGGTGGCCACGGCTGTGGCGGGTCGAGCTTTGGAGACATCCCCATGGGTAGATTGCGCGCCCGGGTTTGGGCCCTCAACCCGGCGGCACGCCCGCGAGTGCGTCGCGCAGGACGACGGGTCCGTTCGCCGTCTTGAGAGTGTCCGTGGACGGGTCGTAGCTGAGCCAGTCGCCGATGAGCGGCTGAGCAATAGGCGCATCGCCCATGGCGCCCGTCGTCAGCTCACCACCGAACCACACGAGGAACGTTCCCCCGATCACGGGCTGGGCGGTCGGCGGGCATGCATGCACCGTGAAGCCCCCCACGGTGCCGCCCTGCGTGTACCCCGTGATCTGCGTAGTCTGGATTTCACCCCGCACCACGCGGCTCACGTGGATGGTCCAGGGCGTGTAGATGCTGGGATCCACCGGCCAATGCCCATCGACCTTCACCGGGTGCTTCAACGAATCGAGATACGCCTGCGACGGTGGCGCCCCATCCGACGTGTTCCAGCGAGCAGAGCCGGTGCCGATCACCGTCGTGATCGCTACCGCCCGAGCTTGCTGCCCTGGATCATTCAGGCTGGTGCCAGTGTGGACGAGCAGATCGTGGATCGCTGAGGCAGCAGCACCCTGGCCGCTGCTTTGGCCGTCACATTGGATGAAGACCCCTTTGTCCCTCTGCAAGTTGAGATAGGCGGCAGCGTAGGACGGCGCGCCGATGCCCCCGTTGCCACTCACTGGGCTCGATGCACCGCTGGCAGTGGCGGGGACGGCAGAGCCGCCCCCTCTGTTAGCGACGCTGACCGTTCCACCGCCGGAGCAGGCGCACAGGAGCAGCCCCAGAAGCGCGGCCAGGTGCCGGGTCTTCACAGACCGACGCCGATCTGACAGTTCAACCACGGCGCGTACTGCCCGGCGAAGAAGTACTGAAGGCAGCCGTCGGCGCCGGTCAGCTCGGACACCGGATTGGGCAGGGACACTCCCTGCGACATGTCCCACGCCTTGGAGAGGTATCCCTCCAATATGGCACAGGCAGTGGATGACAAGGTGTCGCATGAGATGGAGACTTGGTGGCTTCCCAGAGCTTGACAAGTCCCGCACCCCGACCCGCCGCCACCGCTGCCGCTGCTGCTGCCGTTGCTGCCTTGGTACGGTCCGTAGATAGCGTCGAGCCCAGTTTGGTCATTGCCGCCGATGCTCTCTGCCCCACCCTGCCAGTACATGGCGTTCCCTTCGGCGCTGGAGTGGCCGAGGGTGAAGGCGTGACCCTCCTCATGGTAGGCGGTTGCCTTGGCGTCGCAACCGGATTGCCCGCTCGCCGGCGGCCCATCCCACCACCGCGTCTGCCCGTCGTTGTTGAACATGATCGTTGAGGAGGTGACCCGGTTGGACGAGTCAACGTAGACATAGGTGAGCGCGCAGGCGTAGCTGCTGCCGCCCCCTTCGTCCTTCGAGCCAACATGAATCTGGGAGTATTGACAGTTGCTGCCGCTGCACTGGTACATCCAGGGCGAGTTGTACGGCTGCCCGGACCAGTCCTGCATGGCTGCGATGAGGTCGTTGTAGTACTGGATGCCGCCACCGGTAGGGTACGCTCCGGTGAAGTCAGCGTCGACGTTGCCAGGGCCGCCGTTTGGCATGTCCCACCACGCGCAGACGCTGCAGTGCGGGCTGCTGCCGTCCGCCGGCCAGTTGTGGGTCGGATCGAGTTGCGTATATCCGCAGGTCCAAGGCGACCCGTCGGTGTTGCCCTGGTTCTGACAGTCGTCATGGGCCGAGGCTGTGAGAACGCCACCGATACTGAGCGGTCCCAGCGACAGCAGGAACAATGCGAACAGCCCTGCCAAACTGCTCCTCAGTAGCCGCCTGCGACCTCTCTGGTCCGACGCCGACGACGCGCCCGAGTGGAGGTGTGGGTGGCGAACCCCCACCTCATCCTCACCGAGCACGACGCCATGGTCCCCGCCGAGGTCGAGCTGCTCCACTGGGATGGTGAGTCGGTGCCTTTTCAGGCTCAATGTGGTTGACTCCCATGTCGGTTGAACGCTGCCCCCGTCCCGGGCCTTTCGGCCCGCTTCATGTGCGGGGGTGGATCGATGCCTCCGGGGGGCCGGGGGCTTAGCCCGGTTCCCCCACTGGAGGCGCATCAGACGGTTGGTGTGTCTGTTCATCGCGCTCCCTCTCTCTAGGCCGCCCCCCGTGACAGCCCGCTCGTGTGTAGGGGCAAGGCCGGGGAGGCCAGCACCGCGACCCCTCTCGGGGACTGAGGCCGCCCGCCAGAGCCAGCAGCGCTTGACGGCCGACGGCCCAAGGAAGGGATGCGCCGGGGACCGGCAGCAGCGAGCAGCCTTACCCGGTGTTGCCCGCCCCAACTCACGTGCACGATCTCTCCCGCCGCAGGACGCGGCCGCCTTCCTGTTGACCGCGGGGTCAGGAAATCGCTTCCCGAGATCGCGGCGGAAGATACACGACCCACTCGCCTAAACGCAACCAATCGTCGCGATGATGATTTCTCGCTCGCGCGTCCGGGTGGCCGAGAGCGCCTCGATTGGCGCAGAATCTCCCGGGCCTACTCGTCGGGAACGAGGACGCGAAGACGGTGAGGAAATAGGCGAGCAGCAAGGGGAAGGCGCGAAGCGCTCTCGGGCTGCCCCGGCGCGAGATACGCTGCCCCGCATCTCTGTGGCGAACCGGGAGGAGATGGCACTTGTGCTGCTGCGACACCACCGGATGCTCCGGGACTCCGGATCGGCAGATGGGTCCTTCGTCATCACTGGAGGCGAGGTCTCCATCGCGGGAGGCCCCCTCCTCGGAGCAACGCTGTCGGGCAAGCTCAACTGGCGACGCGTTGGCGTGGCGGCGCAGGTCGCGCTCTCGTCTAGGACGATCACCGCATCGTCCGAGGGGTCCACGGTCGCCGTGACGCTTGGGACCGTCACGGTGGCAGGCGAGAGCGCAACAGCGTTCGTTTGGACCGACGGACCTGGGACATGCGCGGTGACGCAGATCAATCAGAGGGCGCTTATCGCGGGCATCGCCTTAGCGCCCGTCTGAGGCGCAAGTGGCGCACTGGGCCAGTAGGCGACTGGCTACGCAAGCGGTCGTGCGTACCGTGTGCTGGCTGAAGGGGATGGACAAGGTAGGGATGAACGACGGGAAGGGCGTGAGCGGGAGAACGGGAGGGTACGCAGGGGCATGGACAGTGGAGCGTGTGAGGATAGGGGGCGGTGCGTGCGAGTGGGCTGGTGGCGATGCGCGCAAGGAAGCGGCGATGGCGAGCCGATGTCTGACGGGGTGCCCGGCGCCCGCCAGCCACCACCCCTTTCACCCTCGCCGACACTTCGCAGACACGCTGCTCGCCGTCGTGTTGAGCTGCGGTCGAGTTGAGGTGGTCGACGGCACCGGCTGCTGACAGGCCGATTACCCTTCCACTTTGTCCAGTAGGGATGATTGGTGCCGGGCCCGGGACTCGAACCCGGACGGGGGCAGCGCCCCCAGCGGTTTTTAAGACCGCGGCGTCTACCCGTTTCGCCAACCCGGCGCGTGCGGCGTCGGCCCCGCAGTATGAGGCCCCGGCGGCGCCCTGCCGCCCTATACTATCGAGCGTATGTTCGGTCGCAGCGCCCGCCCCGACGCGGCCTACCAGCGCAGCCAGCGCGCCACCGGGCTGCCCGTCCGCCCCAGCGTGGTGGCCCGCGGCCTGGCCGAGCGCGTCCTCCAGAGCGGCGACGACGCCCGGGAGCGCCGCCGCCTCGCCCAGCTCCTCGTCGACGAGCTCAGCGCCGAGGCCGGGCTCACCCGGGTCGAGGTGGCGGTGGCCGACAAGCCGCAGGTCCACGAGCACGACGGCCAGCGCCTGCAGAGCAAGACCTACGGGTACTACCGCTGCTGGTTCGAGGACGGCCGGGTGAGCCGCGCGCGCATCCGCATCTACCACCGCACGGCGCGGCTGCAGAAGGTGATCACCCCCAAGGTGTTCCTCAACACCCTCCTCCACGAGTGGGTGCACCACTACGACTTCGACGGCCTCCGCCTCGCCCGCTCGCCGCACACCGCGGGCTTCTACGCACGCCTGCGCGCGCTCGCGGAGGCGCTCGACGTCGCCTTCGTGCTGCCGCCGGAGCCCGACGACCCTCGCCGCCTGGCGCCGGCGCGTCGCGCTCCAGAGCCCGCCCCGATGCCCATGCCAGGCGGCTAGGGGCGTTCGACCCGCCCGCATCCCATGTGGTATCCCTGGTGGGGAGGCAACACCAGGAGGGCCACTCGTGGCACATGCGGAGAAGTCGATCGTGGTCCGGGTCCCGGTGCGGACGGCGTACCGCGAGTGGACCGCCTGGGAGGAGCTCCCCGCGTTCCTCGGCGGGGTCAACCGGGTCACGGCACACGACGCGCAGACCCAGGAGTGGGACGTCGAGATCGGCGGCCGTCCGATGCAGTGGGAGACGCGCGTCGAGGCCCGCGACGAGCGGCACGTCGCCTGGCGCACCACCGGCCACCCGCACGCCGAGGGTGATGTCGAGCTGAAGCCGGTGGAGGGCGGGCAGACGCTGGTGACGCTGCGCCTCGTCTACGACCCCGACGGCGAGCACGACGTCGAGGGCGCGGCCGGCATGGTCGACCGCCTGGTCGTCGACTCCCTGGAGCGCTTCAAGCTCTACGCCGAGCAGCGCGAGCAGCGGCGCACCGGCGACGACAACGCTCCGCCGCCCCGCGGC